>VGXC01000005.1 GCA_016873495.1 Nitrospira sp. | reverse complement strand
CAGCGGCTGCACCCTCGCCGGCAGGGCAGGTTGCCCAACACCGAAGCCCGCGCACGCTCGAACCATTGATCGCAGCGGGCCATGAGGCGGCGGGGCCCATCTGGAAGGACGGTCATGGCTGCTTGTGGTCTGGAACCGCCTCTACGTCGGAACTGGTATCTTGCATGTCGACGATGAGGTCGCCCTTGGGTGAAAAGAAGCCTTGTCCATCGATGTATACGATACCATTGCAGTTTTCCTGAAAAAACTCCAGGATCCAGCCATTGAAGTCGTAGCCCTCGTCGGTCATGTCGGCTTGGACGAACCGGGTCGTCGCGATAAACCGGGCGCGCGTCACGGACTCGCGGACCAATTGAGCCTCGATGTCGTCGTAGATGGAAAGGCGCTCCAAAAAATCCTTCCGTTCCTGCTCGAACGCATCCTGGTAGCTGCCGCGATCCCTGAGACAGAAGAGCTGAATGGGCTTGCGTTCGCGGTGATACCCGATCCCGATCTGAACCCAGGCCCAGTCATCGAGGGCTTCCGGGTCCATCTTCGGGACCAAGGGGACCTGGCCCTTGGACTTGAGAAAATCCAGGAGGAGGCGCAGGGGAGGGGAGTTTTCTCTCGCGCAGAAGACGCGCGAATAGACGACCGCCTCGGCCGCCTCCGGTTGAGGCGGTTGCGCGCCGGACGAAATGATTGGCAGTTCTTTTCCCATCTGGCTCCGTGCTCTCCACCCCCCTGAATTGAAACGACGCTCGCCTGCAGTCGCAATTCCTTACTCTACACACTGCCCGGTCAGGGTTCAAGTCAGGACCCAGAAACGCCGCTGGCCGCCTAGTCATATTTCACTTTTTGTGGTTGACACGTTAGGGGGCTTTCGCTACACTCACCTCCGATCTGACGGAGCTGGCTGATGCGTCGCCCCCGCTGCAGGAGAGGCGCAACCCCGGTCACCGTAGGCCCAACCAATTCTGGATACAGGCTGTCAGCAGTTCACCTTTCATGACGTATTGAGGAGGTCCGTATGGCAAAAGCGATGACTAAGTCCCAGATTGCCGATCACGTGGCAGGAAAAGCCGGAATCACCAAGAAAGCTGCGGCGCAGCTCCTGGATGACCTGGCAGCCCTGGCCTACAAGGAAGCGAAGAACACCTTTGCGCTCCCCGGAATCGGCAAGCTGGTGCTCGCGAACCGGAAGGCTCGGATGGGACGCAACCCCCAAACCGGCGAGGCGATCAAGATCCCGGCCAAGCGCGTGGTAAAGTTCCGCGTGGCCAAGGCTGCGAAGGATGCCATCCTCGGGAAGCGGTAATCCCGTCGATTAATCTTCCCGCCGAAACGCCGTTCATTAGAGGGGCCGGTTCCCGCAAGGAACCGGCCCTTTTTCATTCCCCTGTCGAAACAATAATCACAGGCGCAAGACTAGAAGGTCGGGGCCAGGCCGCTGCCGCCCATGCCGTCATGGGCGACCAGCTTGATCGCATCCCCGTCTTGAATCCTCGTATCCTCGCTGGCAATCCGCTTATTGACGGTGACCAGGAGCTTCTTTTGCTTCATCAGGGAGAGCACCGGTTCCATGGTTTCGCCCTGCCGCTGGATCAATTGGCGCACGGTCATCGGCTCGGGCAGCTGGCAGGCGACATCCCGCTCTCCCTCCGTCGTCTGGAGTTGCCCCATCAGCATAATCGTCACCATACCATCCACCTCATGGCCGGCAAGAGCCTGGCGCTTCGAGCCGGCCGCCGGAATGCGCCCCTTGTTGACTCGCCTGCCTCAGTCTGATAAAGGACCTACCCATGCAATCGCTCGACGTCCATGAGCCGGGCATGCCCGACCTCCAGTTCGTCCTGATGGTCATAGCCCTCTGCACCTCCGGCCTGCCATCCCTCAACGTGCCGGAGCCGACCCGGGACCGGATCTTCGACCGCTGCTGGGCGCTCGTCAACAACGGGCCGCCGCCCTCTCGGCGTGAGGACCGTGTCTTGGATCTTCGGACGGGCACGGACGTGACGCTCGAGGCGATGGTCGCGACGATCCGCAGCGTGTTGGGCGAGGCTGGGATCGCGCGTCTGACCTGGGACCATCCGCCCAGCGAGCCCTCCAGGCCCAGTACGCCCGAAGCGCTGCCGCTGATCGAACGGCTGCAGCGACTCTATCCGGAGCCTCCCGACATCACGGATCGCGGCGGACAAACCTGACCGGCTCGCGCGAGCCAGGACTCCGCTCCCCCTCAGGACTCTCCGTAAATCTCAAAGAACGCATCCACGCTTTGCAGCAACTGCGCCTTGATCTCCTCGACCGACCCATTGATGACATGCAAGGCCATCGTGTCGCGGGAGCCGTCCGGCAACGTCACGGGGACATGGGGATGACCCAGCTCCGGCGCCGCCCCGCGATCCAACCGCATGCCGTAACAGAGGGTATACTGGGGTTGCACCAGTTTCAGATGCCGTTTCCGTTCCGCCATGTCTCACTCCTCGGAGCGACAAACCCCTGTGACCGGACCATGAACCGACCGGCCGATCATGGGGGCCGTCTACGTCTATTAGGGAACTTGGGCCACAATACGGACCGGTCCCCCGGATCCTCCGTTGATCTTGATCGGCAAGGCCCAGAGCGTCGCGCCGCTGGGCGGCAGCCGGTCGAGAGAAGCCACGTTTTCCAGCGCATAGACATCCGCCTCCCCCAAGACTCGATGGACGGGGAAGTCCCGCGAGCGTCCCGGATCGATGCTCGCCGTATCGACGCCCAGCCCTCGGACGGCTCGTTGCGCGACCAGGAACGAGGCCGCCTCACGCGAAAATCCGGGGAAATGAAGGGTCAGGGGGTCGTCGGGAGTCCGGCTGCCCAAATAGCGTTGCCGATCCGGCCACCGTTGCCCCCAGCCGGAGAGCATCAGGACGATGGCTCCGTCCGGGATTCGTCCATGCCGGGACTCCCAGGTCTGGAGGTCCCCGACCGTCAATTCATAGTCTGGCTGCTCCTCGCAGCGAGGCCGAACGTCCACCACAATCGCGGGGCCGGTCAACTGTTCGAGGGGAATCTGATCCACCGTGCGGCGGCCTTTGCCGAAATGAATCGGGGCGTCCAGATGGGTGCCTCCATGTTCCGACGCCGAAAAGGTCGCGGAGGCATACCAATAGCCGCCCGGAGTTATCCCCCAATCGGTCCGTTCCCATTGGAAGGGCTTGTTGTGAGGCCAATAGACCGTGTCTTGGCCGAAGGAATAGGTCAGATCGACCAAGAGGCCTGGCCGGGCCGGGGCACAAGCAGGCAGCAGGCAGGCCAAGCCCATGGCCCCCAGGACCAGAAGCGGGCTGAAGCCATCGCACTTCCGCATGATCAATGCTCCCGTTGGACATCCCCTCGTCACCGGCCGGATAAAAAATCCCCGCCTGGGCGTGACACCCAGGCGGGGATCTTTTCACAGTGCCGCAGCTGTGATTGAGTCCCGGTTATGGAGCGACGTAGCTCCCGAACTTGGGAACCTTGTCGCAGGTTTCCTTCGGCTCGCCGTTGTTCTGCTTGCAGAGGTAGAACAGGGCCCCTTCACCGGACAGGCGGGCTTCCTTGTGCTCTCTGGCTTTTGCATAGGCGAGCGCCATTTCCAACTGATGGATCGCCTTGGCGTCGGCCCCACCGGACTTGGCCGAAGCCAGCGCCTCCTGGAACAAACCGGCTGCCTTGCCCATCTGCCCCACGTCCGCGCCGCCGCGGGCGTTCAGATCCACCGTCGTCCGCTTGCCCAGGGTCGGGAAATCCGTCAGTTCCTTGACCGCCTGGGCGGCCTTCGCCAATGCCTCGCCGCTCTGAGCCTTGGCCACCGGAGGCTGGCTCAGCATGGCCAGGGCGACCGTGCCCAGCGTCAACAGCATAAACTTTTTCATCGGTTAGTCTCCTTTCCTGTTTCCGTTCAGGCTAAGGGCTAGAGGCGAGGGGCTAGAGGTTTGAAATCTGCCTCTCGCCCCATGCCTCGCGCCTCGCGCCTGACTAGAAGTTCATCCAGAGCTGGGCATAGGCCCAATCCTGTCCGCCGGCCTGTCCCAGGTTCTGAGAGAGATAGTCGCCGGCCCACATGTGCGAATAGGTCGTCTGGAAGGCCACCTTTCCATCCGCAAACATGCGCGTCCAGGTAAAGTCCACTTCGTCGCCGATGTGGGTCTTCGTGTTGTCGGTCCGCGACCAGACATAGACGCCCTGCGCGCCACGGTACCAGTTGTCCTTGGCATTGGCCAAGCGCAAGTGGCTGTACCAGATCTCGATGTGGTCCCGTTCCGACGGACGAGCCTGGTAGTTGAACTGCGGGCTCATCATGTTCTTCCAGCCCTGGATGTCCATGTAGCCCATGTGGATGTGGTTCGTCGGGAAGAAGTTTTCGAACGTGTTGGCCGTCGAACAACGCATACCCGTATTGGTCGATGTCCCGTTCGTCGTACAGTTGGCATTCCCGTCGCCGGACGCATAGTCGAGACCGATCGCGTAGCGGGGCTTCCACTTGCTGTCGTAGTTGGTATAACCGATCCAGTTTCTCGTGGCCCAGGCATTGATCGTCAGGTCACGCGACTGGCCCTGGAGACCGCTGGACATCCGGCCGGTCTGCCAGTCGATTTCGTTGATGATATCCCAATTGCCCTTCCGCATTTCCGTCCGGTTGCCGAAGTTGTGCCGGATCTGGTTGGAGTGCTTGGCCGTTCCAAGGCCCTGGGCAAGGTTGTCATACGTATTCATGTTGTTGATGTACAGGATGTAGTAGGGTTCGATCAGGAAACCCGGCACCGACTTGATCTGGTTGTAGAAGATGAACATGTCGGCGTCGGCGCTCCCGTCCCGTCCGGTCGCCCCCCGCTGCGCCGCGGTACAAGCCGTGCCCGCCGTAGTGTTGCCGCAACTTGCGATATTGGCATTCAGGCTGCCCACCGGAGCTCCCTGCAAGAGATCCGACTCTGCGTTCCGGAACCAGCCCAAGTAGGAATCGAAGTTCTTGGTGCTGTACTGAAACATGATACCGTCGTGGGAGTAGCCGGTATTCGCCCAGTCGAAGTGGCCGAACAGAGAGTGGTTACCGAAGATGATGTACTGGCGGCCCACCTTCATGCTCAGGCCCTGGATGTCGCCCAGGTTCCGGACCAGCATGTAGGCGGCCCTGACGCCCAGACGGCAGTTCGCCTGCGTCCCTGCCGCATTCGCGCCGCAAGCGTTGTTCAGCGGATCGCCGGAGTTGCCCGCGTTGTTGGGATTGCCGTTGCCGCCCCAGGTCGCGCTGTCGATGATCTGTCGATGATTTCCATGTAGAAGTTCACGTCGGGCGAGAGGTCGTACCCGATGCCCAACCGCGCCCACTGTTGGACGTAAAAGTCGCTGGCGTTGGGCCCCGAGTTGACTCGGCCTGCCCCGCGCGCTCCGTTGGAGGAGTTGCTGAAGGCGTTACAGGCCCCGCCGGACGGCGCGCCGCCGCCGAAGCAGACGCCGTTCCGATATTCCGGCCTGACGCGCAAGTCGGCGCGCAGCCAGAGGTTTTTCACATCGAAGTTCCGGCCGATAACCGGATCGTAGTTCTCGTAGGCTTCCTTCTGCGGGATTGCCCGCGGGATCGGGGGCAAGTTGGTGATGCGCTCGCCCGGCGGCAGCTCGTACCCGGCGAAGACCGGGGACGCGAGCAACTGCAGACCGGCGGCCAGGACGGCCACCGTCAACGCAATCGGGCGGCTCAGCCACCCTTTCAACGAACTGATGCGGTTCATAACGTTCCTCCTGTGAGTTGGGCTTCACAACAACGGCGGCTTTTTCCTGCCGCTGCTGCTTCCTCCTCCCTGCCGCACGTCGCGCTCACTGTTCCCCTGTCGCTGCGAGAATCGCAAGATTTTCGCTCTGTCATATGCGCGACATGCTCGTACGCTTTGGTAAAGGCCTGTTGTGCCACAGGCATCGAGTCGCTCAGCGAGGCGCGCAACTTCCGTTCGCACTACTGCGCCCCTTGCCAAAGAATCTGATCTGTTCCCGTCACCCCCTTTCGACAGCGTTCAGAATTAAACGGTCGCCTGTTCGGGCCGAGTCCTGCGTCTCTAGCTATTGGTCGACGCCTGCTGGCTATTAGTCGATATTTGTTCCGGTTTGTTCGTCACCCGTTCGATCTCTTCTTCCGCTTCTTTCATCGAGGCCTGCAGGTCCTGCTCCACCATCTTGACTTCCTGCTGGATCATGTTGACTTCCGGCTCTACCGACTTCCGGAGATCGTCCGCCGTCTCCTTGAATCCCTTGACCGCTTTGCCGACCTGCCGTCCGATTTCAGGAAGCTGCTTGGGACCGAACAAGAGAAAGGCGATGACCAGAATGATCAGCACCTCTCCTGCTCCCAGCCCGAACATCGTACATATCCTTGCTCTCCGCGTCACCCTCTCCCCCCGGGGGCGAAGGGAGGGACCAGAGGCGATCAGCCTTGTCTGGTCGGCTCCGGTGCCGCCGGCGTCGATTGCAGCACCGGCTGAGCCTGTTGGACCGTCTGCCCCGCCGGCGCCAACTGCGCCGCTTGCTCCGGTGCCGCCGGAACCGCCGTCACGTCGACAGGGTCCGGTTCATGGACAGACTTCTTGAACCCCTTGATTGCCTTGCCCAGCCCTTCCCCCAACTGGGGAATCTTACCGGCTCCAAAGATAATGAGGACGATGATCAAAATCAGCACCAGTTCCATCCACCCGAACGAACCGAACATGTTTCCCTCTTTTCGCGCCCTATGAAATCATTGAAATCATGGCGAACAGAGTTTTTTCTCTTATGAAACCGCCCGCTTCCCGATTGGCAGAAACGGACCCTAGCACGAGAAACGGCGCCAGGCTACAAAAATTTTCATATCAAGTCAAGGATTTCCTTTGAAAATTTCTCTAGGTCCCCCAAGGACACCGCTAATAGTTTAAGTAGAGGTGCAAATAGTCCACAGATTGTGGGTGGACGCGCAAGGCCGCCTGCACCATATGCGGGTCATACCCTAATGTTTCCAGCTCTCCTAGCACTCCGGACACTTCCTCGTCGCTCACATAGGCCACCGTGTCGGGGATTCCATCCCGCTTCAACGAGCGCAGGATTCCTTCAAGCTCCGCCCGCTCCGCCGTCGGCATGTCCTGCCGCAAGGTAAACTCCATGGGCCTATCATAGGGGCTCTGGTACCGCTGGTTCAGGAGCCGAATCGTTTTGATAATCAGCCGGTCCTGCTCCCACGGCGCCAGTCGGTCGGCGCTGGGAAAGGCGGCGAGCAAATCCATCACACTCAGCACATTCGTGCCCAGGTTCCGCCCCACAAACTCCCGCTGGGATTCAAGGGTCACCGTGGCCATGCCGAGGTGCCTGGCCACCGCTTCTACGAGGGCGAAATTGACCATAAAGCTGTACTGCCCGCCGAACTGACCGTAGCAGGGCTTGTCCGGGTCGTTGAGCACGGCCAGGTCTGCCGTCCCCGCGTCGAAACTGCTGAATCCGATGGCCCCGTCGGCGAGCACCCGCTTCGCTTCCTTGACCGTGGCGAAGGCGCCCAGGTTCACAGGGACCAGCACCTGGTCGTCGATTTTCTTGAGGAACTCCGTAATCGTCTTCCGGTAGGGCACCGCTTTCCATTCGGTCTTGCGGTACTCCTTTTCCCAGACGATATCCTCCAGGAACGGGGGGAATCGGCCGAGCGCCTGGCTGTCCTTCGCCTCGAACGCCCGGACGAAGCCGGGCCAGTCCTGGATTTCCTCATGCTTGGCTTCGCTCAGGTTGGGGCGCAGATACTCCTCTTCCACCTCGCCCGCATTTCGGAGCATCAATTTCGTCGGCAACTCATTCCATAGCTCGTTGCAGATAATGCGATCCACCGTCCGGTCCGTGACCGATGCCAGGTCCCCGACATCGGCGCAGAGGACCTCCAGCCGATCCTGATGGTCGGCCAGGTCGGGGTGATTTCTGGCGGCGTCCAACAAGACGGCTTGATCGTCCACCAGCACGTAGCGGACGCGGGGGTAGACGGTCCCCGCGTGATCCAGCTTCCGCAGGTGGCTGAGGAAGCAGGCGGCCAGGTTCCCGTTCCCGCAGCCCCATTCATGCACAACCAGGCGAGAGGCAAGAGGCGAGAGGCAAGGGGTTGGATCTTCAGAAGTTGGTTTTCCCCTCGCCGCTTGCCCTTTGCCGCTTGCCTGCTCGCGTGCGAGTACGCGAGCATAGTAGTCCGCCGCCAGGGCGTGGGCCAGGCGATAGTCCGCGCTGGCAAAGGTCTGATAGTAGTCGCGGATGCGTCCGGCGCGGAGACCGTAAAAGATCTGGCTGATGTGGGCCTGCCACGCATCCAGCGGCTCAAACTCGCCGATGA
This sequence comes from Nitrospira sp., assembly GCA_016873495.1. Lineage (GTDB taxonomy): Bacteria > Nitrospirota > Nitrospiria > Nitrospirales > Nitrospiraceae > SYGV01. The sequence goes on along the minus strand of VGXC01000005.1, from coordinate 90,508 downwards.
GTTGCGGGAGGGCGTCGGGATTCTTGGAAAACGTCGTGGTCATAACAAAACGATCCTTGCCTTGCCAAACCGGCCTGTTGCTCGAAGGGGGTGGATTCTAGCAAAACCCTCCTACCCCCGCAACCCACCAGCCTGCTGGCCGTCACCCCGCGACCACCGCCCTCAAAGTTCGCAGCGGCAGATGTAGCCGACTTTCAACCCGCCGCTCGCCTCCGTTGACAGGCGGGCAACCATCTGTGTATCAATGAAGGATGGCGACGGTCTTCTCTCGCATGCTCCTGGCCGGCACGGCCGCGTTGGTCCTGCCTTGGCCCGGCCCGGCTCCGGCTGAAGAGATCCCCCTCACGCGCGACGTGCCGATCCAGGAATTTCAGAACAAGGCGGACCAGCCCGCCTATAACTTCGACGCCCCGCCCCAAGGCGTCTTTCGTTCTATCCTGGTCGCGGAGGGATTCGACGAGGAACTCGGCTTCCGGCGGACGCACGAAATCGTCCCGGTCAATCCGACCGATATCTTCCGCCCGGATGCGCCGTCCATCTTCATCGTCTTCACGGTCTTCCCCCATTATCAGTCCTATCAGGTCGTCGGGGTCTGCTATCCCGAACAAGTGGAGGGCCTTGACCCCAAGCAGCCGGTCACCAAAGATTCCATGTATCTGGCGCTCGAGGACGAAAGCGGCTACCTCAAGCTCTTCCCTCCCGCAGACCGCTGGAAGCCCGGTCGGTACAAAGTGGAGATTCACATCGGGTGGGAAGTCACCGAGATCAGCCTGATCGGCACCATGCGCTTCACCGTGGCCCAGGCCGGATAGGCTCCCGCCGGCGCCGCGTCCGTTCGACCGAACTGAATGCATCCGACAGCGCAACGCCGTTCACGGCGGGATTCGTTTGACCCTCCGAAAGGGATTCGTTACAATGCGCCCCTGATCCTGCAATCGGCCGACCCAGCAAGGAGCACCCCACACCGACATGACAGAGCCGACCCACCCCTGGGTGTCCGTCGTCATTCCCATCAAGGATGAACGGGACAACTTGCCCCCGCTCACCGAGCAGTTGCTCAAGGTCCTGGCCGGGCAGGACGAGTCGCGGCGGGCGTCGTTTGAAATCCTCTATGTGGACGACGGCAGCACGGACGGCAGCAGCGCCCTCCTGGACACCCTGGCTGCGCAGCACCCGGAGGTGGCCGTCCTGCACTTCGATCGCAATTACGGACAGACCTCGGCCTTCGATGCGGGCTTTCGCCACGCAACCGGCGAGTTGATCGTGACGATGGACGGAGACATGCAATTCGATCCGGCGGATATTCCCAAGCTGCTGCCGCTGGCGGCCCAGTACGATCTCGTCTGCGGCTGGCGCACGGACCGGCACGACAACCTCGTCCGGAAGCTCTCCTCGCGCATCGCGTTTCTGGCCCGGAGCACGGTGACCGGCGACCGGATCCACGATACCGGCTGCTCCCTGAAAGTCTTCCGGCGGCGGGTGGTCGAGCGGATGCCGCTCTTCGAGGGCATGCACCGCTTCTTTCCCGCCCTGGCCCAGATGCAAGGGTTCACCGTCACGGAAGTCCCGGTGCGCCACTTGCCGCGCGCGCACGGAGCATCCAAGTATGGGATCGGCAACCGGCTGTTCAAAAGTCTCTACGATCTCCTTGCCGTCCGCTGGATGCAGAGCCGGGCGCTGCGCTATCGCTTCGCGCTGGGCACGAGGCAAGAGGCAATGGGCAAGGCCTGTGAGATGAGAGGCGATGGGCAAGAACGGCTTTAAGGATCTGGTAGTTTGGCAAAGAGCCAAAGACCTTGCCGTACAGCTCTATCGACTCTCAGAAGAAGAAACACGGAACAGGAATTTCGGACTTTGGGATCAGATTCGTCGTAGCGCGGTCAGTGTCGCCAGCAATTTGGCCGAGGGTGATGAGCGAGGGACAGACAAAGAAGCCGCTCGTTTTTTCTACATAGCCAAGGGCTCTCTTGCTGAGCTACGGACACAACTCCATATCGCTTTTGAATCCGGACACCTTAAGAAGACCTCTTATGAAGACATGGAGACAGAATGCGAGACATTAGGAAAGATGATCGGCAGTCTCATCAAAACACGACAAGTTTCGATTGCAAAGAGGCCCTAGGCTTCAGGCCACTGTCTTCATACCTATCGCCTATTGCCCCTAGCCACTTGCCTCCGGCCCTATACCTATGAGCACCACCGAAAAAATCTGGCTGGGCATCGGATTCTTCGGCCAGACGGTTTTCTTTATGCGCTGGGTCGTCCAGTGGTTCGCCTCCGAACGCAGCTCGCGGAGTCACGTCCCCGTTGCCTTCTGGTATATGAGCCTGGCCGGAGGGCTGATTACTCTGGCTTATGCCATCTTCCGGAAAGACCCGGTGTTCATCGCCGGGCAGAGTGTCGGGTCCTTCGTCTACATTCGCAACCTGATGCTAATTCGCCGCAATCCCCACGGCCGCGATGTGTGAAGGGTGATCGGTGATGAGCGATCGGCACCCATCACTCATCACTCGTCACTCATCACTCCTGCTGCTCCTGGCGCTGGCCGGACTCCTGTTCTTCCTGGGACTCGGCACCTTGGGATTGACGGACCGGGACGAAGGCAGCAATGCCGAAGCCGCCCGGGAGATGGTCGAGAGCGGCGATTGGGTCACCCCCACCCTGAACGGGGAGCCGCGCTTCGCCAAGCCGGCCTTCCTGTACTGGCTGATCGGCGGCGCCTACCGCCTCTTCGGCGTCAGCGAGTTCACCGCCCGTCTCCCGTCGGCCCTCTTCGGCCTGGCGTTGATCCTCCTGCAGTACTGGTTCCTCGCGCGCGTGCGGGGAGCGACGCTGGGCTTTCTCGGCTCGTTGATGCTGCTTCTGAACGTGGAGATCGTCGCGATCGGCCGCCTGGTGCTCACCGACAGCGTGCTGATATTTTTCACCACCCTCGCCTTGTTCGGGTTCTGGCTGGGCTTCCATGGGACCGGCAAGGCCCGTCATTACCTCTGGCTGCTGTACATAGGCATGGCACTGGGGACGCTCACCAAGGGACCGATCGGCTTCGCCGTGCCGCTCCTGGCCATCGTGCCCTACCTCACGATCACGCATCGCTGGCGCCGGTTCTGGCAGACTGGATTTCCGCTGGCCGGGTCGCTGGTCTTCCTCGCCCTGGCGCTTCCCTGGTACGGCATGATGCTGGCCATTCACGGCGCGCGCTACACGGCCTCGGCCCAGGCGGACACGATCGGGCGGTTCCTAAACGTAATCGGCGGGCACGGGGGAACCCTATTCTTCTATGTTCCGGTTCTGCTCTTCGGGTTTTTTCCCTGGAGCGGTTTGTTGCCTGCGGCGCTCTATCAAAGCCTGCGCAATTGGCGGGACTATTGGGCGGATCGTCGCAACGAAAAGGAAGAGGGCGCCCAGGAACTGGAGCTGTTCGCCTCCCTATGGATCGTCGCCACCTTTGTGTTCTTCAGCGCCTCGGCCACACGGCTTCCCCATTATATCGGCCCACTCTTTCCGGCCGCCGCCCTGCTGACGGCCGCCTACTGGCACCGGTACCTGCAAGACCCGGCCACGGCCGGACTCCGCGCCTCGTTGCGCCTCCTGATCGTCACCGGCTCGCTGCTGGGCTTCGGCCTGGCCGCCTCTCCGTCGCTCTACGCCCATTTCGTGGACACGATGACCAAGGAATTTCCGATGGCCGCTCAAGTGGATCCGGGGCTCGGTCCGCCGGCGGCCGGGTTTATCCTCATCATCGGCACGGCCCTGGTGGGCTACTTCGGACTTTTGCGCGAGCGGCGCGGCGCGGCCTTCTGGAGCGCAGGGGCGACGATCGGACTCGTGTTGCTGGTCTCGCTCCAAATCACCGTCCCCCGTTTCAGCCGGTACTTCGTCTCCCCTCCGCAGGAGCTGGCCTTCACGGCCGGGGTAAACTTGGGTCCGGACGACCGGTTGATCCTCTACGGCCCTCCGAGACCCTCGTTGATTTTTTATGCGAAGCGGAAAGCCATCCTCATCAAGCCCGGAGAGGAGGCCAGGATGCAGCCGCACCTGACCCAGCCGGGACGGACCATAATCATGATGCCCGCCCGCTTGAAGCCCCAGCTTCCGCCCGAAGCCAAGGACTACCAGGTCATTCTGGAACGATATGGGTATAGTCTCCTGTCCAACGAGCCGATGGTCAAAGGCCTCCCCGACAAGCCCCCGGTTCCGGTCCCCCGATTCGGCCCGCACGGATAAGATTCGCGATGGGAAGTCAAAGAAGAGGAAGAAGACCCTGCACCATGGACAGGAGGAGAGCCGCAAGGCCCACGCCGATCATCACGCAAGTCTCCACTAGGAACCGCGGCTGACGCAGAGCCGGCTCACATTCACGACCGGACGGGATGCCCCTGTTCGTCCGGCTCGCCCCCCATGCCACGAGCGCCAGCATGGCCGCCGCCGAGACCAGCCAGAAACCGGTGCTCAACGCCAGCCCGGCCCCGAGCAGAAGCCTGGGCCAGGGACCGGCGTCCGTTGATTGGCCTTCGAACGCCGCGCGCCAACGCAGTCCGAGACCGACGAGGATCGCGACCATCCCCGCCCCTGTGAGCCACAGGGCTCCCTCGTGATTGAAGGAGGAGTGCACCATGGGCCAGAACAGCGCAAAGACCGCCGACAGGGCCAGCGCCAGCTTGGTGAGCATCCGCGCGCAGACCGTGAGCCAGTCCATGTACGAATAGGCCAGCAACGCCCCGATCAAAACTCCGATCGCCGCTCCCCCAACCGCATCGGTCGGAAAGTGCGAGCCACGCCAGACACGGCTGCAGGCGATCAGCGCCGCGGCCAGATAGCCGATCCAGCCGAGCCGGGGGAAATGGCGGGCCAGCACCGTAGCTACGGCGAAGGAGGCCGAGGTATGGCCGGAGGGGAAGGAATCGAATCCGCTGACAAACGACGGTTCGAACTGAAATTCTCCCTCCTGGGTCACGCGCGGTCTGGGCCGGCCGATCGTATGTTTGAGCAGTTGGGTCACCAGCGCCGACGCGCCGTGGGCCACCAACCCCTGAACACCGGCATGAAAAAGAGTCGGCTGCATTCGCAGACGGCCGGCGACGAGCATCGCCGCGCTGAAGGCTACGAGGGCTGCGCCGCTGCCAAGGCGCGCCAGCAGATCGCCGCCGTGTTCAAGCCAGGGTTGGTGCACCGAACGCATGAACCGGATAACGGGCAGGTCGAGCTGATGGAGACCCCAGAACATGAGGGCCAGGGCCGCGCAAGACAAGGCAAGGGGCACGAGGCAAGAGGCGAGGGGTGAGGCACACAGGAGCTGCCCATCTTGCCCCTGGCCCCTTGCCACTCGCCATTCGCCTGACGAAGTCACGGCACCCAATCCGCAATGAAGATATTGAACTCGCCGCGGGCGCCGGCCCCCCGGTCGGAGATCCAAACCAACTGCGTGCCGTCCGGCGAGAACATCGGGAAGCTGTTGAAGCCGCCCGCGAAGGTCACTTGCTCCAAGCCGCGCCCGTCCTCGCCGATGATGTGGAGGTGGAACGTCGGCGGCCCCTTGGGCTTGTCGGCCTGCGCCCCGTCCCGCCGCTCCTGCACATTGGAGGCAAACATGATCCGGCGCCCGTCCGGGTGAAAGAAGGGGGCGAAGTTGGACGCGCCGTTGGCCGTCACCGGCCGCTTGCCGGTCCCGTCGGCGTTCATGACGAAGATTTCCAGCTGACCCGGCTCGACCAGGTTTTGCGCCAGCAGAGCCTTGTACTGGGCGACGGCATCCGGTTCCTTGGGATGCGATGCCCGATAGACGATCCGTTTGCTGTCCGGCGAAAAGAATGCCCCCCCGTCATAGCCCAGTTCGTCGGTCAGACGCCGGACATGGGTCCCGTCCATATTCATGGCATAGAGGTCGAGATCCCCGTCCCGCACCGAGGTGAAGACGATCGTCTTGCCATCCGGCGAGATCGTCGCCTCTGCGTCGTAGCCGGCCGTGGTCGTCATCCGATGGGGCTGCTGACCGTCCACCTTGAACGAAAAGATGTCGTAGTTATCCAGCGCCCAACGGTATCGCCCTTCGATCTTGGGCTTGGGGGGACAGTTCGGACTCGTGAGATGTGTCGAGGAAAAGAGAATTCGGCGATCCCCAGGGAAGAAATAGCCGCAGGTCGTGGCCCCGACACCGGTGCTGACCCGTCTGACGGCCCGACTCTGCAGATCCAGCACGTACATTTGATAGCAGCCCAGGCTGGTGCCTACCCTCGGCTGATCGATCATCTGCGGCCCATCCCCGTAATCGGTCGTGGACTGAAAAATCAACTTCGTCCCGTCGAAGGAGAAATAGGCCTCGGCATTCTTGTTACCGAACGTCAGTTGTCGAACATTCGCCAAATGACGTTCTGATGGATCGGCTTTCACGGGCACCGGCCAAGGTTCCGCAGCCAGTAAAGGGTGATCGGTCATGGGTGATGGGTCGATCGGAATGTGCAGATCGTCCTGAACAAACCATGCCAACATCGTCACCAGCCCGATCACCCCCTTCGTCAACCTACATGCCATAACCTGCCTTCTCCTTGGTTCATGTTTCATGCATGCAGCCCGATCACTCATCACCCATCACCTTTCACCGTTTCAACGGACACCTCCAGTTCGTCTCGCGCGGAGGAGAAATCCCCCCGCGTCACCACGGTTCCATCTCGGAACACCACATAACTCTGCCATCCATAAAAAAATAGCAAGCGTGCAACCTTGGCCGCCGCTTGAGGCGACAGGCCGTAAAACAACGTCGCGACACTGCCCGGATGCCCCGGACGCCGGCAGGACAAGAGAAGCGCAAGGCCCTGCCCCTCGTAGACGGTCCCGTCGAGTGTAAAGCGGTCACGCTCTAATCGGACCCTCTCGCCGCAGGCCTGCCGCATGACCGCCGCCCCCTCGTTGAGCGTCGGCCCACCCAGAATGAGCAACGACCCCTCGGCCGGCACCGGCTCCCGATCGGTGATCTGCGCCATGGCCGGTTCGCGCGAAGCCGCCTGCCGCCCCAACTCCCGATAGGGAGCCGTCTCCAGCGCAGGCTCGGCTGCCGGCAGCACCAAGGTCCGGCTCCGGTCGGTCACATAGAGGTTGAGCATCGGAGGGAGGCGCTCCCTGGGCAGACGACGAAACGTGTCGAAATCCGGGTCGAGGCGAAGACGGATCGGCGCGCCGGGCATGAAAACGCTTAAGGTTTGCTCGGCGGCGGACACTTCCACCCAAGACTCGTGTGTCCTCCCTCCCGCCAAATCCGCCACGAGCCGGAGGCGGAGGCGGTACGGCTCCCCGCTTTGGACCATCCGAACGGCAAGCCGACGGCCGGAGTTCGGATCGGCATCGAGAGGTCGGTCGGCTCGGGCAGCCGCAATCGTCACCAGCGGCGCGCCCGGCCGTTCGACCCATTGGGCGAAAAACCAGCGCAGTTCCTTCCCGCTGGCCGCGGCGAAGACCCGTTCGATATCCTCCCACCCGGCATAGCTCCCGCCATAGCCGGCCACCAGCCGGCGGATTGCCGGCCAAAAGACTGCGTCGCCTAGCTCCCGGCGGAGCTGGTGAAAGATCATCGCGGTCTTTTGATACCCGATGGCGTTGTCCTTCTGGTCGGTCTTCTGCCTGAAAGCCGCCACCGGATAGTCCTCCTCCGGCCGCACGTGAACCGCATAGCTCAAGAGCATCAAGCGACGTTGGTCTCGGGCCTGGTCTGGCTTTCCGGTGAGCTCATCGTAATAATAATTGGCCAGATAGGTCGTCAGCCCCTCCACCCAATTGCCCTGCTCCCTCCGGTTCAACACCCAGTTGCCGATCCAGGAATGGACGATCTCGTGCCCAAGGGCATAGGGCTGGATATAGTGCCGCTTCACCACACCGCTGCCCAGCAGGGTGAACGAGGGCATGCCCAACCCGCTGGCAAAAAAATTCTCGACCACGGCGAACTTCGGAAAGGGATAGGGCCCCAATAGACGACTATAGGCGTCGAGGTAGCGGACGGTCGCGTCCAGATACTCCTCGGCCAGCTGAGCCTCTTCCGGGAACAGGTAGGTCGCCACGTCCACCGTCCGCCCGTCCGGAGCCTTCCACTCCCGATGGGCCTGCACGAACCGGTTCGCCACCAGCGACAGCGCTTCGGTCCTCGCCGTTACCTCCCAATCCTCGACCATGTGACCGGCCTGAACCAGCCGCGCGACCGCTCGGCCGTGCGTCACCGCCGACCAGCCTTCGGGCAGGGCGACGCGCACGGCGAAGGTCGGCAAGGAACCTTCGACATCCGGATACCAGTGGGTCTCGCCGCTCAGGTAGACGCCCTCGCCTCCGATATGGCCTTCCGTCTCGCTGGGCGTCACGAACCGGAGTTGGCGAGACTCGCGGGGCGGGTCGTCGAGCGTGCCCTCATAGCTGAACTCCAGAACCAACGCCTCCTTACTCACCGCCTTATCGCTCAGGCGAACAAGCACCTGTTGCGTTCTCGCCCTTGTTCCCTCCTCCAGCTCGTTGTTCTCAGCGGAGGGATGGGCGGGGTCCGTCGTAAAGGCCAAAGGACGCATCCCCTCTCGGCTCTTTTCGAAGACGTGGGTCACGCGCAGGGCTTTATTCAACGTGAAGGGAATCGTGTGGAGGACGGATGACCGGACCTCGAGCGTCACCCGATCAGTGGCGCGCAGCCCGTGATGATCCGGGTTCAGCGTGATCGTCAAATCGTGTGCTTGTATCGCGATCGATTCGGCCTGAAGGGACGCGGGTCGACTCTCGGATGCGGCCGCCGGTGGAAGCGTCAGTCCGGATAGTGCGGTGAGCACGGCAACGGTCGTCGCCATGACGTGGATGAGCCGCCCGACATGATGGGTGCTCTGCGGATCGGCTGCCAACTCTCCCACCCTGTTCGGCTCCGGCTCAGCGTCCCGTCATCACCAGCCCGACTTGAATCACCAACTCCAGCCGGTCCAGGTCCACCGGCTTGCCCAGGACATCGACCGACCCCAGTTCCAAGGTTTCCTGGAGCAAATGTTCATCCTGACTGGCGGTCAAGGCCACGACCCCGCCTGCATAGTGCTTGGCCAAAAGTTGGCGCAAGACTTCGACGCCGTTCATGCCCGGCATATACATATCCAGGACCACCATCTGAGGCGGCTCCTGTTCAACCATCGCCAACGCCTCCGCACCGTTTTGCGCGGTGCGGATCCGGTACCCCCGGAGGGTCAAGAACTTGGCGAGCATGTCCCTGATCATCGCCTCATCGTCCACAATCAGGATCGTCGCCTGACCCGAGGCGGGCTGCGGCGACGCACTGTTTGCTGTAGGCAGGTCCGGTCGAGAAGGAGCCGGTTTGCCCAACACCTGGTCCAACGCGCCGATCAGATCCGGCAGCGACAGCCCCTTCTTCAGAACATCGGTCACCCCCAGACGGCGGGCCTGATCTTCCAGTGCCTCGGCCCCTCCGCCGGTCAACATCACCACGGCCGCCTGCGGATCGATTGCCCTGATCCGTTGCAGGACGGCGATGCCGTCCATCTCCGGCATGCGAAGATCCAGCAGCGTGACGTCCGGACGGTGTTCTTGAAACAGCGCGATGGCTTGCCGGCCTCCGGTCGCCGTCAAGACGTGGTGGCCATGGCGGACGAACACCTCCTCCAGAAGATTACAGACCGTCCTTTCGTCGTCCACCACCAAGATTCTCGCCATGCTCAGCCTCCTGTGACAGTCGACCGCTCTGCGACTGATGGGGGCTCGGCTGTCGGCAGCCGGACGATAAACGTCGCGCCCTGGCCTTCGGTACTGTCCACTCGCAGCGTCCCTCCGAGGTCGGTAACGATGCGGTGACAAATCGCCAACCCGAGACCGGTCCCCTGTCCCACCGGTTTCGTGGTGAAAAACGGTTCAAAGATGCGGGCCTGATGTTCGGGAGCGATCCCGGGCCCATCGTCGGCAATGCAGACCTCGACCCAGGTTCCCGAGCGGTCCGACACCGGACCCGTCGTGACTGTCAAAGTCCCTTGTCCGTGCGCAGCCACCATCGCGTGCTCGGCATTGGTGATCAGATTCAGGAAAACCTGCGTCAAGTCGGCGCTATCGGCCGACACCGGCAAGAGCCCGGCTTGCAGCTGTCGGCGTACCACAATCCGGTGGATCGCGCAATCGTTGGCCACCAGATCGAGGGCTTGCTCTACAAGGGCATTGACCTGACATGGTCCGGGGGAACCGCCGCCCGTTCTGGCGATCCGTAAAAATCGGTCCACGATCGCCTTCGCCCGTTGCGCCGCTTCATTCATCTCCGCCAGATCGGCGATCAGCCCTTCGACCTGGCCCTGCTTCATTTTTTCACCCATCAGTTGCGCATACCCCGTCACCGCAAAGAGGGGATTGTTCAGTTCATGCGCAAGGCCTCCCAGCAAGGTCCCCATGGCGGCCAGCTTGTCCACCTGCCGGAGCTGCTGTTCCATTTTTTGGCGCTCGGTCAGGTCGCGGGCGACCAGCAGCCGGCCGACCGTGTTGGCGCCTGTCCTCACGCTGGAGGCACTCACTTCCAGCCTCACGGACCGGCCATCAGGGCAGATGAAATCCAACTCCACCATCGGGGCCACGGGTTCATCGCGCCGGACCGCAGCCAACCGTGATTCGACAAGAACTTTGGATTGAGACGAGAGCATCTCGATCAAGGGCTGCCCGACCAGCTCCTGCATGGACCGGCCCGTCAGCGCCTCGGCCCGGCGATTCGCCCACCCGATCACGCCAGCCGTATCCAGATAGAACAGTGCATCGTTGGCGTGATCCATGATCAGGCGGAATTTTTCTTCGCTCTCCCGCAACGCCCGCTCCGACTGTAGGCGCTCCGTGATATCGCGCACAAAGGCGCTGAAGGTCCACGCCCCTTCATGTTGTGCGGGCGAGATCGTCAATTCCACGGGAAACTCGCGTCCATTGCGGTGGCAGGCGGTAATCTCGAACCGCCGGTTCAGGACCGGCCCTTCGCCGGTCTCCAGGAAATGTCGCAGGCCTCGTTCATGGGCATCGCGATGCCGGGGAGGCACGATCGTCTGCGACAGCAGCTTCCCGACAGCCTCTTCGTGGGACCAACCGAACATCGCTTCGGCTTGCGCATTCCAGTCCCTGATTCGGCCATCGGCGCGCATGACGATGACGGCATCCAACGCGGTTTCGAGAATCGTGCGGATCCGCTGCTCGCTCTCGCGGACCGTCGTTTCCGCCTCCAATGCCCTGGCCCATTCCGCCTTTAGTCGCCACACGCTCCAGAGCAACAGCCCGAACATCGGGCCCCAGAGCACCGCCCCCACCGCTCCTAATTTCCAGAGAAAGGCCCACATCGGAGCGACGATGTCGCGCCGCTCCATCCGGACCAATACCCCCCACTGCAATCCGGTAAACTCTCGGTACCCCTTTACCGGGGCATAGCCCGTCACGACCTGAACGTGTCGGCGCCGATGCTCTTCCTCGACATAGCCCGGCCCCTCCGCCATGGGCTGCTGTACCGACGGCAACCCGAGTTGCTTGAGATTCACCTGGCCTTCTTGCCGCAGGATCGAATCGACGATGACCTCGCCCTGGCGGGTGAATAACTGCCATTCCACCAGCGCCGCTTTGCCCTGACGCACGGCCAGAGGATGCACCGTTTCTTCGAACATATCCTCCAACGACTGGAGTTTGACCCGTGTCGTCACCGCGCCGAGAAACTGCCCCGCGCCTCCTCGAATCGGAGCCGTGAAGGCCACAGCCAGGACGCCGCCAGCCTCCTCGGAGAGTTGCGCATCCTGCACATGGACCGCCATCCCGTCCCGGACCGCTTGAAACCACGGTTGGCTCGATTGATCCCGTCCGAGACTCGACCGGTCGGTGGCCGCCACGATACGGCCCATGGCATCGACAACACCGAGCCAGGCGTAGATCGGATAGGCGTTCTGGATCGCGGCCAGATGGCCGGCGATGGCGGCAGGATCGCCGTCTTTCAGCGCAGACGTGTGCGCCAATACCTGCGTATCGCCGTACCGCTCGAAGAAGCTTCGACTCAGCTTGTCGGCGATATCGTTGGCGGCCAAGGCCAAGGCATCTCCGGTCGTAGTGACCAGGCTGGATTCGACATAACGGATCGCGATGGCTCCCACCAACAGCGCGACCGTCGTCATCACGACGATCAGGGCGAGGAGCCATCCGTACTGGCGACGAAACCGAGGCCTCAGCATCATGCGCGCGCCTCGCAAATCGGCATAGGGCTCAGACGACGAAACGAACGTAGTCGAAGCAGACTCGACCGACCGCGCAACCGAGACTGACTCGAGGCCGGATCATGGCGCAGGCAAAATCAACGGCCTTCTGAACATTATGACGCTGGTCCAAAGAGCGCCTCCACAAATTCCTGGGCCCGGAAGGCTTGCAGATCGTCGACGGCCTCGCCGACACCGATCAGGCGGACCGGAATCTTCAACTCTTCGGCGATCGCCACCACGATCCCGCCGCGCGCGGTCCCGTCCAGCTTGGTCACGGCCAGCCCCGTCACCCCCACCGCTTCATGGAACTGCCTGGCCTGGGACAAGGCATTCTGACCCGTGGTCCCGTCCAACACCAAGAGCACCTCGTGCGGCGCACCCGGCAACTCGCGCGCCAGGACCCGCTTCATCTTTTTCAGTTCATCCATCAGATTCGACTTGGTATGGAGCCGGCCGGCCGTGTCGATGAGCAGCACATCGGCGTTCCGAGCCTTGGCCGCGGCCAGGCCGTCAAACACCACGGCCGAAGGATCGGACCCATGTTGATGCCGCACGACATCCACGCCGGTTCGTCCGCCCCAAACCGCCAGTTGTTCAATCGCCGCGGCGCGAAAGGTGTCCGCAGCCACCAAGACGGGCTTGTGCCCAGCCGCCTTCAATCGCTGCGCCAGCTTGGCGACCGTGGTGGTCTTACCCACCCCGTTGACCCCCACCGCCAGCACGACGAAGGGTTTCGGTCCTTGTTCAACCAAGGCTTCGAGCGGCCGGCCCTCGCAACGCTGCAAGGTCTCCAGCAGCGTGCTCTTTAAGACTGCCAGGATGCGACCCGCGCCTGGCCCGGCCGAGGCAAAGCCCCCCGGCTCCGACTGCAACCGCTCCATCAGCCGCTGGACTGTGTGCACGCCAAGGTCGGCCGCGATCAACGTTTCTTCCAATTCTTCCAGTACCGCCGGGTCCGGACCTCGGCTGACCAGTCGCGTGAGCGAGCCCTTCACCCGCTCTCTGGTCTTGGCCAATCCTTCGCTGAGTCGCGTGAGCCATCCCATGGAATGATCGCCCGTTTACCCTTTCCGCGTCACCAACGCCAGCAAGGGACCGATGGCCCGCAGAACGGCCTGCTCCTTCCGCTGCATACGTTGGGCTTCGCGCAAGTTTCGTTCATGGTCGTACCCGAGGAGGTGCAGGATCCCGTGAATGAGCAGCGTGGCGAGTTCATGATGCAGCGGGAGGCCACGCTCGCATGCTTGGCGAGCCGCCTGCGGGACCGAAATCACCACGTCACCGAGCATGGAAGAGGTGAAACGTGAAGCGTGAGACGTGACGCGCGTTCGAATATGCCGCATCGGAAAGGCCAGCACGTCGGTGGGGGCATCCTTGCGGCGATACTGCCGGTTGAGGCGGCGCATGGACGCATCGCCGATGAAGGACAGGCTCACGTCGGCGAGGGGCTCGCCCGTCGCGCCCAAAATACGCTGCGCCAGCCGTTCGATTTCGGTGCGGCGCAGCGGGATGCGCCGGACCGTACAACGCACCGTCACCGGCATCAGTGGGGCTGCTCCCCGTTGCCGGCCCGGCCGCGGGGCCCGCGGAGGGGACCCCGGCCAAACCCGCGCCCGGCCTTGTCGTCTCGGCCCCCGCTGTGGCGGATCGGACTGTGCCGGTCGTAGGCCTCGATGATCTCCTGCACCAAACGGTGGCGCACGACATCCCGCTGATCGAAGTAGACGAACCGGATGCCGGGGATTTCCTGGAGAATGTCCCGAGCCTCGACCAGTCCGGACACCCGGTCGGAGGGCAGGTCCACTTGCGTGATGTCGCCGGTCACCACCGCTTTGGAATTGAACCCCAGCCGCGTCAGGAACATCTTCATCTGCTCGGCAGTCGCGTTCTGCGCCTCGTCCAAAATCACAAACGAATCGTTGAGCGTGCGGCCTCGCATGAAGCCCAGCGGCGCGATCTCGATCTCGCCCCGTTCGACCAGGCGATTGGCCCGCTCCATATCCATCATGTCGTAGAGGGCGTCATAGAGGGGCCGGAGGTAGGGGTTCACCTTGGCGTACATGTCGCCCGGCAGGAAGCCCAGCTTCTCCCCCGCCTCCACCGCCGGTCGGGCCAGGATGATGCGGCTGACCTCCTTGCGCGTTAGCGCGGCCACCGCCATGGCCATGGCTAAATAGGTTTTCCCCGTTCCGGCCGGGCCGATGCCGATGACGATATCGTAGGTCTGTATCGCTTCCAGGTAGGCTTTTTGCGCCGCCGACTTGGGGGCGACGAAGCGTTTGGCGGTGGCGATAGGAACGGAGGTCAGGAGCAGTTCCTTGAGCGGGGCTTCCCCAGGTCCGCGCGAGGCCTTGAGGGCCACGGCCACGTCCTCGGCCTTGAGGTCGTAGCCCTCGGCGGTCAGGGCTGCCAGCTCGATCACGAGCCGCTCGGCCTTCCGCACCGCCTCCTGCGAGCCGGTCAGGATCAACTCGTCGCCACGGGCCGAGAGCCGCACTCCCAGATCGCTTTCGATCATCTTCAGGTGCAGATCGCGCGAGCCGAACAGGCTGGCGGTATTGGTGCCCTCTCGCAACTTGAGTTTACGCACGCTGAGGTTGTGGAATCCTCCGAAAGAATCGAGTCAGTGAACCAAGGACCGACGAGCGCATTCTAGCAGAGGGTCGAAGAAGGGACAAGGCGGGCTAGCCCACATTATTCATGAGGGTTCGTAATGAAACCGCTGAGACGCCTGGCGAGACGGGCGCGTGGAGCCGCAAGGAAGGGAGGCATCCTTTAATAGGATGTCGACCAACCGAGCGGCGAGCCCGCCCGCCTGGCCGCGTCAAGTCAGCGGCCAGGCTTGTCGCAGCGGCGTATCGGCGGTTGGAATAGAAGCTTTCATGAATAATGCGGGCTAGGAGGAGGGACTCACGTCCAGTTCGAATTCTTGAAACCCCTGGCCTTCGTGATCGTCGCGCACCACCACGCGGACCCGCTGCGAACCCTTGATTCCGGGGGGCATCTGCCACAGGATTCGGCCGGTGGCCTTCTCGATGGTCATGCCGGGGGGCGCGGCGTCGAGGCTGTAGGCCAGGGGGTCTCCCTCCGAATCGGTGGCCGTAACGAGGTACTCGAACCGCCCCTCCTTCAGCGTCGAGGGCGGCGCGGAGGTAATTCTGGGCTCGCTGTTCACGAGCGTGAGTTGGGGGGACCGGAACGTCCGACCCTTGTCCATTCCGTCGTGAGGGGTCACGTCCACGAGGATCACATCCCCTCGCGAAAATCCGGTGGTATCGAGGCTGGGCCGGTCTCCCTTCCCCCCCTCCACCGGCACATTGTTTCGGAACCAGCGGTAGGTATAGGTGATCGCGTCCCCGTCCTGGTCCTTGCCCTCGGTTTCGACATCCACCCGGTCCCCAAGATGTGCCGGACTCGGCCCGATCGTCAACTTGGTGGCTTCCGGCGGGCTGTTTAGCATCGTCACGGGCGAGCTGCGGACCGGAGTTCCGTCAACCTTTCCGTCCAGCGGGACTACCTCCACGGCCAGTTGATCGCCCCGCTTCAGCATCGTGGGCAAGAGCGTGGACTTGACCTCGCCCGCGATCGGCTCCCCGTTGGCAAACCATTGATGGCGCAAGAGGACCGAGTCGCCGTCCTCGTCTTCCACATCCACTTGAGCCTGCACCGGCGCCCCGGGCACAATCGGCTCGGGCATCACCTTTATGGCGCGGATGACTGGAGGATGGTTGGGGCTTGCTGCGTCAGCCGGGTTGGTCGGGGGAACGGAAGGAGCCGAGGCCGACGGATCTGGCTGAGACGATTCGGAGGAGCATCCGAGGATGATGGTTGAGACAAGAAGTACCGGGGGCAGCAGGCGCAAGGCGCGAGGGAGACGCGGCCCCCTCTTTCGCCCCACGCCTGACACCTTACGCCGCACGCTAATCTCTCTGGTTGATCCAGGAAATCACCCGGCTCCAGGACGTCAAGGCCGGACTGGCCGAAATTTTGGTCATGGCGCCGCTGCTGGACTGGCCGATCAGGCTCACCCGCCCCGAACTGCCCGCCCCGCCGGAAGAGCCCGCCTCGCCGCTTCCCTGAGCGCCGATGTGGACGGCCATCTGTGATGCCAACCCCGTGCCTAACGACATGGAGCGCTTAACATTGACGTTGCTCCCGACGGTCTCCGTCCCGATGACCGACGCCTTGTAGGCGGAGCCGGTCTTGTAGAAAAGCGCGTAGAGAGAGCCGTTGCCGGACGAGCTGCACACATCGCTGGTCGGAGTAAAGGTCGGAAAGAAGACCGTTCCCCCGATGATGACCGGGGTGCTCACGTCTCGTTCCCCCGACCCCGGCAGCGTGATGTACCAGCCGTCCATACCCGGCGACGAAGACGTCCCTTCGACCTTGGATTGAAGCCCATCGAACGTGGTGACACCCGAAATGCCCGTGACCTGGGTCGTTCCTGTGGCGCAGGTCGAACAAATCGTGACAGTGGACACATTGAGAAGATTGTTTTTCGCACAACTTGTCACGCTGGATTCTGTGCAGCCCCCTGTCGCGACCGGATCCTTCACCCCGAAGAAGTACTGGGTGTCGGTATTGGTCTTATCGGCCACGGCGTAAAATCGTCCGCTCCCGAAATAGACCCAGATATTGTTGACATCGTCCGCCGCGACCGTGGGCGCGGCAGTGATCGGCCCCACCTTAAGACTGTTGTCCGAGGGAAACGTACTCAACAGAACGGTCGGCGCCCGGTTGGACCCGCTGAGTATCCCCCACGTGCTGGGGTCCACGTTTCCACCGTTGGTCGTCAGCCTGTAAAGCTTGCCGATCCATTTCGGGCTGGTCGACGTGATGACATTCCCCGCATAGGCCACATCCACGCGATAATCCAATTGCGCGTCGAGGCTGATGAGGTCGCCGAAAAACGAATTCGAGTCGCTGGTCGTAAAGGTCGTCACCAGACTGGTCCCGCTGCTCGCATCGACCGGGCCGGTCTTGAGATCGACGGCAAAAACCTTGCTCGTCTGGGCGCTGCTTCCATCATACCCGGTCATGCCGGATCCGACCAGCATGAACCACTTGGCATTGGTATTGTCGATCTCGCAATTGTTCCCGCTGCAAGCGGGTTTCACACGCAAGATCGTCGGATAGCTCGTGGACAGGCCAAGATCGGACCGGCTGAAGGACCAGAGCAAGACCGGGTCCTGCTCCGGATCGGTGATGTCCAGCACGAAATAGGCGGTATAAAAGGTTCGGGTCGTGGACGTGCCGCTGCCGGTGAAGTCTGCCGTCACCTGCATCGGCGGCCCGCCCGTGCTCGCCACGCAAGCCCCGCAGCTTCCGCCCATCCGGAATCCGCCGATCAGGATCGTGCCCCATCCGCCGGGATGGGTCGCATCATCGTTGAAGATGCGGACGTCCGTGACCTTCGGTTTCAAGTCCACATAATAGACATGGGTGTAATCGGTTTGGGTCAGCCATTTGAGATGCGGCAGGAGCTGATAAGGCACAAAGCCCCAGAGTTCGTCGCCCAAAGCGGCCCCGCTGCTGTTATCCGTGGCGTTTTTCGTAAAATAGCCGCGTTCCGTCACGCTGGACGTCGTGCTATCGTCGCCTCGATGGTAAAACCCCGCATTGAAGGCATGGAGCATACCGTCATTGGACCCCACGTACGCCACCTGCCGGCGATGCCTGTATTTCTGGAAGTAGGCTGTGTAGCTGGTATCTCCGTAAATCACATCATATCGTTCTCTCGGCGACGCCACCACGGTGGGGGTACTGTGGATCGGGTCACCGAATTTCCAGACCTTCAAGGTGCCGCTGCCGGCCGGAACCGACATCTGGCGATCACGCATGCCTGACACTTGCACGCCACGGATGAACTCAATGATATTGCTCGCCGTGTAGGGCGCCGTCGAGCTGGCTCTGAGGTACGGACTCAGCGTCGTCGCGTTGGCCGTCGTGAAAGCGATCTGTTCGCCGGTATCCACGACCCCGTCGTTGTCGCTGTCGACCCAGGTCAAGACCTTCCGGTCGGCCGCGTTTTTCAGGGCCAGTTGCTTGCCCGCTTCCCAGATGGCCTTGGTTTCTCTTAGCGTGACCGTTTCGAAGGCGGTCGTCGTGTCGGCCTTGCCGTCGCCGTCGAGATCCTTGAAGCGATCCAATTTGACGTCGCCGCTGGCCGTGTCGTACCGGGTTTGTATGATGTAGTCGTTGGCATAGACGAGTTTGGCGTCCCCGTCGGTATCCTCGCGCAAGTTGCCGAACTCGTCGATGAACAGGCCCTGCGCATAGCCCGTCCACTTGATCTCGTTCAGCCCTTCGAAGGTGCTGGGGAAAAAATAGGCCTGATAGAGGGCGCCGTCGCCGGTGGAAGACGACGCTAACACCGAGACGGAGGTGCCGGAAGCGCTCCGCTGGAGAATGCTCGTGATGGCCGCCAGCAGGCGGTCCTGCAACTCGTCGGCGTTGGCCGATTCGTAATAGGTATCCGGGATACCGTCGGCCCCGGCCGCTCCGGTAGTATTATTGACCTTGTCCCATTCCTCGGTCAGATCGGGCAGGTTGTTGCCGTTGCGGTCCTCGAACCCGCCGGCTTTGGCCGCCGACTGGAGAATCTCCCGGCCGATGGCTTGGCCGAAGGCGTAGAACGTGTAGACCGTCAGGTTTTGATTTCCCGCCAAGGCTTGACCTGCTTCGTTGAGGACCGGGAGCGTCGCCTGCCGCAGGTCCGTGATGTGGGCGTAGTAAGCCACATCGTCCAGGTAGTGGGACCCATTGTTGGCATAATTGGTCTTGTGGGGTGTGCAGGCCGTTGACTCCGTCGCGCCAGTGCAGTGGTTGCCGTGGACAGCATGGGCATAGTCCTGGAGGGCCGTCGGGACATTGAGGTCTTGCGTCGGCTCTCCGTCGGTGAAGATAATCACGAAACTCTTGCAACATGTCACATATTGAGAGGTGTCCGCCCAGGACGGACTCTGGAAATAAAAGGGATCCTTCGTCGTGACGTTGTACGAAAAGTCGCTATTGGTGTAGGCCGGCGCAACTTGAGCAAAGTAGCGAGTGGCCTCGTAGAGGGATTCCGCCAGCGGGGTCCAGGTGGATGGGGTGGTGCTTTCGATCCCCGTGATCATGCTGGTCGTGTTGCCGCCGATGTCGTTCAGGACCTTGCCTCCGTCCCCCGCGCCCTTGAACTCCATCAGGCCGAAACGAGCCTTGGACCCGACTTGCTGGATAATGCCCGAGGCATCCTGTAAAAGATCGACCTGAATCTGCCAGTTGCTCTCCGTGAAGCTGTCGTCGTCGGAACAATTCGACTTTTCGGGCTTATCGTTGTCATTGTCCACACAAATACTGCCTTTCAAGGAGCTGATGCTGCCCATATTGTGGAAATACACGTTGCCGGACGAGGGGGTGTTCGCCGACGGCATGCGCCCCGTAGCTTGGGCCACAGTGACTGAGACGGTTTGATCGGCGCAACAGGCGTTGTTGTCGAAGGTGCTCTGCCCGATCAATTGCCGGCAGACCCCGTTCGTGGACCGGCCCCCGACCGAGCAGGTCCCCCCCATCATGACCCACTTGACGATATCGATGCGACGCATCGTGGCATAGTTGAGCAGATTGCCGCTCCAGGGATAGGAGGTTCCACATGTTCCCAATGTCGTCGGGTTTGCGGCTGTATCCGGCTGAAATTTATTGCTGCCGTAGGTGTAGCATTCGTAGGGGTCGAACAGCCCGAAATAGGTCTTGGTCGTGTCGAACGCGGTCTGATAGGCCGCCTGGTTCATGCTCCCCGAGTTATCCAGGATCAAGAGAATATTGGGGGGAACCACGTTGCTGATGAACGGAGGCTGGGCCGTGTAATCGGCCATGGCTTGCGCCTTTATATCGGCCGGCTGGAAGAAGATCGCGAGCATGACCAGCACACCTGCTGCGCCTGTGATTATTCTGCGTTCCATACTCATCTACCTCCTGGAGTCCGAGTCCCTGCCGTTCGTTGACCGATCGTGGATCGCGTCATTTCGGCAAGACCACAACCAACTGGTCGATCGTATCGCGCTTCAGGTGAAACAACACTTCAGCCCCTTCCTTGATGTCCTTCAGTTCGCGCGGACGACCTTCGTCGTCCTTGACCGTCGCATCTTTAGCCACCGGATAGGTCCGCTGGTTGATCTGGATGGAATCTCCGGACTTCCCCGTGACGTGACCGCTCTGATAGCCACCCGTAGATTCATGGCTGCCGGTCTCCGCCATAGACTGGATGGGGCCGATGCAATCGAGACTCGACATGGAGAGCAAAACTCCCACCCCGACCGATATCGCACTTCCTTTCCAATGGCCACTACGTAGCTTGTTCCTCTTCATCGATTGCCTCCTAAATTTTCTTCTGGCAGGTCTCACCGGTCGCTGAACATGCGTAGACCGCCGTGATCCGACTCGTCGTGCTGGTCGCCGCATTCGTACCCGTGCAGTCGATGCGATAATAGATATCCACCCCGCCGGCGGCGGCCCCGCCGGCCATCCCTTCATGAGCTCCGGCGAATTGCAGCGATCCTCCGGCCTTTGGAACCGCGTAGAGCCGATCGATATCGCCCCGAACGGTAAAGTTGTCCACGGTGGTCAAGGTATTCGGCGCAGAGCCGGACGAGTCGCTATTGTTGTCGGAGGCGCCGATGATCTCGGACTGGAGGGTGGCGCTATTGCTCTGCGGCACCGGTCCGGCCGGATTGGCATTGTCCAAAAATGCGGCGGGGAGCGAACCCTCGTCGATCGTTTGCTGGATGATCTTGACCGCCGTATGCACGCAAGCTTCGGCCGCGCTGCTCCCCGACTCGCCGGTCCGCCCGAACCAGGCCATGCGATTCCCCACGCCGGTTACTGTGATAGACATGATGCCGACGATCGTCATGATCATGAGGAGCATTATGACCGTCACCAGGGCGATGCCCCGTTCCGTGTCCCGCCGCTTCATGATGCAACGGCCATAACCCTTGATTGATCCTTGCCGGCTCATGATGCCAGCCCCACGTTCCGGAGCTGGACCGTCCGTGTGACGATGCGCCGACGGATTTGGGAATAGTTGGTCAAACTATACCCACTGTCGCTCGTCGGATTATGATCTTCCACCGTTGTGGGGGCGGTGCCCTTCCAGTCCTGATCGCTGCGGGTTTGTCGGGCCACCACCGTGACCCGCACAAGCCGGATCGTGTCCGGGGTCATCGGAGACGACGTCCAGGCGCTGTTGGAGATAAAGTCCGACGTATCAAAGGTCCCAGAGGCATTTTGATCGTCCACAATCCCGTCCGGCACCCCGGTCCCGGTGCAGCCGTCACAGGCATAGGACAACTGCAAGTCTTCGATGCCTTCCACGATCGGCACTCCGCCGCGGCGGAGGCAGGGCGCCAGCCCGGAACAGAGGGCCGTGGTGGTCGCCACGTCATAGGAGAGGCACCGCAGCCAATACACCTGCGTCCCGATTCCATACACTCGTGGCGTACCGATCGCAGTTTGAAGCGTCAGGATATCCCCGGAAATGGCGCTTACCGTACTCGTATGGACACCGCCGACCGAGATCGTGGAACCGGTGCCGAACCCGTCCGGGGTCATGGCCGCCACCGCGCCGCTCGCCAGGGTGATCGTGCTGACGGTGCCCGTGGCCGTCGCCGCCAGAGTCGAGAGATTGGTCGGCACGGCCACGGAAAAGGAGTCCGGTCCCGTGTCCGCCCCCGTCGGCTTGTTGTCCGCCGGAACAACCGCATTATTGCAGGTCCCGATGGTTCCGTTCATGCCAAAGCCGGCCGCCTTGAGATCCTGCGAGATCAACTCGATCGCAATCCGTCCGTTCTGCTGCAGCTCCACCGTCTGGTCGTTGATCTGAGCGGTTTTTTCCCCCGTCGCCATCACGGTATACCCGGCCGCCGTGACGATCATCGAAATGGCGATGCCGAACATCAGCTCGACCAGCGACGCGCCTCGCTCGGCCTGGACGCTCTCGCTTACGATCCGTGATTGCCTATGTCTCGTTCGACGGTTCGTCATAACGCATCCGCGACCAGGACGGTGTTTAGGGTGACGGAATGGTTGAGCACTTTGCCGCTCCAGGTGACTTGCACGGCCACGAGACTCTGGTTCAGGTTCGTCGGCCCCGACGCGGTCACCGTTACCATCCCCTTGGCGTTTCGCAGTTGCGTCGTGGCGGCCAGCCGCGCCTGCCATTGATCGTAGTCGCCCCGGGCCATGGTTTGCGTGCTTGCCGGCTTGGTCGCGCTGTTCGACGTATCGATGTTGTTGTAGGCCGTCACATTTTTCGTGTTGTACCGGATGCGTTCGGCCATTTCCGTTGCCAGGCTTGTGGCGAACCCCAATTCGTTGGCATCCACGTTTCCGCGCAATGCCATGTCCTGCATGGCCGCCGTCGCCAGCAGCCCAACCGAGAGAATCGAGAGAGCGAGCATGGCTTCCAACAGGGTGAAGCCGCCTTCCTGCCGTCCTCTTTTCTTACCTTCGCAACTCATCGTGCCGCGCATTCATTTTTGTCTCGTTGCCTGCTGTCGCGTCCATCGTTTACGGGCAGGGCGACGTCGTGCACCAACGGATTCTCCCAGCCGGCGTGACCTGAATCTCATAGGTGAGCCCGGTCCGGTCCATGAGTTGGAGCGCCTGGTTGGCCGTTCCTCCGCCCACCCGCAGCCCCAGGGAATTGAATTGAAACGTCGTGGTTCCCCCGACCGCCGTGACTTCGATGGGCATGACTTGCGTTTCTATCGCGCAGGTCTTTGAATCCGCCAGGCAGGCCGCCGAGGTATTGGCCGTAGTCGTAAAGGTGGCCCTGACCCGGCCGTTGGAAAGAGCCACCGTAACCGTAATAGTGGTATTGCGGTTCTTGGCCACCGTCCTGGCCATGTTCATGTTGCTGTTCAATTCGAGCAAGGATGACTTGAGCTTGCTCTTGGCATACCAGGCCTGATAACTGGGAATGGCAATGGCGGTCGCCAGGGCCATGATGGCCACGACCGCCATCACCTCGATCAACGAAAATCCCTGCTCTGCCCCAGGTCTCATTCCCCATCGGTTCACCGCAAACCTCTCTACCGACACCTTTGGATGGAGCAAGTGCTGTGCCCCTTTTCGATGATAGTGAATATTAACGTAACCTCTTGATTATAAAATCCAAATTGTACAGAAAAAAGGTACACCTCTGCCGCTTGGAATGCAAAGAAATGACAATTTTTGGCACAAGGGCCCCCGCTTAATGGTCCAATGTCGAGGGGGGGCCAGGAAGGATACAAGCCTTCGACCTGGTGGGATTTTTCAGGAGAAGGCGGTCAAAACAGTTCCTGGAATGATCCCGGCACCAATGACACGAGGGGAATACCCTTCACCAACCCGCCGGCGAGGTCGTGGTTATACCAGAGTTCGACCGGACCTGAAGATATGGAGGCTGCCATCAATTTTCCGCCGACAACGAGCGCGCCGTAGATTCTTGGGTGCCCTTCAACCACGACATCCCCTGCCGCATAAAGGACCCCGTTGAGATGGATCCCGGTCAATTGAACCGGCACGCGCGTGTGAGACCAGTCGGGATCAGCCGGGCTCTCTGAAGGAGGACTGAAGGCCGACACTGGGCGGCCGCTTCCTCTTGGTTTAAATTGGACATGGGCATTGATATAAAAGACCCCTTCGAGGTATTCGGTGTCCAGCGACAGGGTCCCCAGGTTGGTTGGCTCCGGTTGGCGGCCATCCAGGGTATCGATGAAGACGAGCCTCGAATGGTCCCCGCCGGACTCGAGGCCGAACAGTTCCTCAGGCCTGCGGCCGGCACCCGGCTCGATCTTCCCGTTTCGATAGAGCAGGCCCTGCCGATCCATGACATAGTAGGTCCCATACCGGCGGGCCTGTTTCTTCATTTGCTCATAATCCCAGCGATCCAGGCGCAACCCCGGTTGAGGGTCTTGCCTGGACAGAACATTCGCCGGTTCCGGCTCATTTACGACGCCTGGCACGGCAAGGGGAAAGACCGCTTCCCCGCCGACTCTCATCTCCAGCCAGCGGTCTTCCCGGCGCAGCATGTCCGCATAGGACAATCCGGACAAGGAGGCCAGTGGCGTCTTGGCCGGAATCTCTTTGCGGTTGGGCAAGTGGACATCTCCTTTAACCTGCACCTCGCCCCAATGGACCCAGAGAGGCAAGGCACTATCCGGGGCCTGCGGCTCGCCGGTCACTCCGACTTCGACCGCCGACCTGAGCGGTGGTATGCCGCTGGCCGCCAGCTGGAACGCCAGGGTCTTGGTCGACTTCCCCGCCGATGCCGTCACCGCCACCGTGCAGAGCAGATCGGGACGGGAAGGGCCGTAGACTTTCAATTTTTGGACCACTCCCAATCCACGCAATCCTCGGAACCACCCCGATGTCGGATCGCTCAAGAGTCGATGATCTTCGGCGCGCGTGGCGTCCAGCAAGAGGTCCGGACGGTCTGCTGTGCCGGTGAACTGGGACCGACCCTGCGCATCGAAAAAAGAGGGGCCGCTGTCCGGTCGATCGTATCGCTTCTTGAACAGTTCGCCGTTCCCGGCCAGCCTTGCCGCAGAATCGTGAAACCACGTCATCACCAGATCGGCTCCTGCCTCTGCCAGATGCCCGGCAAGGACCGCGTCTCTCATCCCTTGCACGCTTTCGATCTCCTGAACGGCCAAGTTGACGGAGACCGTTCCCAGCATGGACAGGATCAAGACCGCCAAGACTGAGCCGACGAGGGCGGTGCCTTGCTCACGTCCCCGGAGCCGATTGCCATCACCCTTACGCCGCATCGCTGGCTCTCCGAATGTTTCGGTACGCTCCGTCATAAGGCGACTCCTTTCAGATGGCACGCAGCCCGACTTCCTTGACGATGATCTGTCGTTCGCCGCCGACCCCAAGTTCAAGGCGAACGACAGCCACACTGGCCGGCTCCCCCGTCGGCTTCCCTTCCTTGTCTAAGTAGCGGAACCGTACCGATGAGATCTCACCGATCAGGGAATTCGCTCCGCCGTCCACCTGGCGCATCAGAGCAGGCCTCCCCTGGCTATCCTTGCCCAGGTAGTAGCGCAGGTAGCTGGCCTGCCACACCTTGCTGCCGGCCGGAAAGGGTCGATCCAGGGGCTGGTTCACGAACAACGATTTACCTTGGCCATCACGAGTCAATCTGGTCTCCGCACAGTCGTCCTCTGCACACAAGACGATGCGCTTGCCCTTCCTCCAGTCGGTAGCCCCATCTACACGCAACTCCTGCTGGCCTGGATGCGCCGCTTCGGTGAGGATGGCCGCACCTCCTTGAAGGTTCGCCAGAAAGGCCACCTCTTGCTGATCCGCCGTCAACAAGAACGTCCCGGACGATCCGGTATCCGCCAGGCGCAACTCGTCCCCGATGACGGAAAGCCCGATCCGCAAGTCCTGGTGGCGGCCCATCGCTCCTTGCTGCACGGAAAGCCGCCGCTCGAAGTGAGTCAAGCTCTGAACCGCGGCAGCCAGCACCACGGCTCCGGCGGTCAGCGCGATCATCATCTCGGCCAGACAGACGCCCCGGTTGTTGCAAAGTAGGCGACGAGTCATGGCTCACCTCAGCCCCGCATAGTTCGGGTTCGCCCGCATGGTCCCGAGGCTGATGTTGCGCCGCCGACCCTGTCCGGCCGGGAAGTTGGCATGCACCAGCAGCACCGCCGATCCTGCATCCCGAAGCGTTCCGGGGCGATCCGGCTGGACGGTCCAGACCAGCCGGATGTCGTGGGCCTCGGAGGACGCCGTGTAGATTCCGTCGCCCGCCTGCTCATCCGCCCCCTCCCCGTCATCTTGCATCGTGATCTCCGCCACCCCATCGGCATCCAGGTCATCCTGGAGCAAGGCTTCCCAGGGCATCGTGCGTTTGGCTTCTAGCCGGGATTCCGCCATGGCCAGTGCCCTGGTCCCGTTGGCTCCGTATTGCATGCCTTGTTCACCCCATTGATGCATGCCCATCACGCCGACCACCGCAAAGGCCAGAATCACCATCGCCAACATCACCTCGATCAGGCTGAACCCTCTGTCGTTTAGTCCCGTCATCGTCACACTCCTTACTGAAGCGACACCCGTCCCGTCAGGCTCACCGTGAGATGCCACCGTTCCATCTGCCTGTTGCGGAAGATTATGGTCGCCGGGGTCGCCGCTCGTCCGCTGGGATAGAACAACAATGAAGGACCATTGGACAGACGCTCGAATACGATGCCCTTGCCTTGATAGTCATATTGCCGGATCGCCTCGTTCGGCCGGTCCGCCGGTTCCGTCCTGATCTTCATCCGCTCTGGCTCGAAAACCACCCGCACCCGCTCCCGCCGCACCAATGCCAAGTAGCGCGCCGCGCGCAGTTCCGACGCCAGTTCGGTTGCCACCGCCTTGCCCTGGTAGCGGGCTGCGGCCGCCGCTACACTGACCCCGATGAGCCCCGCCAACAATCCGACCACCCCCAGAACCACGATCAGTTCGACCAGACTGGCTCCTTGTTCGTTTCTCGCCATGGCATCCTCCTTCCTGTGGACTCCCCGCTTCCCGATCGACGCTGCCGGAGTCCATTCCAAAACTCATGCCGGAATGGGACGTGTACAGGAGGCCGTAGCGGAACCGGCGAGGGAATCGGCCGCGAACCACGCACGAGCGAGGCAAGAACCAGGACTGGTCGATGGTTGCGAGACATTTGGTGGGCGCTAGGAAATCCCGCACCCAGCAGATGGGAAACCCCAAGGTCCGCCCGGCCTCAGTGAACTTGGCTGATCAGATACCGGCGGCGCGCTAGCTGGATACAGGGGGAAAGTACTCAGGAGAAGCAGGGGGGAACCCAGAAAACGCTTATCGTGACCCGATCAACACCGCTTCATACCAGGCGAAAATATTTTGATAAAAAAATAGGGCAACAAGAGCGCCGAACGCCAGGAAGGGGCCGAAGGGTATATATTGATCGCGCCGGAGCAGCTTGCACGAGAGCAAGCTGATTCCCACCAACGAGCCGGTGGTGGCCCCCACCATAATGGTCAGGAGCGTCGGTTTCCAGCCCAAAAAGGCGCCGACCATGGCCAATAACTTGATGTCCCCCCCACCCATCCCTTCCTTCCCGAAGAGATAGGGACTGACCCAGGCCATGAACCACAAGAGGCCTCCACCCACCAGCAGGCCAAGCACCGAGTCCAGCAAACCGATCGGAAGGATCGTGGCCGACAGGACAAGCCCCACCAGAATCCCGGGCAAGGTAATCACATCCGGAATGATTTGGTGGGCCAGATCGATGGCGGTGATCACGAGCAACGCGGAAAATAGCAAGGCATAGGCGGCCGCGGGCCACCCGGCTCCGAACCACCAGAGAATCAGCCCGTAGCCGGCCGAATTCGCCGCTTCGACAGTGGGATACCGACGCGAGATCGGTTCGCGGCAGGAGCGGCACCGACCTCTGAGAATCAGAAAGCTGAGCAGCGGCAGATTATCGTAGGGAGCGATCGGCGCGGCACAGGCCGGACAGCGGGAGGACGGCCATACAACCGATTCACGCCGCGGGAGTCGATGAATGCAGACATTCAAAAAACTGCCGACCAGCGCCCCAAACAGGCAGACCGTGGCATAGAGAAGCAGGGGTGCACCCATGGGCTATTGTATCCTGATTGGCCGGCCTCGATCTGCCTGCTCGCGATCCGTAGCCTGCCGCATCCGACTCACGCCGCCGGGAACGGACTACGGACCACGATTCGAGAACGGTATTTCTATTTACAAGCCGATCCTCTCCTGTTACTATTGCGTACTATTTTGCCCTGTCGATCGTTCATGACTTTTATCCTCATCGATTAGATTTGGCTCGGTTAAGGAGGAGCTGGCGGCAATGGGAACCACGAAGTCGACCATGACCACACGCCTGAAGAAACGAAAACTCCAGGCGGCTCCTCCCCTCACGCGCAAGCGCCCCGAGAGCCTGACCGGTCGAGAGCACGAAATCCTTCAGCTCATTTGGACCGGTTTGAAAAACAAGGAAATCGGACAGCGCCTCAAGATCAGCGTGAAGACCGTGGAAGCCCATCGCGCCAACATGATGAAAAAGGTGCGCGTCTCCAACACCGCCCAGTTGCTGAAGGCGGCCATCCAGGGAGGCATGATCAAGCTCCGCTAGACCCCT
The DNA here is from genome assembly GCA_016873495.1 of Nitrospira sp. Taxonomy (GTDB): domain Bacteria; phylum Nitrospirota; class Nitrospiria; order Nitrospirales; family Nitrospiraceae; genus SYGV01. The sequence continues at coordinate 62,146 of VGXC01000005.1, read as the reverse complement.
TCGACGATCCGCGCCGCTCTCCGCGTTGCCGCACCGCTTCATACAAGACAATGGCCGCCGCGGCCGAGACGTTCAACGAGGCGACGCGGCCTCGCATCGGGATCGTGGCCCGCTCGTCGCAATGCTCCAGCACACCGGGACGCACCCCCTTCCCCTCTCCCCCCAGCACCAACGCCACGGGCCCTCGAAAGTCCAGATCCGTGTAGGACTTGGAGGCGCGAGGATCCAGCGCATAGACCCAGACGCCCTCCACCTTGAGCGCCTCGATCAATTGACTGACGTTGCCCGACCGGCCGACCCGCAGATGTTCTAGCGCGCCGGCTGAGACTTTCGCCACCGTGCCCGTGAGCCCGACCGAGCGGCGCTCCGGAAGAAAGACCCCGTGCACCCCGGCGCCCTCCGCCGTTCTCAAGATGGCCCCAAGATTGTGCGGATCCTCGACCCCGTCCAGCACCACCAGAAAAGGCGGTTCGCCCCGCTGCCGGGCATGGTCCAGAATATCCGCTTGGTCCGTATAGGCCTTGGCCGCGACGATGCCGACGGCCCCTTGATGCCGCCCGTCCGGAACCAGACGGTCCAAGACCGGGCGCGGTTCGACATGAACGGGGATCCCTTCGCTGCGGGCCAACCCGACCAACTCGGCGAATTGCCGGTCCTGCTGCACAACCACCAGCCGGATCAACGGCCTGGTCTTGGCCCGGAGCGCCTCCCGGACCGCATGCAGCCCGAAAATGATTTCGCCGGATTCACCGCTTCCAACGGGTCGTGCCATCGGGCCGGTCCTCGGCGATCCAACCTTGGGCGGCGAGTAATTTCTTGATCTCATCTGCCCTCGCAAAATCCTTCCGCTTCCGTGCTTCACCCCGTTCGCTCTTCAGTCGTTCGATCTCGACATCCGATATCGGACCCTGCACGATGAGGCCGGCAGCACTAGCGTCTCCTCCGGCAAGAGAAGCAGGCCCCCCATGGACGACACCAAATTGCCATGTGTCTGATTGAAACAATCCCACCACATAACCAAGGGTCCGAAAAGTCTCCCGTGCCCGCCGGCAGGCAGCCGGCGAGAGTCCACTTTCCAGCAAACGATTGACCTCGGACCGAAATCGTTGAAAGGCCGCGATGACGATAGAGGTGTTGAAGTCATCATCCATCGCCTGCCGGAACGATCCGGCAAGTTCTTCGATGAGTGAAGGCAACTGCTCGTCTCCCGTTGTCGGCAAACCGGTGGGTTCAGTCAGTCGGTTAAAGAGACCATAGAAGGAGTCCAGTGTCCGTTTTGCCTCGTCCAATCCCAGATCGGAAAAGTCAAGCGGACTCCGATAATGGGTGGCCAAGAGAAAGTATCGCAGCACCTCTGCTGTCACCGCTTCCGGATGCTCCCACTTCTCGAAAATTTCCCGAATTGTGAAGAAGTTTCCCAGCGACTTGGACATCTTCTCCTGATTGATCTGCACGAAGCCGTTGTGAAGCCAGTAGCGGGCAAATTCCTTTCCCGTCGCGCCACAAGACTGCGCGATCTCGTTTTCGTGATGCGGGAAAATGAGGTCCATCCCGCCGCCGTGGAGGTCGAAGGTCTCGCCGAGATGTTTCATGGCCATGGCCGAACATTCGATGTGCCAGCCGGGCCGACCGAGGCCCCAGGGACTGGGCCATGAGGGCTCACCCGGCTTCGCGCCCTTCCAGAGGGCGAAATCCATCGGATGACGCTTGCGCTCATCCACCTCGACCCGTGCGCCGGCCTGCATATCGTCCAATTTTCGCTTCGAGAGCCGGCCATACGTTCCATACCGGTCGACCTGAAAATATACGTCTCCGTTCACTTGATAGGCCATGCCTTTTTGGATCAGCGCCCGGACCAGCTCGACGATCTCGGCCATATGTTCCGTGGCCTTCGGCTCGACCGTCGCCGGCTTGATGCCGAGCCGCCCCATGTCGCGGTAATAGGCATCGATGTACGTGGCCGTTATCTCTTGCCAGGGTTTGCCGAGTTCATTGGCTCGCTTGATGATCTTGTCGTCCACGTCCGTGAAGTTTTTCACGAACGTGACGGAAAATCCGCTGTGTTCTAGATAGCGCCGAACCACGTCGAAGACGAGCGCGCTGCGCGCGTGGCCGAGGTGACATTCGTCGTAGACCGTCACACCGCAGACATACATCCGAACCACGCCCGGCACGAGGGGCGCGAAGGCCTCTTTCTTGCCCGATAACGTGTTGTAGACCTTCAGCATCGGTCCCTGCCCCGCAATGCGACCTTGCCGCTGACCCCTTTCTTGACGGTCCCCTTTGGATTGGCTCGGCGCGTCAACAAAGGCTCCCACTGGCGGAGCTGCTCGAGCGCTCCGTAGTTGGTAATGTCCAGATGAATGGGCGTGACCGACACGAATCCCCGTCTCACTGCCTCATGGTCTGCGTCTTTCCGGCGCTCCCAGGAGACCCTGGTCCCCGCGATCCAATAGTACTTCCGCCCATGCGGGTCCACCTTCTCGACGATGGGGTCGTGAAACCACCGACGGCTAAGCGAGGTGACTTTGACGCCCTTAACCTGGCTCTTCGGACGATCCGGCACATTCACATTGACCAGCGTTTCGGCCGGCAGCCCATGAATCAGGACGACCCTCGCCACGCGCACCGCATAGGCCGCCGCCACCCCGAATCGAAACGCGGCCTCGCCCCGCCCGGATTCCTGCGACACCGCGATCGAGGGAATGCCCAGGATGGTCCCCTCCAGCGCCGCCGACACAGTGCCCGAATAGGTCACGTCATCGCCGAGGTTGACGCCTCGATTGATACCGGAGACGATCAGGGCCGGCTGCGCCGGCAGGACTTTTTTGAGCGCCAGGTTCACGCAATCACTGGGCGTGCCGTTGACGGAGAAGACGTGTCGTTGCAATCGGTTCAGGCGCAGCGGCTTGTGCAAAGTCAGCGCATGAGCCACGGCGGTCCGCTCCCGATCAGGAGCTACCACCCAGACGTCCCCCAGGACGCGCAAGGCCTGGGCCAATGCATGCAGGCCCGGGGAATCGATGCCATCGTCGTTGGTGACCAGGATTTTCATCACGCTCCGTTGCCGTGACGGGGCCGGGAACAAAAAAAGCTGCGCGGGGCAGCTTGGGGGAAGAAACCTATACGGTTCTTATCCGCCGCCATCAACCTTTGCGGCGGACGGTCTCGATGGACACTCTGACAACCGGAAACCGCGCTGGAGGAATCTACTGCGGCGCCCATCAATCTGAGGTCGCCGCACCTCGCGCAACCAGCCTTTCCGAATGGTTTTCTCCGGCTGCCAAGAACCATCTCGATGGCAACCGGCTCCAGCTAGCTGGGTTCCAAACCTAACTTGCGGCAAAAAAACTTCTCCGCCCGCACTTGATCGAAGCGGGCGGCTCAGCAAGCTCGGTATGGTCGGGGCGGCGGGATTTGAACCCACGACCTCTCGCACCCCAAGCGAGTGCGCTACCAGTCTGCGCTACGCCCCGACCCAACCGATGTCAACTCGCCGGCACTAGCCGAGGCGACGATGGCTGAATATCTGGTCACATTATCGATCGTAGGAGTCCATGATTCTGAGGATGGCCTGCAGGTTGCCCTTCAACCGCTTGGCCACCTCACGGGGGGAGACCGGTTGTCCTCCCCGTCGCCCCCGCCGCCCCCAGAAACGCTTCACGCCCTCGATCGTATGCCCCTCTTCATACAGCAGGCGCTTGATCTCCAGGACGGTCTCGATATCACGCTGCATATAGAGACGCTGCCGGCCTCGGCTTTTCTTGGGCCTGAGAAAACCGAACTGGGATTCCCAGAAGCGCAAGACATAGGCCGGAAGCTTGGCGATCTCACTGACCTCTCCGATCTTGTAGAAGAGCTTACTGCCAAGCCTTGGCTCAGCCGCCATCAACGACCCTCTTGTCGCCCGTGCAATCGGCGGCCCGGCGAACAGGGGTTCCGCCTTTAGGAATGGTTCACGTACTTCTTAAACACCTGACTGGGCCGGAAGGTGACGACGCGGCGCGGCGTGATGCCGATCTCTTCGCCGGTCCTGGGATTGCGACCTTTTCTGGCTCCTTTGCTCCGCACCACAAAATTTCCGAATCCGGCGATCTTGACCGACTCGCCCTTGTGGAGGACTTCTTTGAGGAGATTCAAGATGAACTCGACGATGTCCGCCGCTTCTTTCTTGGAGACCCCAACCTTCTCGTAGATCTCGTTGGCGATATCAGCCTTTCTCATGCCTTCCCCCTGGGCAACGCTCCGAATCTCCACTTAGGTGCGCGTTCTTGTCGGCCGGACTGCTGCGTCAAATTTTCCCCATAAATTACGTGAGGTTACCTCTGGTGTCAAGCGAATTCCAGGACACATCATCTCCCTGGAACGTTCTGCTCGGCGTCTGCCGGTCAGGGTTCATGCGGCATCAGCTTATACTCGATGCTGTCCGCCAAAGCCTGCCAGCTGGCCTCCATGATGTTTTCCGAGACGCCGACCGTGCCCCATTTTTCCTTGTGGTCGCCGGACTCGAGCAACACCCGCACTTTGGCCGCCGTGCCTTGAGTGGCCGCCAGCACCCGCACTTTATAATCCAGCAGCTTGACCTCGGCCAGTTGGGGATAGAATTTTTCGAGCGCCTTGCGGAGCGCGTGGTCCAGCGCGTTGACCGGCCCGGCGCCGACCGCAGCCGTATGCTCGATTACATCCCCGACCTTCACCATGACGGTGGCCTCCGAGATGGAGGGTTCCTTGGCATGGCGCTTTTCCACAATGATACGAAACCCCAGCAATTCGAACGAGGGCTTGTGCTTGCCGACCGCCTTGCGCAGCAACAACTCGAACGATCCCTCGGCGCCTTCGAACTGGTAGCCCTCGCTCTCCAAATCCTTCAGGGTCGCCACCAGTTCCTGCAGCTTGGGATTGTCCTTCGAGAGTTTGAGGCCGTAGTCTTCCGCCTTGCCGACCAGGCCGCTGCGGCCCGAGTAGTCGGACACAAGCATGCGCTGGCGATTCCCGACCTTCTCGGGAATGATGTGCTCATAGGTGGCCGGGTTCTTCTGCACGGCGTGGATGTGCACGCCGCCCTTGTGAGCGAAGGCAGCGTCCCCGACATACGGCTGGTGTTTGTTCGGCATGAGGTTCGCGATCTCGGAGACGAACCCGGACACCTCGCGCAAATGCCGCAGGCGCTTCTCTCCCAGCACCGACCGCTTCATCTTCAGTTCCAGGTTGGGCACGATTGAACAGAGATTCGCGTTGCCGCATCGTTCACCGATCCCGTTGATCGTGCCCTGTACCTGGACGATGCCGGCTTCGATGGCGACCAGCGAGTTGGCCACCGCCATTTCGGTATCGTTGTGGGCATGAATGCCGAGCGACACGACGCAGTGTTGTTTGACCGCTTTGCAGATGTCCCTGATCTCCCACGGCATCGTGCCTCCGTTCGTATCGCAGAGGATCACGCGTTCGGCTCCCGCCTCCACTGCGCGGCGCAATGTCTCGAGGGCATAGTCGGGATCGGCTTTGTAGCCGTCAAAGAAATGTTCCGCGTCGTAGAAGACCCGGCGCCTCTTGTCCTTCAAATACGCGATCGAGTCCCCAATGAGTTCCAGATTCTTGGCCAGCGTGATGCCGAGCGCGTCCGTCACGTGCAGGTTCCAGCTCTTGCCGAACAACGTGATCGTCTCGGTCTCCGCCGCCAGCAGCGCCTGGAGGTTGGGGTCCTTCTGCACCGGGTTGCTGGCCTTGCGGGTCGCGCCGAAGGCCACCACCGTCGCATGCTTGAAGGGGATAGTCTTGATGATCCGAAAGAATTCGATGTCCTTTGGGTTGGCGCCCGGCCAGCCGCCTTCGATATAGTGCACCCCCAATTCGTCGAGCTTCTGCGCCACGCGGACCTTGTCGTCCACGGAGAAGCTGACGTCCTCCGCCTGCGCTCCGTCGCGCAGAGTCGTGTCGTAGACTTCCAGATGCGGCTCGGACTTATTCCCGTCTCTCACTCCGCCCTCACGCTGCCGGTGACTGATCCAGGCCGAAAGCCCCGTGGAGAGTGCGCATGGCCAATTCCAGGTACTTTTCCTCGATCACGCAGGAGATCTTGATCTCGCTGGTGCTGATCATCATGATGTTGATCCCCTCCTTGGAGAGAACCTCGAACATCCGCGCCGCCACGCCGGAGTGGGACCGCATCCCGACCCCGACCAGCGACACCTTGGCGATCACCTCGGTGACCGCCACGGATTTGGCCTCGATCTCCTTGGCGATGCGCTGCACCAGGCCGACCGCCTTGCCCAAGTCCGCGCGAGGCACCGTGAACGAAATGTCGGTGAGCGAGGCCTGGCTCACGTTCTGAATGATCATGTCTACGATGATATTGGCCTCGGCCACCGGCCCGAAAATCCTGGCCGCCACGCCGGGACGATCCGGAACCCCGATGATCGTGATCTTGGCTTGGTTCCGATCGCCGGACACGCCGGAGACCGCCACTCGCTCCATATCGGCATCTTCGGTAACCACAAGCGTTCCCTGCCCCTCCTTGAAACTGGATTTCACTTCTAGCGGCACCCCGTGCTTGGCCGCGAATTCCACCGACCGGCTCTGCAGTACCTTGGCGCCCAGGCTGGCCAGTTCGAGCATCTCTTCGTAGGACACCCGGTCCAGACGCCGGGCCGAAGGGACGATATTGGGATCGGCCGTGTAGACCCCGTCCACGTCGGTATAGATGACGCAACGATCCGCCTTGAGCGCCGCCGCCAGCGCAACCGCGGTCAGGTCCGACCCGCCGCGTCCCAGGGTCGTCACGTCGTTCCGTTCGTTGATCCCCTGGAATCCGGCCACGACCGGAATGATCCCCTCGGCCAAGGCTTCCCTGATCCGCTCCGCCGTCACCCGCGCGATGCGCGCCTTGGTGTGGCTGCTGTCCGTGATAATTCCCACCTGGCGGCCGGTAAACGACTGTGCATTGATCCCACGCCCGCGCAGATCCATCGCCAGCAGCGCAATGGTCACTCGCTCGCCCGTAGACAACAGCATATCTAGTTCGCGCTCGTCCGGCGAGGCGGTCACCTCGTGGGCCAACCGCAAGAGCCGATCGGTCTCTCCGCTCATGGCGGACAAGACCACCACCAAGGCATGCCCGGCCTTCTTGGCTTCCGCTACGCGGTCGGCCACGCGATGGATGCGCTCGACGGTGCCGACGGACGTGCCGCCGTATTTCTGGACGATCAGAGACACTGGGCTGCCTTCCTTCCTCAGCCCTTGTTGAAAAGCCAGCTCATCAGCCGCGACGCAGGCTTCGTCCCGCCCCCTGCAGCTTTAGCCTCGACTTCGTTGAAGCCCCCCGTGGCGCGCCCCTTGGAGCCGGTCCCGTCGTACAGGACATAGGGCGCGGGCGGGAGGCTGGTTTGACCCCGCTCGGCCACCACATGGTCGCAAATCAGCGCTACCCGGTGGGGGCCCAGCTTGGCCAGCCCATCCAGGATCGGACCGACGGTCTTCCGGTCGAACGCCTCCAACAAGTTCACCTTAGCCTTGGCATCGGCCCCACGCGCCACTTCGCCCGGCGCTTTTACATGAACATAGACGAAATCTTTTTGCCCCAGTTCGTTCAGCGCAGCCTTGGCCAGCCCTTCAAAATCAGGATCTCCCCCGCCCGGAAGATCGGCAGGATTGACCGCCTCGAATCCTGCGCACAACCCGATCCCTCGGAGCAGCTCCCTGGCTGACACGACCGATCCTGTTTTCTGATACTTATCTGTCAGCTTCGGCAATAGCGCAGCCTTGCCCTGCCCCCAAAGCCACAGACAGTTGGCCGGTTTCTGGCCCGCCTCCCGCCGTTGGTCGTTCACCGGATGATCCTGCAGGATGAGCAGCGAGGCCTCCATCACTTGTTTCAAAATATCAGCCCCATCTCCGACGGGTAGAAAGGCGCCGATCGGCTGGCCGACCGCGGCGCGAGGGTCGTGCGTGGTCGCCCGCGCCTTGCCTCCGACCCAGACCAGTAGGTGACGATGGTCCGATCCCGGATAGAATTGAATCGTCTCGGACCCGAGCTGCTCATTGACCGACTCGAGCAATTCCCGCGCCTCCTCGATTCCGATCCCGCCCGCCGCCGCATCATCGAGCACAACCTGCGGCCCGAGCTTCTTGATCTCATCGGTGGTGGCCTTCCCTTTGGGCACGCCAGGACGGAGCGTCACCATACTACAACGGAATGCCACGTCTTGTTCTCCCAGCGCCACTCCCTGGCTCGCCGCCTCATAGGGCGCCGGCCCGCCCGGATACTTACGCAGGTCGTACCCGAAAATCGCCAACTGCCTGACGGTTCCGCTCGGCGCCAGCCCTTCCGGCAGCATCGCGATGAGCCCCTGCTCCCCCTTGCGAGCCAACTCGTCCATGCGCGGCGTGGCCGCAGCCTGCAGCGGAGTCTTTCCCCCGAGGTCCGAATGGGGCGTCCCCGCCATCCGCTCGCCATGCAGAATCACGTATTTCACAGGCAACCTTTCCTCTCTGATCTCATGCCACCCTCATCATGACCGACTTTCATTACAGGTTCAGCAGACGGACCACCTCATCCCGACTGGCTTTGATCGTGCGGGGCTGGCGCGACACGCTAATGGCCGTGTCCGCATCCTTCAGCCCGTGCCCAGTCAACGTGCACACGACCCGGTCCCCTTCCTGCAGCTCCCCCTTGCCGTTCAGCTTGATCACGCCCGCCACGGACGCGGCCGAAGCCGGCTCACAAAAAACCCCTTCGTCCGCCGCCACCATGCCGTAGGCCTTGAGGATTTCCTCGTCCGTCACCAAGTCGATGCCACCCCGCGACTCCTCCACCGCCTGCAGCGCCCCCTTCCAGCTGGCGGGGTTACCGATCCTGATGGCCGTGGCCACCGTCTGGGGATCCTCGACGACACGACTGAGCACGATCGGCGCGGCGCCGGCGGCCTGAAAACCCATCATTCTCGGCGCCTGGGCAATCTGGCCGGCGCTCCGGTACTCCTTGTAGCCTTTCCAATAGGCGGTAATGTTGCCGGCGTTGCCGACGGGCAGAACATGGACCGTCGGCGCCCCGCCCAACTGATCGCACACTTCCATCGCGGCCGTCTTCTGTCCTTCGATCCGGAAGGGATTGATCGAGTTCACCAGCTCGATCGGATGCGTGGCGGCCACGTCCTTGACGATGGCCAGGGCCTGGTCGAAATTCCCTTCGATCTGGATGACCGTAGCCTGGTGCATCATCGCTTGCGACAGCTTGCCCAGCGCGATCTTTCCGGCTGGGATCAAGACATAGACCGCCAGACCGGCGCGGGCGCCATAGGCGGCCGCGGACGCGGACGTGTTGCCCGTCGAAGCGCAGATGACCGCGCGGGCCCCCGCCTCCAGCGCCTTAGAAATCGCCAGGGTCATGCCCCGATCCTTGAACGACCCGGTGGGATTCGCCCCTTCAAACTTGAGATAGAGCTCGACCCGCGGATTGATCCTGGCAGCCAGGCGCTTGGCCGCGATCAAGGGCGTGTTCCCTTCGCCCAGGGTCACGATAGGCGTCGCCTCCGTGACCGGTAGAAATTTCCGATACTCCTCGATTACCCCGCGCCAGGGCCTCATGACCGACCTCGGCGAGAATGGCGCGAACCTGGATGGAGCTGGCAGCAAGGGACTTGCATGGATTACTCGTCATGCCCCTCGACACGAATCAACGTGGTGGGCTCCGAAATGAATGCCATGCGATCGATCTCGCACAGGGCCGCCTGCACGTGCCGCTCCGTCGCCGTATGGGTCATGATCACGACCGGCACGGTCTGCCCTTCTTTCCGTCCCTTCTGCAGCACGGAGGAAATGCTGATCCCCTGTTGTCCCAACACCCCGGCGATCTGGGAGAGCACCCCGGGTCGGTCCAGGACCATGAAGCGCAGGTAATAGAGACTCGTGATGTCTTCGATCGGGCGCAGGCGCAAGGGGCGGCGCTGGTCCCGCTGAAACGAAGCGGGCGGTACCCGGCCGGACGCGCCGCGCAGCAGATTCCGCGCGATGTCCATGACATCACTAACCACTGCGCTGCCGGTGGGCATCGACCCGGCACCCTGCCCGTAGAGCACCACGTCATTCACGGCGTCGCCGACGAGCTGGATCGCGTTGTAGACGCCGTCCACCCGGGCGATCGGCGAATCCGAGGGAATCATCGTCGGATGGACCCGGGCTTCGATCTCGCCCTCATGGTCTCCGCGCAGGAACTTGGCGATGCCCAGCAGCTTGATCGTGTAGCCGAACTCCTTCGCATAGGCGATGTCCAGCGGCGTGATCTTGGTGATCCCTTCCACGAACAGGTCCTTGAAGTTCACCGGGGTGCCGTAGGCGAGGCTCACCATGATGGCCAGCTTGTGGGCGCTATCGGTGCCCGCCACATCGAACGTGGGATCGGCTTCCGCATATCCGGCTCGCTGCGCCTCCGCCAGAACCTCCTGGAACCCGTGGCCTTCCTTCGTCATCCGGCTCAGGATGTAGTTGGACGTTCCGTTGATGATGCCATAGATGGACAGGATCGTATTGGCGGCCAAGCCTTCGGTCAACGCGCGGATCACGGGAATGCCCCCGCCGACGCTCGCCTCGAACCCCAGATCCACGCCATGCCGGGCCGCCGCCTCGAAGATCTCCTCGCCGTGGACCGCCAGCAGGGCTTTGTTGGCCGTCACCACCGACTTGCCGCCCGCCATGGCGCCCAGGATCACGCGTTTGGCCGTCTCGTAGCCGCCGATCAGCTCCAACACGATGTCCACGGCCGGATCGTCCAAAACCTGGCGCAAGTCCGTCGTCAGCACACCCGGCAGCACTGCCACGCCGCGATCGCGCGTCACGTCCAGGTCCGCAATGCGCACAAGTTCCACCGGTACGCCCACGCGCCGCTGAATGAGCGCGGCGTTCTGCTGAAGAATCTTCGCCGCGCCGGCCCCGACCGTGCCGAACCCCACCAGTCCCACGCCGATGCGCCGCTTCATTTGGGGGCCTCTTCGTGGTGCAGGACCCGCTTGATTCCGCGGACCGCCTGCCGGATGCGCTGTTCGTTCTCGACCAACGCGAACCGGACGTGCTCGTCCCCGCCCTCCCCGAAGCCGATGCCTGGGGAAACCGCCACCTTGGCCTCCCGCAAGAGCAGTTTCGAGAACTCCAACGAGCCCATCCCGCGGAACGGAGCCGGAATGCGGGCCCAAAGGAACATCGTCGCGCGGGGCTTGTCCACAAGCCACCCGATGCGGTTCAGCCCGTCCACCAGCTCGTTCCGGCGCCGCTCGTAGCGCGCCACGGTTTCTTTCACGCAGTCCTGGGGCCCATTGAGCGCAATGATGCTGGCAATCTGAACCGGCTGAAAAATGCCGTAGTCCAGGTAGCTCTTGATCTTCGCCAGGGCCCCGATGACCTCGCGGTTCCCCACGCAGAACCCGACGCGCCAGCCCGGCATGTTGTAGCTCTTCGACAGGGTGTAGAACTCCACCCCGACATCCTTGGCCTCCGGCACCTGCAAAAGGCTGGGCGCCTTGTACCCGTCGAACACAAGATCCGCATAGGCCAGATCGTGGATGACGATCACGTTGTGTTCCTTCGCGAACGCGACCACTTTCTTGAAAAACTCCAGATCCACCACCGCCGTCGTCGGATTGTGGGGGAAGTTGATGACCAGAATGCGCGGCCGCGGCTGCGTCTGTCGATAGACCTGCGTCAAATCGTGGAAAAAATCGCTGTCGGGGCGCAGTTCGATGCCCCGCACTTCCCCCCCCGCGATGATCATGCTGTACATGTGGATGGGATAGGTCGGGGTCGGCGTCAGCACGACATCGCCCGGTCCGACCAGCGCCAGCGCCAGGTGCGCGATCCCCTCCTTGGAGCCGATCGTCACGATAGCCTCGGTTTCCGGGTCCAGATCCACGTCGTAGTTCCGCTTGTACCAGCCCGTGATTGCATGGCGCAGTTTGGTGATGCCTTTCGAAGCGGAATACCGATGGTTCTTAGGATTCCGGGATGCCTCCACCAACTTCTCGACGATATGGTCCGGCGTCGGCTGATCTGGGTTCCCCATACCGAAGTCAATAATGTCTTCTCCCCTGTGCCTGGCATCCAGCTTCAACGCCTGGACTTGCGCGAACACGTAGGGAGGCAATCGCTTGATACGATAGAACCCTTCCACTATCTCCTCGGTTTTTCAATACGTTGCGAGTGCGCCTTCACAGGTGTATGCAAGGCGTGAAAGGGCTAATTTTAATGCAGCGCGCCAAAACAGTCAATTTTAATCCGGAGTTGGATGATTTTTTTAAGGCAAGAAGCTTGTGGATGCCCTCCTGACTCGACCAGGCAGTTTGTTTCTTGCTACCTCCCTGTCCTTTTTGTAATAATATTCTAACCTTTTGCAAACTCATGCATTCTGCCATCGTCTACACAAACAAACGACGGCAGAGGGGAGGTTCTGTGGCACGGTTGGGTGTGAATATCGATCATGTCGCCACCCTCCGGCAAGCCAGGGGTGGGAGCGAACCGGACCCAGTGGCGGCGGCCGTGTTGGTGGAGCTCGCCGGGGCCGATGGCATCGTCGTGCACCTGCGCGAAGATCGACGTCATATCCAGGACCGAGACCTGAACCTACTGAAGGACGTGATCCAGACCAAGCTGGACCTGGAAATGGGCGCCGATGAAGCGATGGTCAAGGTCGCGCTCAGCGTCAAGCCCCATCTCGTCACGCTGGTGCCGGAACGGCGGCAGGAGCTGACGACGGAGGGTGGCTTGGAAGTGGCGGGACAGAGGGACCGGATCAAGGGCATCGTGGAGATGCTCCACGATGGCGGCATCCCGGTCAGCCTCTTCATCGAACCGGACCCGGCCCAGATCAAAGCGGCCCATAAGATCGCCGCCGACTATGTCGAGTTGCACACCGGCCGCTATGCCAATGCCCGCCGCCTCAAGGAGGAGCAGGCCGAATTCGAGGCCATCACCCACGCAGCCAAACTCGCTTACAAGTTGGGCATGGGCGTCAATGCAGGGCATGGCTTGACCTACCGTAACGTGAAACGCCTCATCCAGATTCCTGAGATTGTGGAATACAACATCGGCCACAGCATCATCGCCCGCGCCATCCTCGTCGGCCTTGACCGCGCCGTCAGGGAAATGAAGCAACTCGTGGGTTGATCGCCCTGTTGATCGGCTCAAGCAGGCGGAGAACGGCCGCCGAGCCTCTACATCAACCCTCAACCGTCGTATGTGACGCCCAGGACTCCATGCGCATCGTCGGAATCGGCCTGGATCTCGTAAAGATCGAACGGATTCGCGCCCTGGCGGATCGGTGGCAGGAACGGTTTCTGGAACGGCTCTATACGGAAGCTGAGCGCCGCTATTGCTTCGAACGGGCTTCGCCCTATGCCTCGCTCGCCGGACGCTTTGCCGCCAAGGAAGCGGTCTTGAAAGCGATAGGGACCGGCTGGTCGGCGGGAATCAGCTGGCAGGATATCCAGGTGTTGAACGACGGCAGCGGGAAACCGGTGGCCCACGTGCAAGGTCGTGCCGGAGCCCTGCTGCAGGAAGCCGGCGTCACCGACATCCATATCAGTCTCTCCCACGATGCCGACTATGCGATCGCGCAAGTGGTGCTGACAAAGGAGAGCTAATGGCTGATAGCTCATGGCCGGCACCATCGGCTCATGACCATACGCTCTTGTCTCCCATGAAGATCGTCACAGCCGCCCAGATGCAAGCCCTCGACCGACGCGCCATCCAGGACGCGCAGATTCCCAGCCTCACCCTAATGGAGAACGCCGGAGCCGGCTTGGTCGCCTCCATGGAACAGGTGTTCGGCTCGCTGGCCGGCAGGACCGTGACCATCTTGTGCGGAAAGGGCAACAACGGAGGGGACGGGTTCGTCCTAGCCCGCTTGCTTACGCGCAAGCGGGCACGCACCAGGGTCCTGCTGATGGCTCAGCCGTCATCCATGACGAGGGACGCCAACACCACGTACCGCCGATTCGTGAAGGTGGCCGGCGCCGCGGCCGTCCAAGCCTACCGGGCCGATGAGCGCTGTCGCGCATGGGTCAACAAGAGTCAGGTAATTGTGGATGCCTTGCTGGGAACCGGCCTATCCGCTCCGGTCGAAGGGCTCTATCGCAATGCTATCGAGGCCATCAACGAATCCGGCCGACCGGTCGTTTCCGTAGACCTCCCCTCAGGTATTCATGCGGACACAGGAGCGGTCATGGGCTCCGCCGTGCGGGCCGCCTTGACGGTGACCTTCGCCCAGCCCAAGCTAGGACTCTATCTCGGCCCTGGCATCGACCATGCCGGCAGGATCCATATCGTCGACATCGGGATTCCGCGCTCCTTCGAGGCTGCCGTAGATAGCAAAATCTCGCTGCTGACGTTGGGCTGGTGCCACCACTTGTTGCCGGCCCGGCCTTCGTCCGCCCACAAGGGCACGTTCGGACATGCCGGCATCATCGCCGGCTCGGTCGGCAAGACCGGCGCCGCAGCCCTGGCCGCGAACGCCGCGCTGCGGAGCGGCACCGGCCTGGTCACCGTCGCCACCCCGACCAGCGTCAACGACATCCTCGAATGTAAACTTCTGGAGGCGATGACGGCCCCGATGCCCGAAACCAAGGCCCGGACCCTGGCACGCTCGGGCCTTGATCGGCTGCTCTCGTTTGCGCAGGCCAAGGACGCCGTGGCTCTGGGGCCGGGACTCACAACCCATCCGGAAACAGTCGAGGTGATGCAGGCGCTGATCCCGCGGTTGGAATGCCCGTTCGTCTTGGATGCCGATGCACTGAATGCGCTGGCCGGACGCCCCGCCTTGCTGGCGGATTGCAAGGTCGCGCCGATCTTGACCCCCCACCCTGGAGAAATGGCCAGGCTGGAAGAAGACGCTTCGCCCCGCTCGATTAATGCCGATCGTATCGGCACCGCCACGCGCTTCGCGCACCGGCGGAGAGTGTTTCTGATACTGAAGGGAGCCAGGACCGTGGTGGCCCATCCGGATGGACGCGTGGCCGTCTGCCCGACGGGCAACCCAGGTATGGCGACAGCAGGCAGCGGCGATGTCCTGACCGGCATGATCGTCGGGCTATTGGCCCAAAAGCTCGACCCCTGGGCCGCTGCCTGCGTGGGCACTTATTTTCACGGACTGGCCGGAGACTTGGCCGCAGCCGATCGGGGGCCCATCGGGATGACGGCGGGCAACATCATCGAGCACATTTCCTATGCCTTCACCAAAACCACGACGTCTATCGGCTACTAGCGGCCCCAGGGACTCCCGCGCTGGGCGGTCCACCTCGGACACCCGCGCGGCGCCGCTCTCCGCCAAACCGGAGGGACGCACGTCGGACCAGCCCCCTCTGTCCGCCGGCGCCTGGCGGACGGTCACCCGCTCAGCCGCAGAGACCGAGCGGCTCGGCCGCGCCACAGGCCAAGCTTTGCGCGGGGGCGAAACACTGGCGCTGTACGGAGAATTGGGAAGCGGCAAGACGGTCTTCGTCCGCGGGCTGGCCGCGGGGCTCGGGGCTCCGTCCCGGGCCGTCAGCAGCCCCACTTTCGTGCTGATCCACGAGTATCCAGGTCGCCTGCGGTTGGTCCATGCAGACTTCTACCGGATTGAACAGGAGTCGGATCTGCGACACCTGGGCCTACCCGACTACCAGGATGGCTTGACCGTCATGGCCATCGAATGGGCCGAGAAGGCCGGCACGGAGTTGCCGCAAGACCGCCTCGAGATTCGCTTGGACCATCTGACCGCCACGTCCCGTACCATCGTCATGCATGCCATTGGCCCAAGCGCACGAGCCTGCCTGACCCGGATGACCACCCCGGCAAAGATCGCCCGCGATCCGGTTCCCGTGGGGCGGAAGAAACGGCCCCGTCGATGAACGTCATCTGGGCTCCTTGGCGCATGGCCTATGTGAAGAACGCGCACAAGCCGGCACGATGCATCTTCTGCCTGAAGCATGACAGCAGACGCGATGCCGCACATCTGGTCCTCCACCGGGGCCAATATGGATTTGTCATCATGAACCGGTACCCGTACAATAGCGGACATCTCCTCGTCGCGCCCTACGCGCACGTCAGGAGCCTGGAATTGCTCCCGGCCGACTGCGCCTTGGATCTGATCCGGATGACGAATCTCTCGATCATGGCTCTACAACTGGCCGTCAGGCCTGAAGGGTTTAACGTGGGACTCAACCTGGGCCAGGTCAGCGGCGCCGGAATCGAGGCCCATCTCCATCTCCATATCGTCCCTCGCTGGAACGGCGACACGAATTTCATGTCTTTGCTGGCCGAGACTCGTGTCATTCCCGAACACTTGCGGGCCACCTATCGGACGCTCCGCACGGCATTCCGATCGGCGCTCGCAGGCCGCCAACCTCCGGCGGCCCTCCGCCGCGTCCGTTTGCCGGAGGCCGGCGCCAAACGGAGGACGAAGACCAGACGGCAACCCGTTCCGACAAGCGCCTCAAGAAGGAGTGGAATAGGAACCCCATGATTCGTCTCATCCTGGTCGGCCTTCTGTTGCTGCTGTCGCTCACCTTCTTTCTCCAGAACCAGGAACAGGAGGTCACCCTCCGCTATTTCTTCGGGCTCCGCGAGGCGACGACCGAGTTGTGGAGGCCGGTGCTCAGCGCCTTCGCCGTCGGGCTGCTGGTCGCATCCATTCTGCTCTTTCCGGCCTGGATCCAGGTGCGGCTGGAGTTGCGACGCAAAGTCAAGGCCCTGCAGGAGGCTGAAGCCGACCTCGAGCGGCTGCGGCGGCCACAGCAGACCACCGATCATCCCCTCCCCCAGGCCGGAGCGCGGCCCCCCGAGAAGTCAACCGGGGAACTGCTCGATGAATGACAGCGACCTAACGCCCCTGATGCGCCAGTACCGGGAGATCAAGCAGGCGTACCAAGAGGCCATCCTTTTTTTCCGAGTCGGCGATTTCTACGAAATGTTTTACGAGGATGCGGAAGAGGCGTCGCGGCTACTCTCGATCGCGCTGACTTCCCGGGACAAAGCGAAGGCCGATCCGGTCCCGCTCTGCGGCGTGCCGCATCATGCGGCCACCGGCTACATCGCCAAGCTCCTCAAGGCGGGGCGCACCGTGGCCCTCTGCGATCAGGTGGAAGACCCCAAGCTGGCCAAGGGCCTCGTCCGGCGCGAGGTGGTCCGTCTCTATACGCCCGGCACCCTGATCGACACCGAGTTTCTTCCCGCCACCGAATCAAATTATCTGGCTTCCGTGGCAATGTTCGAGACGACGGCCCGTGCCTCAGACCGGGGCGCTCAATCCGCCAGGCTGGGGCTGGCGGCGCTGGACCTTTCGACCGGGGAATTCTGGATCAGGGAGTTTGGCGGATCCGGCGCCTCAACCGACCTACTGGATGAGCTGTCCCGACTGGAGCCCCGCGAAGTGCTGCACCAAGCGGGCCTATCGGAAAAACCTCTGGCCTGGCTCGCTCAATTGAAGGGCCCCCGTCTCTGCTCCCAAGAGCCCGCCCGGTTTCTCCTGGAAACAGCGGAGCGCACCCTCCGGGAGCAGTTCGGCGTAAGCTCGTTGGACGCCTTTGGCTGCCAGGGCTTGACGCTCGGCCTGCAAGCAGCCGGGGCTGCGGTGCGGTACCTGCGAGAGACCCAGCCCTCAGCCTGCTTGACTCACGTCCGCCGGCTCCGAGTGCGCCGTCTCGGACACGAGATGCACCTGGACAGTGCCACCATTCGCAACCTTGAATTGGTCAGACCGTTGGGGTCAGAACCGGGCCAACAGATCCAGGCCACGCTCCTTTCGGTGCTCGACCGGACGGTCTCCGTCATGGGAAGCCGGATGCTTCGGGAATGGATTCTTCGCCCCCTCCTAGAGCCAGGACCGATCCAGGCCCGCTTGGAGGCCGTTGCGGAACTGTTTCACAACCTGCCCGTGCGCACTGGGATCAGGACGGCGCTCCGGACGGTCCAGGATATCGTGCGGCTGAGCAGCAGAATCTCGCTGGGCGCGGCCCAGCCGCGAGAGTTGCTGGCGCTTAAGCAGTCGGTCGCAGCCCTCCCAGCCCTCCGGGGGCTATTGACACCGCTGCGCGCCTCCCTCTTGCAGGAATTCACCCACACATGGGACGACCTGGGCGACGTCCATGAGCTGATCGAGCGTTCGATCCTCCCGGATGCACCCGCCTCGATTCGTGACGGCGGGATCATCAAGGATGGCTGCGATGCCGCGCTGGATGAATTGCGCAAAACCGCCAAGGAAGGGAAGGGCTGGATCGCAAGGCTCGAAGCGCAGGAACGGGAGCGCACCGGGATCGAATCGCTCAAGGTGCGCTTCAATCAGGTCTTCGGGTACTACATCGAGGTGACCAAGACCAATCTGCCCCGGATTCCCCCTCACTACCATCGCAAGCAAACCTTGGCCAATGCGGAACGGTTTACCACGGCCGAGCTGAAAGAGCTGGAAGACCGGGTGCTGGGGGCCGAGACCCAGTTGACGTCGCTCGAGCAGGAGTTATTCGAGCGGATCCGCAGCAGGCTCGCCGAGGAGACGCAACGCTTGCAAGCCATGGGACAGACCATCGCCATGCTGGACGTACTCGCGGCCTTGGCGGAAACCGCCGGCATCAACGGTTACGTCCGCCCGACCATTGACGATGGAGGGACCCTCACGATTACAGAGGGGCGCCACCCGGTGGTGGAGCGGCTGGACCTGCCGGCAGGATTCATCGCCAACGACACCAGGCTCGACCGGGCTCAGAATCGTCTCTTGATTATCACCGGCCCCAACATGGCCGGCAAGAGCACCTATCTCCGGCAGGTGGCGCTCATCGTCCTGATGGCGCAGATGGGCAGCTTCGTGCCGGCCCATGCCGCCACCATCGGGTTAGTCGATCGCATCTTCACCCGTGTCGGAGCCTCCGACAATCTGGCGGCCGGCCAGAGCACATTCATGGTGGAAATGACCGAGACGGCTCAAATCCTCAACTGTGCGACCGCTCGCAGCCTCATCTTACTCGATGAAATCGGACGGGGAACCAGCACCTACGACGGCCTCAGCATTGCCTGGGCGATCGCCGAATATATCCAGGACCAGCGCCATTTGGGCGCGCGGACGCTCTTCGCCACCCACTACCACGAGATGACCGAATTGGCCGGCTTGCGTGAAGGGATCAAGAATTACTCAGTGGCCGTCCGTGAGCAAAATGACGATGTGCTCTTCCTCCGCAAGATTGTAGAGGGGGGGGCGGATCGCAGTTACGGGATTCATGTCGCCAGGCTGGCCGGGCTTCCGCCCGAGGTGATCAACCGATCGCGCGAGGTCTTGGCCCAACTGGAACGGTCATCGGCCCAACCAACGCAACCCGATCTGTTCACGGCCGCACCCGCCGCGCCTCCTCCCGACCCCACGCTTCCCCAACCCCACCCGATTATCGAGGAAGTCCGGCAGATGGACCTCTTTTCGATGACTCCGCTGGAAGCGCTGAATCGGCTTGCCGAACTCCAGCGCCGGCTCGGCGAGGATCAGCAGAAATAAAAAGGGCGGTGCGCCGATCAGCGCACCGCCCTTTTCAGATTCAACTTCTACTGCTCAGTGACCGTGACCGCCCTCGTTGTACTGGGCCGTCCACGGAATCAAGCCGCCGGCAAACTGCTTCCCGCCGGGGATCGTCACGTCATACTGCATGACGACATTTTCCGCACCCTTGGGCGCCGCATTGAGGGCCTGCTTGGCCTTGTAACAATCCCCTTCGAACTCATGCTTGCTCGCGCAGGCCGCTTCCTTCAGCGCGCGAATGCCGCGGGGCTTGCCCATTTCGCCCGCGTTGTCCGCCAGCTTCTTCACGGATGAAATCACCCGCCGGTTCTGCTCGACTTCCTGGGCCGTAAACTCGACCAGCGTGGTCGCCGACGCCGGCGGCACTTCCTTCGCCGCAGCCGGTCCCGCGTGCGGGCGGGCCATGGACTTCAGTTGATCCCACACTTCCTTGTTGGCGGCGTAGAACTTGAGGTTCTTGCCCGGGTGGATCCGCTGCCAGAACAGGCCGCTCTCGGCATTGCCGCCGAACACGGCGACATTGATCCAGACCGCCTCATCGTAGGGATCGAGGATGATCACCCGCCCCTGCAACGTGGTCGGCTTGCTCATATCCCCCCATTCGAATCGCTCTTGGAACGCCTCGATGGCCAGCGCGGTCGAGGTCATGCCCACGACCAGGGCCACGGCGACCATGAACGTCCAGCCTTTCTTATGAAGTCTCATCATTGCCACCCTCCTTCACATGAACCGTGTGTAAGAATAACGTATCAATCGCTGCAACGACGGCCGTCGGCTAGTCCTTCTTCAGCAGCTTATAGCCCGTGATCGTGCGGCCATCCAGCGTGACTTCCATGGCCACCAGCTCCTGCGAGTCCTTGATCATTTTATCCATGAGCGCCTTGTCCTTGACCTTCAAACGGACCGTGGTCGCCGCATGGTACCAGCCGGCATAGGGGTTGTTCCGGTCTGCGCCTCCGGTGAAGCCCCAAGCGCAGCAGGTGAACAAGGGATCCGGGGGACGCACATCCAAGTCAGAAGAAGCCCGTCCGCTGGGGGTGCCGGATGCGGGATCGCCCGTGTTCCAATATTGGATGCCGAACAGAATCTCCTGCTCGGGGTTGTCGGCCCACTGAGACCAGATCCGGCCTTTCAGCGTCTTCATGGCTTCGCCCTTCATCAAGGGGGCGCCGCCAGCCGGTGCATCGGCCGCCATCACGATGCCGGACATTGCCAGCCCAGCGACAAAAAAGACAGACACCATGGCAATGATTACTCGCTTGCTCATGCCCCACACCTCCTTCATGAAAAATCAGACCCTGTGTATTAGCGAATCGTCAAACAAGAAAGAAAACGAATAGACGCACTTCACGGAATGAAAAAGCTCGCGGCCACCCCCTTTCCTTCCCTGAAGCAACATTCCGTTCACTCGTACCAAGAAATAAGGGCGAAAGAGGTTCCAATCGTACTGAATCGTCCGAACCTTGTCAAGGAAATATTTGACGCAGGACCCATGGCGACAATTTGAGAAAAGTCTTTGTTTAGCAATGACTTGCGCACGTCATCGGAGGTCCGCTAATTTACGACCGACTGGATCGACTTACGCGAAACCGGCCCCAACACCGTGACCGACAATCGGCTTAAATCCAACAACTCGTGGCTCAGTCTGAGCACCTGCTCCACATTGACCTGCTCGATCTTGGCCAATATCTCCTCCAGAGATGTATAGCGTCCTAAATGCAGCTCGTCTTTGGCCAGCTTGCTCATGCGGCTCTGAGAGTTCTCCAGACTCAGCATGAGGTTGCCCTTCATCTGGTTTTTCGTCCGTGCCAGTTCCTCATCGCCCACGCCGCGGCGCCGGAGACGGCCAAGTTCCCGGCCGACCAACTCCACCACGCGGGCCGCTTCGCGCGGGCGGGTGGCCGCGTAGATCGTGAACGTCCCACTGTCCGAATACGACGCGAGGTAGGAGTAGATGGTGTAGGCTAACCCGCGCTTCTCTCGAACTTCCTGGAAGAGGCGTGAACTGACGCTCCCGCCCAGCAGAGCGTTCAGCGCATAGGCGCCATACCGGTCCTTGTGGTCCAGGGCGACTCCCGGAAGCCCCAGGCAGAGATGTGCCTGCTCGAGCGCCTTCTTACGGACGACCAAGCCCCCGCTCACATCCGACGGCCAACGGTGCATGCGCAGGATGCCGGGTTGCGTGAAGGTGCCGAAGGACTTTTCCAGCAACGGGGTCAATTCCTTGAGATTGAAGCTCCCCGCCACGGAAACCACCGTCTGCTGCGGGTGGTAGTGGGTGCGGACGTACCGGAGCAGGTGCGCACGACGCAGCTCCTGGATGGTGTGCGCCGACCCCAGGATCGAGCGGCCCAGCGGATGCCGCTTCATGGCCTGCTCCGTGTGGAGCTCCTGAACGAGATCCTCAGGGTCGTCCTGAACCATCCGGATCTCCTCCAGCACCACCTGCTTCTCTTTTTCCACTTCCTTGGGGGCGAACCGGGATTGGCGGAAGATGTCGGACAGAAGGGCCAGGGCGGGCTTGATATGCTGATCCAGCACCTTCACATAAAAGGTGGTGGTTTCGCGGGACGTGAACGCGTTCAACTCTCCGCCGAGCGCATCGATCTCGCGGGAAATCTGCGTGGCGGACCGGGACTTGGTCCCCTTGAAGAACATATGCTCGAGGAAGTGGGACAGGCCCTCCTCGCCCGCCCCCTCGTCCCTCGACCCCACGTTGACCCAGATGCCGACCGTGACCGACTTGAGGGCCGGTATCCGTTCGGTCACGACCCGGAGGCCGTTGTCCAGGATCAGCTTACGATACACAGACTCCCCGATCGTTACGAGGCGGCCGGCTGCTCCTTGGCATCCGCGGGCGGCGCCATCGCCTCCTTGCGGCTGAGCCGAATCTTCCCTTGCTTGTCGATCTCCAGCACCTTGACCATGATCTGGTCGCCCTCCGCGACCTCGTCGGACACCGCCTTGACGCGATGGTGAGCAAGTTGGGAAATGTGGACCAAGCCGTCGGTCCCCGGGATAATCTCCACGAACGCGCCGAAGTCCATGATCTTGCGGACGGTGCCCAAGTACAGCCTGCCGACTTCGACTTCCTCAGTCAGCTGGTTGATCCGCTCGATCGCTTTCTTGGCGGAAGCCTCGTCCACGGCTGCGATCGAGATTGCCCCCGTGTCCTCCACATTGATCTTCACGCCACAGTCGGCAATGATGCTCCGGATCATCTTGCCGCCCGGACCGATCACGTCGCGGATCTTGTCCTGCTTGATCTTTAACGTAAAGATGCGCGGGGCAAAGGCGGACAGATTCGTCCTCGGCGCTGCCAGCGCGGCGGCCATCCGGTCCAGGATGTAGAGCCGGCCCTTGCGGGCCTGATCGAGGGCTTGGCGCATCAACTCGGGCGTGATGCCGGCGATCTTGATATCCATCTGCAAGGCCGTCACCCCGTTCTTGGTGCCAGTCACCTTGAAATCCATGTCTCCGAGATGATCCTCCAGGCCCAGGATATCGCTGAGCACCATCACCCGTTCGCCCTCTTTGATCAGCCCCATCGCAATTCCGGCCACCGGCTCCTTGATCGGCACCCCCGCGTCCATCAGCGCCAGCGTCCCGCCGCAAACCGTCGCCATGGAAGAAGACCCGTTGGACTCCAGAATGTCCGACACCAGGCGCAGCGTGTAGGGGAACTCCTCCTTGGTCGGAAGCACCGACTTGATCGCCCGCTCCGCCAAGGCCCCATGCCCTACTTCGCGGCGGCCAGGAGACCGGAGCGGCCTCGCTTCGCCAACGCTGAAGGGGGGAAAATTGTAGTGCAGCATGAACGTCCGGTAATACTGTCCCTCGAGGGCGTCGATCCGCTGCTCATCCTCCGTCGTTCCCAGCGTGACCACCGCCAAACTCTGCGTTTCGCCTCGGGTGAACAAGGCGGACCCGTGGGTGCGCGGCAAGACTCCGACCTCGCAGGTCACCATGCGGATGTCCGCAGGACCCCGGCCGTCGGCCCGCACCCCACGCTCCAGAATCATGTCCCGGACTTCCGTATATTCAAGCCCGTGAAAGACCAGCTTGATGTGCCGGCTGCGATTCGGATCGTCGGTCTTCAACTTGTCAACCGTTTCCGCAAGGACCTGATCCAGCCGTTCCTGGCGGGCGGACTTGTTTGGAATCATGATGGCTTCCCGGATCGGTCCGGCCACCAGCTTGCGGACTTCTTCGGTTAAGACCGGGTCGATCTGCTCGGCTTGCACTTTCCGTTTCGGCTTGCCCGCCTTCGCCTGCAGCTCCAGAATCTTGGCCACGATCTTCTTGATCTCGGCATGGGCCAGCTCGATCGCATCGATCATGACCGACTCGGGCAGCTCGCTGCCGCCGCCTTCCACCATCATCACGGCATCGGCCGTGCCGGCCACCGTGAGGTTCAGGTCGCTGGTTTCCAGCGTCGTCAGGTCGGGGTTGACCACGAATTGCCCGTTCACCCGGCCGATCTTGATCCCGGCCACGGGGCCGCCGAAGGGAACATCGGAGAGCGTCAAGGCCGCAGAGGCCGCGGTGATCCCCACGATGTCCGAGGAGCCGGTCTGGTCCGCCGACAGGACCGAGGCGATGACCTGTGTCTCGTAGTAGTAGCCTTCCGGAAAGAGCGGCCGCATCGGACGGTCGATCAGTCGGCTGGTCAGCACTTCCTTTTCCGAAGGCCGGCCCTCGCGCTTGAAATAGCCGCCCGGAATCTTGCCGGCCGCATAGGCCTTTTCCTGGTAATCAACCGTGAGGGGAAGAAAGTCGATGCCGGGCTTGATGGTCTGGGAAGCCACCGCCGTAGCCAAGATCACCGTGTCCCCATAAGAGGCCAAAACCGATCCGCTGGCCTGTTTGGCCATGCGGCCGGTCTCCAGCCGCAATGTCCGGCCGGCCACGTCAATGTCAATTGTGTGCACCATGGTCACAGTCTCCTTCTGTTTCTGCCCCACAGATGCCCACAGAGATGGGCTGCGCGCCGGGTCGCAGCCCATGTCGGTGTTCACCTGTGGCGACAGTGCCCCGGCGCCCCATATAGGCGCCGGGGATCGTGTGTTACTTCCGGATACCCAGTCGTTCGAGGACAGCCCGGTACCGTCCGTCATCCACCCCGCGCAAGTAATCCAGCAAGCGACGGCGCCGGCCGACCAACTCCAAGAGTCCCCTCCGGGAATGGTGATCCTTCTTGTGCAATTTGAAATGCTCCGTCAGGTAGGTAATCCGGTTAGTGAGCACGGCGATCTGGACTTCCGGAGAACCCGTATCGGTCCCGTGCCGCCTGTACCCCTGAATCACTTCGGTCTTCGCTTCTTTGGTCAACGCCATGTCTTCCTCCCGATCAATACGTCTGTCCGTGCGAGCCCTTGCCCCTTATACTGCCCTACCCTCTGACACACAACGCCGCTAAGCCGGCTGCGGATTCGTTTCTGCCAGCACCTTGAGGATCGCGATCTCGGCCCCCGCTTCCTGGGGCAACCGGCCCAGCGCCAACAGGCGGCCGGCCCCGTCTTGCAGGCGGACCGTCTGGCCGCCACGCCCCTCGGCCGTTCCAACATTGTCCGTCCACTGGGCCGCCCGCCAAGGCACCGGGACCCCATGGAGGGTCCGCAACGCGGTGGCCTCGTCCACAACGACGGCGGGCACCGCGGCAAGCGCAGCGTCCAGCGAAATCAACTCATCTTCCAGGTGGCCGAACGGGAGCCGAGCCTCGACCGCTTCCACGGTCAGCGCGCGTTCAATCGTCAACGGCCCGACGCGCCGCCGCTCCAGGGCCAACAGGTGTCCGCCGACACCCAACGCTGCACCGATATCCGCGCAGAGCGTCCGTATGTACGTCCCCTTGGAGCAACGGACCAGGAGAGACACATCGCGCCCGGCAATGCCCTGCACCTCGATCCCGTGCACCGTGATTTCCCGAGGGTTCCGATCCACCGTCCGGCCGGCCCTGGCCGCCTTGTACAGCGGCATGCCCCCGACCTTGACCGCCGAATACATCGGCGGGACCTGGGCCATTCGTCCCTGAAAGCGCCCGATCGCCGACCGGATCGCATCCTCGGTCAGGCCAGTTGTCGAACGCGACTCCAGGATCGTCCCTGTCGCATCCTGCGTATCCGTGGTGTCGCCCAAACGCAGGACCGCCCGGTAATCTTTGTCCCAATCCAATAGGTATTCAGCAATGCGCGTCGCCTTGCCCACCAAGATCGGCAGCACTCCGGTCGCCGCCGGATCGAGCGTGCCGGCATGTCCGACTTTTTGCCCCCGGAACAGCCCCCGGAGCTTCGCCACTACATCATGGGAGGTCCAGCCCAACGCCTTGTTGACCACCAACACCCCATCAACAGGCTTGGCGGCGGCCCTGGGCCTGGCGACGGATGGCTCGACTAGACGCTTTACTCGCGGACCAACCACGGCATCCCTCACAAGAATTGCACACCCCCCTGCGCCTTCACTCCTGGGGTGTATCCTTGGCCTCGACTTGCTCCAGCAGGGCCAGGATTCGGTCTCCCCGGAGACCGCTCACATCCTTCTGAAAAATCAATTCCGGTGTGTACCGCAAGTGCATCCGCCGCCCGAGCTCGGCGCGGATGAACCCTCCCGCCTTGGCCAGGCCCGCCAACGCCTCGGCCTCATGCTGCCCATCGGCTCCCGTCGTCACAAACACCCGCGCCAACCGGAGATCATCGGTCAGTTCC
Organism: Nitrospira sp.; assembly: GCA_016873495.1. GTDB lineage: Bacteria > Nitrospirota > Nitrospiria > Nitrospirales > Nitrospiraceae > SYGV01. The sequence continues at coordinate 35,929 of VGXC01000005.1, read as the reverse complement.
ACGTCCGTCACCGTCACCGAAGCCACGCGGGGATCCTTGGTCTTCCGCATGATGATCTCGGCTACTTCCATCCGGATCTGGTCGGCTACGCGGGTAGCCCGCTTGTACGCCGCTTTGGCCATCTCAGAGCAGCTCGATGCGGACTTGCACCAGTTCTACCAGCGGGACCGACCGGATGAGATTGACCGCCTGGTCCAGTACCTGATTCACGTGCTTTCCCTCATTGGCGACACAGGCGATACCGAGCACCGCCTTTTGCCACAAATCCTGTTCATCCACTTCCGCCACCGACACGTTGAATTTATCGCGCAGGCGATCCTTGAGACTCAGGAGCACCTGTCGCTTCGCCTTCAGGGAGTGGGCGTCAGGGATAACCAGTTCGACCGTGCAAAGCCCGATGATCATATCTGCGCGCGGCCCAAAGACGGTGCCTGGGCCGTCGACCAACCGGCTAGAGCTTCGTGGCCACCTTATCCACGACGTAGACTTCGAGCACGTCGCCGGTTTTCAAGTCCCCGAAATTCTCGACCCCGATCCCGCACTCATAGCCTTGCTGCACTTCTCGCACATCGTCCTTGAACCGGCGAAGCGACCCGATTCGCCCCTCATAGACCGTCGCGTGGTCCCGGATGACGCGAACGCCGGCGCTGGCCCTGCTGATCGTCCCGTCGATCACGTAGCAGCCTCCGATCACCCCGATTTTGGGGATCGAGAAGACCTGCCGCACTTCGGCCCGGCCCAGCACCCGCTCCTTCAACGTCGGCTCCAACAGCCCTTCCATCGCCGCCTTGATGTCCGCGATCGCGTCATAGATGATCGTGTAGAGCCGGACGTCCACGCCTTCGCGCTCGGCCAGCACAGCGGCTTTGGGTTCGGGGCGGATGCTGAACCCGATGATGATGGCCCGCGAAGCCGAGGCCAGGAGCACATCGGTTTCGGTGATGCCGCCGACGCCCTGGTGAATCACGCGCAGCTTCACGGCCGGCGTGGAGAGCTTCTCCACCGCTTCGGAGAGCGCTTCCGCCGAACCCTGTACGTCGGACTTGATGACCAGAGCCAGTTCCTTGACCTCTCCCTCTTTGATCCGCGAGAACAGATCGTCCAGCGACACCCGCGTGGACCCGGCGGCCAGGTCGGCGCTCCGCTGCTTCTGCTGACGGGATTCGGCAATCTCGCGCGCCACGCGCTCGTCTTGCACCACGATGAACGGATCGCCGGCCGCCGGCACGCCCGGCAAACCGATGACTTCCACCGGCGTCGACGGCCCGGCTTCGGACACTTTCTCGCCCTTGTCGGAAACCAGCGCCCGCACCCGTCCGCTGAACGTCCCCACGACGAATGCATCACCGACCTTGAGCGTGCCTCCCTGCACCAACACAGTGGCAACGGGCCCGCGGCCACGATCCAGCTTTGCCTCCACCACCGCGCCCTTGGCGGGGCGGGTGGGATCCGCCTTCAACTCGAGCACCTCGGATTGGAGCAGGATCATTTCCAGCAACGACTCCAGTCCGGTTTTCTGCTTCGCGGAGACTTCCGCAAAGATGGTCTGACCGCCCCAGGATTCGGGGATCAGATTGTGCTCCGCCAGGGCATGCTTCACTCGCTCAGCGTTGGCTCCCGGTTTGTCGATTTTGTTGATCGCCACGATGATCGGCACGTTGGCCGCCACCGCGTGGTTGATTGCCTCCACGGTCTGGGGCATCACGCCGTCGTCTGCCGCCACCACGAGCACGACGAGATCGGTGATCTTGGCGCCGCGGGCCCGCATCGCGGTAAACGCCTCGTGGCCAGGCGTATCCAGGAACGTCACCTGCTTGCCGTGGACGGCGACCGTGTAGGCTCCGATATGCTGGGTAATCCCGCCCGCCTCCTGCGCCGTGACGTTCGTCTGTCGAATGGCGTCCAGGAGGGAGGTCTTGCCATGGTCCACGTGGCCCATGATCGTGACTACGGGCGGCCGCGGGGCCAGCTGCTCTTCCTCGGCCCATTCGGTGGCTTCTTGCAGCAGCTCTTCGCCCTCCTTTTCGCCTGCGGCTTCGGTCTTCAACCCAAGCCCCTCGGCAATCAACATGGCGGCTTCCAGGTTCATCGCCTGGTTGAGCGTGAGCATCTGCCCCATTTCCATGAGCTTCCTAATGATGTCCCCCGGCCGTTGCCCGACGAGCTCGGAAAATTCCTTCACCGTCAGGCCCGGAGAAAGCTTGATCACTTTTTTCCGTGGTTTGGTGACTTCGGTGGACGGGGAGGGCTCCAGATGGCGGGACCGGCTCTCGCGACGATGCACCGGAATCGCCCGCAAGTCTTGCCAGCGGGCTGCGTCTTCCCTGGCCTTCAGCGCTTCGTCGTCGCGAACCCGACCTGGTTTTTTGGCTTTCTTGAGTTTATCCTTCAGGCCCGCCTCACCCACCAAAGGCTCCAGCATGACCCCCTTCTTCTTTTCTGCGCGCAACTCGGCCGGCGCTCCCCCCGTAGGGGCAGGCGGCACGCCGCCGCCGAAGGCAGGAGGCGCAGGCGCCGTCGGAACCGGCGCGACGGGGGCCGTCGGCTCATGCGAGAGCCCGAGATGGTCTGCCTTGAGGTCGGCCGGACTCGAAACAGCGGCAAACTCCGGCTCAACCGTTGCGGGCCCCGCCTGGACTACCGGATGCGACAACCCCGGCTCAGTGACCGGCGGCGGCCCGCTTGTCGCCTGGGAAACTTCGCTCGCCTCGCTGGCCGTCGCAGCTTCCTCCGCGGCTATTTCCTCGTCCGTCTTCTTGCGCTTGAAGAGGATGCGTTTCTTGTCGAGCTTGGGAGACTCGTCCGGGACGACCGGCTCCGCTTTGCCGCTTGCCTGCTTTGGAGACGTGACTGCGGCCTTGCGCAGTCCGGGCTCCTTCTTCGCCTCTTCCTTGCGACCAGCCTCCGCCTTCTTCTCCTCCGGCTTGGCCGACGCTTTGGCTTTGCCCTTCGGCGCCAACTTGTCCAGCGCCTTCTGAACCGCGTCTTCCTCGAGCGCACTGCTGTGCGATGCCACCGCAATGCCCAAACGCTTGAGCTCGGGGATGAGCTCCTTGTTTTGCATCCCCAGCTTCTTCGCCAGTTCGTACACCCGCATAAGCAATCCTGTCACACCTCAGTTGGCTGTCGGCTGGGCCGACTCGTCGGACGCTTCCCGCTGTGCCTTCGCCGCTTCATCCTGCTCGCGCTGCGCCTCGGCTTCTTCGGCCAACGCCGCCTTGATTTCCTTGTCCCGTTCGACTTTTTCCTTCTCGTATTCCGTGGCGCTGATGATGTCGATCTTCCACCCGGTCAACTTGGCGGCCAGACGCACGTTCTGACCGTTCTTGCCGATGGCTAACGACAACTGGGAGTCGGCCACGACGACCAGCGCCGACTTTTTCTCCTCGTCGATCCCCACCTTTTCGATGCTGGCCGGATTCAGCGCTTCGGCGATGAACACGCGGGGATCGGAAGTCCAGGCGATGATGTCGATCTTTTCTCCGCGGAGTTCCCGCACGACCGCCTGCACACGGGACCCCTTGATGCCCACGCAGGCGCCGACCGGATCGACGGCCTTATCCCGTGACGACACCGCAATCTTGGTCCGGTCCCCCGGCTCCCGCACGATCCCCTTGATCTCGACGATTTTCTCGCTCACTTCCGGGACCTCCAATTCGAACAGCTTTGACACAAATTGGGGATGGGTCCGAGACAGGATCACCTGCACATCCTTGGGGGTCCTCCGTACTTCCAATAAGTAAGCCTTGACCCGATCCCCGCGTCGGTAGGATTCGCGCGGAATCTGCTCCTGGATCGGCAAAATCGCCTCGGTCTTGCCGAGGTCCACCAGATAATTGCGACGCTCTTGGCCGAGTATGATCCCGTTGATCAGGTCGCCTTGGCGCGTGGCATACTCGCGTTGCACCGCTTCCCATTCGGCTTCGCGGACCTTCTGACAAATCACCTGCTTGGCTGTCTGGGCGGCAATTCGGCCCAGTTCCTCGATGCCGATCGTATCGCCGATTTCGTCCCCCACCTCGGCGCCGCTGTCCACTTTACGCGCATCGAGGAGCGAAACCTCGGTCTTGGGATTGGTGACGGTTTCGACGATGGTCTTGAGCGAGACGACGGCGATTTCGCCCGTCTTCGGATCTATTTGAACTTGGATGTTCTCGTTCTGTCCGAAGCGTTTCTTGGCCGCCGTCTGGAGCGCCGCCTCAACGGCACCGATGACCTTGGCTTTGTCGATGCCCTTTTCCCGCCCCATCTGATCGATCTGCGCGATTACGTCTCGGTAGTTCATACAAATTCCCCGTCCTGGTGACTCCTCGACCCGTTCTCCATATGCCTTGCGGCTTCTACCATTCGACTTCCAGCCGACCTGTCGCGATGGTCTCCCATTCCAGCTGCATCTGCAGCGCAGGTGATGGGCTCGCCCGACGGCGAGGGCCGGTCGACTGTGCGGCCGGCATGGCCAACGTCAGCCCCTGCGCATCGACGGCCAGGAGTCGGCCGACCACGCGCCACTGCCCCTCCCGAGGCTGCCTCAGCTTCAGATTGACCTGCTTGCCCAACGCCCGGTCATAATCCTCACGTCGCTTCAGCGGCCGGTCAAGCCCCGGCGATGAGACTTCCAACGTATAGGCATGCGCCACCAGGTCTTCAACATCCAGCGCGTGGCCGAGCGAGAGATGAACCTGCTCACAATCGTGCACGGTCACGCCGCCAGGCTTGTCGATAAAAACCCGCAGGACCATGCCTTGTCCCTGGCCGACGCATTCCACATCCACGAGTTCGAGCCCCAGGGCGCGAACGATCGGCGCGGCGACGGCCCGTACCCGGTCCAAAACGTCCCGGAATTCACCCGGTTCCATGCTGCTTGCTTATCTCGGCCAGAGGAGGTCGCACGGCAAGGCGGCTCCCTCGGAGATCGATCCAAACAAAAAAGTGGGCCCGAGCCCACTTCCAATCGCCGTACGTTACCACTATTGCACACGGCCGCGCAAGAGAGATGGCGAGATTCCCGATCCGTTTCCCGCTCGCTACTCGCAGACCTGGCTGCCTGACGGAATGAGGACCGTTGGCTGGCTAATTAACGGCCTGTTTGAACCGCTCGCTGAGTCGGCCGGTGAGCGGCCCGGGCTTCCCCGTGCCGACGACCTGCCCATCGATTCGGACCACCGGCAGTACTTCCACCGTGGTGCCGCAGAGGAACACTTCGTCCGCGTGACGCAACTCCTCCAACGACACCGCCCGCTCTTCAACCGGCAGCCGGTCCTTGCGGGCCAAGTCCAACACCAAGGACCGTGTTACGCCCGACAGGATGCGGGCCCCTTCCGGAGCCGTAGCCAAGATCCCATCACGAACCACCAACACGTTGCTGACCGACCCTTCCGTCACCACTCCATCCCGAATAAAGATCGCCTCAAAGACTCCGGCTTCCTTGGCCTGTTGCCGGGCCAAGACGTTGGCCAGCAGGTTTATGCTCTTAATATCACACCGTCCCCAGCGTAGATCGTCAAGCGTCATCGCCTCAACCCCGGCGTCACAGACGGCCTGGGCGAGAGGCCGCAACTCCCGGACGGTCATCACTACTGTCGGCCGGCTCTCAGCTGGGAAGGCATGGTCTCTCGGAGCGACGCCGCGCGTGAGCTGGATATAGACTTTGCTTTCCGCAAAGCCGGCCCGTCGGAGCCCCTCAGCGACCAGTTCTTGCCACTCACCACTGGAATAGGCCATAGGCAGTCCGATGGCCTGTGCGCTTCGCACCAGTCTGGCCAGGTGCGCTTCGACCTGAAACGCCGCGCCACGGTACGTACGGATCACCTCGTAGACCCCGTCGCCGAACTGATATCCGCGATCTTCCACGGAGACCGTCGCCTGCTCGATCGGCATGAACGTTCCATTGACAAACCCGATCGTCGGCATCCCTCCGACTCCTATCGGCTCGCCGTCGGGGCGGCACCGTCCCGGACGGATACCAGATAGACCCGGCGATCCTCGGCCGTGAATTTCCAGCCCATGCGCTTTTCGAACAACAGCCGATGTTCGCCCTGCGCCAGTGCCCGGAATTCGAACGTCCGCGTGCCGGTATCCACCGCATTGTTGCTCGCCGTCCGCAAAAAGTCGTCGCTGATCAGCGCCATCGCGTCGGCTTCGTAGGATGGCACCCACAGCTCGCCGCGCGTGCGATCTTCCCACAAGTGTAGCGAAAACGGCTGCCCGACCAGGACCGATAGGCGTTTGGTGTCCCGGTCCCTCTCACCTGCTGTGCCGTCGTAACCCGCCATCGTCGTCTGTGCCCCTTAATCCTGGACTTTTCGGCGAGGCCCGACAAAGACCTCGCCGTCGTTCACCAGAACCTGGTAGCTGCCCACGCAGTTGCCTCCGCCGTCCGTTGCAAGGCCGCTCCGCACGTCGAACGCGAGGTCGTGCCATGGGCAGGAGACGACGTGTCCCTTGAGTCTCCCTTCGCCCAAGGGCCCCCCCTGATGTGGGCAGATGTTATAAATGGCGTAAAACGTGCCGTTGACGTTGAACAGGGCGATCTCACGCGCGTTAACCTCGACCACCTTGGCGCCGCCCACGGGAATCTCCTCCGCGCGCGCAACCAGCTGAAACCCCTCCATGCGTATCTGTTCCATCCCCATCCTAATTCGCCCTTCCCACCCTGCGTACCGCCACCGTCATGGGAGCCGAAGCGTAAACTTCATCTCGCCTCCCGGCGCCACTTGGTTCTCCTGCACGAAGCCGGCCGGCGCTTGAATCAAGTAGCGAACCTTCTCGGGCGGCGGACCGAAGTAGGGACAGGGATCTTGGGGGCAAGGCAGCGCCTGTTCGATGACCTGTACGACGTGCCGGCTCTCGTCCGCCCAAATCATGTCCACCGGAAACCGGAACCCCTTAGTCTTGACGCGATGGCGATCGGAGGTTTCGAAGATATACAGCATCCCCTGGTCCGGCGGCAATCCTTCCCTGAAGGCCAGCCCGAAGAGAAGTTTTTCAGGCGTATCGGCCACTTCTGTTTCGAGAATTTTTCCGCCGGGGAACGTCACCACGATCGTGTGCGATTCGTTCTGTTGATCAGTAAAAAACCAACTGGCCGTGATCAAACCCATAGCCAGCACGATGAGGATTATGATGCGGGTTCGCTTGGGGGCCTGCATAGGCGGAGCCGACGATTCCGACATAATTCTCTTAATCTAAGCCCTTCCCTGGGTGACGCCTGCCTAGGCCCAATGGCTCATACAGATCAATCAGATAGGCCTTCTGATCGTCGCTTTCCTTGTTGACTTGCAAGAAAGTGGCGTTCTAGAATGTGCCCTCTGCGATGCGCACTATGGTCAGTGTCGCAGGTGGTTGTCAATACTCGAAGGAGGCTGATGTCATGGCTCTTTTAATTACCGCTGAATGCATCTCCTGCGGCGCATGTCTGCCGGAATGTCCCAACGAAGCGATTTTCGAAACCCGGAGCGACGCAGAAGGTAAAGGATACCATGTGGGGGAGGGCCAGGGGGAAGGAGATAGCATCTACGTGATCACCCACGACCGATGCACGGAATGCGTCGGCCATTTCGACGAGCCCCAGTGCGCGGCCGTGTGTCCGGTGGATAACTGCTGCATCGCCGATCCGGCCTATCCCGAGACCACGGAAGTGTTGCTTGAAAAGGCCAAGTCCCTGAATCCGGAGAAGGCCATCGATCCGGCCAAGGTATGGAGCGGCGTGCGGAACTAAGCCGAGCTGCTCCCAAGCCTGGCCGTCAGTCTTGCCAAACCCCCATCCCCCAGCCGGGATGGGGGTTTTTCTTCGCCCTTTTCCGCCCATGATATATAATGAACCTTGTCGGCTAAGCCGCGATGTCGGCCTGCCACTCTGTCAACACCTCTCAGGGCCGGTCCGGCTGCGGCGCTTCACCTCTTGCACGGAGGTCCTGCCATGGCAATCCGATGGATGCTCCTGATCGGCCTTGTGATGAGTCTGTGGACCGCGGCACCCCTGCAGGCCGGGTCTGGAGACATTTCTACCGTCATCGAAAGCTTCGTCACCAGACAATTTCCGGATGCCAGCGGGCATATCTGGGTGGTCAACGGCACCCAGTGGCAAGCGGACAACGAACTGGTCGTGGATCTTCACACGATCGTCATGGGACGGGCCGGAGCCTCCCCGACGGAAAACCGATTCTTGTTGCTGATCGTGTCGGGCAAGCTGGCCGCCGCGCAGACGATCCCGCTGGACGGCGCGGACTGTCAGCCGGAACACACCACCTAATCCCCAGTTGGCCCGAAAAGAGATCGCCCCGTCCGCCAGTTACGACGGACGGGGCGTCTTTTATCGAAACCAGGAAATACCGGACAGGCTACTTAATCATCAACAGCTTCCCGCCCACGTGCCCCGGATGCAGGTGACACTTGTAGACCAGCGTCACACCCTGCGTCGCATACAAGAAGTCGCTGGTCGGGATGCCGATGTACTTCGTCTCCCCCGGCTTCAGAACCACCTGGGCCTTCAACACGGTAGGGGCGCCGAAGGATTCATCCGCCGTCAGCAGGAACCCGTGTTCCGCGCTGGACTTGTTCGTCACCTTCAGGACCACCGGCCGACCGGGCCGCACCTTGAAGTCGATGATCGTCACGGGCGGATACCAGACCTTGGTTTCACCAAGCTCGATGGCAAAAAGTTCCTGATCCACCGTCAATTCCTTGAACGCCTGGCCGACCACGGAGCCCGTGTCCAGGTCGCCGATTTCGACGCCGCCTGAATGGTGGGCGAACGAGACCGACGTCCCGGCCACCAAAACCACGAGGCCGAAAAATACCGACAATAACATCTTACCCATAGCCTACCTCCCTTGGAAGAAAAGAGCTGTGATTAGGTTAGTGAATGAGGAAGACCCCGCCTGGCACAACAATGACTAGAGCCAACGCCGACGAATCGGCGACCACCACCTGACCGGTGCCCCTTATAACATAGGCCGTAATGGGAAGCAAGAATGTTCTTTGCTCGCCATGAGTTCGTACAATACCTCGAATTGTTTGCGATTCTGCGCCCTATTGGGAATGTCACACATTGGGCTAACGGACAGACCCCATCCCGCCCGTGGTCATTGCCATCCCCGCTTCGCCACGCCCCATCAGCAAATCAAACGGCGCATAGTCGTCGGTGAGCACCACTCCTTCCTGCCAGGCCGTTTCTCGTCTTGTGGCCAAGAGCGCGGAGGCTCCGGCCGGCATCCGCCGCCCTTCGATCAGGCGGTTAAGCCGGTCTGCAAATTCCGGGTTGCCTATCGTCGCTGCGGGAGTCCCAGCAAAAAAGATCAAGTTGTCCGCCCCCTTCGATCCCTTGACCGCAAACGACTCGATGACGGGAAAGGAGGTCCGCATCGTCGCTACCACCGCCTGGGAGCGTAGCCGGTCAGGCCCGTTCCCCGATGAAGCCAGATTAACCGTCAGCACCCCGTTGGGCTTGAGATGTGACCGAACTTCCGCGAAAAATTCTTTGGTGGTGAGATGGAAGGGTACGAGATGTCGTGCAAAGGCATCCACCCAGATCACATCATACTGGTCGGTCGCCGTGCGCAAGAACAGACGCGCATCCTTTACATAGACATGGTGGGACGCCGGCGGGGTATAGCTGAAATATCGTTCGGCGGCCCGGACTACGGAGGGATCGACCTCCACGATGTCCAGGGTCAGCTCAGGCCAGTACCGAGCCAGCCATTTGGCGATCGACCCTCCCCCATGCCCCAGGATCAACCCCCGCCTGGGAGGAACACTCACCGCCGGCCCCTGAGCCTGCGGCTCCGGCACCAAGGCCAACGCCACCATCATCATATGACTGTAGGGCAACACCAACTCCACCGGCTCGACCAGCCACATGACCGCGTGGAAGGTGCGATCCAATATCAGAATCCGCAGCAGGTCCGTATCGCGGACCCTGAGCTGCTGGTATGGACTGTCCTCTTGATAGACCGGCGCGGGCAGAACCAACTCCGGATGCCAGGCCAACCATGCCAGGCCAAGTCCGCCCCCCACCAACACCAGGCTCCCAATGGTCCGCACTGCCGCACGCGCCTGAATAGCCACCGACCGCCACCACCAGAAGAGCCCAAGCAGGACCTGGACAGCGCCCAGCAGGGCCACCAAAGTCACGCTGCCCAGCCAACTCAACAAGAAAAACGCCGTCCCCCAAGTCCCGACGAGGCTGCCGATTGTGGAAACTGCGATCATGCGGCCCGTGTGCCGCCCCAGATGCCCCATGTCGCCGATGGAGAGCCGCATCAACGCCGGCAAGACCCCGCTGAGCCCGATTGCCGGGGGCGCGAGCAAAATACTGGCTGCGAGACAGGGCCCCCAGCGCGGATCCTGCACCCAGTCGGCGACCTGGAACATCACAGGATCGCCTTTCCAGGCCAACAGAAACGTCCAAGCCCCGGACGTCAGCAACAGCCCGGCCAACACCGAACCGCCATGATGGCGATCCGCCAGCCAGCCTCCCAGCGCATAACCGCTGCTCATGGCGGCTAGGATAACCCCGATCAAAGCGCCCCAAACGTAGAGGGAATTGCCAAACACGGGCGCCAACAGGCGGCTGCCTAGAATTTCGAGCGCCATCACCACGGCACCCGTCAGGAACGCGGTCGCGAATAAGGAGATGGAGGACGAGGAAGCAGGAACGGATGGAGCGGTCATGCGCGGGACATTCCAACTGCCGAACGATGAACAGGAGAGAATCGCATGGTCTTCTCAGGCTGGAGGAGCTAGGATGTGCCCCAGTTCTTGAAGTATCGGAGAAGACCGCGCACCGAAATCATTCCGACGACCTGTCCATCTTGGGTAACGGCCAGGTGCCGGATGCCTTTGTTGGCCATAAGATCACTGGCATCGTGGGCGGAACAGTTGCTCTCAATCGTAATGACGGGGCTGCTCATGACGGTGCGGACTGGCACCTGCGCCGGGTCAAGCCCCTGGGCCATAGCTTTCCGGACCAGATCCGTCTCACTGACCACCCCCAAATAGGCGCCCTCACTCACGACGAACAGCGCCCCGACTTGCGCCTCCCGCATCAACCGCGCAGCTTCGACCAGTGTCGCATCCGGACCGAGCGTCCGAATCGCCCGGTTCATCATCACCGCCAAGGGCCGCAGCATTGCGCCGCTTTGAAGCGCCATAGACCTACTCCCTCAGCTTCATGTACCACTGTCCGCAACGAGGCAAAATTGTACTGGACCCTTGCGGGGGAGTCAACCGGAGCACCGATACAGACAGTCTCCGCCGGTCGCAAGCCACCATTCTGCGATCTTCGCCTGATTTTCTTGCGACCCCCGAAGTACCTTGCTATACTTCGCTGCGACATCTGCTATTTCTGTCGAATTTCAGAATTATTGAACAAGTGTGACTCTACAAGGATCCCCCATGCACATAAGCGTCATTGGAACCGGCTACGTCGGACTGGTCACGGGAGCCTGCTTTGCGGAATTCGGGCTGAACGTGACCTGTATGGACACGGATGCCAAACGGATCGGGAAGTTGGAGAAAGGCGAGGTGCCGTTTTTCGAGCCGGGACTCGCCGAGCTGGTCCACAAGGGCATCAAGGAAAACCACCTGACATTTACGTCCAACCTGCCCAAAGCGGTTGAGGAAGCCCTGGTCATTTTCATCGCCGTGGGGACACCGCCCCGCGCAGACGGGTCCGCCGATCTCTCGTTCGTGGAAGAAGTGGGTCGCGGCATCGCCCAGCACATGAAGAGCTACAAAGTCATTGCCACCAAGTCTACCGTCCCGGTAGGGACGGGAGAGCGGATTCGCCAGGTCATCAAGACCAACCAAGCGGCCCCCTGTCGTTTCGACATGGTGTCCAATCCGGAATTCCTGCGGGAAGGGTCTGCCATCGAAGACTTTCTCAGACCCAATCGCGTCGTGATCGGCGCGGACAGCGACCAAGCCGTCGCGATCATGAAAGATCTTTATCGCCCGCTCTACCTGATCGAAACCCCGTTCGTCATCACGGATATTACGTCGGCGGAGATGATCAAGTACGCCTCCAACGCCTTCCTGGCCACCAAGATCTCCTTTATCAACGAGATCGCCAACCTCTGCGAGAAGGTCGGGGCGGATGTACAAGTGGTCGCCAAGGGCATGGGCCTGGACCGGCGCATCGGTCCCAAGTTCCTGCATGCGGGCCCCGGTTTCGGCGGCTCCTGTTTTCCCAAAGACCTGGCCGCTCTGGTTCAGATTGGTCGGGACGCAGGGGAGAAAATGGAAATCGCGGCCAAGGCCGCAGAGGTGAACGAGCGGCAACGACAGCGGATGGTGGAGAAGATTCAGGCCGCGCTCGGCGGCCTGAAAGGAAAGACCGTCGGTCTCCTGGGGCTCTCGTTCAAACCGAATACGAACGATTTGCGGGAGTCCCCGGCGCTGGCCATTGCGGAGCAGCTGATCGAGCAGGGCGCTATCATCCGGGCTTACGACCCGGAAGGGCTGGAAGAGGCGACCAAGCTCCTGCCCGCGCTACAGGCCTGCAAGGATGCCTATGACACGGCCCAGGGAGCGGATGCATTGGTCCTCATGACCGAATGGAACCAGTTCCGCAACCTCGACTTCGACCTCCTCAAGCAGACACTGCGCCGGCCCATTTTCATAGATTTGCGCAATGTCTACGAGCCGGATCGAATCAGGACGCTGGGGTTGCGCTACATCTCCGTCGGAAGACCGTCCCGCGGGCCCGAACCGGCAACCTCGTAACGCTCGGTCAACCTTGGGCGCTGATCTGCCTGGCCCCCTCCTCTTTCGGCTTGGGTTTATATCCCATCCGGTCCAGCACCTTCATGATCCGGCCCTTCAGCCGATCGTCCGCCTCGTTCAGCGCCACCGCCAGGGGCTCCACAGCCGGTTTCCCGATCTTGCGGATGATCTCGGTGGCGAACTGGCGCAGTTCGTCTTCCTCCGAGACCAACAAGGGAATGAGCGTCGGCACGGACACGGCGCCCAACTTGATGAGTGAGTCGTAGGCTCGCTGCCGAACATCGCCGACTTCGTCGCCCAGCGCCTCCACCAAGGGCCCGACCGCCCGTTCGGTTCTGAGGTCGCCCAAGGACTCAGCCGCATATTTCCGGTTGAGCCAATGAGTATCCTTGAGATCCACCAGCATTGCATCCGCTTTCGCGGCATTCGGATCCTTGGAACGGATGCGGAAGCTCTTCGCGAGGCGCTTGCCGCCTTCCTCCACCACTCGGATCGTGGCTCCGTCGCCCGGCTTGATGTTCTTGAGATCTTCAAGTGCCTCTTCGGCCACATCCAAGACGACCGTCTTGCCGTCATAGGCCAGCAACTCCACCTCCAGTTGCTTAAGCGCGAGATTCACCGAGACGACTTTTTCGGTGACCAGATTGAAGCCGTCCTTCTTAGCGCCCCCTTTGGGGCCGATCTGGATGAGTTTGGGGGGTTGCTGCGGTGTTTCGTCTGCCATAGGGCCCTCTTTTCTGTGTCGCGATGACGTGAATGAAGCCGATGTTACTTGGTCGCTTGCGATTTCCAGCCCAGGCTGGCCAGGGCGCCCTCCACGGTCTCCTGCACCATTTCGTTCTCGTCTTCTAATAGCGGCACGAGCGCGTCCACCGCCCGCCGATCCCCCAACCGCGCCAGGGATTCGACCGCGTTGCGCCGCACCAGCCAGTCTTCGTCCTTCAACGCCTCGATCAGTGAGGGCATGGCCCGCACGTCCCCGATCTTGCCCAGGGCTTCCGCCGCATGCCGGCGGACCATCCAGTTGTTGCCGAGCAGCCCATCGATGAGGGCCTCCACGGCCCGCACGTCGCCGATCTTCTTGAGCACGCGCGCCGCGTCTTCCCGCAGCGTCCCGTCGTTCAAGGCCTCCACCAGCCCGGGCACGGCGCGGGGATCGCCGACCCGCTCCAAGGCCCAGACCGCCGAGCTGCGGACGGCGCCATCTTTATCCTTGAGGGCTTTGATTAATGGTTCGACGCCGCGCGGGTCCTTGAGCTTGCCCAGCACGTTAGCGGCTTGCTCCCGCACCGCCCACTCGTCGTCCGTCAGCGCCTCGATCATCGGCTCGACCGCCGCCGGCCCAATCCGCACGATCGCGCTCGCCGCGGCCTCGCGAATGACCGTATCCTCGTCGGCCAGCAGGCCGATCAGGCCCGACAGAGCCTCTAGCCCCATCTGCCCCAGGCTGGCCGCCGCATGGTCCCGCAAGGCCTCGTTTTCGTCCCGCAGGGCCGAGAGCAATTGGTTGACGCGCTCGTGATACTGCTCCTCACTCATCCTCGCCCCCCTCTGCCACGGCAGCCTGTTCGGCCTGCATCGCCGCGGCTTGAAGCTTGTCCACGATCATGCCGGCATTGTACGACACCAGCCCGTCCCGGTCGGTCTTGAGCTGTTCAAACAAGTCCTGGTACGGGCGCAGCACCTCCACGTCCTTGATCTTCGCCAGGGCCTCCATCGCCAGCGGCCGGAGAGGGCGGATCGGCAAGCCGTCGATATAAAGTTGCATGGGCCGCGCATCGCCGATCAAGCCCAGCGACTTCATGGCCAATTCCTTGACGCCGGTGTCCTTGTCCCGACGCAGCCGCTCCATCAAGGGCTCCACGGAGCGGAGATCGCCGATCTTGCCCAGCAAATCGGCTGCCGCTTCACGCACCACCCAATCCTCGTCCTCCAAATACTCGATCAGGATTTCGACCATCGGGCGCCCGATCCCGAGCAAGTCCACAACCGCAGCCATCCTGGCTTCTTCTCGCTCCCCGCTCCCCTCGACTTCGCGCAAGGCATTAAAGACCTGATCGATTCGATCCCGGATCGCACCCAGCTTCTTCAGCGTGCGCATAGCGACGACGGCCACGGCCTGGTCGGTCATCGCGTCCACCAGCGCGTCGGCCGAGCGGGGATCCAGCAAATGTTCCAAAATGACGGCGGCGGTTTCCCGGGCCGCGGCATCCTGGTGCTTTAACATGGCGCACAGAGGCTGGATCGCGTTGGGAATGACGCCGAGGAGGGCGATCACCGTGGCCCTCTGCCCCTCATCCGCCATCGTATGGAGGTCTTCCACCAAGGCCTGGGCCGCAGCCTGGTCCAGCACGCCGGCCAGCTGTTCCAGCGCCAAGGCCCCCGCCTTGCGGACCGACGGGTCCTCGTCCCGGAGCAGCCTCACCAGCGGCACCCCTCCATGGGAATCCTTCACCCGGGCCAACATGCCCGCTGCTTCGATCTTCAAGGGCGCGCTGCCGGTGTCCAGCACATGGATCAGCGCCTGGACCGCCTTGGGCCCGCCCTTCAGACAGGCGGCCGTGGCCCGCATCCGCCGCCAGTCCTCTTCGTGGACCAGTTCGGAGATCAGCGTCTCGAGCGATTCCTTGGGCATACCCGATCAGATTCTCCCCGCCCGCCAGCCCAGTTGCGCCAGCGTATCTTTGGCATGGAAGAGAATGTTCTCGTCCCGCTCGCTCTTGAGCACCCCCAACAAAAACGGGATAGCCGGGGGCCCGAACGAGACGAGCGCGGCGGCAGCCTCCGCCCGTACCACCGTATTCTGCAGCGCGCCCACCAAGGTCGGAATCGTGGCTTCTTCCCGGATCAACGCCAGCGCCCGCACCGCCGCTTCCATCGCGTGCATTTCCGTATCCCACCGGTCGCCGCAGCCGGCAATCGTACGGCTGTCGGCCGGTCGGCTGGCTCCCGTCACCACGTCCACCAGCGCCGCAACCGCCCGACGGTCGCCGATCTTGCCCAGGGCCTCGATGGCCAAGTGGCGCAGTCCCACATCCTTCATCGCCAGGAAGAGGAAATCTACCGCCCGCGCATCGCCAATCTCCCCCAGCGACCGGACCGCGTCTTCGCGAATGGCCTGATCCTGGTCGTTGAACAAAAGCCAGAGAAGCGGCTCTACCGACTCGGTGGATTTCAGCCGCCCCAGCGCCTCCACCGCGTGCAGCCGAACCACCCATTCCTCATGCTTGATCGCGTCCAGCAAGTGGGGCACGGAGGGTTGGCCGATGGCCACCAGCGCCTGGACCGCCTCCACCCGCACCGCCTTGACCTTGTCCTGCAAGAGCGGCATGAGGACGTCCACCGCCCCGGCATCCCCGATCCGGCCCAGCGCCTTGGCCGCATGCATCCGGACGATCCAATCGGGACTCCCCAGCGCGGTCCGCAGGGGTTCCAGGACGCGGCGGTCGGCGATTCCGGACAGGATCGACGCGGCGGACTCCTGCACGTTCAAATCAGGAGCCGCCAAGCAGGCTCCCAGCGCCGGCACCGCCGCCTCTCCGATCGCGGTCAAGGCCGCGATCGCAGCCTGGCGCACCGCCCGATCGCCGTCGCTCAGTAGCGCCACCAGAGGCACCACGGCCCGCGCATCCCGGCTGGCCCCCAGAGCCGAGGCCGCCTCTTCGCGGACCGCCCAATCCTCATCCTTGAGCGCGGCAATTTGTTCGCCAACGTAATCGGCCATCGTGCTCGGCTCGTACGCCAATTTCGACGGATATCCACCGCGCGGATTACGTGCCGATCGTATCGCCGGAGGGGCCGAACCGCCCGGTGTCTCCCAGCGGCATGTCCACCCGGAGGTTGTCGGTCTGGCTGGAGCTCACTTCCCGTTCGTCTTCCGGCGGCATGTCCCAGCCCAGCTTATGGAGCGTTTCAAGGGTCAGCTTCCGTAACGCATCGGTGGCGCTCAACCGGCTGGTGGCAAAGGAGAGGGCCCGTTCATTGGACTCCACCTCCGAGGCCTTGGGATCGTGCAGGAAAGCGATGAGGGGCTCGATGGCCGTGTCGCCGATCAGCACCAGCGAGGCGGCGGCCCGTTCACGCAAGACCCCGTCCTTGAGCATCATGATCAACTCCGGGATCACGCGCGGGTCCCGGAAGTGACCCAGGGCGGTCGCCGCCGCTTCCTTGATGAAGGCTTCCTCGCTCACGATGCAACCGGGAGTCGGCGTGCCGTCCTGACGGATGCCCTTCCCGCGCATCGCATCCAACACCACCGGCAGGGCCCTGGCGTCCCCGATCATCCCCAACGACATGATGGCGTGCCGCTTGACGGCCCCGTCCTTCATCGCCTCGATCAAGGCATCGATCGCCCGGACATCGCCGATCTGCCCCAGGGCGATCGTCGCGTCCTCGCGCACCGCCCGGTCCGAATCCTTCAGCGCCGCGATCAGCGCATCCACCACGCGGGCGTCCGTCACCCAGGTGCGGCCGATCTGGTAGTCGGTGGTCATCCCCCCCAGCGCGCGAGCCGCATGGCACCGCACGACGTAATCCTTGTTCTTGAGCGACTGCAGCAACGGGTCCACGGACGGCGCGCCGATCGCCACCAGCGCCGTTCCCGCCGTCTCCCGCACCGTCTTCGACGAATCTTGGAAGAGCTTGATCAAGGCGGGGATCGCTTTCGCGTCGCCGATCTTGCCCAGGGATTCGGCGGCGGCGCTTTTCACGGCCCCATCCCGATCCCGGCAGACCAGCATCAAGGCGTCCACCGCCCGCGCATCTTTGATCTCGCCGCACGCCTTGGCTGCATGCTCTTTCACACGCCATCGCTCGTCCTTTAGGCACTTGACCAGCCGCTCGACGACCGCCGGCCCCATCTGCGCCGTGGCGGCCACGGCCGCGCCCCGCACTTCCATGATGGGATCGTTGAACAGGCCGACAAGAGATTCCACCGCTCTGGCTCCGCCGATCTTCCCCAGCCCCTGACAGACATGGGCCCGGACGGACCAGAACTCGTCTTCGCGGGCGCGAATCAAGGCTTCCAACGTACTTGGGTCGGCCAGCTCGGCCAGCGCCTTGGCTGCCTCTTCGCGCGTGGCGTCATCGACGTCTTCGAGCGCTTCCACCAAATCTTCGACTGCCTGAGCCATAAGTCCCTCAATACAAACTGTCCGGTACTCCCCCCGATATCAGTATTCGCGCTGCCCCCCGTAGGGCTGTGTGCGGCTGCACTTGATCGTCAGCACCTGGGTCCCCCGCCCGCTCACGCACTGATCCAGCGACGGAGCATATTCCAAAACCCCTTCGAGCGTAACCGCGAAGGGAAAATCGAAGGTAAAGGTCCCGAACCGATAGGAGCCGGGTTTCAGCGCGAGCGTGCGTGGCGCGGTGGTCCGGAACGCCTCGGTGCTCTCTGGGTCCAGCGTCATAATCATCGGCGTTTTGCCCGGGACCTGCCACCATGTCGGCGGCGTCAGCGCGGAGGCATCAATCGTGATAGTGTATTCCTTCGAATAGGAAGCCGGCGGCGCGGCGGAAACAGACACAGCTAGCGTGAGAAGACACACGCCCATGGCCAAGCCGGCCAACGGGCGAACCCGTCTCCCCTTGCTCATATTGCCGACAATACGATGCCTCATTGTCCCCTAATTCTCCATATTTCGGGGCCGACCGGACCGGGCCCCATCTTCGGCAGCGGCCACTTTGGGCGCGGTAAAGATCTCCTCGACTGCCCGGCTCTCCCACTCCGTATGGGTCTCCAGCCCGAGCGTCCGTAGCACCGTCGCGCCCGTGTCAATGATGGACACAGGCGCCTTGATGGCATAGCCGGACTTGATGCCGGCGCCCCAGGCGATCCATGGAATCTGCGGGGGCCCAGCCCCCGCCTCTTTACTCACACCGTTCGCCTTGCCTGTCTCATCGCTATTGACCACGGTCACAAAAACGGCGGTACGGTTGAGCAGTCCCAGGTCCTTATACATGCCCAGGATCGAGCCCATGGCCCCATCCACGGTTTTGAGCGCGTCCCTGTAGGCTTTGGAGCCCCGTCCTTGCGCCAGTCCGGCCCGACCCGCCTCAGGGAGATGCACGACCAGGAAATGGGGCAAGGAGAGGATCGCATGGCCGTAGCCATGTCCGCTGGTGGCCTTGCGGAAGTATTGATTGATATACCCGACGACCGTCACCGTGCTGCACTCGGGCTTAAGCGGCCCGCACATCTGATAGTCGGTATAGGGCTCCGGCTTGGCCAATTGATAGAGCGACTCGTCCATGAAGAAGATCGCGCTGTCCCTGCCGCCGCTCAAATCCAAATAATCGAACACCGTCGGGGGACGGGGATAGCCGCGGATGAAGTCGAAGGCATTCCAGGTGATCCCGTGTTTTTCCACCGGCATGCCGGTCACCAACGAGGCCATGGCCGGCAACCGCAGCGCCGGCTTGACCGAAGTCGCCGCCCAAGTCGCCGAACCTTCTTTGACCAGGCGCGTGAGGACCGGCATGGGTCCGGCCTTCAAGGCCGGCTGATCCACCCCTTCGAGCACGAAGAGAATCACGTGCTCCGTCGGCGCGCCCGGCGTCGCGGACGAGGCCGGCTCGGCGCGAAGCGGGACGGGCGAGCCCGCGAAGAGCAGGGCGGCACAACCAACGATGATTCGTACGACCTTCTGCCAACCGTAACCGGCCATAACCTCTCCCATTTAGATAGAGCCTCTACCTCACACCAATTGTTCACCACCAGAGCGAAGTACCTTAACATGCTGATTTCTGGGAAGGCAAGCGACGGGGGCCACGACTGCGACTCACCATAAACAGCTGGAGTGGCGCGGCTTTGTACAGTGAATCCGTTACTGAAAATGGAGGTCGGCTGCGCTCGAATCGCGTCCTGCCGATGGTCTTTGCCGACCGCCGGAGGATTCAACTATTTGATCTTCGCAAGAGCCTTCTCGACAATCCAGTCCTCAACCGGAGAATAGCCGTTCTTCGTGACTTCCGCCTGCCCTTCCTGGCTAAACACATACCGGAGAAACTCCCGCATGACGGGAGGGAGCGGCTTCGCGCCTTTGAGTATTTTTCGCGGAGTCTGGTTGACGTAGATATAGAGATACCGTCTCAACGGATACCGCCGATTCACAATGTTCTGGGCCGTCGGCTCCACATAAGGCGAAAATTCAGACTCGGCCAGGGGTACCAGGCGCACACCGGGCGCTACAGACTCACTGCCGCCATAACCCAGCCCATAGGGGTCCGCCGATACTTTCTGAACCACGGACACGGAATTGGCTTCTTCCTTGACGTTGGGCTTGAACTCTCCATCGTGCAAAATTTTCGTTCTGAGAAATTCATGGGTCGCGGTCGTGGACGGCAGGCCATACAGGTTAATGAGTGCGCCCGCCCAATGGTCAACCAGATCAAGCTCGTCCCACTTGGTGATAGGAGTAGCGCGATAACGGGGCGCCTTGGCAAAGACTTCCTCGACCTGCTCCATCGTCAAGCCCTGGATGGGGTTCTCCTTGTGGACGTAGAACACCAGCGCATCCACCGCGACCGCATACGCAGTCGGTCGATAGCCCAATTTCGTCTGGAACCGAGCCAACTCGCTTTCCTCCATTATGCGCGACATGGGCGTTATGTGCGCCGTCCCGTCCAGCAGGGCGATCGTGCTGGCGCTGGCGCCCTTATTCTCCACCTGAATCTGGGCGCCTGGGTAATACCGCCGAAAGCCTTCCGCCCACAGGGCCATTAACTTGTTTAACGACCCGGATCCGACGCTCGTGAGCGTGCCCGAGACCCCGTCCACTTTGACATATGGCTTCAAGGCAGGGGACAGTGTCTGCCGATCTTCGGCCCGGGCCGGAGAACTCATCACACCGGCCGATACCCAGAACAGGAGGAATGCGCCAGCCAAAACCAGCACTCGATTAAGCATGATGACGTCCTTGCTTCGAAAGAGTTGGAATACTTGCATGAAGACTCACAAGGCCATGCTAAAGAAGCATGGAGCTGAAATCAAGCGAACGGCTCAGGGGGGCACGGATTGCGCCCCAGCTCCATTTTCAGGTATGAAAGGTTTGCGCTGTGACCATCCGAGGGAATGACCCCATGCCGGCTGGCAACAATTTCCAACATTCGGTCTATGCCCGGTCCGATCCGGGCGAGCGTCTGGCCTATCGCGAGGTCACGACCAGCGCCGCGCCGGACTCGCTCGCCTGGCAGGACGAGATGGCCCGGCTTGGCCGGAAGATGGCCGGGGCCGGAGTCCGCGCCTGCTTGTTCCTGCACGGCACTTATTTGGGCACCGACTTGTTCGGCATGCAGCGGCTGGATGAAGTAGGCGGACTCAAACGCGGCTATTCGCGCGGCATCGCCGGGCTGGATGCCCTGCTCGCCCTCATGCGGGAGGAGAGCAACGGCCTGTCCAAGCCGCCAGAAGGCCCTACCCCGCCCTTCAACAACGACGACAAGACCAAATCATGGCTCGACGAGCAGGCAGGCGATGCCTGCAACTTCACGAATGCTTACGTCGAAGCCTTCAGCAAGGCTGTGAACCGCAACGCATCGCGTCCAATTGATTGCCGGCGTTGGCTCTGGTCGTCCGAGCATCACCATCTGGGGAGGGCCCTCGATGCCTGCCGTTTACTCAACCAACTTCAAGCCCTCTCACGTGAGCTGAATCTGGACCAGGGAGATCGCCTGTTGGTACAAGCGCATGGGCAGGCGGGGCTCGTCCTAGCCCTGCTGTCGAATCTCCTGGCCCTCGGCGAGTCCTCGGGACGGGACCGGCTGCTTCAGATTCTCACTACCTATGCCAAGCAGACACAAGCAGCCGAGCTAACGGAGCAGCTCGGCCAGGCCGACAGTGCGCTCAAAGCGGGCAATGTGCTGAACGGCGCCCTGCTGGATGTGGTGACCTTCGGCATGCCCATCCGGTACGGCTGGGACCCAACCAGGCTCGGCAAGCTACTGCACCTCGTCAACCATCGCCCGATGAGGACCGACGGCAAACGCTGGCTGGCCAAGATGGAACTGCCGCAGGTTACGATGGAGATGCCGATTGCCTGGGGCGGGGACTATGTCCAACAACTGGCAACGGCGGTGACCGACGCCCTGCCGGCGACGGCTGAGGCAAAAGCCGCCATCAAGGCCATCTGGGAGATCGTCGAGCCCTATGATGGGTTCGAGCGTTGGCTGGAATGTGCGCGCAAGAGCGTCCGCTGCGCGAACGACGGCCGGTGTTTATTGGTGGATTACAAGGACGCGACCGGCTCGTCCAATCCGCGCGACCATTTTTACGGCCACGCGGCCTATACGCGCCTGGCAAATCTGTTGTTTAATACGACCGAGATCGTGCAAGCTCTGTATCCGGCCCATTGACAGAAGGCGCCATGCGGCTCTGCCTGCTCTCCATCGTTCTGGCATTCCCGACGTTCTTAGGCGCGATGGTCCAGGCCCAGGACCAAGTGACGGTCTGTCCCGATCCGGCTCAGCCCTGCACGAGCGCCGCGAAGACCTTCGCGCCTTATGAGCTGACCTTTCAACTGCCGGACAAGCTCGAACCGAACAAGGATTACAAGACCCGCCCCTTCCAGGCGGTGATCCTCAAGACCTTTCCCAAGTTCGAGCCGGGCGGGAACGAGTGCGACGGGGGCGAGTTTTCCACGAAGGTCGAGCGGCAGCGGTTGACGCTACAAAAGCTCTTTCCGGACCGCAAAGTCTTCGCCGCACATCAATGTCCGGACATGGGCGCCGTCTTATACGAAGTGACGGGCAAGCCCTACGACCAGTTCTTCATCGCCGTGTACGGAGGGGAGACAAAGGCGGAGGCCAAACGGGTGCTTTCCCAGATTCGCGGCAAACTCTCCCGCCCCACCATCAAAGAGATGCAGGCGGTGTATACGTTGCTGGCGGAGTAACTGCCTGGGGAGCAGTCGTCATTGCACCGTTCGATCTCATGGCGCACCTAGGGGTGCGCCGATCTCCAATTCTTCCCTACCCCCAAATCCACCTTCAGCGGCACGGAGAGGCCCAGGCGCGGACCGGCGGCCACCATTTCTGACTGCACCAGCTGCTTGGCCTTTTCTAGCTCCTTCTCCGGCGTCTCGAAGATCAGTTCGTCGTGGACTTGAAGGATCATTTTGGTCTTCGGCAGCTCGACCTTCAATTTCTGACTGACCGCGATCATGGCCAACTTGATCAGATCCGCCGCCGAGCCCTGGATGGGACTGTTGACCGCCATCCGCTCACCGAAGCCGCGCTGGGCCGGATCGGAACTATGCAACTCCGGGATCGGCCGGCGGCGGCCCAGGATCGTGGTCGTATACCCCTTTTCCTTGGCTTCCGCGATGGTTCGATCCATGAGGGCTTTGACCCCCGCATAACGCTCGAAATAGGTATCGATGTATTTTTTGGCTTCCTGTTGCGTAACGCCGATGTTGGCGGCCAGGCCGAAGGGGCTGATGCCGTAGACGATGCCGAATACCACGCTCTTGGCTGCGCGTCTCATTTCCTTGCTGATTTCCTCCGGCGGCAAGCGGAAAATCTCGACGGCGGTGGCCATGTGGATGTCCTCGCCCCGCTCGAAGACCTTGAGCAAACGTTCGTCCTGTGACAAATGCGCCAGAATACGCGGCTCGATCTGGCTGTAATCGGCGCAGAGCAGGGTATGGCCTGGAGACGCGATGAAGGCCTCGCGAATCCGCAGCCCAAACTCCCCCTTCACCGGAATGTTCTGCAAGTTGGGCTCGGTGGAGGAGAGGCGCCCCGTCGCCGCGACCGTCTGGTTGAGCGACGTGTGCAAGCGGCCGGTCTCCGGATTCACCAGCTCCGGCAGGGCATCCACATAGGTGGACTTGAGCTTGCTCAGGCTGCGGTAGTTCAGGATTTGCGCCGGCAGTTCATGCTGGGTGGCCAGTTGCGTGAGCGTATCTTCGTCCGTGGAGTAGCCGGTCTTGGTCTTTCGCAAGGGTTTGAGCCCCAGCTTCTCGAAGAGAACCGTCGCGAGCTGCTTGGGCGAATTGACGTTGAACTCGCCCCCGGCCAGGCCGGTGATCGTCGTCATCATCCGGTCCAATTCTCGCTCCAGTTCCTTGCTCAGTGCGGCCAGGGCCGCGACGTCCAGCTTGAATCCGTTCCGTTCGATCTCAGCCAGCACCGGCACCAGCGGCATCTCCACGTCGGTAAACAGCTGCCAGCTCCCCTGCTCGCTTAATCGTTCTTTCAGCGCCGGCACGAGCCGGCGTATCGCCGCGGCCGCTTCGCTGGCTTTGGCCTGGTCCGCCTCGCCGATCACATTCGGCTGGTCGAAGAGATCCTTGGGCGGCTCGGCCTGCCGTTCAACCTGCCCGCCACCCAGCCTCGCGCCCAGCACATCCAACGCCACCGCTTCCAAGCTATGGCCTCGCCGATTGGGGTTCAGCAGATAGGCGGCGATCATCGTGTCGAAACAGGGAGGCTGAACCTCGACACCGGTCCGCAGCAGCGCGAGCAGGGCCGGTTTGAGATCGTGCGCGGCCTTGAGCAACGTCCGATGCCCGAACAGCTCGGCCAGGGGTCCGAACAGCCGTCCGGCGAACAGGGTCTGGCCGTTTCCGTCTCTCATGGCCAGTCCTTGTAGATTGGCCGAGACCCCGCTTCCGTCCGTGATGCAGTGGAAGGCGATTACGTCGCTGTGCTGGGACCGGTCTGCAAATCGTCTGGCCGTGGATTCATCCCGGACGACCAGCACCTCCGTCGGTGACGCGTCGTTCGCAACCGACGGCTGAATGGCCTTGAGCAACGTGGGGAATTCCATCTCCCGAAAGAAGGCCACCAATGGTTCGGGCGGCGGCGGCACGACCTTGAACCGCTCCGGATCGAAGTTCACCGGACAGTCCGTCTGGATCGTGGCCAACCGCTTGCTCAAGCGGGCATTCTCCGCTTGTTCGGTGAGGAGTGCCTTGGTTTTGGCCGCCGTCACCTCGTCGAGATTGACCAGGAGGTTCTCGATCGTGCCGAACTGGGCGATCAGTTTCATCGCCGTCTTTTCGCCGATGCCTTTCACGCCGGGAATATTGTCGGCCGTATCCCCCATCAACCCCATGACTTCGACCACGCGCGCCGGCTCCACGCCGAACCGCTCCCGACACTCGGCCTCTCCGAACCACTTGTCTTTGACCGGGTCGTAGATGCGCGTCGCCGGCGTCAGGAGCTGGAACATGTCCTTGTCGCCGGTCACGATCACGACCTCGAACCCTACCGCCTCGGCCTGGCGCGCGAGGGTGCCGATCAGGTCGTCGGCCTCGTAGCCGGCGGCGCGCACGGCGGGAATCCCGAACGTTTCCACCGCCCGGTGGATGTAGGGAATCTGATCCCGCATGCCCTGCTGCATTTCCGGCCGATGCGCCTTGTACGCTTTGAATTCCTCATGCCTTTGGGTCGGACCTTTTTCGTCGAAGACCACGGCCAGGCCGTCCGGCCGACGATCACGCAGGATCTTCATGAGCATGGTCGTGAAGCCGTAGATGGCGTTGGTCTGCAGGCCCTTGGAGTTGGACAGGGCCGGCAGTCCGAAGTAGGCGCGGTAGATATAGGCGCTGCCGTCTATGAGATAGAGGGTCCGCTTGGCGCTGAACGGTGCGGTCGGCATAGATAAGTCGGACTCTGTCTTCGTTACGGATCGTCCGCCACGGTCAACGGCGGCCGGTCGAACTTGGCCCGCATCATATTGATCGTCTTGAGCACCGCGGGCCGGCCGATGAGTTTTCGCTCCAGGCGGCGCTTGCCTGGAAAATCCATCAGCGAGACCCCGATCAGCATGGTCAGAATTCCCTGTCCCGGCAGGAACAGCATCGCAAATCCGGCTAACAGGAAGACTATGCCGACCACATTTTTCAGGATCAAGCCGGTCAGGCGCAAGATCGGATGGTGATTCTCCATCCAGGTGCGCGGATGGCGCTCATCGAAATAATGCGGCGGCAGCCGAACCAGGATGAAAGGAATCGCGATCAGACTGCCGATGAACCCCACGATCGACAGGACGAACAAGCCGACGAGCAGGTCTTTGCTGAAGAGCGCCTCCATGAAGCCGGCATCCTAGCACGTGGCTGCGCCCACCGCAAAGGCCAGCGGGACCGTCACGCGACTGGATCATTGTCAGCCTGGCCTCTTACTTTCATCTTTGACGCGGCTTGCGACCGGGCTATAATCTGGTGGCACGACCGCCTGCGAGGACCTCTCTCATGAATCGATACCGGATTGAGCCCTCCCGGCTTCTTCGACTGGTTGCTTCGGTGACGATAGTCCTTTGCTTCGGCCCATCGAGCCCCTCCTCTGCCGGTACAGCCGACCAAGTACTCTCTCCCACTGCAGGCGACGAAGGCCTGCACGTCGAGATCACCAAGAAAGGGCTGGGGAAAGAAGTCACCATTCGGAAAGGCGGCAAGGAATGGTACATGCTGGTCGAAGTCACGCCTGAGAATACGGTCGTGGTCCGCCAGGAAAAAGACGGGGACAAATACCTCGTGGACGAGAGCGAGACCCACGATCGGAGCTTGACCAAAGAGGAAGTGGACGGCTCCATCACGGACTACGTGAACAGCGTGAAGACCCAGGTGAAGAAGCGGAAGTAACGGCCTCCTCGCCTTGCTTGTCACATCCCCGCCCGAACGTTATAATTGGCGCGCCATCCTGAAGGCTTTACCCTCCGAGCAAGCGGGAGCCCTGTGACGAACAAACCTCGATTCGTGCTCTTCGCCCACAATGCCACCTACGACAAGCTCCATCAGGTCGCCACGCTGGGGCTCACCGCCGCCGCCATGGGCAAAGACGTGACCGTAGTTTTGCTCTTCTGGACGATCAAGAAGCTGGCGTTGGGGCACATCGATCGGGTGGACTTTCCGCCGGAATACGGGGATCAAGGAATAGAAGTCGCCCGCCTGCTGAAAGAAAAAAACGTCCCGAAGATTTCCGAGATGTTCAAGGAAGCCAAGCTGGTGGGACAGTTCCGCTTGATCGCCTGCAGCGCCGGGCTGGAATACATGGGCGTAGATCAAGAGACCGTGGCCAAGAATGTGGACGAAGTCATGGGCCTTCCGGCCATTCTCTCCCTCACGGCGGGGGCGGAAACCACGCTGTTCATCTGACCAGAATGAAACGTGAAAAGTAAAAGGTAAAAAGTTCGGCTCACTCCATCCACCTTTTACTTCTCACCTTTCACTTCTTACCTGCTATTCGTCACGCCCTTTCGATCACAATAGGCTGTCAGCTTGCACTTGCTGCACCAGGGCGAGACCGGCTGGCAGATGTTCTGGCCGAAGGGCACCAACAAGTCGTTATAGGTGATCCAATACTGATGCGGCAGCTTGCGCCGCAGCGCCTGTTCGCTCTCCTCCGGAGTCTTGGTCTTGATATAGCCCCACCGATTGCTGATCCGATGCACATGGATATCCACGCAAATGCCCGGCTTCTGATAACCGACCGTGACAACCAGGTTGGCGGTTTTCCGCCCCACTCCCTTCAACGTTACGAGGTCGTCGATCTCGTCGGGGATCAGCCCCCCATAGGCATCCAGCAGCCGACGGCAGATTTCGCGGATCTGTTTGGCTTTGGTCCGGTAAAACCCAACGGGATAGATGGCCGTTTCGATACGACGGAGCGGGAGTCGCACCATGGTCGCGGGATCGGATGCCAGCGCGAACAGCCGTTGCGATGCGTCCGCCGTCGTCCGATCTTTGGTCCTGAGGCTGAGAACGCAGGCGATGAGAATCCGGAAGGGGTCACGCGACTCCCTGGCCACCACGCCCACGACCGGCTCCTGCCAGTGCCGGACCTCCCGCCGAAGCAGGCGGATGGCGGCATGGATCTCCGTCGCATGCATGGTGAAGAGCGCCTAAGAATTCAGGGGACCGGGCAAGAACGAATAAGGAAGGGTGAAACGAAGTCCGCTTACTCCGCCCGGTGCTTGGCGAGCCACTTCTGTCGGCGTCGTTGTGCTTCCCGCAGCTTGGCTTTCTTGCGGACGCTGGGCTTTTCGTAAAACCGCCGCCGCTTCAATTCGCGGAAGAGGCCTTCGCCCGCCAGCTTTTTCTTGGCAACTTTAAGCGCTTTCTCGACATTGTTGTTGAAAACTTTGATTTCCATCGCTGTCCTAACTCTCTGCTTAAACGTTCTGCTCCCAATCAAGAGATTGGGGCCTGATTGTCACGACGTCCCCAAACAGATCAGGCACTGTATCATAGCTTGCGCAGATCTACAAGCCTCTGTTTTAGAGCGCTTATTTTGCTCGAAAAAGTCGAGATAAATCTTTGACTTAGCGAGTTTTTTTCATTTTCTTCAGCATTGATCAGGCCTCCCTCGGCAGCCGCCAGGGCCATCATCAGCCCGACCTTGAGGTCCGCTCCGACCGAGGGCTTGGTTCGCCCCAGTAACGAGCGTAGAAAGGCCGCCGCCTCGCAGGCCAGGTCAGCAATTTCCAGCGAAACCTCGATCGCCCCGCCAAGCCCTTGAGCAATTGCACTCTCTCGTGCGGGATCCGTCTTCGGCAACCGAGCGGCTTGCAAGAACTGTCCATAGGCTTCCGCATCGGCCTGAACCAGTTCTTCCAATCTCTGACGTAGCTCGATCAACCGCTGTTCCGTGGCACTCAGATCGTCCGCCCCATTTGTCACACCGGAGCCAATGGACTGTGGCAACTTTGAGGACGGACCAATCCGGCAAGCCATCACCCCCAAGGCAGCAGCCAAGGCTCCGGCCAGCGCTGCAACGCTTCCACCCGCCGGCACAGGACTGCTTGCAGACAGAGCCTCCAACAACGGGCGAAGAGAAGAAGCGGTCCCGCTTTGACGCCCTGGCGCGCCATGCCAAACTTGGGCCATTCGCGCCAAGACCGATTCCATTCTGGCCTCCAAGACCTGACCAGGGTCGAATCCCTCCAGTTTGAGAAAATATTCGGCCGTTTGCATCAACGCCCGCTGCGGCATCACCCCGATCACTTCGCTCCCGGCGATTTGGACCTGATGCTGAGCCGCTGCCTTGCGAACAGCCTCGAATGCCACATGGATGGGGGTCTCTTCATAGTTCGTGAGGTTCATGGAAACTTGCACGAGGCGGCGGCTGGGCAGTGCGACCCCGATCGCCTTCACGCAAGGGAGCCCCCCGCTGGACTGGCGCACTTTCTTGGCAATGGTTTTGGCGATCGCCAGGTCTGTGGTTTCGAGGTTGACGTTGTAGGCGATCAGGATTGGTCTGGCACCGACCACGGCGGCTCCAGCCGAAGGATGAAGCGTCGGCGGGCCGAAATCAGGCCGCCACGCCGCCTGCTGCATACGCGTTGCAAGCCCCACCAACCCGCCGCGCCTGATGTTTTCCAACCGAGCCCGCTCCGGCCTGGATGCCGCCCGCTCATACAGGAATACCGGAATCCCCAGCTCCGTTCCGATCCGTTCCCCGACGCGCCGAGCCAATTCGACGCAGTCTTCCATCGTCACACCACGGACCGGGACAAACGGCACCACATCCATCGCGCCCACGCGCGGATGCGCCCCCTGATGTTGTCGAAGATCGATCCGATCGGCGGCTACGCGGGCAAGGGCCACAGCGGCCTCGGCGACCCCTTCCGGGGTCCCGACGAAGGTCAGGACGGCCCGGTGATGGTCGCGGTCCCGTTGCTGATCGAACAGCGCCACATGCGGCACCGCCGTCACCGCCGCGGCAAGCGCGCGCAGGGTTTCCTCATTGCGTCCCTCGCTGAAATTCGGCACGCACTCAACCAGCTGATCCATTACCCAACTTTCGTCCCTCTCATCCATCTACATCCAGCACATCGCACAGGCCATATCCGGCAGGGCGGACTGCGGGAGCATTCTCGTCGGCATCTGCGCAGGCAGGACACGGCGCATCGGAGAGAGTACGGTACGGGCACCGTCCCTCGAAGTCAAGGCGACGGCACTGAGCTGTGGAGGGGACTCACCGGCGGAAAACTGACCTCAATGGCGAGGCTGCGCCAGGGCGCAGGCGGCACAACCGTCGGTCGTGCACTGCCACGCTGATCCAGCAAACTCCGCGGGAGGCGCGACGTTGTCGGTGGGGTGGTACCGGTGATACCAGGTATGCCCCAGTTGAGCGGCTTCCCCGGCCGAGGCCGCCACAGCAAACCAGAAATACCGGTAGCTGGACTGCCGTGCGGCGTGGCGAATCGCCCCTGCCACGTCCTCCATGCTTACCCCCACGTAATCGGCCAGGCGTCCGTTGCGGGATAAAATGAACGTGCCGGGCGATTTCTCTCCAACAAACAGGTGCAGATATCTGAGGCTGAATGGCCCTGACATCCTCCCCTCCTTTGTGTGAGATCACCATGGCGGCTCCCGATGTCCTTGTTGCCCTCCTCAGGTCTCTGTTCGTCCCTCGCTGAAACCGATGGAGTAGTCGATGCGACGCTTGGGTGAATAGGCCATGTGCAGGGGGCAGTT
Source organism: Nitrospira sp. (assembly GCA_016873495.1). Taxonomy (GTDB): domain Bacteria; phylum Nitrospirota; class Nitrospiria; order Nitrospirales; family Nitrospiraceae; genus SYGV01. The sequence goes on along the minus strand of VGXC01000005.1, from coordinate 5,783 downwards.
TGATGTTCGCTGGGGGAGCATTTGAGAACCGACCCTTCCAGACATCCGTTACCTCGAGGCTTGAGGTACTGGGCTGCCACGCTCATGGCAGCAAACGCCGGGTCAGCGGTCCTTCGGAGGAAAGAAATCTCAGAGGCTACATAGCAAATGAGTTCCGCCCTGTCAACAAAAAACTACAACATATAGGCTTCGTGACCATATGACCAACAACATATGGGATCATCTGGAAATCGCCCAACGCTCCTTACGGTCAATAAAAAACGGACCTGTACGCTTTTGGACTTGACAAGTCCTCCCTAGCCAGATATACTCCTGGCATACAGGGAGGACGCCATGAACATCCTTGAGGTTTTCAATAGCTTCCAGACCCAAGAGCAGGCCATCGAATACCTTGAAAGGATTCGCTGGCGGGGGCGTCCGGTCTGTCCGTATTGCAATAGCGAATCCGTTCACAGGCATGCCAGCGGGGATCGGGCAATGATGCGCTGGCAATGTCAGGGCTGCACTAGGGCCTTCGCGGCAACGGTCGGAACAATCTTCCACGGAACCCATGTTGAATTGCGTCAATGGTTTCTCCTGATTGCCTTAATGCTGAATGCCAAGAAATCTGCGAGCGCCTGCCAGATCGCTCGCGACCTTGGCATGCGTCGGCCTACAGTCTGGAGCATGATGCATCGCGTGCGCGTGGCGATGGCGAATGACCCGCAGCAAACCAAGCTGCTGTATGGGATTGTTGAAGCCGATGAAACCTACATTGGCGGCAAGCCGCGTAAACCCAACCGCCGCGATAATGACAAGCCGAACAAGCGCGGACGTGGAACGAAGAAAACCGCAGTTATCGGCGTGGTCGAACGTGGCGGAAGGGTGATAGCTCGTCCGGCCAAACCCGGTGAACTCTCAACGAAGGGCCTATCAAAGTTCATTAACAAGTTCGTTGATAACGCCGGGACGCTCGTTATCACGGACGAGTTCGGCGGCTATCGCCATGTAAACAAATCTCAACTGCATGCGACCGTGAACCACGCTGTGGAGTATGCAAACGGCCTGGTTCATACGAATACGATTGAAGGCTTCTGGTCCCTCGTTAAGCGGGCAGGGTATGGACAGCACCATCACGCCTGCTTTAAGTACAACCTGAGAAATCAGCCCAACGAATTTCGCACCGCCCTCGATGTGATGGTGGCGGCATGAACCGCCTATTCTACGGTGATAATCTTCGGATCATGGAGCGGATGCCGCTTGCTTCTGTTGATCTCATCTACCTCGACCCACCCTTTAAATCCGACCAAAACTACAACTTGGTTTACAAAACGATGACTGGCAAGCCTGTCCCAGAACAAGCGCAAGCGTTTTGCGATACATGGGAAATGGACGCAGAGAAAGAAAAACTCGCCATGAGCATGCCGGTCCTCATGCGGGAAAAGGGGGTGGACGATTATTACGTCGAGTTCTGGCGGCTTTGGGTTCAGGCATTGCGCCATACGCAGCCGCACTTGATGGCCTACCTGATCTACATGGTTCAGCGGCTTCTATACATGAAAACGATCCTTTGCAAGAGCGGATCTATTTATCTACATTGCGATCCAACGGCTAGCCATTACATCAAGGTTATGATGGATGGCATTTTCGGCCACAAGAACTTCCGTAATGAGATTATTTGGCGACGCACCAACGCTCACAATAAGCTGACCAAGCAATACGGTCCTATTCACGATGTGATCTTGTTCTACTCAGCGTCCGAGAACTTTTATTTCAAGCCTGGAGCAACCCCGTACACAAAAGCTTACATCGAAGACCGCTTTAAACACACGGATGGCCGTGGTCGGTATCAAACGAACTACCTCACTGGCCCCGGCGAGAGAAAAGGCGAGAGTGGAAAGGAGTGGCGCGGGTTTAATCCGTCGAACTGTGGCAGACATTGGGCGATCCCCAAAAGCCTCCGTCAATTCCTTCCGAGCGAAGGAAAGGGGCTGTCGCCACTTGATGCCCTCGAAACTCTTTATAACCAAGGGCTGATTGTCTTTCCCAAAAAGGATGGCGGTCAGCCGATGTATAAGCAGTACATGGGCGAAGGCGTTCTCTACCAGGACATTTGGGCGTACCAGCCGAACACCAAAGGCGTCCTCGTTGATGAGAATGTGTGCATTGATGAGGATGTGAAGTATTTAGAGGACGAAGAGGAACGCCTTGGTTACCCTACGCAGAAGCCTGTTGGGTTATTAAAGCGGATTATTCGCACGTCCAGCGAAAAGGGCGGGGTTGTCTTCGATCCATTTTGCGGATGTGGAACCACAGTGTACGCTGCACATGAAATGGAGCGGTCATGGGTCGGCTGCGATATTGCGATTCTAGCCATTAAGTTGATGCGGGAAGTCTTAACCGAGAAATACCGTCTTTCCGAGGACAAACATTTCCTTGTGGACGGCATCCCTGTGAGCGTGGAGCAAGCGCAAGAACTGTTTAAACATGATCCATTCCAGTTCCAACATTGGGCGGTTGAGCGGGTCGGAGGATTTCCGACTCTGAAAAAGACTGGCGATAAAGGGATTGATGGGCGGATGTACTTTGAAACCAAAGACACCATGAAATCCATGGTCCTGTCTGTAAAGGGTGGAACGCTGCGCCCTACCGATGTGCGGGACTTACGGGGAGTCTTGGAGCGAGAAAAGGAAGTGGAGCTGGCTGGTTTTATTTCACTCAATGAGCCGACCAAGGCTATGCGTCAGGAGGCAGCTTCCGCTGGGGTGTATGAGTATGCTGGGCACTCGTACCCCAGGCTTCAGTTACTAACTGTTAAGGAAATTCTTGAGGACAAGAAGGACTTTGCTAGTCCCACTAAAATGGCTTCAAAGATCACGACAGGACAAACACCCTTGCCAATCTAAGCGTTAGAATAAGTCCAAAAGCGTACAACTCCGATAAAAAAAGCCGGAAGATGCCAGCATCTTCCGGCTTTTTCATACGCCGAACCGGCTTTATTGCCGAAACGCTACTGTCCGGTTATTTTGCTTTCCTGACAAACGCTTTATAGACGCGCTTGGCCTGGTCGGCGTCTTCTTCTAATCCAACCATTTCATGACCGGTGGTTTGGCACCAAGCCGGCATGTCCTTTTTGATCCCTTCATCGTCCGAGACGACTTCCAGGACCTGCCCCAGTTGCAGTTCCTTGATCTTTTTGGAAGTCATGATGATCGGCATGGGACAGAAGTACCCGAGAGTGTCCAGTTTAACGTCGGCTTGGATCATGCACCGCTCCTTGCTTTCGACTGGCGAATCGCTCGGGCACGTCAGATGAAGAGATTCACGCTCCCTTGCCTGGCCTCGGCGAGATACGTCGTGACGCCAGCCAGCTGATCGATGCCCTCGATCAACGTATCTTTCGTAATGCCCATCAACCCCATGGACGTCGTACAGGCAATGAACCGCACCCCCAAGTCCTGCGCCGTCTGGCGCAGCTCCGGCACATCGGGCATGCGATGCTGCCGCATCACCCGTTTCATCATGCCCGTCCCCAGCCCGAAGAAATGGAACCGGGAAAGTGGCAACAGCTCCGCGCCGCCCTTGTTCAGCCATCCAAACATCCGCCGCAGCCAGTCTCTGGCCCCACTGGTCGTACCCCTTCGGCGGATGGCATTCAACCCCCAAAACGTGAAGAACATCGTCACCTGCATCCCCATGGCCGCGGCGCCGGTGGCGATAATGAACGCCGCCATCACCCGATCCATATCTCCGCTCAGCACGACGATCGTCACCCGGTCAGGCTTGGCTTCGCGAAGCTCAGCGAGAGCGGCCGACGGTTCGAGTTGGACTGTGCTCATGAAACCACCTCACTTCCATCTCGGCCAGGGGCTGTAGGCGTTTCCCCGTTTCCACAGGGACAGCAGCTCGTCCAAAACCTTACTATGCGCTTCTTTTTCTTGTCAAGGCGCCGCGCGATCCGCCATGCCTCACTTCGCCTTGGTGTCGACCAGCAAGCCCAGCGCGCGGCGGATCTGGTCCCGGCTGCCCAGCAAGACAAGAACATCCCCTGCTTCCAAGCGCATTTTCTGCGATGGATTGGATTCGGTCACCCCGCTGCGCGTCAGGGCAATCACTGAGGCGCCGGTCCGCGGCCGTATCGAAACCTCGATCAGCGTCTTGCCCGCTGCGGGGGAGTCCGGTTCGATGCGGCACGTCTCCACTTCCGCATCTGTCAAGGTTCCGCCTCGGAGATGGTGCGCCAGTTCCGGCAGGCCCGTCCGCCGCAACAACGCATAGCCCTCCCGTCTGACTTGCTCGGCCTTTTGCAGAATGAATTCTTGCGGTAACTTGAAGGTCCTGAGGACCAAGCAAAATATCTCGATGGACGTCTCGAATTCTTCCGGCACGACTTCATCGGCCCCCAATTCATGCAGCTCTTCCAACTCTCTGAGATATCGGGTCCGCACCACCACATGCACGGCTGGGTTAAGCCCCTTGGCAATCTGAACTGCCCGCCTCGCCGCAAAGGGGTCGGAAACTGCCAGCACAAGAACCCGTGCCTGTTCGATGCGCATATGGTGGAGGACGCTGGGATTGGTCCCGTCTCCATAGTAAATCGGCACCCCGTTCTTGGATTCTCGACGGACCGTTTCCCCATCCAGATCCAACACCACATAGGGAATCTCGGTCTGCTGGAGCACGCGGGCCAGGTTCCGGCCGTTCAGTCCGTAGCCCACGATCACGACATGGTCCTTGACCCTGGGGCCTCGAGATTCCGCTTGCACCTGATGCGAGGTGGTCCGCTCGGGAAACCAGCGGCGCAGCCGTTGGACCGCCTCCGCGCGTCGGGCCACCTTGGGCGCCAATTGGATCAGAAAGGGGGTCACGACCATCGTGAGCACCGACACGGCCAAAAAGACCTCATACTGCTCCCTAGCCAGCAGCCCCGCCTCCTGCCCTGCCTGGGCCAGGATGAAGGAGAACTCCCCGACCTGGGCTAAAGCCACACCGGTCAAGAGGGCCACACGTGGAGGATACCCCATCGCCAGCACCGGTCCGGCACCGGTTACAAACTTTCCCGCAACGACCGCCGCAACCAATGCCAGCACCAACCCCGGGTACTCCAGCAACACGCGGACATCCATCAGCATCCCGACCGAAATGAAAAATAAGCTATTAAAGCTGTCCCGAAAGGGAAGAACTTCGGCCAGGGCCTGATGGCTGTACTCGGACTCGGAAATGACCAGTCCGGCGATGAAGGCACCGAGCGCCAACGACAAGCCCGACCGAGAAGTCAGCCAGGCGATCCCGATGCAGAGCACGATGATGGTTAGCAAAAATAGCTCGCGGTTACGGCTGCGGACAATCTGCTCCAAGAGCCTGGGCACGAGGAGCCAGGCTGCGACCACAATGACTCCCACCATGACCACCGACTGAGCCACGCCGCGCAGGACTGTCCCCGCATCCACATTCGATCCGCTCGCCAGCAAGGGGACGAGCAACATCATCGGAACCATCGCCAAATCCTGGAAGATCAGGATGCCGATCGTGGCACGGCCATACAGGGAGTCGCTTTCTCCCCTCTCGGCCAGGGCCTTCAGGACGATCGCTGTGCTGCTGAGTGAAAACAGACAGCCCCAGAATATGGCCTGCGCCACTGGCAGGCCGGCCAAGGTACCTACCAGTACGCCCGCGATGAGCGCGCCGGCCACCTGCAAGGGGCCGCCCACGAGAAGCAGCCGCCGGGCCGCCCGTAAGTGGGCAGCCGAAAACTCCATTCCGATCGTGAACAAAAGCAGGACGATCCCGATCTCCGCCAGCTC
>VGXC01000004.1 GCA_016873495.1 Nitrospira sp. | reverse complement strand
GATCACATAGACGATCTGCTCCTCGGAGAATTTCGACCGCTTCATGGGTCCCTCCTTTCGCACAGGACCGTCGAAGCCGTCAGTCTACTCTAGTTTTGAGTTGCCGTCGTTTTCCGGGGAGACGTCAGCTCATGCGCGTACACTCGGTATCCGCACAGTGAGAAAAGACCTTGCCTTGATGCTCGAACCGGTAGCCCCAGCAGGGGTCCGGATGGTCCAGCCGGTAGGGCGTGACCGTCAGGTCCCCAATCTGAGCCGGCTGCCTCGGCGGCAACCGGTGATACGCCAATGTGGCTCCGATTCGTTCAAGCGGTACGGGAAAATTCGGCTTGCGGAAGAGTGTGCGGAGAACCTCGGGGAGATCCGGCTCGACGGCATACAGGTGGATCTGATTGCCCGGGATAAAGAGGGGCGAAAAAAACGGCAACCCGATCAGGTGGTCCCAGTGGAAGTGGGTGAACAGGAGATGGACTTCGCCCTGGCCCCGGCCACAGGGGCCCTTCAGTAGGTCGTAGCCCAGAAGCCGAAGCCCGCTGCCCGCGTCGATGATAACTTGTTGCGTCTCGGTCTGCACTTCGAGGCAGAGGGTATTGCCTCCATACCCGCCGACCTGGTGCGGAGGCAGCGCGCCGAGGAACCGATCAATGTCGGCAGCCCCCCGATGCCCGGCGGCGAAGAAGGCTTGGAGCAGGTCGCGCGTTCTCGTGGTTAGAGCTTGCGGCGCGGTAGGCGAGGGGAGCGAGCCGCGAACGCCCCAGAATGTGACGCGCATGGCCATAGGAGGCTAGAGCCTCCCATTCTCGACCGTGACGAGTCAAGAGGGAGTGCGTTGCATACTTTCACCACGCTATCCCGCATCCCTCTCGGGAATTAAGACGCTACCAAACCCTCCACTGATCATAACGATCTTCAGGCTACTCAAAAAGGCCACTTTCTCACCCACCCGCCCTGGTCGCGTCAAGACGCGCCCGTTTCCCATAGCGCGACCGAAAGGAGCGAGGCCCCTGAGGAGCACTGAAATAGTACGTTGACGGGTTCGAGCGACTGAGAACAACGTTGGGGGGTCTTTTTCAGTAGCCGACTAGGGGCAGCAGGGGATGATCGGTCAGCGCCTCATAGGCCTGGCTGATCGAGCCGACCGGGGAGACTTGCACGAGGAAAGGCGTGAGCCAGTCGCTGTCGGCCTCGTCCATTTCGTCCGGCACCAGCACGCGGTGCATGTGCGCATCGCCGGCCGCGATCACTTTCAGCGGCACGGCGCCCACCGGCGCAATGTGCCCGTCCGGCGTCACGCCGCCGGTCATGACCCGATCGGAGGGAATGAACTCGCCCTTGGCCAGGGCCATGACGGCCAGTGCCACCATGGCGGACAGGCTGTCGCCGTATATGGTGACGCCGGCATACGGCACGGACAGGGTGACATCCCAGGAGTCGGTGGAGAGGTCCGCGGCCTTCGCCGCCCGCCGGATCGCCTGCTCCACGGCGGTCTGGGCCATGCGGGAGAAACGACCGGGCGAGGTTCTGAAGTGGACGGCCAATCCGGTCCGGTCCAGCCGCTCGTCGAAGGCCAGGATCAGGTTCGCCACGGTGCCGATGGGGTGCGACTCCATCGTCACGCCGAGAATGGGGATGAGTTGCTCCCGCTGCCCGCTGAACGCCTGGGCCAGCGGCGCCTGAATCACGATGGCGGCCAGCGCCAGGCTCGAGGCCAGCGCCAACCCTTGGACCGTGACCCGCGACCCGCGCGCACGGCTAGGCCGCGTTGCGGCTCCCGCATCCTCTGGCAGCAGCCTTACCCCATGTTAGTCGCCCTCCTGCGACACCATGCATTCGTCCAGACTGCCTTCCCAGTCCCGAGCCGGCCGATACTCCAACAATGGAAAAGCCGGCTGATCGTCCTGCCGTTTCCGGAGGGCCGCCGCAAGGCCGTCATAGATCGCACGGGCCGACTGGGACCAATCCACGTTGAACGGCTGCCCTTGAAATGCCGCCTCCGCCGCCTTCAGCTCATCATGAGTGAGGGGGCGCGGGCGCTTGAACGTGTTCGTGATCATCGCATCGGCTCCTCATCCGCCTCTGCTAACCCTATCGGTCGGAGGGTGGGGGAAGCTTGAGCGAGGGCTTCATTTCAGCGGGAAATCGGCAAAAAGTTCCCGCAAGAGATTGTGAACCGGGCGGTGGACTGCCATAAAGAGCGCAGGAGGCGGCAAGTCTGGCCCCGTTGCTTTCCTGACCCGCCTCAGCCATTCTTGCCCCCATGTCCCCGTACGATGTCATTGTGATCGGGGCCGGCGGAGCCGGCCTCATGTGCGCCTTGCAAGCAGCCGCAAGGGGCCGACGGGTGCTCGCGCTCGACCAGGCGTCGAAGATCGGCAAAAAGATCCTAATTTCCGGCGGCGGCCGCTGCAACTTCACCAATCTCCATACAAACCCGGCCAATTTCGTTTCGCGGAACCCCCACTTCTGCATATCGGCCCTGGCCCGTTTCAGACCGGAGGATTTCGTGCAGATGGTGAAGGACCACGGCATTCCCTTTCACGAGAAGAAGCTGGGGCAGTTGTTTTGCGACCGCTCCGCCCGGGACATCGTGGCCATGCTGGTCCAGGATTGCGAGAAGGCCGGCGTGACGTTCCAGCTCGACTGCCTGGTGCACGCCGTCACGATACCCGATCGGTTTCTCCTGGACACGTCCCGGGGCCAGTTCTCTTGCGAGTCGTTGGTGATCGCCACCGGAGGCCCCTCTGTGCCTGACACAGGCGCCACCGATTTTGGCTATGGGATTGCCAGGCAATTCGGGCTGGCCATTGTCGAGCCGGAACCGGCCCTGGTCGGACTCACCTGGAACGAATCCGATCTCCGGTCGTTCGGCGATCTGGCGGGCGTCTCAGTCGAGACGGTTGTCACCTGCCACAGCCACTCGTTCCGTGAAAATATCCTGTTCACGCACCGAGGCCTGAGCGGGCCGGCGATGCTCCAGGCCTCCCTCTATTGGAGCCAGGGCGATTCGCTTACCCTCAACTTGTCGCCGGACTTCGATCTGACCACCTGGCTCCTGGAGGCCAAACGCCTGGGCGAGAAGGCCGAGTTGAAGACGTTGTTGGCATCACGCCTGCCCAAACGGCTGGCCGATAAATGTTGCGACCTGTACCTGCCGTCAAAACCCCTCGTGCAACTGGCTGACAAGGACCTGGCCTCCTTCGCCCAACGGCTTCACCGGTGGATCGTCACGCCGAGCGGCACCGAAGGGTTCAAGAAGGCCGAGGTCACCAGGGGCGGGGTGGACACGGATGAACTGTCATCCAAGACCATGGAAGCCAAGCAAGTCCCAGGGCTCTATTTCATCGGGGAAGTCGTGGACGTGACCGGACAGCTCGGCGGGTACAATTTTCAGTGGGCCTGGGCGTCAGGTTTCGCGGCAGGCCAGACTGTGTAACGGACGGTGAAACTTGGATCGTTGACCCGCAGGCACTTGCGAAGAAAAGTGTGGTAGCATGACCGACGAGTCATCACGGCCGGCTGGTTGATCCGGCGGAGGAACCATGAGCGACCATCGAGACCCGAACGAGCGAGATAAAAAGAAGGCCGGGGGGAAAGAACAGACCATGGGACAGGGCTCATCCTCGCCGAACGACCCCCTGGTCTTGATCGACGACTGTTTGGCCTCCCTGCCGGACGACGATCCGCGGCAGAAGATCCTCTACAAACTGCGTCATCTGATCCTGCAGGAAGGGGCGGCCCACCAGCAGCGGGAGGCGGAATTCAAGAAGCTGAGCGAGGTGGTGGGCAAGCTGACTGCGCCGGCCAACCGGATCGGCACCTTGTTGGAACTGCCCGCGGAAGGCCTGGCCCGCATCGTCGTGGGCGGGGCCGAGTACTATACGAACGTAGACCCGCGCGTGGCGCCGACCGACCTCAAGATCGGCACGCAAATCCTGGTGAACGAAGCCTATGCCCTGATCAAGACGCTCGGCTACGACCGTAACGGCCCGGTCCTGAAGGTTTCGGATACCTTGCCGGATGGGCGCATCCGATTCGAGCAGGAACCGGGCCGCCAGGCTTTGATCCTCCAGCGGGGGAGCGATCTGGTCGGGGTGGAGCTCAAGGCAGGCGACGAGGTGCGGATCGACCCGAGCCACCGCATCGCCGTCGAGCGCTTGGAGGACAAGCAAGCCGACCGCCACCTGCTGGACGAAGTGCCGACCGTCACCTGGGAGCAGATCGGCGGGCAGAAGGCCGCGATCGAGGCGATCCGCAAAGCCATCGAATATCCCCTGCTCCACGGCAAGACCTTCGAGCAGTTCAAGTTCACCCAGCCCAAGGGCTTCCTCCTGTACGGACCCCCCGGCTGCGGCAAGACGCTGATCGGCCAGGCGGCAGCGGCCAGCTTGTCCAAGCTCGTGGGTGATTCCCAAGAGGCCCAGGCTTCACCAGACAGGCCCAAGGTCACGGGCGGCGCCTTTCTCCACGTCAAAGGCCCGGAGATTCTCAACATGTGGCTGGGCGAATCGGAACGGATCGTCCGCGATCTGTTCGCCCAGGCCCGCGCGCGCCGCAAGGCCGGCTTGCTCCCCTTTATCTTCATCGACGAGGCCGAGTCCATCCTGGGCACCCGCCGGGCCATGCGCTCCTTCAACATCAATAACACGCTCGTGCCGATGTTCTGCTCGGAAATGGACGGCATCGAATCGTTGCGCGACGTGGTGATCATCCTGGCCTCCAACCGGCCGGACTTGATCGACCCGGCGGTCCTGCGGCCGGGACGGATCGACCGCAAGATCAAGGTGAGCCGGCCCGGTCGGGAGGAAGCGGCGGACATCCTGAAGGTCTATCTCACCGGCGACTTGCCGCTAGATCGGTCGCTGCTGGCTTCGCACGGCGGCAGCCAGGAGGCTACCTGCCAGGCTTTGGTGACGCAAGCGGTGGAGGCCATCTTCAGCAAGACCGATCAGAACCGGCTCCTGTCCGTGCGGCTCCGTAGCGGCCAGAATAAGGTGCTCTACCGGGCCGATCTGGTCAGCGGTGCCATTCTGGCCGGCATCGTCCAGCGGGCGAAGGAGCAGGCCATCGAGAGAGTGATCGGCACTTCCGGGAGCGACGCCGGATTGACCGAAGACGATCTGCTGACCTCGATCAACGCCGAATTCCGCGAAGGAGAGATGCTCCCGCCGGATGACGCGGCGGAGGAGTGGCTCAAGCTCCTGGACCACCACCCGGAACAGGTGGTGGGAATTTCCTCGTTCCGCAAAGGCCGGCCGGCGGAAGAGCGGCTGATCGGCCCGATTATCTAGCCATGCGCTTGTTCGGCCTCGAAACCGAGTACGGGATCGCGCGCGAAGATTTAGACCAGGTGGACCCGGTCGTGGAGTCCATGGACCTGGTGCGGGCCTACCTGCCTGTCCTGAGCCGCGTCGAAGGGACCGATGCCTTCGAGCGGACCTGGGACTATCAGGGCGAAGACCCCCATGAAGATGCCCGAGGCTTCCGCGTTTCCGGACTCCAGCAGGACAAGGAAGAGGACGACTTCGCCAAGCAGGACGCCCATCGGCCCTTTTCCTTCTATGAGATGAAGAGCGACCTGGTTTTGCCGAACGGCGCTCGGTTCTACAACGACCATACCCATCCCGAATATTCCACGCCCGAATGCCGGACCCTGCGCGATCTGATCGCCCACGATCGGGCCGGCGAGCGGATCGTGCAGCGGGCGGCAGACCGGCGCAACCAGGCCCTGGGCGGCCCGCACGTGCAACTGTACAAGAACAACACCGACTTCCACGGCCATAGCTATGGCTGCCACGACAACTATCTGCTGGCTCGGTCCGTCCCGTTTCCGGCGCTCGTCCAGGGCCTCCTGCCGTTTCTCGTCAGCCGCCAGGTCATCGCCGGCGCAGGCAAGGTGGGGATCGAAGCGCAGGAGAGCGGATTCCAACCGGGACGCTATCAACTCTCCCAGCGCGCGGACTTCATGGAAACCGAGTTGAGTGTGGACACGATGCACAACCGGCCGATCCTGAACACGCGCGACGAGCCCCACGCGGACCGGACACGCTTCCGGCGGCTCCACCTCATCGTCGGAGACGCGAACATGTGCGAGTACGCGACGGCCTTAAAGGTGGGCACGACTCGACTTGTCCTGGACCTGATCGCGATTGGCCGAGCCCCGGCGATACAGCTCGACGAGCCGGTGAACGCCATCAAGGCCCTCTCGCACGACCCGGATCTGAAAGTGCTGGTACGCCGGAAGGACAGCGGCACGATTTCCGGGTTGGAGATTCAAAGCCTCTACCAACAGGCGGCGCAGCAACACCTCTCCGGCTCGGACGAGGAAACCGACTGGGTGATCCGCGAATGGGGCGAGACCCTGCGACTCTTGCAAGAAGATCGCAGTCAGCTCGTCGGCCTGCTGGACTGGGTCACCAAGCTCTGGCTCCTGGACACGTTCATGGAGGCCGAACATCTGAGCTGGGACGACCCCTGGCTGGCCAGCCTGGACCTGGAATATCATAATGTGAATCAAGCGCGGGGCCTCTTTCTCGGGTTGGAGGCCGAAGGCAAGACAAGGCGGCTTGCAACCGAGGCGGAAATCGAGCAAGCTCTGCGTGAAGGGCCGGCGGATACCCGCGGCGGGATCAGGGGCCTCTGCATCCGGCGGTTCCCGGAGCAGATCAAGTCGGTGCAGTGGGAACAGGTGCGATTCAAGGGTCTGTTGAAACCGCACACACTCGATATGGGCGACCTGTTCGAACCGGGTCGAGTGCAGGAGCTGGGGCAGATTCTGGCCAAGGCCGCGTCTCCGTCCGAAGCCTTGACGGAGTGGAATGGAAGAAAGGATCGGCAACCATGAACGAAAGAATAGATCTGGACCGGCGTGAACGGCCGTTCGATCCGATGCCCAAACCGACCAGCCCAGGCGAAGAGGGCCGCGGCCCAAAACGACCCGAGACCGGGTCGCCGGACAAGGACAACTTGATGAAACGGATGCGCAAGGTGGACCCGAAACAGGCCGAGCGGTACCGGCAACGGACAGGAGAGTGAAGCTCGATTCTTCCGTTCGCCCTGAGCTTGTCGAAGGGAGCCTGTGAAGGACGGATTATGGGATTTGGGGTGTATATCCTTCAATGTGCAGATGGCTCTTACTATACGGGACATACTGATGACCTTGAGAAGCGCATTACGGAACACCGATCAGGTCAATTGAGTGGATATACAGCAACCCGCCTTCCGGTAAATCTGATCTATTCCGAGGAATTTCACACGCGCGAACAGGCCTTGGCTTGTGAGCCTCAGATAAAAGGTTGGAGTCGTAAGAAAAAAGAGGCGATGATGCGGGGAGACTGGGCAGAGGTATCTCGTTTGGCTCGTACACGATCAAGGCAACCCGTTCAGCCTTCGACAAGCCTGCCCTGAGACGATCGGCTGTTTCCATCGAGAACCGTCCTTCGACGGGCTCAGGACGAACGGCCGGTGTGGCGAAAGGCTCAGGATGAGCGGTTTATGGAGACAACAATGGGCATGCAGGGCGATTTTTTACAGCTCCTGAAGGAGCAGGGCTACCAGATCGGCACCTCGGTCCCGGCGGGAACGGAGATCGAGATCACGCGCGGCACGACAATCCTGGCCATGAAATACCGGGACGGAGTCCTGGTGGCCGGCGACCGGCGGGCTACGGCCGGCAACATGGTCATGTACGACCGGACGGACAAAGTCCTGGAACTGGACCGCCACAGCGTGATGGCGATCGCCGGCGTCCCCGCCACCGCTTACGAGATGGTGCGGGTGCTGGAACATTCCTTCAAATACTACCGCCGCACGCAGCTCCAGGACCTCAGTTTTGAGGGCAAGTTGCGGGCCGTCTCAAAGCTCCTGAAGGACAACGTGGCGGCGGCCCTGGCCGGCACAGGCGCGGTCGCGCCCATCTTCGCCGGCTACGACTTCGAGCAGGGTTCGGCCAAGATTTACTTCTACGACATTCTAGGGGCCGAGTTCGAAGGGGTGGAATATGCCGTATCCGGATCCGGATCGCCGACCATCCGCGGCATCCTGCACTACGTGAACACCTGGGGCGGGCAACCCCTGGCGGTGCTGTCCGAGGAAGAGGCGACCATCCAGGCCCTGCGCCTCCTCACCTGCGCCGCCGAGTTCGATTCGGCTACCGGCGGAGTCAACCACGAGGCGAACCTCTATCCGGTCGTGAAACTCATCACCGAACGCGGCTTGCAAACCGTCCCGGACACGACATTGAAATCTCTCTTTGAATCACGCGTTACACGAAAAGGCTAAGGATGTTCAAAATGCCCATCTTCTCACCCGCCCGCCCCAGGCGCGCCGAGACGCGCCTCTTCCTCGGGCGCGGCCACAGCGCGAGAACGCCTCTTGGGGTTGTTTTGAATATCCTGCGAAAGGTGACATGCCATGTATGAGGAACCCTATCGGTGGGTCGAAGCCATCGGCAACCGCCGTCAGTATCTCGACGAACAGCTCAAGCAGGGGAGCCCGGTTGTCGCCTTGTCCTATGCGGACGGCGCCTTGCTCCTGACGGTCAGCCGCGGCACGCCCAAACTCTACGAGATCTACGACCGGATCGGACTGGGCGGCATCGGCCACCCGGCCGATCTGGAAAAGCTCCGCTTCAGCTTGCTCGAAATGGCCCATCTGGAGGGCTTCAACCGCTCGCCTTCGGACGTGACCGGCGCGAGGATGATGAAACTCGGGTTGGCGCCGATCATCAAGCAGGCCTTTGAGGAGATTTTCAAGGCGCCCTTCATCGTCAAAATCCTCCTGGCGGAATTGAGTCTGAAACCGGGCAAAGATACGTTTCTGACCATCGACTACGACGGGACGTTCGAAGAGACCTCCGGCTGCGCCGTGCTGGCCGCCACCAAAACCATCGAGGCGCGCATGGTCGGCTACCTGAAGCAGGCCGGACATGCGCCGACCCTGTCGTTAGACGCAGCGCTGGCTCTGGCGGCCAAGGCCTGGGCCGTTGGCTCCCTGGCGCAAGCGGCTGAAACGGAGACCGATCGTAAGGACGAGAAAGAGTCCAACACCCCTGTCGCGAAGGAGCCGGAGGACGCGGCGCTGCTGGCGCACTTGCGGGAAACGCTCGCCGACAAGACCCTCGAAGGCGCCGTCCTGGAACGACAAGCTCCCGGCTCGTCGAAATATCGGGTGCTCACGAGAGAGGAACTGGCATCCCTGGTCCCGAAGTCCGCGCCAGCCTCCACCTGACACCGGAGCCGTCCCATGCTCAATCGCATTTTTGGACTCGAAACCGAGTATGGGCTCCTGATCAACAAAGACCGGCCCGACCATTCCCCCTCCTGGGTCGCCCATCAAATTCGCGATCACCTGTTCCACAAACAGCAGCGCGGGATTCTGGACCTGCATCACCGCGGGCATGACGAACCGCCTGGCAACGGGGGGTTCCTCACCAACGCCGGCCGCATCTATCTGGACATGGGGCATCTGGAATATGCCTCCCCGGAATGCGCATCCCTGGCCGATCTCGTCGCCTCCGACCGGGCCGGCGATCAACTCATCCAGCAGGCCATCGAAGCCATGGGGCTCGGCGACCAGGTCTCGCTGATCAAGAACAACATCGACCACGAAACGGATGCCACCTTCGGCTCGCATGAAAACTACCTGGTCACCCGCCGGTTTCCCTTTTCGCGCCGGGGCCTCGGCCTGCTGGTGCCGTTCCTGATCACCCGCCAGATCTTCACCGGGGCCGGACGGATCGGCTCCGCCGATACGCCGGACGGCTGGATTCCGGTGGAGCAACTGCTCATCCGCCGGCCCGGCCTGCGCAACGCGGGTGACCGGCCGTCGCTGCCCTTCCAGATTTCCCAACGGGCCGACCATATCGTCAACGATTTTTTCGAGTGGGTGCAGCAGAACCGCGCCATCGTGAACACGCGCGACGAACCGCTCGCCGATCCGAACCAATTCCGCCGCATCCACCTGTTGCTGGGCGATTCCAATCTGGCCGAAACGGCGACCGCCTTGAAACTGGGGACGACCGGGCTCGTGTTGCAACTGATCGAAGAGGGCCATGCGCCGACCGGCTTCGACTTTGAGGACCCGGTGGAGACGTTGAAAGAGATTTCACGGGATCAGGACTTCTCCTGGCTGGTGACCCTACGCTCGGGCAAAACCATCTCGGCGATCGACATTCAGGAGCAATTCCTCGACGCAGCCCGCAAACAGTACCGAGGACAAGACGAGGAAACCGATTGGGTGTTGGCTCAATGGGAAGCGGTCCTTACGGACTTGCGCAGCGACTACCGCAAGCTGGTCGGCCGCGTGGACTGGGCCTCCAAGCTCTGGCTTCTGGATTCGTTCCGGGAGGCGGAGAAGGTGGAGTGGGACGATCCCTGGTTGAAAAGCCTGGACTTGGAGTACCACAATCTTCATCCGGACAAGGGGCTCTACTTCGGCCTGCTGGAGGAAGGCAACGTCCCGCGCGTGATTACCGACAAAGCGGTGGAACTGGCCCAGACGCAACCGCCCCGGAACACGAGGGCCTTCGGCCGCGGCGAGTTGGTCCGGCATCTGCTGGAACACGGCGTGCCGGAACCGGAAGAGCGAGAAGACGACCCGCGGAGCCCGGTGCGGTTTTCCCCGGACTACGTGATCAACTGGTCTATCTTTCAAGTGCGCGGCCGCCCGCCTTTTCCGATGCCGGACCCCTTCAGAACCTATGTGCAGGAAATCCGCAGCCACCTTGCTGGAAGCTGACAGGGCCCGCACTGCTGTTCGCGTCACTCCTCTACCATAGGCCGCCCCTCCTCTCTCTTGACTCTGGTCCGGGGACTCAGTAGCGTGGGGCCCACGAGGACGCGATGGCAGCCAAGGCCGACCCAGGTCTGAGCGAATACCGCACCAAAGAACGCTATGTCCGGAACGGCTTCCTGGCCAGCTTTTCGACGTTCACGCTCAAGCTGACCTCCGCAATTCTGAGCAATTCCCTCACGATCTTCACCGATCTGCTCCGCAACATCGGGGAAACGATCGCCTGCTTTTTTGCCTGGCAGACCATGCGTCGGATCGCGAAGGGCAAGGCGGGCGCCTACGACTACGGGTATGGGAAGGCGGAAAGCCTTTCGAGCTTGTTGGTCGCCGGCGTGATGGTCATTTCGCTGGTCATCGCTCTGGCCGGAGCCATCGAACGGTTCCGCCACCCAGTGGATACGCACCGGGTGGAGCTGGGATTTTTCGTCGCGGTCTATGCCACGGGCCTGAACACGATCCTCTGGCGGAGGAAGCTGCGCATCGCGCGATCGGATACCTCGCCGATTCTCGAATCCCAATGGCATCTGTTCCGGAACAAAGCCATGGCCAATGGCTGCGTGGTCGGAGGGTTGGCGCTTGACCAGGCCTTCGACGGTGCACCCTGGGCTCTCTACATAGACCCCGCCGCCTCGCTCGTCGTCTGCGGATTTCTGGCCTACTCCATCTACAACGTCTGGTCCAAGAACGCCGCCGACCTTCTGGACCGTGCACTCGACGAATCCCTGCAACTGGTGATTCTGCGCACGCTGGCCGGGCATTTCGACGACTATGTGGCCTTCCACGGCATACGCTCCCGCCGCTCCGGAAAGTCCATCTACATCGAGCTGTTCCTGGAGTTCGACGGGAACAAGACCATGGCGGATGTCCAGAAGACCATTGCGTCCTTGCAAGCCGAACTGGAAAGCCACATTGCGCACAGTCAGGTGGTCATCGCACCGGCCACGGCCAAAGTGGTCTGACGCCTCGCGACCCTTCGTGCGCATTAGCCACTTCTAATCCTCCCTTAATCGTCTCCTCATCTTGCGGTGCTACCGTTCCGTCCAGAGACAGTGGATCTCGCCATGGACGGAAAGGAGGCGGAATCATGGAATGTCGCAAGTGCAGGGGCTTGATGGTGCAGGAATGGCTGCCAGACTTTTTCGAGGAGGCGCCGGCCTGGCGATGCCTGAATTGCGGGGAGGTGCTGGATCGGATGATCCTGCGCAATCGGGGTTCCGTGGTGGCGCTGAAGAAAGAGCCGCGCGGGCCGAGGGCGACCGCCGGCATCGCCGTCAGGAGACTCGAACCGACGATCCGGTAACGCGCATTCGCGCCCGCGCTCGGCGGGGCCGGTGGAAGCGCCCGGTCCCGTGAGGTCCGGAGCTGGACTCCGCCCTCCAAAATCGTTACAAGAGGAGTCGCCCCGGGCCGGCTCCCGCAGCCGACGCGGCGGCGCCACCGCACGGGGCCTGTCCATGCCGATTCCGGAGCTGACGATCCGCCAGCGGCTGGCCGAACTGCTCGCGGGAACCTTTCGTTCCTCGCGGCAACTGGCCGAGCTGGTCGGGATCCCGGAACGGCAGGTCGAAGACCATCTCTCCCACCTGATCAAGTCGGTGGGACGGGATCGGGCCAGGCGGTTCGTCATGGATCCCTCCGCCTGCCAGGATTGCGGGTTTGTCTTTCGGGAACGGACCAGGCTCACGAAGCCGAGCCGGTGCCCCCGTTGCCGGAGCGAAGCGATCGCGCCGCCGCGGTTCGGCATCGACTTTCGCGGCGGGCACCAAGGATAAGCCCGACGCTTCATGGCGCGATCGAGAATGCCCGGACTGGCTGCCACCGGGCCATGGCGCGCCACCCCTACCAACAGGCCATGATCTTCCTTGCCCATGAAAAGGTGTCGCGCAACGCGACGTTCATCGTTATGATGTGAGCGATGGACGACATTACTTTTGCCCACATCCAGCAGGCTGCGGAACGGCTTCGCGGCATCGCCCACGTGACCCAAGTCGTCACCGGCCGCCAACTGGACGAAACATCCGGCGCGACGGTCTTTCTCAAGTGCGAGAACTTCCAGCGTGTCGGGGCCTTCAAGTTTCGCGGCGCCTACCATGCCATCCTCATGCGCCCTCCGGAGGAACAGGGCCGACCGATCGTAACCATCTCGTCCGGCAACCATGCCCAGGGGGTGGCCCTGGCCTGCCGACTGCTGGGCCGTCAGGCCCACATTTTGATGGGTGGCTTGACCAACCCCATCAAGCGCCAAGCCGTGCTCGATTATGGAGCGACGATCCACGAAGCCGCCGACCATCTGGATGCGGAGCGGAAACTCCCGACCCTGCTGGAGCAACTCCACGGCGTGTATATCCACCCCTTCAACGATCCCCTGGTCATCGCCGGCCAGGGTACTGTCATGCTGGAATTTCTTGCCACCGTCCCGGATTTGGACGTGGTGTTGGCGCCGGTCGGCGGAGGCGGCCTCCTCTCCGGCACCTGCGTGGCGGCTCACGGGCTCAACCCAGCCGTGAAGGTCTATGCTTGCGAGCCGGCCGGAGCCCTGGACGCAATTCATTCCGTGCGGGAAAACCGAGTCGTGCCGATGCCCGAGCCGAAGACCATGGCCGAAGGCCTCAAGACCAGCCTGGGCGACGTCACCCTGCCGCTGCTCAGACGGCACCTGGCCGGCTTCTTCGTGGTGGAGGAGGACGAGATTCCCCGCGCCATGCGGTTCGCCTTCGAGCGGCTCAAGCTCGTGATCGAACCCTCAAGCGCCGTCGCCCTGGCCCCGCTGCTGCGCCGCGAGCCGGCCCTGGCCGGCAAACGGGTGGGCGTGATCCTCACCGGCGGCAACGTGGACCTGTCGGCATTCTTCGATCAGTTTAGGTCAAGCTAACACAGCTCTCTCGACCCGATATTTCCCTGAGGATGGTCAAAATGGCTGTCAGCGAGGCCGCAGCGAGCGAGGCCCCCGAGGAGGTACATACCAAGCTTCGCTTGAACCGCTCGCTTCGATCACCTGCGAGCGGATAGTTACTTTGCCCTCGCCTTGCCTACGTTGAGCGGGGTCGAACCAACGAGAACAAAGTTGGTGGCCTTTTCAGCGTTCTGTACCACGGCGGCCGTACAGGAGGGTGATGTTGATCCGCCGACTCTCGTAGTCGTCCTTGAACGTCATCGTGTCGGATTCGTGAAAGAGGTCTGAATTAAACACCAGGGCGCGGTTCTGCTTGTAGGGGACCGCGATCGCCTTGGCTCCACTGTCTCGAAGAAATTTCCGCACCATCGGCTCGTGAGCCGAGCTGTTGTACGCTTTGAAGTGCCACTCCTTCGGCGCTTCCTTGTCCCAGACAATGAGCCCCCCATGCTCCTGGTCGAGGTTGGCCGGGTCGGGCGTGATCCAGAAATTCACGTTCACGGCCGCTGCGTCCGCATGGAGGTTGAGCGCCTTCCTCTCGCTGTCGCACTTGAACGACCAGGCCTGCATCAACCGGTGCTGCTTGAAAATGCCGGGGAACCGGAGCCGCAGCTCCTCGGCCAGTTGGAGAAAGAGCGGGCAGGAGAAGCCCTCGCCGATGAACGCCCCCACGTAGCCGTTCACATACTCCTTCTTCCAGATCGTCGAATCCAGACAGAACCGGCGTAAGGATTCGAGCGCGTCTTTCGTCAGGAGGTCGTCGATATAGACGATCCCCGGTTTGGCCGCCTCGTAGCGGGCTTCAATGGCCGTCACGTCGAGGGCCGGATTCAACGCGCCGCCGGGCAAGGCGGGACAGTCGGCATAATAGAGGATGCGGTTGAAGGAGGGACTGATCTCCGCCAGCGCGTCCTTGGGAACCGGCACCGAAAGCTGGCCGGTCGGCAGTTCGTGAGCCAGCTGTTGCAGACGCTTCCACCCGTTCACGCAGGAGACGGAGGCCACCGGGATCAGTCCCAGGGCGAGCAGGCGCTCCAGCTGCTCCACTTCATGCTTGATGCGCGACCGATGCACCGCCGCCGGAGCGACCGGCTTGCCGTGATTCTGTTTCACGTCCGCCGCCCGGCGAAACCACCGCAGCGCCTCGTCGAGTTTCCCTTGCCACAAATTGGCGAATCCCAGGTTGGTCTGCGCTTTCACATGGTCCGGGCTCAGATCGAGGACCTTCTGGTATGCGGCGATCGCGTCCTCCAGCTTTCCTTGCTCCATCAGCGCGATGCCCAGATTGCACTGGGCTTCCAGGTGATTCGGCTTAAGGTCCAGCGCACGGCGGTAGCAAGACGCCGCCTCATCCAGCTTTCCCTGTTCCTTGAGCGCCACCCCAAGATTGTTGTGCGCTTCGACGTAGGAGGGGTTGGCCTCCAGGGCTTTGCGGTAGGCGATGACCGCCTCCTCCGGCTTCCCTTGCTCCAAGCGGACATTCCCCAGGTTGCTCAGCGCTTCCGCATGGGCGGGAAACAGCTTTACGGTCTTCTCGTAGGCCGCTGCTGCGTCGTCTAGCTTGCCTTGCTTCTGGAGGACGACGCCCAGGTTGAACCGGTAGGGGGCCTGGCTCGAATCGCTCTGGATGGCCTGGGTCAGGAGCGCGACGGCTTGGTCCAGCTTGCCGACTTGGTAGGCCAGCAAGCCGAGCAAGTGGAGCGCGTCGGCCTGGTTCTGGTCGAGGGCGAGGGCTTGCCGATAGAAGGGCTCGGCCTGAGCGAATCGGCCGGCCTTGTGATGGGCCGATCCTTCCCGTAACAACCGTTGGATATCGGCCTGGGCTTGCCCGTGCTTGTGCGTTGTTTCCTGGCGCCTTCGCTCGGCTCGATTCATGGAGGAAGGCTAGACCGGTCCTCGGAGCCTGTCAAGCGCCGTTGTGCTGAACAGGAGGAGCCGGCCGGAGCTGAGGGCTCAGAGCGAAAACTCCGCCCAGAGAAAGGTGTGGTCGGAGGGCTCTTTGGCGCGCCGCGGATCGAGGTCCACCGCCGCTTCGGTGCAGCGGTCGGCCAAGGACTTGGTCGCGAGGATATGGTCGATCCGCCACCCCTTGTTGGCTTCCAACGAACTGGGCTGACGATAATCCCAGAAGGTATATTGCTGCCGGTCCGGGTAGAGTTTCACAAACACGTCCTGAAATCCCCAGGCCACGGTCTGCTCGTAGGCCTTGCGCGCATCTTCGTGATAGCAGACGTGTTTGAGGTGCTTCTCCGGACTGTGCACGTCCATCGGACGCGGCGCCACGTTCATGTCGCCGCACCAGATCGCCGGCTTGTCGGGAGACAAGTGTTTGGCAAAGTAGCCGCGCAGCCGTTTGTACCAGTCCAGCTTGTAGGCATACTTGGGGGACTCGATTTCGAAACCCTGGGGCACGTAGGTATTGACGATCGGAATCCCCCGATAGAGTATGCGCAACAACCGCGCCTCGTCCGGCTCTCCCTCGTCGTCGAACCCATACCAGACTTGCTCGGGTTGCTGCTTCGTCAGCATCGCGACCCCGTTGTAGGCCTTCATGCCTCGAAACGTAACCTGGTAGCCGGACGGATGGAGATCCATCAACGGAAACTCCGCATCCTGAACTTTCGTTTCCTGCAAACAGAGCACGTCCGGCTGATGCTTGGCCAGCCAGTCGAGGACGATCGGGAACCGTTTGCGGAGCGAGTTGACGTTGAAGGTCGCGATCTTTATCGACGACGCCTTGGCATTCGTCATTCGAAGCACTCCTGTTTAAGCCAATAGGCCAACACCTTTTGCTCGGTAAACGTCAGAATATATTCCTGGCAGTCCGGTTCGGCAGGATGCCCCTTGTAGGCATAATTGAACGGGGAATCGGGGAAATAGTGGTAGACCCATTCGGTTCCGCCGCCCTGCAAGAGCTTGGTTTCAGTCGGTTTGCCCAATCGGGCCGCCACCTCATCCTGCGTAGCCTTGTGGATCTGTTCCGTCAGGTAATCGGCCTGCCAGGAGGTGCAGGCCAGCAACGCCACCGGAAGAAGAGAGAACAGGAGCGAACCGATGACCTTCATCGCCACTCGCCTGGAGCCTGCGACAAGACCAGCGTCATGGGACGATGGGGAATCCCGGCATCGTCGAAAATCTCCCCACTCACCCGAAATCCCTGCTTTTCGTAAAACCTGATGGCGGGAACCTGGGCGGCCAGGTAGACATTCCCCATCCCACGCGCCTGCGCCAAGCCGAGCAACGCGCGGAGCAGGGCCCGCCCGACGCCCTGCCTCCGGTATTCCTGCAGCACCGCCATGCGGCCAAGCCTTGCCTGCTTTCCCTCCTGGCACAAGCGGCCCGTGCCGATGGGCTCTCCGCGATCATTCCACGCCAGCACATGCCAGCAGCTCCGGTCCAGCCCATCCCACTCCAGATCGCGCGGCACGCCTTGTTCGCGCACGAAGACCGTTTCGCGGATGAGACGGATCGCCGGCTCACCTTGTGTCCACTCCACCAGATCCACGCGCATCGCGGCAGACGGCATAAGATCACGATTCCAGCGCGGGCTTGCGCCCGGCAGGTCTGGTCAGGCCCGGTCGCTCTTGGCTGCCGCAGCCTCTTGCTCGCGAAGAAACTCCGCCAGCCGCGGATCCTCCCGGGCCGCGCGCAGAAACTTGCACCCGATCCCCCGGGAACCCACCGATCGCACCACCGCCGCCAGTTCGAGGAGCGATTCCTGGCGGGGCAGCATGATTCGCAGGTAAATGATGTCATCGATGCCCAGCTGCAGCGTGCTGCGAATCAGACACCCGCCGATCGACAAGTCCACGATCGCTCCTTCGCCTCGCACCTGGTCGCCCGTGAAGGCCAAGGCCAGCTGGACAGCAATGCGGCGGAACTCGCGTCGCTCCGGGACGTGCCCCGACTGATGCCGCCCCCATCGACAAGCCAGGAACCGATGGCTGCAAAACTGGCACCGAAAGGGAGCGATCCCCAGCAGACCCGCCGCCCGCTCGAGGAGCGATTTCGCAGGCACGCTGGCAACGGATTCCCTATCCCTATCGCACAGGGGACATCTCAGAGCCCACACGCTCGCGCCTCGCTCGGATAAGCCCGGGCATCGCCGTCCGACCGACGGCCCCGGCCATCGAACCGTCATTTCCGAAGATCGTTCTGTTCTCTCATGCGCCGCAAAGCGCAGTAGAGCGCATAGCCCTGGGCCAACATCCCGGTGGCAATCAAACCCAGCGACGTCTGCAGCCAGACAGACTCCGGGTGATCCAATCCGTGCATGCCGGCCACAAACCCCAGCGCGATACAGACGATCCCGACCGACCGGGCAATCATGGCCCCGGCACGATTGTCGGTCATCGATGCTCCCTTCCGCAACCGGCCTCCAGCCCCACCGTACACCGACGCGGCGGGCAGCTGCAATACGACTCCTTGCGCCTTAGCCCACAAAATATTGCTGAGCCAACGCCAGTAAGACCACGAGGGCGGCGCGGACCCATGGCTGGTCCAGAAAATCGGCAAAGGCCCCCTGATGGGTCTCTTGGATCTCCTCGATCATCTGGCGAATGTGCTTCGTCCTGGGCCCGTCCTCCCGCCCCCTGGCCTCTTCCTGCGTGAGTTTCGACAATAGGCCCCTGATCGCCTCCTTCCTCGCCCGCTCCCCCGCCTTCCTCAGCACTACCGCGCACACAATCGCGATGGCGGCGCTCAACAGATAGAGCACGAGCAACCCCGCATGGAAGTCCCAGTTATCGAAGTAGCGGCTGCGTGCCACGAGCATGACGAAGAGAATAATAAAGGGAAAGTAAATCAGCCGTCCGACCTCGCCCGTGTGCTTGCCGATGAACTGGATATCCAACCAATCGGGCAAGAGATCGCGGTCGATGCCCCGTGCTTCGACCTGCTCGGTCAGCACCTGTTCCGGCCATTTGGTGGGACGGTCGGTCAGCGCGTCGATAAACCTCGTGCCCAATAAGGTGGCATCCAGGACGAAGAACAGAAGAGCGAGCAGGAACGTCGTGCCCACCAGCATGACGGCCTTATGAGCCCAGAACGTGGCCGGGCCGCGGGACGGCTGGCCGGGAAATCCGGAGAGCGAAAACATGCCCAACGTAATCGCCCAAAACACCACGATCCACAAGCACACCCGCACCAGCCGCAGGCTCGTCTCGCCGAGAAAACAGTAGCGCTGCCATAACTTCTCGGCGTCGATCCAGGCCCCCTCGATCACCCCGTCGGTCAGATATCGATCGGGAAACACATAGAGCGCTTTCATACGTACCCACCAGCAGCCGGGTAGCGGCAGGGCCGAGGACGGTTTGGATTGGTGGCGCCCCGGTAAGGCGAACTCTCCTCCCAAACTGTCCAAACTGTGCTCGACGAGCCAGGCAGCCCACCAGAGAAACAGCCAAGCCCCGAACGTGCCGATGATCCTGAGTACGCTGGTCGGCCACACACTCACTCCCTCGTGGAGCGTCATGGGTTCGCCCTCGTAGCCATCCCAGTAAGCTCCGGCCAACAAGCCAATCGCCAGGCCGGGCACGACCCCCATCCCGATCCGCCAGATTCCCGCGACGGCGGCGCTGGCCGGATAATTGCGGACTCGGTCGATCGCGGGGAGCCAGAGAACCCGGCAGACCGGGATAAACACCGACAGGATGAGGAAAGCGGTGAACACGAACAGGACGGTCCGCTGCGCGACGGAACCTCGGTGCATGCCCAGTTCCGCTGCACGATCCGGGCGCGGCGGATGCAACGCCTTGCCGTCTACCGGAGGGAACGACACGCTCAAATCCACCGCCCCGGACCGCCCCACTTCGAAGATTCGAGGCCCCGTCGCCGCATAGCGGCCGGCTTGATCGCCGATCCGGTAGGCCGGTGCATCTCCACCCATGCAGCCGTGGCCGTTCTCCGCCGGACACAGATATCCCAACGCCCGCAGCACCGAGAAAAAGACCGACGTTTGGTAACTGTCGCGGAACGGCGGGACGCCGCGTTGTAGCTCCGGATGGAGCTGCAACCCGAAATCCGAGAGAATGACCAGATTTCTCGTCCACTCGAAGTCGGTCGCATAGAGGAGCCTGGCATCCAAATCGGCGGTGAAGAAGATGGTCTTGGGAAAGTAGGGACGGAGTGCTTGCAGAATCAGCAGCGTGTCGTAGACATCGCTGCCCAATACCCCGATCGCCTTGAATTCCTTCCCGGACTTGACCAGCAAGTTCGCGTCCGCGTCCAGCCGTTCCACCAGCCGCCGCACATAATCGAGCTGGCTCTTTCCTTCCGGCCGTTCGAGGGCTCGCAGCTCCGCCTGCTTGTTGCCGTCCTTGCCCTTTTCCTGGTTCGATCCCCCGCCGGGCAGTTCTCCGTCCAGTCCACGAAGGTAGGAATACCGCCTGATCCAGTCCATCTTCCCGGACAGGCTGGCTTGCGGAGCCAACTCCTCCAGGACCTCCATATGGGTGGTCTTTTCACAACGGCTGGCCTCGATGCAGGCCGCTACGGTCAGCTCTTGCGGCAAGGTCCGCCCATAGTACGTGTCCCACTCCGAAATGAGGGCGATGGGGTCCGGCTCGTCGCGGATGCGGACCCCACGTCGCTCCAGTTCCTTCAGCAACTCCACCGCGAGGTCGTAATCCGAACCGATCCGATAGGCCAGGTCGACGCCGGCCTTCTCCATGAGCATCTTCTTTAAATAGACGTGCGGCTCGTCGGGCCCTTGGACTTTCTGTCCGAGGCTGACCAGGATGGCCTCCGAACTCACGGAGGCCCAGGGGGAGTAGAGTTCGACCGTTTTATCGTGGTTCGGCCACGTCAACCGTTCCTTGGCCGTCAATGTTTCCGCTACCATATCGCGAAACATCGCGGAAGAGGGGGGTCCCAGGAGTTTCACTTCGAGCCGGTCCGCAACCGACTGCCCCGGCGGCTCGGTGACATCCCGCATCAATGTTGCGGCGAACTGACGGAGTCCTTCCAAGGGATGTTCGAAGGCATCGTCCCTTAGCCAAAGGAGGAGAACCTTGGCGTAGGCCTCGCCCTCGCAAGAGCGCATTCGCCGCGGGCGGAACCATTCGTAGGGAACGACGACGCCATCGTCCTGGGTGAAATAGCGCAGGTGCTCTCCATCCTCCGGCACAAAGCAGGCGACGCCCAACGCCGACTGGATCGCATACCGCTCCCGTATCCGCTGCTCGCTCCCTTCAGGGTAAGGACTGCTTTCCATCATGGCCAGAAGGACCAAGATCTTGTTTGTGTCGGAGGGCGGCTTCTTCAGCACGGCGACCAGAGCCTCCTTGCCCTGTGGCTTCTGCTTGGCCTGTCCCTGAACCGCGTCCAGTGGGTCCTGCCAGAGCCGAGCCCGCGTCTGTCCGGATACAGCCTCCCTGTCCACACCCGTCCCTGCGGGCCTGGAGGGCTCCAAGGGTTTTTGTGAAAAGAAATAGGCGACGATCCCCAGGGCCAGGACGATCACCCCGGAAATCGGCAGATTGAAGTCTGGTTTCTTGTTCGCCATCGGGGAGGCCCTTCAGCGCTCGCCCCTGCAGTCGAGGTCGTTGCCGGCCGAACCAACCGACAGGGGCGGAGAAGGTACGTAGACCGAGCAGAATGTTACTCTCTTCGCCTGCAAATGGGAAGCGCCCGGCGCGACGCTCGGAAATCGGGCGACGAAACTGGGGCGCAGACTATGCGCTTAGGTGGGCGAGCTTGCAGCAGGCTAAACTTTCCTCTTCAATTTTGCCAGAAACCACAGGGGTACCGCTTCCCGGCCTTCGGCAAAGGCCAGCAGTTCGAAGCGATCCAGCACGAAAGGGGAGAAGTACTCCGAAAAGGTGTGGGCCGGCTGGCGGATCGCACAAGGCGGCTCCATGTCCGGGATCGTAAACATGATCGTTTCTTTGCGATGATAGGTCTGGTGTCGTGTACGTTGAAAGACAAACAGCGGATGCTGGACGAGATAGATGAACAGCCCGTTGGGCTTCAGAATCCGATGCATCTCCCGAAAGGCCGGCTGCAGGTCCGGCGCATTGTGCAAGGCGTAGATGCTGGTCACCCAGTCGAAGAACCGGTCGGGGAAGGAGGTTTTCTGGATCGGCTGAACGGAGAGACGCGCCGAGACATCCGGGCACTGCTGGCGGGCCAAGGCGATCATCGCCTTGGATGGGTCCGTGCCGTAGACCAGCGCCCCGCGCTTCGCATAGAAGGGCAGGTCATGCCCGTAACCACAGCCGGCATCCAGTAACTTCTTTCCCTTGAGCGGGGCCGTGAGCTGAGCACGAAACGCCCGTCGATGATCCCGCATTGGCGAAGACCGTTGCGCGTGCATGAAGTTCCGGCCTTCCTGGTCGTACTGTGCGAAGAACGTCTTGCCCCGTCCTGCCATGGCTCATCCTGTCCTGTTCGGTCAGCGTCCGCTATCGTGGCGCAGCGACCGAGGCCTCTACGGCCGCCGCCTCCCGGTCCCGTTGCATCTTGCGAAGCAGCGCCGCATAGTCGCGGCGGCTCTTGGTCGTGTCTGCATGCGCAGGCCCCAATGTCTGCGCGCGGATCACCAAGGCCCTCCGGTACAGGGGCTCCGCCTGCTCGTACCGGCCCTGCGTGTCGTAGAGCATGGCCAGATTGTGCAAGCCCAAGGCCACTTCCTGGTGCTCGGGACCGAATGCCTTTTCCTTGATCGCGAGCGCCCGCCTCAGCAACGGCTCTGCCTCGGCGAACTGGCCGTGCAGGCGATGCAGCACGCCCAGGTTGTTCAGGATGGCCGCCACATCCGGGTGCTCCGCGCCCCGGACCTCCTGCAGGAGTTTCAGGGCCTGGCCGTAATGCAGCTCGGCCTGGTCGAACTTGCGCTGGGCTTGTTCCGCCTGCGCCAACTGATACAAGGCAAAGGCGGGTCGCGCATCGTCCGCGCCGAAGCGCTCTGCCATGGCGGCTGCCGCCAGAAACAACCGCTCGGCCTCGGCCGGGTCGCCGCGCCCCAGCGCTTGTCGGCCGGCCGCCATCGTCTCCTCCCACCCGGCGGACCGGCCGCAGCCGACCAAGGCCCAAGCGACCACAAGGCACAACGCTAGCGTCCGCATGGAGTCTATTCCCGCGACATCTTCTTCGCCGGAGGACTGTGCCTGTGCCGGCGCACGGTGGACATCAACGCCGGCTGCGATCAGGGTTTGGGCTTCTCGTCGACCTGCTGGATCTCCGCGCAGGTCTTCGGATCGCCCCAGGAAAAGGCTCGTTCCAGGTACCGAGCCGACGGGAAGGCGCCCCGGCAATGATAATAGAGCGTCGCGATCGCCACGCCTCTCTCATAGGCTGCCCGCTCGCCTTGCAGCAACCCCCGCCCCAACGACAGCCCGATCGCCAGGAGCACCAGGGTCGCCAGCACACCGGGTACAAGCCAGCCACGAAGCCCGGCCGTTGGCATCCTCGCCTCCTCACCCTAAGAGCCACGGCACAGAACCTGCGCACGCGGCCGGCACCGCCGGTCAAACCGCAAGTCTCTGCACAAAGGTGTTGCCGATCATCCCACTCCGCGGCTTCGCAGGCAAGTCCATCGATGCCAGCGCCCTTCGTCCGATCGCCCAACCGGTCCATCCAAGGCCTCCGGAAGGCGTATCGCAGCCTCGCGACGCTGCGGGAGTTTCACGTTCAACTTGACCGTTGTGCGAAAATGTCCTACAACCAACCTATTATGTCGAAGATCATCTACATCCATCGTCCGATTCGGGGAGGTGCCGCTATGGTCGAACCTGTTCCGAAGGCGAAGCCGTTGCTGGTTGGAGTGACCGTGATGTTGGTCCTCGCGATCTTTATTCTGGATTTCTTCATCCCGGCCGGCATTACCATTCCCCTGCTCTATACCATCCCGCTCTTGTTCGCCCTCTTGATTCCCAATCGCCGTTTTTTCCTTTCGGTGGCCGCGGCAGCCGCAATCCTTACGCCCCTGGGCTTTTACGTCTCTCCGCCCGGCGGCGTCGCCTGGATGGGCATCGTCAACCGTATAATGGCCGTGCTGGCATTGGGCGTCACCGCGGGATTTTATTGGCGGCTCAAGTCCTTGCAGGCATTGCTGCCTTTTTGCTCCGGCTGTCAGAAAGTCCGCGACGACCGGGGATACTGGAAGCAATTGGAGCTCTACCTGGAAGAACATTCGGGCACGCAGTTCAGCCGGGGCCTTTGTCCAGTCTGTGTGAGCAAGGAAACCAAGGCCCTCTCGGCCTGATAAGACTTGCCCATCATCCAGCTGCATCCCTAGACTGATCAAAAAGGCCAACCAACGAGGCCGCAGGGCGTGAGGACCCCGAGGAGGTACATACCAAGCTTCGCTTGAACCGCTCGCTTCGATCACATGCGAGCGGAGAGGTACTTTGCCTCCAGTTCTGCCATACGTTGAGGGGTTCAAACGCCCGAGAACAAAGTTGGGGGCCTTTTTCAGCAGCCTGCTAACCCAATTGGGCTGCCAGGGCTTCGGCCGGATAAGTGAGAATCTCCGCCAGGGTCGGATGGTAGTGCGGGATACGGAACAGGTCCTCCACCGTGCCATGGTAGTACATGACCGCGATCAGCTCGTGGATCAGCTCGCCGGCCTCCGGACCGACGAGGTGGGCTCCGAGCAACTCGCCGGTCTTCGGCCGGCAGAGCAGCTTGACCTGTCCGTGCGTTTCCCCCAAGCACAGAGCTTTGCCGTGGTCGCTGAAGGGATGAGACGCCACTAAGTATGGGATGTCCCGCCTTTGGCATGCCTTCTCGGTCAAGCCGACCGTCGCCACTTGTGGATCCGTGAAGACGACTTCGCAGGTCAGCCGGTCATCCAGCCGGCGGGGGGGCCGCAGCGGATGCACCGCGTTGTAGGCCGCGATCTCGCCCTGCAGGATCGCTTCGTGTACCACATTGTGCACATCGGCCGCGTCCCCGACCGCAAAGATATGCGGCTGGCTTGTCCGCATCTCGGCGTTAACTAGGGGACGACCGTTCCGAACCTTGACCTGGGCCGCCTCCAGATTCAGCCCATCGATATTCGGACGACGGCCCAACGCCTGCAAGATCAACTCGCCTGACGCAGTCTTCTCCCGGCCCTCAAGCATGAAGTGGACGGTCTTGGTCGGCCCTTGCTTGGTACACCGCTGGAGCTGCGCCCCTGTGTAGACGGCCATGCCTTCCTCGCGGAACCGCGCTTCCAGGGGGCGAGCCATATCCTCGTCCAGATGCGAGTGGAGGTGCTGGGCCCGCTGAATGAGGGTCACCGCCGTGCCGATCCGTTGATAGAACTGCGCCAGCTCGGTCGCCACCGGCCCACCGCCGAACACCAGCAGCGACGCCGGCTGGACCTTCAACTCCAATAGGTCATCGCTGGTCAGATAGCCGGTCTCTTCCAAGCCGGGGATGGGAATCCGGGAAGGAACCGATCCGGTGGCGATGATGAACGCCTTGGCCTTCATCACATGACGGCCGACCTGCAGCTCCTCCGACGAGCGAAACGTCGCCCGTTCCTCGTAGAGGGTGAAACGGGGATCGTGCAGCGCCTTAATCCGATCTTCGGCGAACTCCCGGACCAGCCGGTCCTTGCGGGCGATGATGGCGGCCAGATCCGCCTTGGTCTGCGCGGGGGCCAGCCCGAACTCGACGGCGCGCCGCGTGAGCGCGATCACCTCCGAGGATCGCAGGATCGCCTTCGTGGGCATGCAGCCACGAAGAATGCAGAGGCCGCCCAAGGGGCCCTGGTCGACGATCGCGACGTCCGCGCCGGTCTCCTGCGCCGTACGCGCCGCGGCATAGCCGGCCGAACCGCCACCGATCACGATGAGATCGTGACTGGTCTTCATGACGGTCACGAGGAACAGCTCACGATAATCTGCCTGCCCCAATCCGGCGGGGGCGCGGCATAGGCTTCCATGCCCGGACGTTCGGTAAAGGGATCGCGCAGCAGCTCGCGCAGCCGGTCGATCTCCGCATAGTCCTTGTGTTGGGTGGCCTGCTCGATGGCCGCCTGCGCCAGATAGTTCCGCAACACGTATCGGGGATTCACCCGATCCATGCGGGCTTTCCGTTCTTCATTGCGACTGTCTTCCGCCCGCAGCCGCTCCTTGTATCGGAGGGCCCAGGCATCGAAGGCTTCCCGATCAAGAAAATGGTCGCGTAGTGAGTCGTTCTTGGCGTCCGTCGCTTGTTTGAAATCCCCCAGCGCCCGGAATACGTTCGTATAGTCGGCGCGGCCGGCTTCCATCAACCCGAGCCAGTCGGCGATCAGGGCTTGGTCCTCTGGCCTGGCTTCGCGCAACCCGAGCTTGTCCCGCATCAGCGCCTCATAGCGGGCGGCGAAGGCCGCTTCGTACCGGTCCAGCCCGGCCTGGGCCTCCGCCTGAGTCAAGAACGGCGAGAGGGCCTGGGCCAGACATCGCAAGTTGAAATAGCCGATGTCCGGCTGGTGGTGAAAGGCATACCGGCCCTGGTGGTCCGAATGATTGCAGATGAAGGCCGGATTGTACTCGTCGAGAAACCCGAAGGGGCCATAGTCCAGCGTCAGGCCGAGGATGGACATGTTGTCGCTGTTCATCACCCCATGGGCGAACCCCACGGCCTGCCACTGGGCCAACAGGCGGGCCGTCCGTTCCGCCACCTCGCCGAAAAACCGGGGATACTTGTCCCCATCGTTCATCAAATGCGGGAAGAATTGGCCGATCACGTATTCGGTGAGGAGCGCCACATGGTCGTGCTGCCGCCGATAGTAGAAAGCTTCGAACGAACCGAAGCGGACGTGCGTGGGCGCCATACGCAAGAGCATCGCTCCGGTTTCGACCGTCTCGCGTACCACCCGCTCTTCTCCCGCGGTGATGCAGAGCGACCTGGTCGTGGGAATGCCGAGCCCGTGCATGGCTTCGCCGCAGAGGTACTCGCGGATGCACGACCGCAGCACGGCGCGTCCGTCCCCGTCTCGGGAAAAGGGCGTCGCGCCGGCCCCCTTCAAATGCAGATCCCACTTCTCGCCCGCCCGGTTTCGGACCTCGCCCAACAAGATCGCCCGACCGTCGCCGAGCTGCCCGGCATAAACGCCGAACTGATGGCCGTAATAGAGCATCGCGACCGGATCGGCCCCCGTCGGCAACAGATCGCCGCCGAAGCAGCGGGGAAACTCCGGCCGTTTGGCTTCGTCCGGATCCAGATCGATCAACGCGGCTGCATCGGGATTGAAACTCACGAGGTGAGGGGAAGGGAGCGGACTGGGCATGACCCGCCGATAAAAAGCCTCCGGCAGGCGGGCATAGGTATTATCGAACTGGAGTGTTTCGAGCTGGCGCATTGGTTGTTCGCGTCATCATAGCACGGCCAAGGGCTGGGATGGACTGTGGCGGGGAGCCTCCCCGTTACTTGGGGAACTCGACCGGCGGCGCAACTTGCCAACCCTCGCCGTTCAGCGCCCGCATATATTCGACCAGGTCCGCTTTTTCCTGCCCGGTCAAGCTCAGCGGCACCATCAGATTGGATAGGTGCGGGTTCTGAATGCCGCCCTTGTCGTAAAACTCGACGACCTCTTCCAATGTGGCGAACCGCCCATCGTGCATGTAGGGCGCGGTCAGGGAGATTTCCCTGAGCGTCGGCGTTTTGAAGGCGCCGATGTCATCCGGGTCCTGGGAGACCTTGTACCGTCCTACGTCGATCTGGTCCCCATCCCAATCGATGCCCAGGTTGTGGAATTTCTCGTCGGTGAAATTGAAGCCGGAGTGACAGCGCGTGCAGCGGGCCTTGCCCTGAAACAGGGCCAGGCCCCGCTGGGCCGACTCCGAGAAGGCATGCTCCTCGCCGGCCATATCGAACCGGTCCGCCGGACTATTGCCGGATAGGATCGTCCGCTCGAAGGCCGCAATGGCCTTCGCCAGCCCGTCGAGCGTGACGTCCGTCCCGAAAACCTTCCGAAACCGTGCCCGATAACCCGCGATCTCGTTTAGTTTGGCGACTTCCGCCTCATAGGACGGCATGCCCATCCGAACCGGCTTGTGGATGGGATTGATCGCTTGCGCTTCCAGCGACGACGACTTCCCGTGCCAGAGCTGCGCCTGGCTGTACAACCGGTTGACGATCGTCTGCGTGTTGCGGGTGGCTGGTTGCCGGTGAATACCGATGCCCACCTGCTGCCCGTCGGTCCAGGCCAGCTGAGGGATGTGGCAGCTCGCGCAGGCAACGGTATTGTTCTGCGAGAGCCGGGTGTCGAAAAAAAGGAGCTTGCCCAGCTCGACTTTGTCTTGCGTGAGCGGATTATCCGCCGGGATATAGCCGGCGGCTGCGTCCAATCCGAAGGGAATTGTGAGCGTATAGGGGGCCGAGCCTTGCTTGCCCGACGCTGCCGTTCCCTCCGCCGTAGCTCTGCTGTCGGCGGGCAGGAGAAACAAGCCGATCAGCATGCACACCAGTCTTCCTGGCCTAGTTCTCAGAGCTAGACGTTGTGCCATAGGGCCTCCCCGCTTCGTCCCCTGCCCAAGCCTTCACCCAATCGAGTAGAGCCCTATCGCCAGACTCAAGTTTCACGCTCACTCGTCCGAAAGTATAGCACCAGCGATCTCATCCACATTAGAAAGGCTGACGATCGTGCACCGACCAGCCCGTCTCCTTCGGCGGCATCTTTCTCTGCCGGTTCTCGCCCTGAGCCTGATCATGAGTGTCACAGTCGCGACTCTGGCCGCCGCTCCGCAGGACGGACGGGCGCTCCGTCTCACCACGAGCGACGGGAAGGTCGTCGAAGGCACCATCCTCGACGGGACGCTGACCATCACGAATGCCTTCGGGTCCCGGCAAATCGACGCCACAAGCCTCCGGTCCATGTCTCCGGCAGGATTGATGTTGGACACAGGCCTGACCGTGACGGGCCGCGTG
The DNA here is from genome assembly GCA_016873495.1 of Nitrospira sp. Classification (GTDB taxonomy): domain Bacteria; phylum Nitrospirota; class Nitrospiria; order Nitrospirales; family Nitrospiraceae; genus SYGV01. Next base: position 76,995 of record VGXC01000004.1, on the reverse strand, counting down.
TCGATCGTGGCCGGCACGCTCCGCGTGGAGACGAAGCAGGGCCTCGTGACGATTGCTGGCCCGGCCTTGAGCACCGTCCAGGGGACCGGCTCCTATCTCCCGCCAAGCAGCCCCGGCTCGATGCCCGGCAAGATCCAGGGCGATCCCCGGACGCTCCTCCTCGGCACATGGCAGGACAGTAACGGACAGACGTGGGAATTTCTCCAGGACGGCACCGTGCTCATGGGCCAAATGACGGCGCGGTACCGCTTGCCCGATGAGCGGCATCTTGAAGTGGATGTCAACCTCGGTATCGGGATAATGGTTCCCGGCTCCCCGGCCGTGCTGTCGGGGCAGGGGCAGGGGATCGGGCGACTGTACGAGCTCGTCTCCCTGGATCGGCAGCACATGACCTGGCATCTGCAGGGCAATGAAATCACGCTGACGCGCATCCGCCAGTGACCTTTCGCACCCGGGCCGAGCCGGTCCGGAGAAAGGGGAGTCCGATGCTGACGACCCTCAAATCATTCCTGACGACCTGCTGTCCCGTCTGCCGATTCCACTCCGGGAGTCCGCGCTTCCCGACGCAGGCCGACCGACTCCTTGCCCTGTTCTATATCTATCCGTTCGAATGCCGAGCTTGCAATTATCGGTATCACGCCCTCGCGTGGCGCGCTTCCGTGCGAAGGTCGCTGTCCTTGAGAATCGCCTCGTCCCAATCTATGATAGAGCGGTACAGGGCGATCGAGGGCGCGTACGATGATCCCACCGGGCCGGTATCGTCACTACAAGGGCCAGGACTACGAGGTCCTCGGCAGCGCCACACATTCCGAGACGGAGGAGGAGTTCGGTGTCTATCGCGCGCTCTACGGTGAACGCGGCTTGTGGGTCAGGCCGAAAGCGATGTTCGTCGAGGAGATCGTCGTGGACGGCCGCCGAGTCCCACGCTTCCAGTACGTGAGCCCCTGTGGCTCCGGTAGTTAGCCGGTTTCCAGAGTTCCAGCCCCCTTACACCTCACGTTTTACGCCTCACCGGTTTTCAATGAACGACCACCGCGCAAACGTCGCGGCCTGGCCCAGCTTCTTGCCCGATTCATCCACCACGTTCCAGACAAGCGCCTCTTCCACCAGAAACCGCCGGCCGGTTCGTGAAATACGGACGCCCCGGTAGTTGTCGATGAACCCTTGCGCCTGAGCCTCGGCCAGCATCCGTTCACGCTCCGCCCGGTTCTCCGGCTCCGCCGTGAGCCGCGAGGGCGTGCTGGAGAAAGTCTCCCAGTCCATCTCCCAAAGTTCCAGCGCGATCCGGTTGCCGTAGTTCAGCGCCGGATCCGGCTCAGTGCCGTGCGACACCACCACAAAGGGCGCAGCAAACAACCGCGCCGCCTGTTCCCCGGCCGTGCCGCTCCGTTCGATCAGGTCGCGCCCAGTCCACCGACGAAAACTGTCCAGCAGCAGTTGCGCCCAAATTATCTTGGACGACTCCATCCACCATTTCTTGGGGGTCATTCCTATCGCTCCACCGAATCTTGGGTATCCGAACCCACGCCAGGCCCGAGGCTCAAGTTCGCACCTCTTTCTGCCGACACGAGAGACGGAGGGGAAGGAGTCGTCAATGCCCGTCATCCTGGCTGTCAATGGAGCCGTCGAATCCTACCAGCCGAGGTCCGATGGACGCCGGCCGAAGGCGCCCCGCCTCGCCCGGCGCGAGGATGAGGCGCAGCCCGATCAGGAACAAGCTCCCGAGCAAACCTTGACCGTCTTGGCCGCACGGCAGGCGTACGCGCAGGTCGGCTCGCCCCAGTCCAGAAAGCCCCTCGTCCTGGCCCAGGACATCATGAGCGCGCCCGTGCAGACGCTCCGACCGGATATGTCACTGAAAGAAGCCTGGGCCTTCATCAAGGCCCAGGGGTTCCGCCACCTGCCCATCGCGTCAGCGGACGGGACGCTGGCAGGCATCATCTCGGATCGGGACCTACTGCGTTTCTCCAGCCTGCTGGAGAGCCACGCAACCCAGGCCGTGCAGCAGACCGTCGCCGCAATCATGGCCACGCAGGTGCTGACCGCGACGCCTACGACGGAGATTCACGAACTCGCCCGCGTCATGCTGGCCGAACGCATCAGCGCCCTGCCGGTCATCGACAACCACCACCGGCCGATCGGAATCGTGACGATCAGCGACATCCTGCGCTGCGTCATGCTCCGGGCGCCGCTCGAGGTGTGGACATAGCTCGTCGCGACTCGTTTGCTCGGTTTTCGTGAAGCGTATCGCGCGTCCAACTCAGAGGCGTGACGAACGGCCTGGCACGACCTCACTGAGGCGGTGTACAGACGGCTTGTGGAGCCGGCTCGGTCACCATCTTGTCGTATTGCATCCGCACTAGCGCCCCTTTCGCGCCCCAAACCTCGGTCAATACCTCCGGCGCATGCCGGTTTAAAAATTGGACCGTCAAGTAGAGCTGGTAGGGATCGTGGCTGGATTCCAGGATCTTCCGTTGACTGGTCCGATCGTCCGGGCCAGCAGCAGCCGTCCCTGTCGTCCAGGACGCCACCTCCTGGATCGCCTTCACGAGTAGGGCGTAGTCCGGATTCACGTCGCTGTAGAGCCCCTGTTCGTGCTCAACCCCGCCGGAATCCTCGTAACGGCCCTTGGTATCGCGCTTGAGAAAGACCAAGCTCCTGAGCGATCCTTGCCGGTGGGCTTTCCACCAGCAAGGCGACTGGATTGCAAAGACATAAATTTGCTTCGGGAGCGTGGCCTGTGTCCCGCCGGGAAGGGGCTTGAGGACCCGCTCGATCCTCGCGCCTTTCATGGCCCGATCGAAGAGTACTCGGGGAAAGGACGAGCCTTTGGAATCATAGGCCTTGGACGGCATGTGCTTGGGAATCGGCTGGTCCAACGGCAGACGCACTTCAACGATGCTTTCAGCCTGAAAGACCTTGTCCGCCATCGTCATCCGGACGGCGCCCTGGCCGAGCGCGGCGGGCGGAGACGCGAGCAGGAGGAGAGTCCATCCTATCGCGCCCACTGCACCGACCAGCAGGCCAAGACGCAGCCGACCGGTCGCCGGCACCGGCTTCAACCGCAGATCGCTGTCAGGCGCCCCGCTCATGGGGAACCACCGTACAGAAAAATTCGATGGAGTGCAATCGCCGGAAATGATTCGGCAGGAATGGCTAACCGTCATACCCGACAGAATGTTCAAAAAGGCCGTTCACGTATCTCGCGAAGCGTTGTTCGCAGGGAAGCCGTCTTTCTTCACGCTTCACGCTTCACGCTTCACGCTTCACGCTTCACGCTTCACGCTTCACGCTTCACGCTTTTGCGACGGGGCACGAATTCGTCCGCCACCACCCGGCAGACGCAGAATAAAACCTGTCGTTGGTCAGCCCGAACCCGCACGATCATCGAGCCGCAATCAGGGCAGGCGGGGGACAGGGCCTCCCGCTGGATGGTCCACCGTGGGATCGTGATTAGATCGAAGGAGATGGTCCGGCTCATATGCTGTTCCATCGGAGGTCCGAGCGGGAAACTTGAGTCTTGCGTGACGGCCCGCTTCGCAGGACAAATCTCCCAGATGCAGACTCGATGGAAACATTGGTATAATGAGCGTCCGATTGCGGACCGAGACCGGGTATCGGCCGGCATCCTGGCCGGCTGGCAAGGAGTCTGTCATGGCAGCAAAAACGATGTTCGAAAAGATCTGGGACGCCCATGTGGTGCGGGCGGAAGCGGATGGGACCACGCTCCTGTACATTGACCGCCACCTTGTCCACGAAGTCACGTCGCCGCAGGCATTCGAGGGCTTGAAGCTGGCCGGCCGAAAGCCCCGCCGCCCCAAGACCGTCCTGGCCGTGCCCGATCACAATATCCCCACCACGGACCGTCGACTGGGCATCGCGGACCCGATCAGCGCCAAGCAGATCGCCACGCTTGAAGAGAACTGCAAGGACTTCGGCCTGACCCTGTTCGGGACACACGATATCCGCCAGGGCGTCGTGCACGTCATCGGACCGGAGCAAGGCTTCACGCTGCCGGGCATGACGATCGTCTGCGGGGATTCGCACACCTCGACCCACGGCGCCTTCGGCGCGCTGGCTTTCGGCATCGGCACCAGCGAAGTCGAGCACGTGCTGGCCACCCAATGTCTCTTGCAGAATCGCCCCAAGACCATGATGATCCGCGTGGACGGCGTCCTGTCGAATCGCTGCTCGGCCAAGGACATCATTCTGGCCATCATCGGCAAGATCGGCACCGCGGGCGGGACCGGGTACGTCATCGAGTACGCCGGGCCAGCGATCCGCGCGCTGACGATGGAAGGCCGGATGACGCTGTGCAATATGTCCATCGAAGCCGGGGCGCGCGCCGGCATGGTCGCACCGGACGAGCAAACCCTGGCTTACATCAAGGGTCGGCCCATGGCGCCCCAAGGCGCCCTGCTCGACCAGGCCGCGAAATCCTGGATGGACCTGCGGACGGACCAAGGGGCGGCTTACGACCGCACCGTCGAGCTGCGCGCGGAAGAGATCGCCCCGCAGGTGACCTGGGGCACCAGTCCCGGCATGGTCACCGGCGTGGACGGCACCGTGCCGGACCCGAAGACCATGCCGGACGAAAAATTCCGCCAGGCGACGGAACATGCCCTGGCCTACATGGCGCTGACACCGGGCACGCCCATCACGGCCATCACGATCGACAAGGTCTTCATCGGCTCCTGCACCAATGCGCGCATCGAGGATCTGCGTCTGGCGGCCGGCTTCGCCAAAGGCAAGAAGGTGGCCAAGGGCGTGCATGCGATGGTCGTCCCAGGATCGGGCCTGGTGAAGCAGCAGGCCGAGGCCGAAGGGTTGGACCGGATTTTCCGGGAGGCCGGGTTCGAGTGGCGCGAGGCCGGCTGCAGCATGTGCCTCGCCATGAATGCCGACGTCCTTCAGCCGGGCGAACGCTGCGCCTCCACCAGCAACCGAAACTTCGAGGGACGCCAGGGCAAGGGAGGCCGCACCCATCTGGTGTCGCCGGCCATGGCGGTTGCCGCCGCGGTCGAGGGCCATTTCGTGGATATACGGCACTGGAACTAGGCGAATTGTGAATGTTCAATTTTCAATGCTCAATTGAACATTGCGCATTTAACATTTGGAATTTTTATGCAACCATTCACAACCTTGACGGGGCTGGTCGCGCCGCTGGACCGGCTGAACGTGGACACGGACCAGATCATTCCCAAGCAGTATCTCAAGACCATCAAACGCACGGGGTTGCGCGAGGGATTGTTCTTCGACTGGCGGAATAAGCAGGACGGATCGCCGGACCCGGATTTCTTCATCAACCAAACCAAGTATCGGGATGCGACGATCCTGCTCACGCGCGACAACTTCGGCTGCGGCTCTTCGCGCGAGCATGCCCCCTGGGCTTTGCTCGACCAGGGGTTCCGCTGCATCATCGCGCCCAGTTTCGCCGACATCTTCTACAATAACTGTTTTCAGAACGGCATCCTGCCGGTGCGGTTGAAAGCGGAGGAGGTGCAGGCGCTGTTCCAAGGGGTCAAGGCTACGCCAGGGTACCGGCTGACCGTGGATCTGGCGGCGCAGACCGTCACGACTCCGGAAGGGACGAGCTACCGATTTGACGTGGATCCGTTTCGGAAGGACTGTCTGTTCAAAGGACTGGATCAGATCGGGCTCAGCTTGCAGCACGAACCGGCCATCGCGGCCTACGAACGTCGGCGCAAAGCCGACGCGCCCTGGCTGTTTGCCGACCTCTAGCTCGTCTCTCGTGAAGCGTCGCGCGTGAAAGCGTCTGAGTCAGGTTTGCGAGTTACGCTTTACGAACTACGAGAGACGTTCTAGAACCCGTAGGCGATCCCGACCGACAAGGCATACGCCGGCGCCCCATCCGACAGGCCGATCTGCGTGGACCCGTTCAACGACCAGCCTCCCGACAACGTATAGTTGGCCGCGAAGAGAAAATCCTGCGGCGCCTGATAGCCGGCCAGCAGGCTGCGATAATATTCATAATACCCGCTGATTAAGAAGTCTTTGGTGACGTAGTAGCCGATCCCCACGTCGTAATACCACTGGTTTCTAAGATCCACGCCGGTTGGCTTGCCGATAATCGTATACCCCGCATCCGCAAACGAGACCCACTTCGCTCCCATCGCTTTCGTCAGTTCGATGCCCACGCCTTCGTCCGGCTCCCCGGTGCCCAGCCCCTTGTCCGGGTCGGCCGTAGGAATTTTTAACCGCCCGGTCACGGCAATCGTGGGGATCCAATCTTTGCCGTCCATGAGATAGTACCGGCCCCGCAACACCACGTCGCCCAACCCGCTATTGGTGACGATCGGATCGGGCGTCGCCGGCTCGCGCTTGCGCCGGCCCCGCTCCGACGTGGGGGACCCGCATTGATGGTTGGTTCGGTTCGGCACCCCGCTGAGCAGCGTGACGGAACAGTCGCCGGTCACACTGACATAGGGCACCACGAGGGTGATATCGCCGTCCTTGAACTGACGTTGCAAACTGAGGGGCGCATACCAGATGGTGGTCTTGGACCCGGCTCCGTAATCCCCGCTGGAATAGTTCGGCGTAACGGACACCTGCCAGGTTGAGTCTTCCGTATGAATCGGTTCACCGGGGCGGGACTCTTCGGCCTGTAGGGAACCAGGCAGGAGGCAGAGGCCCAGACACAATAGCAGTGCGCGACGACGGGCACCGGACAGGGCGGGCAGAGTAGGCTCCAACAACGTCGGCATGGGAAGGATCAGCGGTGGAACCGCTCGGGACGATGCGGCCGCTCCGGGCGCGCAGGGCGATCCGCCCGGCTGCCGCGCGAGGGGTCTTGTTTCGCGTCTGCCTCTCGTTTTTCGGCCGGCACACCCTTGCTTGCGTTTTGCGGTTCCTGCCCTTCCTTCAGCTGGGCGCTTTCGCCCGAACTGGACGCCTGGCGATCCCCGGCCTGGTCCCGCTCGTTGCTCTCCGAGGCCCCTTGAGCGTAGGCATGGGACCCGATCGTAAGAGACAGGCCCAGCACAAGCACCGCCGTTCTGATGTACAAGACGTTCATCGTATCACACCGTCCACGCTCAGGCCCTCGGCGCCAGGCTTATCCGACCAAGACCGTTCGCAGAAACGTGCTGAGTCGGTTGAGGACCGCCTCAGGAATCTCATGCCCGCCACGAAAACTGTTCCAGTCTACCACCAGTCCGGCCCCTTTGAGGAGATCGCGCAGCCGCTCGGCTTGGCTGAACGGAAGCAGGGGATCTTGGTTGCCGTGACTCTGCAACACCCGGAGTCCCTTCCGCTTCGCCATCAGCGGCTCCCATTCCCGTTGCGACACCAGGGTGCCCGAGAGCAACACCAGCCCGGCCAGGGGCCTGGGGCTCCGCAGGGCCACATCACAGGCAAGCATGGCGCCCTGCGAGAACCCGCCCAATACCGTCTTCTTCGGGTCGGCCCCGCCCCGGTGATCGAGGTCGTGCAAGAGGGCCAGGACCTTCTCGCGTGCCTCGGCCAGACCTTTGGGCACTTCGTGCGAAAGGTCGCGGGGACGTCCGGCTTCACGGTCCTTCGTGATGCGGTCCAGGTCCAGCATCCACCAGGCCCGAGCCTCGCCGAATCCCATCGGCACGGACAGGGGACCGACCGGAAAGACAAAGCGGGTCCCGCGCGGCGCATCCAGATAGGGCCAGAGCGACACCAAGTCATCGCCCGGGGCGCCGAACCCATGCAACAGGATTACGACCGGGCCGTTGCCGCCCCCATGACCATCCGTGCCGCCGGTCATGCGGACGGTGAGCCCACCCATAACTTCTTGCTTCATCCGTCTATTTGCTCCACCGATTGTAGACGTACGCCCAGCACCAGCCGAACAGCCAGGCGCCGACCAACATAATCAGGAGATCGCCCAGCAATCGCGCGAAGCCGGGGTGAGCCGGGAGCAACGAGGCGACATCCGCCCCGAAAAACTGCGCGTTGAAGAAATAGACGAAGAAGGCCGGGGCGATCTCACGCAAACCGATCAGAAACAGGAAGAGCCCGGTGGCCGTCAGGGTCAGGGCGTTGGCAAACGGGATCGGTCGAATCATGGGCGCCTCATTCTCGGCAAGTCATGGTAGGGGAATCGCGGCGAGGAATGCAACGTGCGGCCAGCCTCGGGCAGGGGCCGCGCTTCCCCTGCCGTCGTCACCGGGTCCATGGTCCGAAGAACGGCGGCTGCCTGCACCTTACGATCCGGATCTCGACTGACGAACGGTGAGCAGTGGGTTGAAGAAGCCGGTGTGGCGCACCCTTCGCTCCCGCACCTCCGCTATGGCACCCCTTCCACACCATTCGAACCGGAAAGGCCTTCCGGTATTCCCGCCGCCATGATCTTCGATCATGTTGCGTTGGTCAGTACCGGCTTTCCGGCTTCGAACGGCGGGCGGGGCCCCCGCCGCTCCGGTGAAGTCCGCTCCAGGGCGCGCCACACCTCCGCGTCTGCACTTAAAAAAGAGGGGTTGGCGGGAACGCGTCGCTTACGGACCCCGTTCCCGCCATTTCACGCAAGGTAGCCATGCGCCTTTCGGGATACGTTCGTTAGGCTGCTCAATTCAAGTAACCTTGAGTACAAGGAATTGGTCGCGTCCTAGACTAATTTCAATCCATCTGCTTTCTTCTGTCGTATCTGTTGTGGGCAATGACAGAAAGCCAAATATCGGCCTTATGCGTGTAGCTTTGGCGCGAATCCTAAATCGCTGCGCATTTGATGGTAATTCTCTTGTTAGGCCAGTTATGGGATGATTGATGCGAAGCGCGGGTGACCCATTATTCACAATGAGTTGTTCTGCAAAGTCGCAGTGTGCGTGGTAAAGCAGGTACCCATCTGGGTGATCGTAAGGATGACCGCCCATATTAACTGTAATCGGTATCGGCAAGCGCCCTGCAAAGTTCCCTCTATCAGGCTCAATATCTGCAAGTTCAACTTCAAAATTTAGAGAATATGAACTTGTCGCACCCAACGAATATCGTCTTCTTTTAACATCGTCGCGCGAACCATCGATGCGTAATGGTTGCCAGTCATCATCCTCATATTCCAAATTCCCACTGTAATGCGTCCAGTCTATTTTTGGCTTCCGTGCAAATGCCAGCCGTCTTACTTCAGAATTGGTCCATCCTATAGACAATAGCATTGCGACTACAATAAGCACGCACGCCAAAAATACGTACTGGCTAATCATGGGCCACTCCAAAATGGCTAATGGAATGGCTACGCCTAGGGCGCAAGCAATAATGCCCCAACGGGCTGTTGTGGGTAGGCCGAGCACGTCTTACGTTATCATGCAACCCAGTATCAGGGGAACAATCGTGAAAAAGAGGAAGACTATCGGGCACAGGTTTGTGAAGCGACCTGTGCCCGTTGATCTCATTATTTTTAGCCCGGCTGGAACGGATGCGTGCTGAGGCGCGCGGCTTGGCGGGGAACTGCCCGCCGGAAGCGGAGAGGGTGCCGCTTGCCGGACTCTTCTATTCCTATGAGGCAAGCGGCCAACAGCAAGGTTGAAGGAAGCCGCCCAGGCCCAACGGATCGAGCCGCCGCCGAACGTACGCGCCGTTCGTCAGCCGCTCTGATTTGTTCACGAGCTCGGCGACAGGACCCACCCCTGGTCTTATCCTAGTTTTTCGATTCTTCGGCAGGCTTCGTCCAGGTCCGGATCGGTCTTGGCGAAGCAGAAGCGCATGAAGCGCTTGCCCGTCTCGCCGGCGAAGAAGGCCTCGCCAGGGACTCCAGCAACACCCGTTCGTTCCAGCAGGTGCATCGCCCGTTCCTTGCTCGTCGCGCCGGGCAGGCGGGAGACGTCCGCCAGCACATAATAGGCCCCCTGCGGGACGGACGGCGGCAGTCCGGCCTTGGCGAGCGAGCGACAGAACCGGTCTCGCTTGCCCTGATAGTCCCGGGCGAGCCCGTCGTAGAAGGAGCGGGGCAGCTCGTTGATCCCCACCGCCACGCCGTACTGCAGCGGCGCCGGCGCGCAGACATAGAGCAAATCGTTCATCGCGCCGATTGCCTGCGCCCACTTGGCCTCCGCCACGCTGTAGCCGATCCGCCAGCCGGTGATGCTGAACGTCTTGGAATAGCCGCCGATGGTGATCGTCCGTGCCGCCATGCCGGGCAGGGTGGCCAAGCTGATATGGTGTCGCCCGTCGAAGAGGAAGTATTCGTAGATCTCGTCGGTAAAGACGAACAGGTCGTGTCTGGCGGCAAGGGAGGCGATCCAGTCCAGCTCGGTGCGGCTATAGATCTTGCCGGAGGGGTTGCCCGGCGTGTTGACGATGATGCCTTTGGTGCGCGCCGTCACCACGCGTTCGAGATCGGCCGGCGCAAACGTCCAGTCGGGGGGCCGCATCGGAACGAACTTGGGGACTGCCTCGACCGCCACCAGGGCATGGATGTGGTAGGCGTAGAAGGGCTCGAAGACCAGCACCTCATCGCCCGGATTCAGTAGCGCCAGACAGGCGGCATGAAACGAACCGGTGGCGCCGGCGCTGACCGTGATGTCGGTCTCAGGATCGGCCTTCAAGCCGTTGTAGTCGCCCAGCTTGCGCGCGAGGGCTTCGCGCAAGACGGCCAAGCCGTCGTAGCGGGTATAAGTGTTGATGCCCGATTCGATCCCGCGTTGCGCGCCCTGCAGCACCGTCCAGGGCGCGGGAGTGTCGCAGACCCCCTGGGCCATGTTGATGCCCTTGACCCGATCGCAGGCGATCGTCATGGCGCGGATTTCCGCCTGCGACAACCCTTCTATCCGTCTGCTCACCTCACGCGACATGCCCCCTCCCGTGCCCCTTGCCCCGTCATGGCTGCGAGTTCCTCTCTTTCGGCTTCACTTTCATCTTCCGCCAGTCCCAGGGCGGGACCGGCTCCGGGTCGGCCCAGAGGCCGCGCTGCGCCGCATGGGCCTCGGCTTCCAGCAGCGGGAGCGCATCGTCGCCCTGGTACCGGCGGGCCCACCAGCAAAGACCGGCTCGAACCAGCTCCTGATTGAGGATCCGGCCGTCCGGCAGCGTCACCAGTCCCGACAGCCCCTCGGTCCCAGGCCCCTCTTCCTTGACCGTCACCTCCTGATTGAGCGCCAGTTGCGCCGCATGGCGCTTGGCCTGCTTCCCGTAGGGCTGCTTGAGTTCGGGACAATCGATCCCGACCAGTTGCACCGGCCGGCCGACCCCCTCGCGCATCACGGTCATCGTATCCCCGTCGGCCACGTTCACGACCAGTCCCGTGAACTGCTTCGCTCCATCGGCGAGTGGCTGGGAGGGAGCGGGCGCCGACGGACTGGCGCAGCCGGCCAGCGTCAGCCCCAACAGGACCCAGTAGGCGCGTCGGCCGATCCGGCCCGCCTCCTGGCGCCGGGCGCCGGCTCGGCAACGGCGGCTCATGACGGCTCGGGGGCTTCCCACCACTTCGACAGATGCACGTGCCGGCGCACCGGATAGTCGGCATAATGGGAGACGTCGTTGAAGAGCATCAGACGGGCCCGCATCGGGTCCTTGAAGTCCACCACGTTCAGGCAGGCAGGGGACTGGTCCAGCCGGTCCCGGTAGCCGCGGGCGTCGAAACCGAGCAGGCTGCTGAGGATCAGCCGCAAGGTCGCCTTGTGCGACACCACCAGGACGTTGGCGCCGGCATGCCGCACGACGATGTCCCGGACGACCGGCAGGGCCCGCGCCATCACGCTCACCCCGGACTCGCCGCCCTCCGGGGCGAAGGTAAAGGGGTCGGCCTCCCAGGCTGCATACTCGTCGGGAAACTGCGCCTCCACTTCTTTGCGCGTGAGCCCCTCCCAACGGCCGTGATTGATTTCACGCAGCCCGTCGCGAGGGATCGGCGCGAGGGCATGGGCGCCGACGATGATGGCCGCAGTCTCCAAGGTGCGCTTCATCGGACTGGCATAGACCGCTGCCAGTTCGGCGCCGGCCAGTCGTTCGGCCAGCCGTTCCGCCTGGGCGCGCCCCTCGTCGGACAGTTCGACGTCCGTCGCGCCGGCAAAGCGGTCTTCCGCGCTCAGCACGGTGGCGCCGTGGCGGACAAGAAACAGTCGCGTGGTCATAGCATCTCTTCAGGTGGTGGGCAGCAGATTCCCGTGCCATGATCGCTGGCCCGTATATCCATGTCAAGGATCGGGGAGCCGATTTCAGTATAATGGCACAAACCGCAGTTCAGGAGGCGAACGATGAAACAACCCTGGTGGCCGACGTGGCTCTGTCTTGCGGTGCTTGCCCTGTCGGGCTGCAATGGGAGCAAGGCCGACGAGCTTCTGGAGACCGCGCAGTTCGAGGAGAAGCAGAACAACCGGGACCATGCCCGGCAATTATATGAAGAGATTCTCCGTGATTATCCATCGAGCGAGGCGGCGCGGAAGGCGCAGGAACGGTTGGACCGGATCAAGGCAGATCGCTGAGCAGGCAGCCGCCACAGAAGCGACCGCCCGGTCGGACAGGGTATCCCGGTCTATTCGCCCGACAACTCTTTCTGTCTCGCCTTGCGGCGGCGACGTTTTTCATCCTCGATGCCCATCTGTTCGATGGGGCCGATCGAGGGCAGGGACGAGGTCGGAGATTCGGATTTGAACCGGGGCTGGTCCGCGCTCGTGCCGTCCCAACAGCGTTCATAGGCGGACACGGTGCCCTGGAGGCCGCCCGTCTTCTGCTGGCCCACGCATTCCTTCGTCACGCCGGAAAACTCCACCTGGTTCAGCTTCGAATCCAGGGAGTCGGCCTGCTGCTTGAGCTGTTCCTTCTGCGTCTTCAGCCGCCCCGCTTCCGAGTTCAGGGTTTCCATCCGCCGATTGACTTCGTCGATCTGCCGGCCCACCTCCGACCCATCGCGGGAAAGCCTCGCGCCGTCGAACGCGCACTGGCCGGGGTTGGCGAAGGTGAACACGCTCGACTCGCAGGTCTTGTTGTACGTCGCCCGCTCGTCCCTGTTTCGCCCGGCCTCCTCCAACAGCCGCCGCCGCTCCTGCTCCAGTTCCTGACGCTTGGCCTGGCTTTCGGCCAGCCTGGATTCCACGTCCTGTTGCTGTTTGAGCAGATTGGAGCCGCTGCCGAGCAGTTGCGACGGGTCGGTGCTCTGGGCCAAGGCCGGGCCCCCGCTCCAGCCGGCGAACCAGACCGATGCGCCCAGCAAAATCGACATGCCGAGTGATGGTGTCATGGCACTACCTCCCTACCCTGTGCGGGCACCGCGCGTCCGTCACTTCGTCAATTTCCGATAGCGGATCCGGTGGGGCTGATCCGCTTCCTTGCCCAGCCGCCTCTTGCGGTCCGCCTCGTAGTCGCTGTAGTTGCCTTCGAACCAGGTCACCTTGCTCTCGCCTTCGAAGGCCAGAATGTGAGTGGCGACCCGGTCCAGGAACCACCGGTCGTGGCTGCTCACGACCGCACACCCGCCGAACTTCTCCAGTCCCTCTTCCAGCGCCCGCAACGTGTTCACGTCCAAATCGTTCGTCGGCTCGTCGAGAATGATCAGGTTGGCTCCCTCCCGCAGCATGCGCGCCAGGTGCACCCGGTTGCGCTCGCCGCCGGAGAGGTCCTTGACCTTCTTCTGCTGCTCCGTCCCGCCGAAATTGAATTTGCCGCAGTAGGCCCGCGAGTTGACCTCGGACTTGCCCAGCTTGATCGTGTCGGACCCGTCCGAGATCACTTCCCAAACCGTCTTCTTGGGGTCCAGGGTCCGGTCCTGATCCACGTAGCCCAACGTAACGGTCTCGCCGATGCGCAAGACACCGGCGCCCGGCTTCTCTTTCCCCACGATCATCCTGAACAGGGTGGTCTTGCCCGCCCCGTTGGGCCCGATGACGCCGACGATCCCGCCGCGCGGAAGATTGAAGTTGAGATTCTCGAACAACAGCTTGTCGCCGAACGCTTTGGTCAGCCCCTTGGCCTCCACCACGATGTCGCCCAGGCGCGGGCCCGGTGGAATGTAGATTTCCAGATCGTCCGCCGCCTTTTCGTTCTCCTGGCTGAGCAGGTCCTCGTAGCGCTGGATGCGGGCCTTGCCCTTGGCGTGCCGGCCCTTGGGTGACATGCGAATCCACTCCAATTCGCGCTCCAGGGTCTTGCGCCGCCGGGACTCGGCCTTTTCTTCCTTTTCGAGCCGCGCCTGTTTTTGTTCCAGCCAAGAGGAGTAGTTGCCTTCGAAGGGAATGCCCTGGCCCCGATCCAGTTCCAGAATCCAGCCGGCCACGTTGTCCAGAAAATACCGGTCATGGGTGACCGCGATGACCGTGCCTTTATACTGCTGGAGATGCTGTTCCAGCCATTGCACGGACTCGGCGTCCAAATGGTTGGTCGGCTCGTCCAGCAACAGGATGTCCGGCTCCTGGATCAGGAGACGGCAGAGGGCCACCCGCCGCTTCTCGCCGCCGGAGAGCTGGTCCACTTTTGCATCCGGCGGGGGACAGCGCAGCGCGTCCATGGCGATCTCGAGCTGGTGTTCCAACTCCCAGCCGTTGGCCGCCTCGATCTTCTCCTGTAACTGGCTCTGCTTGTCCAGCAGCTTTTCCATTTCGTCGGGGCTGCAGTCGCCCAGCTTGTTGCTGATCGTTTCATAGTCCTTCAGCAGCGTGACCAGCTCCTTGCGGCCCTCTTCGACCACTTCTTTGACGGTCTTGCCCGCCTCCAGCTGCGGCTCCTGCTCCTGAAGCCCCACCGTATAGCCCTTGGACATAGTGATCTCGCCCAGGTAGTCCTTATCCAACCCGGCGATGATCTTCAGCAACGTGCTCTTGCCGGACCCATTCAACCCGAGGACGCCGATCTTGGCCCCGTAGTAAAAGGAGAGATAGATGTCTTTCAGTACCTGCTTCTTGGGCGGATAGACCCGCCCGACTCCGATCAGGGAAAAAATAATCTGTTTGTCGTTCGTGCTCATGCGCGTCGCAATGCTCCTTATCGTTCCTTTTCCGCCCGTTCGATCGCTTCTGTCTGATCCTTGCCCAGATCCGCGTCCAGGAAGTCGCCGCAGTCCGGCACTTCCATGTGCAGGTCCGACGTCACGTCGATCTGGACCGTCGCGTCGCACATGCGGAAATTCAGGACGTGGCCTCCCGTCCGGCCGTCTTCAGTGAGGAAGTGGACGTGGTAGCCGGGCACATTGACGCCCTGGGCGTAATCCGGGAAGCGGAAGCCGACGAGCGTGCCGCGGACGCCTTCGTGCTCATAGACCGCCTGCCGCTTGGCCACCTCGGCCAGCGGCGGATAGGGCTTCTGCTGGCGCGGGACCGTGCGCACCTTGATGTAGTCGAAGGCCGCGGTGGCCATGACCGCGTAGAAGATGTTCTTGCTCGGCACGGCCTTGTCCACGGCCTGCTGAAAATGGTCCCAGTCGGTCAACTCCTCCCAGAGGACCTTGACCGTCGGATCGAAGAACATGACCACGGCAAAGGGCGTCTTGGCCGAGGGCATGACGGGTCGCGCCTTGCCGTCGGCGGTGATCTGGTAGAACTGGCCGTTGAAGGCGATCATCTCGCCGTCCAGGGCGTTGAAGGTGCCCAGGCCGAAATCGCCATGCTTGGCGAGCTCGCCGTAGGTCACCTCGCCGTCGTAGATGCCTTCCATCAGCGCGCCGATCGTCGAGGTTTGAAACAGCTCGTGCGCCTGCCGCTGGTCGTGGTGAAAGAGATCGCCCTTGGTCCGGTGCGACCGGAAGGCTTTGATAAACACGTCATCGATGGCCACGGGAGGACTCCTCGTCTGCCTGAGGGCTTGTAACACAGATCGAAACGGCCGCACAACTGTTCGACCCCGACATTTGACGCGCCACCACGCCGGTGCTAGCATCCCCTACGGCCCGACGCATGACGACGACCTGCGACGGCCATTCCACCCGGCTTCGTTTCCGAAGAATTCTATGGCCAGCGCTCTGTTGTACGACCGTCTACAATTCGCCTTCACGGCGACCTTCCATTATCTCTTTCCCCAACTGACCATGGGCCTGGCCCTGCTGATCGTCTACCTCAAGAGCCGCGCCCTCTGGACCGGCAACGACCATTACCACCAGGTTGCGCGCTTCTGGATCAAGATCTTCGCAATCAGCTTCGCCTTCGGCGTCGTTACCGGCATCCCGTTGGAATTCCAGTTCGGCACGAACTGGGCCAGGTTTTCCAACTATGCCGGAGGCGTTATCGGCCAGACTCTCGGCATGGAGGGCCTCTTCGCCTTTTTCCTGGAATCCTCGTTCCTCGGCATCCTGCTGTTCGGCGAAGAAAAACTGGGGCCCAGAGTTCACTGGCTCGCGTCCGTGATGCTGCTCCTCGGCTCCTGGCTCTCGGGATGGCTCATCATCGCCACCAACGCCTGGATGCAGCACCCGGTGGCCTACCGTATGGCCGCAGACGGGACGCTGCACGTCACGAGCCTGTCGGGGCTGTTCACGAACGACTGGCTGCTCTGGCAATACCCGCACAATATGGCGGCATCGGTCGCCACCGCCTCCTTCGTCATGGCAGGCGTCGGCGCCTATTACCGGCTTTCGGGGGCCCACGATCTCTATGCCAGGACCTTCCTGCGCACGGGTCTGGTCGCGGCCGCCCTCGCCAGTTTCCTCCTCTTGTTCCCGACCGGACACGAAGCGGGCAAGCAAGTCTTCACCTATCAGCCGGCGACCGGCGCCGCCTTCGAAGGCGTGTTTCACAATGAGAAGGGGGCCGGTATCGTCCTCGTCGGCCAGCCCAACATGGACACCTTGACCATCGACAATGCCATCACGGTCCCCTGGGTGCTCAGCATCCTCGTCTACCAGCGGGCCAAGGCCGAAGTGCGTGGCCTGGACGCCTTCCCGCGCGAGACCTGGCCGGACAACGTGCCGCTGCTCTATTACGCCTATCACATCATGATCGTTCTGGGCACGATCTTCGTCGCGATGACCGGGACCGCCCTGGTCTGGCTCTGGCGCGGCAAGCTCTTCGACTGCCCCTGGCTCTTGTGGATCCTCATGTTGAGCGCGCCCTTGCCCTATATCGCCACCACGGCCGGCTGGATGACCGCGGAACTCGGTCGCCAGCCCTGGCTCGTCTATGGATTGCTCCGGACCGCGGACGGCGCCTCGCCCCTGGTCAGTTCCGGCAACGCGCTGTTTACACTGTTGGGATTCATGAGCCTCTACACGCTCCTGGGGTTGCTCTTTCTCTTTCTCATCTTCGACACCATCAATAAGGGTCCGGCCGCGAGCCAGCAGCCGCAGCCGGCGGCGGGAGACCGGTGATGGAGACCCTGTGGTTTGCCATCGTGGCGCTGATGCTGGCGATCTACGTCGTTCTGGACGGATTCGATTTCGGAACGGGCATCGTCTACCTCTTCGTCGCTTGCACCGACGCCGAACGACGGACCGCCTTGCAGGCCATCGAACCGGTCTGGGACGGGAACGAGGTTTGGCTCATCGCTTCGGGAGGCCTATTGTTCATGGCCTTCCCCCGGGTCTATGCAGCCGGCTTCAGCGGGTTTTACCTGGCGCTCATGCTCGTGCTCTGGCTGTTGATTCTGCGCGGGATCGCCCTTCCCATGCGCTCGCACCTAGCCAACCCCCTCTGGCGGACGTTCTGGGATTGCATCTTTGCCGGAGCCAGTTTGCTGCTGGCGATCGTGTTGGGCGCGGCGCTGGGCAACCTCATCCGCGGCGTGCCGTTGAACGCCGAGGGCTACTTTTTCGCCGCGCTTTGGACGGATTTTCTTCCCGGGCCCGTGCCGGGCATCCTGGACTGGTATACGCTGCTGATGGGATTGGAGGGGGCCGCGATCCTCGCCGTGCACGGGGCCAATTACCTGGCCATGAAAACGGACGGGCCGGTCCGAGACCGGGCCGGGCGCATCGCGACTCTGGGCCTTTGGGCCGTGCTTGCGCTTACGGTGGCTTCGCTCATGGCCATCCCGTTCGTGCAACCAGGCCTGCGCCGCAATTACGACGCTCACCCGATCGGGTATGTCTTGCCCGTACTGGTTCTGGGCACGCTGGCAAGCCTCTTCTACTGGCGCCGGCGGCAGCAGGACGGAGCGTCGTTTCTGGCCTCCAGCCTTCTGATTTTCGGTTTACTGGGCAGCACGGCCTGGGGCCTCTATCCGAACCTGCTGATCTCGACCGTCCATCCGACCCACAGCCTCACCGTTTCGAACGCCGCCGCCTCCCCGGAGGGTTTGCGGACGGCGCTCGGCTGGTTCCTCGTCGGCTTTAGCTTGGTCGTCGCCTATTCGCTCTACGTCTACCGCTGCTTTCGGGGAAAAGTCGTCCTGTCGAAAGACGAACGACCGGGGATGTAACTCTATCCTGTCAATGTTGGGCGAAGACGTCCATCGCCTTGACCAATTCCTGGTTGTCCCGATAGTCTACAGGCATCTCGATCAGCGCGGGCCCCTCGCAGACCAGCGCCCTCTTCAACGTCGGCACGATCTGGTCGGCCGCGTCGATTCGGAATGAGGTTGCGCCGAAGGCCTCGCCCAATTTCACGAAGTCCGGGTCGCCGAAGGTCGCGCCGAAGATCCGGCCATAGTCCCTTCTCTGCAGTGTCTGGATCAGGTTGTAGCCTCCGTCCTTCCAAATAACGTGTACGATCGGCAATTTCAATCTGACCGCCGTTTCCAATTCCATGCAGGTCATCAGGAAGGAGCCATCGCCGGAAACAGACACCACTTTCTGTCCCGGCCTGGCCAGGGCCGTTCCGATGGCCCAGGGCAGCGCCACACCCATCGTCTGATGGCCCATGCTGAACAGGAGCCGGCGCGGCTCGTAGCTGAAAAAGTAGCGCGCCATCCAGATTTCATGCGCGCCCGTGTCGCAGGTGACGGTCACGTCATCGCCGATCGTCTGCCGGAGATCGTGGATGAAGCGGAGGGGATGGATGGGCGTGCCGGAGAGCGTCGCCCCCTTCTCCTGTTCTTCCAGCACGACCTTTCGCGCAGCCGCCACGTCGGCCCATTCGCCGGTCGCGGAGAGGCGCAGCCGCTCCGATAAGGCATCCAGGTTACGGGCGATGTCGCCTACCAGCTCGACCGTCGGCCGATAAGCCCGATCCACGGTGGCCGGATTCTCATCCGCATGGACGATCTTCGCGTGTCCCGAGACGTTCCAGGCCGTGGGGTCATATTCCACCTGGTCGTAGCCGACCGTTAGGATCACATCGGCCTTCTGGATCACGAGATCGCCCGGCTGGTTGCGGACATAGCCGACGCGCCCGACAAACCGATCGACCAAATCCCGCGATACGACCCCGGCCGCTTCGAACGTGCCGACCACCGGCAGGGGGTGCTTGCGGATCAGGCGGCGGACGGCCTCGGCCGCCGAAGGCCCGCTGGCGCTGACGCCCAGAAGAATCGCCGGAAACCGAGCGGCGCTCAACAGCGTCGCCGCCCGATCCAGGGCCTCGGCTGTCGCGGCGCCAAGGCGAGGCGACTCGCCGGCCGGGATCGGCTTGGCGGTGACGGCCGCCTGGGACACATCCACGGGCATCGAAATGTGGACGGAACCGGGACGCGAGCGGACGGCGATCCGGAACGCGTTCGCGACGATCTCCGGAATGCTGTTGGGCTCTTCCGCCTCGATGCTCCACTTGGTGATCGGCGCAAAGAGGCTCACCGTGTCCACGTTCATGTGGCTCTGTTTGAACCGCAGCGCGCGCGGCACTTGCCCGGTGATGATGACCAGCGGGTCCCGGTCCTCCGTCGCGGTGGACACGCCGCAGACCGCATTGATCAATCCGGGCCCGGAGGTGGTCAGGACTACGCCGGGCTTTCCCGTCACCCGTCCCCAGGCCTGGGCCATAAAGGCCGCCCCGGTTTCGTGGCGGCAGACGATGAATGTCGGCCCATGGTCCGCCAAGACATCCAGGATCGGCAGCACCGCCCCACCGGGCACGCCGAAGATGTACTCGACGTCCTGCGCCTCAAGCGACTGCACCAACAACTCCGCACCATTGCGCGCGGCCTTGAATTCCATCGCGTCACCTCATCCAAGTTGCAAGCCGCAAGCCGCACATCGATCGACGCAATCCTAGTGTTGCGTCCCAGAAGTTCCAATGACAATCCGTTCGCCCTGAGCTTGTCGAAGAGCGCAAGCTTTCACGCAGTTCCGTTCATGGTTCGACAGGCTCACCACGAAGGTATTTTCGGGACGCAACCTTAGCCCGATCGCTTTTTCAACCGGGCATAGCGCGGCACCCACATGTGCTGGTCCACGAGCCGAGCGGTTTCATCTTCCGACGTCCGCTCGGCTACACCGGCCTTCTGGGCTTCGGCCGCGACCGCCAGCGCGATACGCCGCGACACCTGGCGAATTCCTTCCAGCGACGGCAGCAGCGGCGCATCCGGCTTCGACAGGGCCGGCGAAGATTCGGCCAGCGCCATGGAGGCTGCCATGAACATGCCGTCCGTCACCCGGCGCGCCTTGGCGGCCAGGATGCCGAGGCCCAGGCCGGGGAAAATGTAGCTGTTGTTGCATTGGGTGACGGGGATCGTCCGGCCCTTGTAGGCGATATCGGCGAAGGGACTGCCGGTCGCCACCAGCGCCCGGCCATCCGTCCAGGCGAGCAGGTCCGCCGGAGTTGCCTCGCAACGCGAGGTCGGGTTCGAGAGGGGAAAAATGATCGGACGAGCCACTCCATCGGCCATCTCGCGGATCACGTCCTGGGAAAAGGCGCCCGGGACGCCGGAGACCCCGATCAGGATCGTCGGCTTCACGTTCTTGACGACATCCATAAAGCCGGCTTGGCCTGCTTGCGCTAGCGTCCACCCGGACCAGGCGGAGCGCGGCTGGACGAACTTCTGCTGGAAGGGGAGCAGGCCGGTGAGCCCTTCGCGCAGGAGGCCCGGCCGGTCGATCAACCAGAATCGGGAACGGGCCTCCGCCTCCGACAGCCCCTCCCGAACCATCGCCGCGCAGATCTGTTCGCTGATCCCGCAACCGGCGGATCCCGCGCCGAACGTCACCACACGCTGGTCGCGGAGCGGGGAACCGGTGACCTTGACGGCCGCCAGCAGGGTGCCGGTCGTCACTGAGGCGGTCCCCTGGATGTCGTCGTTGAAGGTGCAGAGCTGGTCCCGGTACCGGTCCAGCAGACGGCCGGCGTTGGCCTGGGCGAAGTCCTCCCACTGCAACAGGACGTTGGGCAACTTGCGTTTCACCGCCTGGGCGAAGGCGTCGATGAAGTCGTCGTACTCCTGCCCGCGCACCCGCTCGTGACGCCACCCGACATAGAGGGGATCGCGTAGCGCCTCGGCATTGTTCGTCCCGACGTCCAGGATGATCGGCAGCGTACGCGTCGGATGGATGCCGCCACAGAGGGTGTAGAGGGACAGCTTGCCGATGGGAATCCCCATGCCGCCGGCTCCCTGGTCGCCCAGGCCGAGTATCCGCTCCCCGTCGGTCACCACGATCACGTCCACATCCCGGTAGGGCCGGTTCTCCAGAATGGTGTCGATGTCCTGCTGCTCCGGCACCGAAATAAACAAGCCGCGGGGCCGCCGGTAGATATGGCTGAATTGCTGGCAGGCGGCGCCGACGACGGGGGTGTACACGACGGGCATCATTTCCTCGACGTGCCCCAGCAGCAGGGCGTAAAAGAGCGTTTCGTTCTCGTCCTGCAGCGCCCGCAGGAAGATATGCCGCTCCAGATCGGTGACCTTTTGTTGATAGGCTTGGTAGGCCCGCTCCAACTGCACCGCCAGCGTTTCTTCATGGGGCGGCAGCAGCCCCTGTAGCGCCAGCTCGCGCCGCTCGGCGAAGGTAAACGCCAGGCCTTTGTTCAAGAACGGCTGTTCCTGGAGCGCCTGGCCGGTCAAGAAACAGCCGAGGACCTCTTCGCCTGTCTTCGGATCACGAGTCGGTTGAATCTCTATCATCACCCGATCCCTCCATGGCCCGCCAGCATACCTCAGTGACCGGCGCGAATCCACGAGACCCGTGCTCGTTGCTTTTCGCGCTGGGTTTCCGATAAGAGAACAAGGGTCCGCGGAACACACGGCGACTCCCGTCTGTTCCACGTCCGAGAGGAGTGACTGAATTGGTGTGCCGGCCGTGACACAACTCGCGTCGCACAGCTCCCCCTGGCGGGCTCTGGCTCATCGCAATTTTTCCCTGTTCCTGGCCGGTCACGGCATCTCCGTCTGCGGCACCTGGATGCAAAGCCTGGCCCAGGCCTGGTTGGTCTGGCGACTGACCCATTCCCCCTTTCTGCTGGGACTGGTGGAGTTCTTCAACCGTGGCCCGATTCTGGTCTTGGGAATTTTCGCCGGGCTTGCCGCGGACCGTTGGCCCCGCTACCGGCTGATGCTCCTGGCCCAGACACTGCTCATGGCCCTGGCCGGAATTCTGGCCGCACTTACGTTGAGCGGGACCGTGACCGTCGGCTGGATCTTGGGGCTGGCCTTCCTCCAGGGATTGGTCTACGCGCTGGAAACGCCGGTGCGTCAAACCTTCATGACCGATCTGGTGCCGCGAACCGACATGCCCTCGGCCATCGGATTGAATTCGTCCATGTTCAATTCGGCGCGGGTCATCGGCCCCTCGATCGCCGGACTGCTGGTCAGCCAGGTCGGGGAGGGCATCTGCTTCCTGATCAATACGGCCAGCTTCCTCGTGATCCTCGGTTGCCTGGCGGCCATGCGCCTCCCCCCGCCTCAACCAGGCTCGACCGCCGGCTCCCTCGGCCTCCTGCGCGAAGCCTTTGTCTATGCCTGGCGGACGCCGCACGCCCGCGCTTTGCTGCTCCTCGCCCTCGTGCTGAGCGTGGCCGCCATGCCCTATACGACCCTGTTGCCGGTGTTCGCCTCCGACGTGCTCGACATCGGGCCCAACGGGCTGGGGCTCTTGATGGCTGCCACCGGAATCGGCGCGTTGACCGCCGCGCTCAGGCTGGCCAGACGCAACACCGTCCGGGGACTCAAAACCTCCATCGCCAAGGCCGTGACCTTGTTCGGCGCAGGGCTACTGGCGCTGGCCTTGAGTCAGACTCTGTGGCTCTCCATGCTGATCCTGGTCGTGGTCGGGTTCAGCATGGTCAGCAGTCTAGCCGGAACCAATACGATCCTGCAAAGCCTGGCGCCGGAGGGAATGCGGGGACGGGTGGTGAGCCTTTACACGACGGCGTCGCTGGGCTGCACGATCTTCGGCAGCCTCTTGGCCGGCTCCAGCGCCAGCTATTTCGGCGCCCAGGCCACGGTCGCGGCCGGCGGAGTCTTGACGCTGATCGCCGCGCTTCTATTTTGGCGTGCGCTGCCGGCGCTCGCCAAGCACTTGCAGGAACATCAATTGCTGCCGCCGGAGAATGTACCCGCCGGTTGAACGGACCAAGCCACGCTTGCATCGTCAGAGGGAAATCCCTACCATGCCTCCCATGTCCGGCATGGCCCTCATTCCATCCAGACACGGGCTTGGGTTCATCCAAGGGACATATCTCTTGGGCCTGCTGTCGCTCTGTCTCCTGAGCGGCTGTGTCGGCGCCAGCTCGCTGGTGCTCGGAGCCGGAGCCGGCACCGCGACCGGATCCGGCGTCAGCTATACCATGGACAGCATCGCCTACAAGACCTTCACCTCGCCGCTCGACACGGTCGCCGAAGCCACCAGGGCAACCCTCAAGTCCATGGAGTTTCCCATTCGGTGGGAATCGCGCAATACGTCCGGGGTGGACATCATGGCCAAAGCCGGCAATCCGTCCGAGACGCTTGAAGTCGAAATCGACCTCGAACTGCTGAGCCCTCAGGTCACCCGCATGCGTATTGTGGCCAACCGCGGCTTTTTTTTGAAGGACGCAGCGACCGCCACGGAGATCATCCGGCTGGTCTCAATGCAACTGGACGAGCGGGAGCGAGCCGCCACCCCGGTCCAGGGTCAGGCGGGCCAGGTGTCCGCTCCCCCGGCCAAACCGTGACCAATACGATGGCTGAAACGGATCTGGGTCATCGTCCCGGTCACCCTGGACCTGCTCGACCTGGCGGGACTGATCGCGCTCTACCGCTGGCTCGGCTCGCTGATCAAGGCGGGCGTCGAACGGGTCGGGCCGCTGGTCACCAAGACCCCCGCCTCAGTGGACACCCTCCCGATTTCGTTCCTCTCCGGCTGCGCGACCGTCAACGGATTGGTCATCGGCAACCCGCCGGACTATCGCGCTCCCAGAGCCATTTCCAACGGCCGTTATCCCTGGCGGGACCGGGCCCAGACCATCCCGGTCTGTTCCTTGGCGCTGAAGCCCAGCTTTTCGTAGAAGGCTTGCTTGTCGCGGGTACAGAGCCAGAAGAGCTCGACCCGTTTGAGCGAAGGGTGGCTGAGGATGCGCTGCATGATCTGGGTGCCGATGTCCTGTCCCTGATAGTCCTTGTCCACGATCACGTCCCAGATCGACGCGCGGTAGACATAGTCGGTGAGGACACGGCCAAAGCCGACCAGTTTGGAACCGTCCCAGACCGAGAGGACCAGGTCCGAATGCGCCAGCATGTCCCGCGCATCGTCCGCCGTCCGTCCGGCCGCCCAGGGCGCTTGGGCATAGAGCCGCACCAGCTGCGCCGGGTCCAGGTCTTTTCGTTCCGAGAAAGTCACCATAGGCTTGAGTGAGCGGGCTCCCTTGTATTACAGTAGGGCCCTCTCCGTCCACCGTCGTAGAGGGTGATGATGGCTCAGCTCGTCAAAGCTTGTCCCCGGTGCAGCCTGCTCATGTGGGTGCAAGAAGACCAGATCGAGTATCTGGACGAAAACACCGTGCGCACCACCTGCCCCCATTGCAAACAGTCGGTCCGGGTTGCCTTGGTCTCGCAGGGAGCCAATGCGGCCGGCCCTAAAATGGGCCATTGAATACAATGCTCAATTTTCAATGATGCATGCTGAATTAAGACCATCGGGCGCGTTTACGATTCAACATTGAAAGTTCATCATTGAGAATTAACTGCGTCACAAGAGCCCCTTCCCCGCGCCTTCCAATTCGGGCTGATTGCCCGGCATGATCTTATAGAGCGATTGCCGATAGTCCTTCAGCCGCTTGTCGTCGGCCGAGGCGATCACGATTTCCTTGTCCTGCTGCATCCGCTCCAAATGATCCAAGACCGCGAGCAGCGGTTGGACTGCGGCCAGCACCTTGCCCACCTCAAACGCCTCTAAGGATTCGATGAAAAGATCCGTGAACGAACGGAACGGCGTCGGCGCGCTCTGCGTCCGGAAGCGATAGATCATCTGCTCGTACGCCTCGATCGCCTCCGGAGTCGGCTTGACCCCGCCGGGGATCATCGAGAGATGCACCACCGTCGGCAGCTTGGCGCAGTAGGTTTTCAGTGCCGAAACCAGACTTCCGACGATTTCAAGAACCTCGCCCGTCGTCACGTGAGTGCCTCTTGGGTGGCTGAGAAATACCTTGCCGTGACCAGGGTGTCAAGCAGCACTTGCGCGCCCCCTTATTTCCTGGAGGGAACGGCTCGGAGCGCCTCGAAGATCCCTTCAAAATCCGCGGGCGCCGGCGCTGAGAATTCCCGGTACTCGCCGCTGAGGGGATGCGTAAATCCCAGGGTTCGCGCATGGAGCATCACACGAGGGATCATGACGCCTTCCAGGGCCTTCACCTTGCTGCCGCCATAGGTGGGGTCGCCCAGCAGCGGATGGCCGAGCGAGGTCAAGTGCACCCGGATCTGATGCGTGCGGCCGGTGCGCGGACGCAGCTCCACGCGGGTCGCCAGCTTGCCGAGCCGGGACAACACCTTGTAGCCGGTGGCGGAGGCTTTCGGGTTGCTGGTGCGGGCGGAAAACTTCTTCCGCTCTTTCGTATCCCGCCCGATCGCCAGCTCGATAATCCCTTCGGACTTCTTGATCGCGCCCCACGCCAGGGCCTCATAGGCCCGCGCGATGCTGTGGTGCTTGAACTGCCCGGCCAGCGACCGATGCGCCTGGTCGGTCTTGGCCACCACCATGACGCCGGAGGTCTCCTTGTCCAGTCGGTGCACGAGCCCCGGCCGCTCCTTGCCGCCGACGGTCGAGAGCGATCCGCCCGGCCGCTCAAAATGATGGAGCAGCGCGTTGACCAGGGTGCCCGACCAGTGGCCGGGAGCCGGATGCACCACCAGCCCGACCGGTTTGTTCAGGACGACCAGGGCCTCGTCTTCATACAGGATATCCAGGGGGATCGGCTCGCCATGCAGCGTCAGCGGCTCGGCTTTGGGCGTGTCCATGGTGATCCGGTCGCCGGGCTTGATCTTCAGGCTCGGTTTGACCGGGAGGCCGTTCACCAGGATCCGTTTCTTTTCAATGAACCGCTGGATGGCCGATCGGGACAGGTCCGGCTGCCGGTGGGTCAAAAACACGTCCAGGCGTTTGGGTGTTTCCCCGGCCGTGACAATCAGCTCCGTGTGCATCGGCTAAGACTACTCAATCGGCCCGCCGATCCGCAAGAAGCGCGGTAGCGACCTGGGGGGCCTCCGAGGCACCATAAAAAAGCAAAGGCCTTGCGCGGCAGGGAGCACAAGACGTAGGATGGGCCCGCATTGCCAGCAACCTTTTGCCGTCCGTCCTCACGGAATCACGACACGGGGTTTCGTGCGTTGAGGACGGCGCATAGACGTCATCTTCGCTGAGGGGCAGGATCGATGCCTCCGCGTTCCCTGCAATCGCTCGGCTCATCCCCCGTAACGTTGGCCGCCATATTCGGACTGCTCCTGACGGGATTCCTTTGGGATCTCACGACTCCGCTGGGGTATGTGCCCTGGCTGGTCTACCTGCCGGCCCTGTTGCTTACGCTGGCGCTGCCATACCGCTGGGACGCGCCGGCATTGGCGGGCCTTTGCACCATCCTGATTCTACTGGGATACCTGGATTGGCCATCGGCTCAGACGGACAACATGCCGGCGGCGCTCTTCAACCGCACGCTGGGCATCGCCATCCTCTGGCTTGTCGCGGGAGGATGCCTGTTGCACAAACGAATGGCGAGGGAGATGGACCAGATACTCCGCCGACACAAGTTGATCCTAGACACAGCCCAAGACGGCATCTATGGGCTGGACGTTCAGGGCCGCCTGACGTTCGTGAATCGGGCGGGAGCCCAGATGGTGGGATGGAAGGACACGGAGCTGCTCGGCCAACCGATGCATCGGCTGCTCCACCACTCGCATCCCGATGGCTCGTCCTACCCGGCGCAAGATTGTCCGATCTACGCGGCGATCAAAACCGGCACGCTGCGACAGTCCGACAAGGAGGTGTTCTGGAGAAAGGACGGAACGAGCTTTCCCGTGGACTATGCCAGCTGCCCGACCCGTTCGGCAGACGGCTCGATCGGCGGGGCCGTGGTCATCTTCCGGGACACCACCGAGCATAAGCGGTCGGAGCGTGAACTGAAGGACAGCGAAGAGCGGTATCGATCCGCTGTAACCGCGCTGGATGAAGGGATCGTCCTGGAGGATGCCGACGGGGTCATCCTGGCCTGCAACCAGAGCGCCGAGCGCATTCTCGGATTGTCGGCCGACCAAATGATGGGCAAGACCTCATTGGATCCCGACTGGGGCACCGTTCACGAAGACGGGTCCCCGTTCCCGGGCGAGACGCATCCGATTATCGTCACCGTCCGGACCGGCAAGCCGTGCAAGAACGTGGTCATGGGCGTCCGCAAACCGGACGGGACCCTAGCATGGATTTCGATCAACACCCAGCCCCTCTATCGCCCCCAGGAGACCAAGCCGTACGCCGCCGTGGCGTCCTTCGTGGACATTACGGAGCGCCGGCGACTGGAAACTGCGCTCCGGTTGACCCAGTTTGCCGTGGACCACTCGTCCGAAGGCATGTTCGTCATTGCCGCCGACGGGCGCATCCTGGCCGCCAACGACACCGTCTGCCGCCGGCTGGAATACTCCCGCGACGAGATCCTGGCCATGAGCATTCCCGACATCGATCCGCTGTTTCCGCGCGAACGCTGGCCGTCGCACTGGCAGGAGCTGAAAACCGCCGGCCGCCTCGTCATCGAGACGATCCACCGGACGAAAAGCGGCCGGACATTCCCCGTCGAGGTGTCGATCGCGTATTTGCCCTTGGCGAACGAAGAATGCTGCTGCTCCATCATTACCGACATCACGGAGCGACACCGCGCGGAGCAGCGTCAAATGAGCCACCGCCTGGTGCTGGAGATGCTGACCACCGGACAGCCGCTGACGCTGGTTCTCGAAACGTTGGTGCTCAACATCGAAGCGCAGGCCCCCGGAATTCTGGGGTCGGTCCTGCTGCTGGACAAAGAAGGAAGACGTCTCGCCCATGGAGCGGCCCCGAGCCTGCCCCCAGACTACTGTCGCGCCGTGGACGGGATTGAGATCGGCCCGGAGGTGGGCTCCTGCGGCACGGCGGCGTATCGAGGAACGACGGTGATCGTGGAGGATATCGGCACCGATCCGCTGTGGCGCGGGAGCCGTGAGCTGGCCCAGCGGTACGGCTTGGCCGCCTGCTGGTCGAAACCCATTTGTACATCGGCCGGTCGCGTCCTCGGCACCTTCGCCATGTACTATCACGAACCACGCGCGCCGCGCCCCGAGGAGGTGGCGTTGCTGGACGCGGCGGTGCAGCTCGCCGGAATCGCCATCGAGCGCAAGCAGGTGGAGGAGCAGCTCACGCAGTCACACGAGCACTTGCAAGCGCTGACGGCGCACTTGGAGTCCGTGCGTGAGGATGAGCGGGCGCGGATCGCGCGGGAGCTGCACGACGATCTGGGCCAGGCCTTAACCGGGATGAAGATGGATCTCGCGTCGCTGGCCAAAAGCCTGACGCCGCCGTTCACGAAATTGCATACCTCCCATGCCCGCGCCAAATTGGACGACATGCAAGCCCAGCTGAGCGTCGCCATTCAAGGCATCCGACGGATGGTCCTGGAACTGCGTCCGCCGGTGCTGGACCATCTGGGGCTGGACGGCGCATTGGAATGGCTGGCGCACGATTTCCAAAAATGCCATGGTATCCTGTGCAAGTTCCATTCTGTGGGATCGTTCGATACCATCGACGCCTCCGCCGCGACGACCCTGTTTCGTATCGCGCAGGAGGCGATGACGAACGGCGTTTTGCATGCGAAAGCCGCCTCCATGCGCGTGGAGCTTGCCCATGAGGAGCAGCACCTCCGATTGACGGTCGCGGATGACGGGATTGGACTCAACGAGGCAGACGTGACGAAACCGACGTCCTTCGGGCTCATCGGCATCCAAGAGCGGGTGAGACTCCTGGGCGGAACGGTCGCCTTCCAGGGGCGCCGCGGCCGGGGCACCCGGGTCATCGTTCGAATTCCCTGGGAGGCCGCGTCATGATCCGCATTGTCACCGCCGACGATCATGCCGTCGTTCGTCGAGGCATTCAAGAGATCGTCTCGTCCGAGCCGGACATGGAGGTCGTCGCCGAGGCGGCCACGGCCCAGGAACTGCTCGACTGTGTCCAGAAATGCGCCTGCGACGCGGTGCTGCTGGACATCACCCTCCCGGGGCGAAGCGGGCTGGAGGTCTTGAAGGAGCTGAAGCAAGGTTCGTCGAAACTGCCGGTGTTGATCCTGACCATGCATGCGGAGGAGCAGTTCGGGATTCGCACCCTCAAGGCCGGGGCCGCCGGCTACCTGAACAAGGAAAGCGCGCCGGAGGAGCTCGTCAAAGCGATCAGGAAAGTCGTCGCCGGAGGGCGGTACCTCTCCCCCGCGTTGGCCGAAGCCCTGGCCGTCGATGTCGTCACGCCCTCGGACCGTCCGCTCCATCAGACGCTGTCCAACCGCGAGGATGAAGTATTCCGGTTGCTGGCGGCGGGGAAAACGGTCACGGACGTGGGACATCAGTTGGCGCTCAGCGTCAAGACCGTCAGCACGCACCGCACCAGGATCTTGAAAAAGCTCCGCCTGACCACCACCGCCGAACTGATCCGCTACGCGATTCAGAACCGCTTGGTGGACTAGCCCGCGCCAGACCCGCCGCCCGACCAATCGGATACGCCGGATTTGCCTGTCGGACAAAACCTGATAGCACAATCAGACAATCACACCTGTTCCACCTTCCCGTTTCTCACTATCGTATAGCGCTCCTGGTCGGATGCTGCGGCACTGCACCCGTTGCAAGAACCACCATGGACAAAGCCGACTGTTCCCACAAGACCGAGACCATCCTCTTGGTGGAAGATGACCAACAAGTACTGACGTTGCTTCGGGAATTACTCACCAAAGCCGGCTATCAAGTATTGACCGCCTTGGACGGCCTGGATGCGCTGGCCGTCAGCGTGGCACACCCGGGACCGATCCATCTCCTCCTCACCGACCTGGTGATGCCCAAGATGAACGGGTATGATCTCGCTCTGCTCATGGCCGACCGAAACCCGAATTTTCACACGCTGTTCATGTCCGGTTACACGGAAGACCCGCTGAGCAAGACGGCGCTGATTGCCGGATCCCGGCTCCTGTCGAAGCCTTTCTCTCATGAGGATTTGCTGCGCAAGGTTCGTGAGGCACTGGACCAGGCTCTTCCGGAATAACGACCGCAGCTTGTCCAGCGGCCTTCACGATCCGCCTGTCCGGCTATCTCGCCATACAGAAAACACCTCCGATCGATACAGCCCTGCCGCACAAGCCGTTCAAAATACTGGCCAATACCGTGACGTTTGGAAAAACGTGACCATGCCGGACCGCGATTACTCCAAACAGTCCAGACAAATCCCTTAAGAAATCACCGCGAGATACCGTGAATACCACGTAGAGGTCGCCCGTGGACCTACGGCCTCGACGCAGGGGGGCGGACTATGCCCGGCAGAGGCTTCGACGAGGGGGGACGACATGAAGAAGCTTATCATCGTGGCGTTGCTGATCGGCGGCGCCTACTATTGGTATACCCACAAGGGCCCGGGGCAATCGCTCGGCATCGCGCCTACGGCGCCGCTCGGGCACGTGCAAGCGCTGGATCGGCACTTGACCAAAATGGGCCTGCAGAAACGGCCGAATGTCGCGATTTCCGTTCCCGACCTGAACCAGGAAGTGGTCGGCACCGAATATGTGGATGTGGCGCAAGTGGAGAAGTCCGGCGGCTTCAAGGAATCCGTCGCCTTGGTGACGGACGACAAGGGGCATCTGAAGACAGTCGTCGGCATGTATATCCTCCCGCCCGAGATGGGCGCGTGGCGCCCGACGACTGTCTCGACGTTCCTGCTCGGCTATTGGGGTAAGCTGGGGGGCGGGGAACTGCACTTTACCGCCCGCACGGTCGGCTCCAACGCATCGGTATACGGGATGGCCATTTTCCAACGCCAACAGCAGGTCGCCACATTTTCGAACGGGCCGGTGAGCGGGATCTGGGTCAAGGAGACCCCGATGGGGTACGTGACCGTATCCTTGCAATAGAGGAACCAGCCCCTGTGAAGACGTGTCTGTTGAACGCCCTTGCCATCAGCCTGCTGTTGGGGGGCTGCGGAGACCGGCTCGATACAGGAGCCATCCACAAGCGGGTGAACGAAACCAACGCGCTGGCGAAACTTAGGCAATATCAAGTCGCGCAGAACGTGCTCCAGAACGAAACGGAGAGCTTCGCGCGCCGGCTGCCGGACCTCTTTCAGAAAGAAGGAGGGCCGCCGGGCCTGCCCGGCATGATTCCCCGCGAGCTGGCTGCCGCCTGGGGGCAAGGTCCCAACCCGGTTCCGTTCAGCGGGTATCTGTTCGCCGACGTCACCGAAAATGCCGACGGCAGCCAACTCGATCCCTATTCGCAATTCGGCCTCAGCGCCTATCCGGCCGAACCGGGACGCTCGGGAGATCTTCTGCTCCTCATTCTGTTCGACGAGCGGGCAATGACCATTTCCGAGTCCACGCCCATGAGCCGCGGCGGACACACCATCTGGGCCAAGACCTATAAACCCGGCGACAAGCCCGTCACCAGCTGGCCGAGCCAGACGGAACTGGAACGGGACTTCGCGCGGCTGGACCGCTCGGTCGAGGACGCCAAGGCGTTGCTCGACACCATCAACAAGCACAAGCCTGCCTCCTGACGTCCGGCCCCGCGCGGGAGTTCTCGCCGCTCCACCGCCTTCAGCATCGAATTCTGCGCGTCCATCCGCCCAACCCCGAGCCTTTCTTGATCACAGGAATGAGCGTATGATTCGAGAATGATGCTGCGTGGCGCAGCGCGATCAGAGGCCGGCACACAGAGGAGGGCGATCATGGCAACCAGGCTTGTGTTGACGGCGGTGCTGACTCTGACGGTGGCCTTATGGGGCGGACCCCTCCGGGCCGCTGAGAAGGACCAGGGGGCGTCGATCAAGATCGCGCCCGAGACCGTGGCCGACTATGTCCATGCGGTGATCGAAGCCGACCGAATTTTCTACACTCTGCATGTGGTCGAGCGGATGCAGGCCACAGGCGTGGCGACGGCCTCCGAAAACTGGCGGGTGTCGCACACGCTCCCGCTGCCGGCGCAGTTCCTCAAGGAGTCCGGCGAACTGGCCGCCATCACGGGGGCCAAAATCCAATACCGGCTCATCGGACTCTGGCCGATCAATCCACAGAACGCGGCTTCGACTGACTTCGAGAAAAAAGGCCTGGAAGAGGTGCGGGCGCATCCGGAACGGCCCTATACCGGCGTGATCACGCTCGGCGGCAACCGATATTTCCAAGCCATCTATGCGGACCGGGCCTTCTCGCAGGCCTGCATCGGCTGCCACAACGCGCACCCGCGCAGCACGAAGCAGGACTTCAAGATCAATGACGTGCTGGGCGGGGTGCTGATCAGCTTTCCGCTGGAGTGAGCGACCTTTGGATCCGGAAGGCGAGATCTATGGGAAGGACGCTTGACCCCCGGTTGAAAAGGCATAGAATCTCTGGCGAACGGCGATTCTCAGGGACTCGAAGCAAGCCAGACCAAATCCCTACACGATCGCAGGCCCCGTTTGACCTGACATCCGCTGTGATGGAAGGAGGCATCATGAAGACACGGCTCATCGTGGCTTTGTCGGCCGGCTGCGGCGCAGGTGATGAAGCGTGCAAGGCTTCTGAATGGCCAGCATGAGAGGCTCAGCCTACGACCCGGGAGAGTTCTACGACGAGCTGTATGAGGGGACCGGTCAGCCACGGCCCGGCAGCGACCTCTTGCTGAAAAAGTTTGCCTCACTGCCGCAAGGGGAACTCAAGAGGCGCCAGCAAGCAGCGGAGCGTGTGATTCTCAATATGGGGATGACGTTCGGCGTCTATGGCAGCGATGGCGGGCATGAGCAGATCTTTCCCTTCGACATCGTGCCTCGGATTGTCGAGCCATCGGATTGGGAGCATATCGAATCCGGGCTTCGCCAGCGCATGCGTGCGCTGAATCTGTTCATCGACGATGTCTACCACGAGCGAAAAATCCTCAAAGACGGAGTGGTGCCTAGCGAACTCATCTATTCCAGCAAAGGTTTTTTGCAAGCCTGTACGGGTCTCAATCCACCGCGAGGAATCTGGTGCCACATCGCCGGAATCGATCTGGTCCGCATCGGCGATGGCCAGTATTATGTCCTTGAAGACAACATGCGGTGTCCGTCCGGCGTCGCCTATGTGTTAGAAGCCCGGCAGGTCATGAAGCGGACGTTTCCGGAGCTCTTCGATGCGTATCGCGTGCGGCCGGTCGATGGCTATCCGAGCCACCTCCTGGAGACGCTCAGGTATCTGTCGGACCTTCCCGATCCGACCGTGGTGATTCTCACCCCCGGCATCTTCAACTCGGCCTATTACGAACATTCCTTGCTCGCGCAAAAGATGGGTGTGGAACTGGTCGAAGCCAACGATCTCGTGGTGATGGATGGGTACGTTCACATGCGAACCACCAAAGGGTCTCAGCGCGTGGACGTCATCTACCGACGAATCAACGACGACTACTTAGACCCACTCGCGTTCCGCCGCGAATCTGTGCTCGGCGTCCCCGGTCTTATGGACTCGTACCAAAAGGGTAGAGTGGCGCTCGTCAATGCGCCCGGCACAGGTGTGTCGGACGATAAGGCCATCTATGCGTACGTCCCGAAGATTATCAATTATTACTTGGCGGAGGAACCGATACTCCAGAATGTCCCTACCTATCTCTGTTCGGATAGACGGGATCGGGATTACGTATTGGAACATTTGGACCAACTGGTGGTGAAGGCCACCAACGAAGCCGGCGGGTATGGGATGATGATCGGCCCGCAGGCCTCGAAGCAAGAGCGTGAGGATTGTGCCCGGCGCATAGAGGCCGATCCACGCAATTATATCGCCCAGCCCACGCTGGCGCTCTCGCGCGTGCCGACTCTCGTGGAGGATCATTTGGAGGGGCGCCATGTCGACTTGCGCCCGTATGTGCTGTACGGTCGCGATGTGTATGTCTTACCGGGAGGCATGACGCGGGTGGCCTTGAGGAAAGGGTCCCTGGTGGTGAATTCGTCCCAAGGCGGGGGAAACAAAGACACCTGGGTCCTCTCATGAACGCCTCTTCTACCGCAGAGTTGCGCATGGGCACCGATTTCAGGATGGCCGAGCAAGCAAGGCCTGGTCACCAATGTTGAGCCGAGTCGCAAGTTCCATCTATTGGTTGAACCGCTATATCGAACGCGCGGAGAACTATGCCCGGTTCATCGAGGTCAATCTGAATCTCACGCTCGATCTGCCCAGAGGAACGACGGAGCAATGGGAGCCCTTGGTGGCGACCACGGGCGATCATGAAAATTTCACCGTCCGGTACGGAAAGGCGACCAAGGAGACCGTGATCCAGTTTCTCTCCTCCGATGCCGCAAATCCCAATTCGATTCTATCCTGCCTCGTGGCCGCACGGGAGAACGCTCGATCGGTCCGGGAGATCATTTCTACCGACATGTGGGAGCAGGTCAACCGGTTCCATTTGATGGTCAGGGACGCCGTATCTCACGGACTAGCCAGCCACAATCTCCATACGTTTCTGACGGACGTCAAAGCCGCCAGCCATCTCTTCCTGGGAATTACCGATGCGACCATGTCGCACGGAGAAGGCTGGCACTTTGCCAGGCTCGGCCGTCTCCTGGAACGCGCGGACAAGACCTCTCGCATTCTCGACGTGAAATACTTCATGTTGCTCCCGACCGTAGCCGAGATCGGCACGCCGTTCGATATTATTCAGTGGTCCGCCCTCTTGAAATCGGCGAGCGCGCTCGAAATGTACTACAAACGCTATGGCCGCATTTCGCCGGACGACGTGAGCGCATTCTTGATTCTCGACGCTACCTTTCCGCGAGCCATCCGGTACTGCCTCATCAAGAGCGAAGATTCGTTGCACGCCATTTCCGGGTCCGAGCATGGGTCCTATCAGAATCAAGCCGAAAAACGACTGGGTCGTTTGCGCGCACAGTTGGACTTCGGCGATCTTGAGGAATGCGTCGCTGACGGCCTGCACGAATTCCTGGATCAATTCCAAGAGCAGCTGAATGGTGTCGGGGAGGCAATTTTCGAAACCTTCTTTGCTCCGCGCCCGATTCACAGTACAATTCAGAGAGGGGAGGCACAATGACGTTTTGTTTGGGCATGAAAGTCGAGGACGGCTTGATTGGCATTGCCGATACCCGGGTCACGACCGGCGTGGAGTGCATCACGGCACGGAAGGTCTCCATCCATCAGCATGGACGGCACTCGATGTTTCTCATGACATCGGGGCTGCGCTCGGTGCGAGACAAAGCCGTTACCTATTTCGATGAAGCCATCAGCGAAAGCGACCAGTCCTTCGACAAGCTCTTCAAAGCCGTCAATGTGTTCGCCACGCAGATCCGTCGGGTCGCACAAGAGGACAAAGACGCGCTCGAACAGGCAGGGTTGTCCTTCAACCTTCACGCCTTAGTCGGCGGGCAGTTAGAAAACGACCAGGAGCACAAGCTGTATCTCATTTATCCACAAGGGAGCTGGGTCGAGGTGAGCGAAGGCACGCCCTACTGCATCATCGGTGAAACCGGTTATGGGAAACCGCTCCTCGATCGCGTGTTACGGTACAACACCGGCATGGACCTCGCCCTGAAGGTGGGCTTCCTCGCCTTCGATGCCACGCGTACCAGCTCGACCAGCGTTGAATATCCCATCGATGTCGTGCTCTATCGGCATGATACCTTTGACATCGTCGAGCACCGGTTCGAGAAAGAGGACCTCGCCGAGATTGCCTCTTGGTGGCAATCCAGAATTTACGACTCAGTGGAAAAACTGCCGTCGAAGTGGGCCGATCGTCTCCTCTCGTCACTCCCGCAGGAAACCCGAACCGCATCCAATACTCCTCGTGATGTTTCTCCCTGAGGAGCTGACCTTCTCGCAGGCCTGCATCGGCTGCCACAACGCGCACCCGCGCAGCACGAAGCAGGACTTCAAGATCAATGACGTGCTCGGCGGGGTGCTGATCAGCTTTCCGCTGGAATAAGGGGCTCTCAGGCCCGCGTCAGCGCAACCGCTTATGGCGCTCGCCTCAGACCCCTGGAGGGATGGCTGGCCCTAACAAAAATAATTTGGTGCTATGCAAATCGGGCGACTCTCGCCGTCTCGGATGCCCCACAGGATGATCAAAAAGACCGTCCAGCGAGGCCGCAGCAAGCGAGGAGGCGAGGCGGTACATACCAAGCTTCGCTTGAGCCGCTCGCTTCAATCATCTGCGAGCGGATAGTTACTTTGCCCTCGCCTTACCGTACGTCGAGGGGGTCGAGCGACCGAGAACAAAGCTGGCGGACTTTTTCAACATCCTGCCTATGCCTTGACCATGACCAGAAGCATCTTGAACCGCGTCACCGCTTTGAGGGCATGAGGCCGACCGGCAGGAAGGCGCAAGAGCTGGCCGGCAGATACACGATGAGGCACGCCGGCAATCGAGATCTCCGCCTCGCCCTCGATCAGAATCACGAGCGCGTCAAAGGGCGCCGTATGTTCGCTGAGACCTTCGCCCTGATCGAAGGCAAAGGCCGTCACCGTCCCCGCCGGCTTCTTGACGATCGTCCGACTGACCACCGCGCCCGGCTGATACTGGATGAGTTCGGCCAGCGCGACGACGCCTTCAAGTTCGCTCATTACATTCGGCTCTTTCGGCATAGTGCCTCTTCAGCGGCCCGGCTAAAAAGACTCCCTTTATCCCCCCCCAAGTTCACAATCGCTGGCATCTGACATATCGGCTAACGTCCGCGCTCAGGCGCCCGCGGCAGCAAATGCAGCGCCGCTGTCGCGGGTCGCCTGGAGCCCGTGGTTGGGCGGCTTCGCCAGATTCGAACAGGCACGGATCAGTTCCCAAAGTCTATTGTCGGTTGGCGTTCAGATAGTCGGTGAAGAACTCCTTAAGGAGGGAGTCGACGCCATTGACGACGCCAGACCCCAGTTCCTCGCTCGGATAGCCGGAAGCAATGAGCTGGCGAGGTCCCCACATTAACGCCAGTATGGGCCGAGGGACAGAGGCTGGTGAATCGCTCGGTCCGCGTCGGTTTTCTTCGTTAACGGGATAGCTTCCAGCTGCTTGGTCGATGGCCTTGTCGTAAGGGAAGCTCGCCGATACTGTGGCATGGACAGCACATGCGCTTCCGTCACAGCCGGTGGATGATAGGTCTACTTCCAATCGCAACATCCCTCGGTAACTACTGAGGAAGCCAAGGTTTTCGCCGTCGTTCACTACGACAACGTCGGCGTTCGCGGTGGCAGCCAGTAACTTTGCATTCGTGTTTATACGATCACAGATTCGATCAAACTTCTCCTTGGAGTTCGTCATTTCAGTAGGCGAACAAAGAAACACTATTCGCTTCCAGCCCTTCAACCGCTCAAGCTTCTCCCTAGCGATGCGTGCGCGCACCTCATTCTTGAAACTCTCATCCTCACTCTCTACCTGAGCAGAGAGAGATACAAGAGGCAGCGTAAGCAACAGCGCTACCAACAGTCTCATGATTCTCCGCAATTCCCGCGTCGTCCCCATGCCGCCCAACTATTGAGTATACTGACCGACATAGTACGCACAGACGGACTGCACATTGGCGTGTGATTCTTGCGCGTATTCCATCACTTGTCAACCTTCTCCACAGCACGGGATCGGCGTGCTATACAGACCGGCATAGATCCGTTTTAGCCGCGAGAGGGTGAATTCCTGGGTCCGCTCTCCACTTGTAGGGGGCTGACCACGTTCTCTTAACCACATCGAGCCTTTGCCGAAGAAAAGAGAAACCGAGTTTAAGCGGGACAGGTTTGCGAGCGACCTGTCCCGCCACTCTCTATCTCTTCTCGGCTGGTACGGATATGGCTCATTAATCAGTAGACCGAGCTACCGCTCGCGTGGGACAAATCCATTACGCGACAGATAATTTAGGGAAGCGGTTGAAAGGGGATGGGGTCTACCAGCGACGCCATCCCCTTTCCAGTTTTAAAAAGAGGGCATGCGGAGGCGAGCGACCTCGCCGGGAGCGGCGGGGCCCCGCCCGCCGTTTGAGGACGGAAAGCCGGTACTGACCAACGCCACATGGTCGAAGACCATGGCGGCGGGAATACCGGAAGGTCATTCCGGCTCAAACGGCGTGGAAGGGGTGCCAGGCGGGAGGCGGAGAGCGAGCAGCCTTATGCCCTCGTACTCTTTCTTGGCGATTGGTCGAGACCGGCCGCGCCACGGGAAAGGCGCGCGTCTCGGCGCACTCGTGGCGGGCGGGTGAGAAAATCCCACCGTTCGTCAGCCGATTGTAGATTCTTAGGGCTCAGCGACAGGGCCCGTGCGACTCTTCTTCTGCCATCATCAGCCGTCGTGAGCTTATCGGCGCCAAGCGAGGTGCTAGGCCGTGAATTGGTCGGGGGATACCGCGATGGCGGGGAATGCCCTGAGCACCTGACGGTCGGACGTGACGAAGGCTACCTCCAGGTTCTGGGCTAGGGCTACGAATTCGCAATCATAGGCCGAGCAACCGGATCGAGCGGCAAGCTGGAGCACATCGTGGGACAGGACGCTGTACTCGCGCCCGGCCATAGCTCGCTCTGCGTCATCTACCATCCGCATTGCATCGTCCAGCATCAGCGCCTTCTTTCGCACCAGCCCGATGACGGTATTCCGAAACTCGGATCGCCACAAGAGCGGTGCCGCCCAGAGCGGGTCCTTGGCCAACGCAGCCTCCGCCTGCTCGGTTCGCTGCCCCTCGACATAGAGGTACACCAACAAGTTGGTGTCGGCCACGATCATGGCCGTCCCGCCGTCTTGAGCCGTGCCAGGGTTCGATCGGTCAGCCTGAAGTTCGCCGGTTTTTGCCGGAGCGACCGGACGCGGGCCAGCAATGCATCAGGATCGACAGGCGTCGCCTGAGCCGCCGCTTCCAAGCAGGCAATCACCTCATAATTTAAGCTCCGATGATGTTGCACGGCTCGATCCTTCAGACGTTTGACGACCCGATCGGAAATATTCTTGATCGTGAGCGTGGCCATAACCCCTCCTTCGCAGTACCATAATGGTTCCAAACTGGAACCATGGCATACGATACTGGAGGAAAGGCACGGAGTCAAGAATCCAATGCGGCAGCTTAACGGGACAGGTTTGCGAGGACCTGTCCCGTTACTCTCTTTTAATTCGGGGTGGAAGGGATGGCCGGTGAGGGCCGGAAACGGCGGGAGTGGGAGCTTGAAAGGCCAAACGAAGCGCCGGGTGCCGTTCTGCTCATCCGATAAGGCGCCCGGCCAACAGGGAAGCTAAACCTGGCAGAGTGTCATCAACGCATCGTCGGACAGCCCGAATCCGGCCACCCTTCGCCACCCCGCTCCATGCTGCTGCCCGCCGTTCGTCAGCCGGCTTAGGAGAGGACTATCTGCGGTGGGCGCGTTCGGCGATCTTCTTGCGGAGGCGGGCTTTTTCGAGGCTGATCTCGGCCTCTTTGACTTCGGAGGGCAGGCCGCCGACTTTCAGACGAGCCTCAGCTTCCGCCACCTTGGCCGCGGCCCGTTCGACGTCGATGTCTTCGGCCTTTTCGGCGATCTCCGCCATGACCGTGACCCTGGTCGGCGTCACCTCGGCGTAGCCCCAGAGGACCGACATGAAGTTGGTCTGATCGCCGACGCGATACCGGAGCTCCCCGATGCTCAAGGTGGAGAGAAAATGACAGTGGCCGGGGAGCACGCCGAACTCGCCCTCTGCGCCGGGCGCAATGACTTCATCCACCTGCTGGCTCAGCAGCAGCTTCTCCGGCGTAACCACTTCCAACAGTAACTTACCTGCCATCTTCCCTTCCTACTTCCTTCCTCAAGCGGGGCGTGCGAGATGCCCTCAACTGCGCGCGTCCAACGAGGGGCTTCTGAGGCCGCGCGTTGCGCGAGCACAGAGGGCGCTCGCGCGACCCGCTTACTTATACTTTCACTCCCATCTTCTCCGCTTTCGCGATCACTTCTTCGATCGGCCCGACCATGTAGAAGGCCTGTTCCGGCAGGTGGTCGTACTTGCCGTCGAGGATTTCCTTGAAGCTGCGGACCGTGTCCTTGAGCTTCACGTACTTGCCCGGCGCGCCGGTGAAGGCCTCCGCGACGTGGAAGGGCTGAGAGAGAAACCGCTGAATTTTCCTGGAGCGGGCCACGGCCATCTTGTCGTCTTCAGATAATTCGTCCATGCCGAGAATCGCGATAATGTCCTGCAGATCTTTGTACCGTTGCAGCACCGACTGGACGCCGCGCGCCACCTTGTAATGGTCTTCGCCGATCACCTGCGGGTCGAGAATCCGGGACGTGGAGTCGAGCGGGTCCACCGCCGGGTAAATGCCCAACTCGGCCAGTTGACGCGACAGCACGGTCGTCGCATCCAGGTGGGCGAAGGCCGTGGCCGGGGCCGGGTCGGTCAAGTCGTCGGCGGGCACGTAGATCGCCTGCACGGACGTGATGGAGCCCTTCTTCGTCGAGGTGATGCGCTCCTGCAGCGCGCCCATTTCCGTCGAGAGGTTCGGCTGATACCCGACCGCCGAGGGCATGCGGCCCAACAACGCGGACACTTCCGAGCCCGCCTGCGTAAACCGGAAAATGTTGTCCACGAAGAGGAGCACGTCCTGGTTCTCTTCGTCGCGGAAGTACTCGGCCACCGTGAGGCCGGTCAGACCGACCCGCAGGCGCGCGCCGGGCGGCTCGTTCATCTGGCCGTAGACCAGCGCGGCCTTGGACTTGGTGTGATCGTCCGGATCGATGACCTTGGACTCCTGCATCTCGTGCCAGAGGTCGTTGCCTTCGCGCGTCCGCTCGCCCACGCCGGCGAACACGGAGAAGCCGCCGTGGTGGAGCGCGATGTTGTTGATCAGCTCCATGATGATGACGGTCTTGCCGACGCCGGCGCCGCCGAAGAGGCCGACCTTGCCGCCCTTGGAATAGGGCTCCAGCAGGTCCACGACCTTGATGCCGGTTTCGAGGACTTCGGTCTTGGTGTCCTGATCTTCGAGGCTTGGCGCGGGCCGGTGAATGGGATAGGTCTTCTTCGTCTTGATCGGGCCCTTCTCATCGACCGGCTCGCCGAGCACGTTGATGAGGCGCCCCAGGGTCTCGCGGCCCACCGGCACGGAGATCGGCGCGCCCGTGTCCTGCACGTCCATTCCGCGCGTGAGGCCGTCGGTGGTGGACATGGCGACGCCGCGGACGCGGTTCTCGCCGAGGTGCTGCGCGACTTCGAGCGTGATCCGGACGGCCGGCTTGCCGGCTGCCTTGTTCTCTTCCTGGACGACCTTCAGCGCGTTGTAGATGTTCGGCAGCTGGCCGGGAGGAAACTCCACGTCCACCACTGGCCCGATGACTTGGATGACTTTTCCTGTGCTCACGTCTAACTCCTTTGGCAATGGGCAAGAGGCTATAGGCAATAGGTTAAGCTTTCCCGCCCATCGCCTATTGCCTCGTGCCTCTGGCCTTGCGCTATTTGAGTGCTTCGGCGCCGCCGACGATGTCCATCAGTTCCTTGGTGATCGCCGCCTGTCTGGTCTTGTTGTAGTAGAGGGTCACTTTCTTGATCAGCTGGCCCGCGTTTCGCGTCGCGCCGTCCATGGCGGCCATGCGCGCGCCATGCTCCGCCGCGGCCGATTCCAGCAGGATGCGGAACGTCTGGATCTGGAAATGCTTCGGCACCAGCGCGTTCAAGAGGTCCGTTTCGTCCGGCTCATAGAGGTAGCTGCCGCCGGTCGTGCCTTCCGCCTGGGCCGATCCGAACTCGGCTTCGGCGTCCACCGGGAACAGCTTCTCCACGATCACCCGCTGCTGGATGGCCGACTTGAACTCGTTGTAGACGACGTAGAGCTCGTCGAACGTGCCCTTGGCGAAGTGATCGGTCAGGTCGCCGCCGATGTCGATGGCATGTTCGAACGTGAGCTTGTCGAAGATGCCGGTCCATTCCTGTCGGATGGGCCAGGCGCGGCGGCGGAAATAATCCCGGCCCTTGCGTCCGACGATGCTGAGATTGACCTGCACTCCGCGCGTTTCGCATTGCCGCAGGAACTCCGCGCTTTTGCGCACGATATTGCCGTTGAACCCGCCGCACAAACCGCGGTCGCTCGTGATGATCAGGACTTCGATCTTCTTGCCCGGCCGTTTCTGGAGGAGCGGGTGCGCGGCGCGATTCACGCGCTGGCTGAGGTTGCCCAGCACGCCGCGCATCTTGTGCGCGTAGGGGCGCGCGGCCAGGATGCGGTCCTGAGAGCGCTTGAGCTTCGCCGCGGCCACCATCTTCATGGCCTTGGTGATCTTCTGCGTGTTTTTGAACGCCGCGATTTTGCGGCGCAGTGATTGAAGACTTGGCATCGTCCGTTGAAAACGGTCCCCAACTTTGATCTCAGTCGCCCGTCTCCCTGCGACGTACCCGCCTGG
Source organism: Nitrospira sp. (assembly GCA_016873495.1). GTDB lineage: Bacteria > Nitrospirota > Nitrospiria > Nitrospirales > Nitrospiraceae > SYGV01. The sequence goes on along the minus strand of VGXC01000004.1, from coordinate 34,288 downwards.
GTACGCCTCAGTCGCCGGACTCCCTGCGGCCGCGTTGGCTGACCGTTTTGAACGGCCGCAGGAATAAACGTTAGGCTACTTCGCGCCGTAGCCCATCGACTTCTTGAACGTCCCGATGATCTCTTTCAGCCGGCCTCCGACCTTGTCGTCGATCTTGCCGATACTGGCGATTTCTTTTTTGAGCTCCGGATGGTGCTGCGTGACGTAGTGGAGCAGGTCTTCCTCGAACTGCCGCACTTTTTCGACGGCCACGTCGTCGAGGAATCCATTGACGCCGGCATAGATCGACAGGACCTGATCCGCCACCGGCATGGGCTTGTATTGCCCCTGCTTGAGCAACTCCACCATCCGGACGCCGCGCGCCAGCTGCATCTGCGTGGCCTTGTCCAGCTCGCTGCCGAATTGGGCGAAGGCCGCCATCTCGCGGTATTGGGCTAGGTCCAGCCGCAGGGTACCGGCCACCTGCTTCATGGTCTTGATCTGCGCGGAACCGCCGACGCGGGACACCGAAAGGCCGACGTTGATCGCGGGGCGGATGCCCGAATAGAAGAGGTCGCTGCCGAGATAGATTTGCCCGTCGGTGATCGAAATGACGTTGGTCGGAATGTAGGCCGACACGTCGCCGGCTTGCGTTTCGATGATCGGCAACGCGGTGAGGCTGCCCCCGCCGAGCTTGTCGCTGAGCTTGGCCGCTCTCTCCAGCAACCGGGAGTGCAGATAGAACACGTCGCCCGGATAGGCTTCGCGGCCCGGCGGCCGGCGGAGCAGCAGGGAGAGCTGCCGATAGGCTACCGCGTGCTTGGACAAATCGTCATAGACGATGAGGGCGTGCTTGCCGTTGTCCCGGAAATACTCGCCGATGGCGGCGCCGGCGAAGGGCGCCAGGAACTGCATCGGCGCGGCATCGCTGGCCGTGGCCGACACGACCATGCTGTAGTCCATCGCATGGTTTTCTTCGAGCGTCTTGACGACGCGCGCGACGGTCGAGCGCTTCTGGCCGATGGCGACGTAGATGCAGAAGACGCCGAGGCCCTTTTGGTTGATGATCGTATCGACGGCGATCGCCGTCTTGCCGGTCTGCCGGTCGCCGATGATCAATTCGCGCTGCCCGCGGCCGATGGGGATCATGGCGTCGATGGCCTTGATGCCCGTCTGCAGCGGTTCACGGACCGACTGTCTGGTGATCACGCCTGGCGCGACGACTTCGATACGGGACGTCTGCGTGGACTTGATCGGACCTTTGCCGTCGATCGGCTGCCCGATGGCATTGACCACGCGGCCGATGAGGGCCTCGCCCACGGGAATTTCGGCGATGCGGCCCGTGCGCTTGACCGGATCGCCTTCCTTAACGCCCACATCGTCGCCCATCAACACGGCGCCGACGTTGTCCTCTTCGAGGTTCAGCGCGATGCCGAACAATCCGCCGGGAAACTCCAACATCTCGCCGGCCATGGCGCCATCCAGGCCATAGACCTTGGCAATGCCGTCGCCGACCTGGATGACGGACCCCATCTCGTTGACGTCGACCTGCTTGTCGAAGCCTTTGATTTTCTCTTTAATGATCGAGCTGATTTCGTCGGCTTTGATCTGCATGCGATGCTCCTCTTTACGCTACGCTCTGCTCAGGCGGCTCTGCATGGCGGCGAGCCGACTCCGCAGCGTGCTGTCCACGACCGTGCTGCCGATCCTGATCTGCAGGCCGGCGAGCAGGGTTGGGTCCGTCTGGAACGTCAAGTCCACATCATGCCTGAGCAGGTCGCACAACTGCCGGCGCAACCTGTCCTGCTCCTCCCGGTCCAGTGTCGCGGCGGAGCATACCGTGACTTGTTGAGTGCCTTTAGCTTGATCCGCCAGGAAGGCAAAGGCGTCGGCGATTTCCGGGAGACAGCCGCCGCGATTTTTCTTGACGAGCTGAGCGAGGAAGCCCTCCACGACCGGCGGACACCCGACTTTCCGTCCGAGCGCGGCCAGGACCGCCTGCTTCTGTTCGACCCCGAAGGCCGGGGACACGAGCACGTGCTTGAGTTGGGGCGACGTCGAGTAGGTCTCCCCGAGATCCGTCAGGCCGGCCCTCATGGTGGCCACGCTTCCGGGATCGAGGAGCTCGAACAAGGCTCTGGCGTAACGGCGTGCGACCGAGCTTTTTACCACAGCTGTTTCCGGCGAAGTCCGCGATGAACTGGGATGTTTTTCGTGCGGGTGGGCACGAGAAAAACGCGCCAGACTAGCATCCGGCGCGGGGCGGTGTCAAGGAGCAGACGTCTGAAAGTTTGAAGGTCTGTAAAGTCTGAAAGTCCCTCGGCAGAGCCAAAAACCTGCGACCTTTCAACTGGACAGACGTAACGACTTTATCGCTACCGAGCCTGGATGATGCCGCCGCCCAGGACGCGGTCGCCGTCATAGAATACCGCGGACTGGCCGGGGCTGAGGGCACGCTGCGGCGCGGCAAATCGGACGGTCATCATCTCGTTTTGATCGGGGCTCACAGTCGCATGAGCTGGAGGCGTGGCGTACCGGATTTTAACTTGCGCCTCCGTCGAACAGGTCCGGAGCGCCTCGTCGAACAGGTTCACCTCCCCGACCCGACAATCCGACCGAAACAATTCTTCTTCTTGTCCGACCACCACCGTCTGCGTGGCCGCCTCGACGCGCTGGACATAGAGGCGCTGGCCTGTGGCGACGCCCAGGCCGCGGCGCTGTCCCGGCGTGTAGTAGGCGATGCCGTCGTGCTGTCCGAGGACATTGCCTTCAGGATCGACAATGTTTCCCCGCTGCTTCGACTCCGGCGCCTCGGCCTCGATGAAGGTCCGATAGTCTCCGTGAGAGACGAAGCAGATCTCCTGACTCTCCTTCAATTCATCCGCCGGCAACCCCAGGGACTCGGCCCTGGCCCAGACCTCGGCCTTCTGCATGGTTCCGACGGGGAACAAGAGCTTGGGGAGCCACGCGGGGTTGAGCCGGTAGAGGAAGTAGCTCTGGTCTTTCCGGACATCGCAGGCGCGGTGCAGGCCGAATCTGCCCTGTTGCTCCACGACCCTGGCGTAATGGCCCGTCGCGACGAAGTCCACCCGCCGCTCTTCGGCAAGACACAGCAAGGACCGCAACTTCACCCGTTCATTGCAACGGACGCAGGGATTCGGGGTGGTGCCGGCAAGGTAGCCGGAGAGAAAATCATCGATCACACCGGATCGGAAAATCTCGCGGGTGTCGATGACCTCGTGGGAAATGCCCAGACGCTGCGCGACAAAGCGCGCCAAGCCGACCTTGCAGCAGCCTCGCTCCTCCCAACGCTTGGAAACGGCGACCGATTCGTCCTCGTGCTCCCAGACTTGGAGCGTGACGCCCTGGACGCGATACCCCTGCTCGACCAGCAAGGCGGCGGCAACCGAGCTATCCACACCGCCGCTCATGCCCAGGAGCACGGTCGGACCGGTCATGGCTGGATATCTTGGAGACGCACCTTTCCGCGGTGAGCGGCGAGGTCATGCACGTTTTCATGGTCCGGACGTTCTTGATCCACCCACATGTCCACGCCCATGTCGCACATACCCTGGAAACGCCCCCCTTCCTCCATCGAGAAGGACGGAGACCGGACATCGCCGATCAGGATGGCGGTCTTCAGGAGCTGCACTTTTTCGAGGGCGGTGATGTTCGCCTGAAGCTTCCCGCCGCTCACAAGGGTACCCGTGGTGATGATCCCTTTGATGACGGCATGTTCCCCGATGATGAGGGTGCCCTTGGTATGGATTTCTCCTTCGAGGCGGCCGTCGATCCTGACGGTGCCGTCGAAATGAACCACTCCCTTGAAGTCGACTCCCTTCCCGAGGAAAGTGAAGTTCTCGTCTTCGATGATCGGCGTTTTCCCTTTACCGTTGCGATTCCACATAGGCTTAACCTCCGGTGGCGATTCTCGCAAGGGTGCTGATCCCCCCTGCGGATGCCCTCACAGATTTTGCCCGCGACATGCCCTGGTCTTTCAATGCCATGACGGCTGAGTGGTTAGCCCGTCACCCGCTTGATGTTGCTGGAAGGCGCATTGATGGCTCGCAGTCCGGCTTCACGCTGTAGGTCATGGACCTCCGCGCGCGACATCTCGATATTGCCGTTGAAGAGGACTCCCTCTTCCATGGAGAGCATCGGAGCCTTGATCGAACCATTGAGCACCGCGGGCGCCAGGAGCCGGACTTTTTCCTTGGCAATGATGTCCCCGGTGATTTTCCCTTTGCTCACGACCGTGCCCGCGCTGACTTTGGCGGTAAGCACGGCTTCTTCGCCGACCAGCAGGGTTCCCTCGGTGTGGATTTCCCCGTCCAGCACGCCGTCAATGCGAACCGTGCCGTTGTAGCTGATGATGCCTTTGAACTCCACGCCTTTGCCGACAAAGGCAATGACATTCTCGTCTTTTTCCGTGCTCGGCACTACCGCTTCCTGATTAGCCATGACTCCTCCCTCCTCGCTGGTGACGCTGGTGCTTTTGCCCTCGACTTTGTCCTTTTTCCACATCCTTAGAACCTCCTCGGCATGAAAACCAACTCCTACGGCGTATGATCGATATTATCTTCCCGTAGCAGAAGATTTGAGCATACTGAATGGTCAGATGGAAGGCAAGAAAATCTGCTTTTCTTGCAGGCGCTATCGTAGCTTATCCGAGCAGCAGTTCGACCAAACGGTCCAGCTCTGCCGGCGTGAAATAGTCAATCTGTATCTGGCCTCCGCTGCGCCCTTTGACGATACTCACCCTGGTGCCAAGACGCCGCTGGAGCCGTTCCTCCAAGTCCGGATAAGCTCTGGCTGCACGGCCCTGCTGTTTGGGCTTGGCCGTTCGAGGCTGGCTGGTGGCCAACCGCTCTGCCTGGCGAACGGACAACTCAGCCGACACAATGTGGCGGGCCAGCTTGAGTTGGGATTCCGTCTTTGGGAGGCCGAGCAAGACCTTCGCATGGCCGGTCGAGAGCTTGCCTGATTCGACTAAGCTCTGGATTTCATTAGGTAAATTTACAAGCCTGGCAATGTTGGCTACCGATGACCGGTCTTTCCCAATCTGCTGGGCAATCGAATCCTGGGTGAATCCGAACTCCTTGCCCATGCGTTGATAGGCCCTTGCCGCTTCCATCGGATTCAAATCCTCTCGCTGGAGGTTTTCCAGGAGAGCTAGGACCAGAGCTTGCTCATCGGTACTGTTCCGGATCGTCACCGGCACTAGGCGCAAGCCAGCCAACTTAGCCGCGCGTAGGCGACGCTCCCCGGCGATCAACTCAAAAAACCCGTCACCTTTGCGGCGGACCACGAGCGGCTGGAGGATACCATGTAGCTTCAGGGATTCGGCCAACTGGGACAGCTCGGCTTCATGGAACTCGGTTCTTGGTTGGTACCGGTTCGGGATGATCTGCTCGACTGGAACCTGTTGCGACTCGCCTCCGGCTGCTGGCGGTTTCGCCACGCCGGTCGGCAGCAAGGCATCCAGTCCCTTACCGAGGGCTCGCTTTTCCATGGTCGAGCAACTCCTTGGCTAGATCGAGATAGGCCTGGGCACCGGCGGAAGCTGAGTTATACAACATAGCCGGCTTGCCATAGCTGGGGGCTTCCGCGAGTGTCACGTTGCGAGGAATGACGGTGCGGTAGACCTTCTCCTTAAAGTGCGATCGAATTTCTTCGGACACCTGGCGGGCTAGGCTGTTTCGCGAGTCGTACATGGTCAATAGAATGCCCTCCAGCGCCAGGGCCGGATTCAGCGATTCCTGGATACGGGCCACATTGGAGAGCAGACGCCCGAGCCCCTCCATCGCGTAATATTCACACTGCACCGGAATCAAGACCGACGAGGCTGCGGTCAAGGCGTTGATCGTCAGCAACCCCAGCGCCGGCGGACAGTCCACAATGATGAACTCCGGCGCCACCGGAAGGGCTTGGATCGCCGCCTTGAGCAGTGCTTCCCGGTCTTGGAGAGGCACGAGTTCGACTTCTGCTCCGGCCAGGTCCGCGTTTGCCGGCAAAATCTGAAGTCCTTGAATGGCGGTTGCCTGAATTGCCTCACTTGTGGGGACTCCCCGCAGAAGACAATCGTAGACCGTGTGCTTGAGGCTTGCCGGATCGACTCCGATTCCGCCCGTCGTATTTCCTTGGGGATCCATATCGATCAACAATACAGCCTTGCCCTGGATCGCCAAGGCCGCAGCTAAATTGATCGAAGTGGTTGTTTTTCCAACCCCTCCTTTTTGATTTGCGACGGCGATAATGCGTGCCACGATCCACCTTTTATGGCCTGCCAAGCCAACCTGCGAGGCCCTGTTCCACGTGGAACAACGGGAGCCTAAGGACGAGACTTCCTTTCCAAGATCGTCAGCACACGAGATCCGTGCCCCATGGGCAAGGTATAGGCGATTTCACGCCTAATTTGCAAGCCGTCCAATGGAAATTCAGCCTCCAACGGCTTCGCGCGACAAAGGATAACGACCCCATTTTGGCTGAGCAACGGGAGGAAACAGCCAAGCAGGCTGGCCACATTCACAGCCCTGGTGATGATGGTGGTGAAGCCAGCCTGATAGATCGGCTCGCGCGAAAATTCCTCGATTCGCATTGGAATGGCCACGATACGGTCAAGCTTCAACGTACCAATGAGATGGCGCAGAAAAGCCGCCTTTTTCTGACTTGGCTCAAGAAGAGTCACGTCCAGCTCAGGATGCATCAGCTTGATGGGAATACCGGGGAAACCGCCCCCACTGCCTACGTCTAAGAGTCTGGCTTGTCCGGACTGGTCAAGCGCCTTCGTGCAAACCAGAGAATCCAGAAAATGCTTGACGGCTATTTCTCGCTCATCGGTGATCGCCGTCAAGTTCGTCTTGTCGTTCCAGACTTGCAATTCATGAACGTACATTGCGCACTGGTCGGCCAATGACTGAGAGAGAGGCACGGCCAATTCGGCCGCCCCATCAACGAGGGCCTTCAAAAATCTACCACCTGGTTCTGTGCGATGTTCCACGTGGAACATCTACGCCAGGTGAAGGGAAGAGGTCAAGTCAGATGGGACAAAGAACTGCCGGCCGAGGGGAACGCGACGAGGCGATTGTTAGGCTGGAACTGGACTCTGGCCCTGGCGGCGATGTCGCTCGAGAGCCACAAGGAGCAAGGAAATAGCAGCCGGCGTAACACCGGAAATCCTGGAGGCCTGGCCGATCGAAGCAGGCCTGACCCGTTTCAATTTTTCGAGGACTTCGCTCGAGAAACCAATGACGCTGTCGTAATTGAAGCCCAGGGGAATGCGGCGCTCTTCCAATTTCTTAAACGAGGCGATTTGGCTCAGCTGCCGCTTGACATATCCTTCATATTTTATAGTAATTTCAATTGCTTCTGAAGTTTCATGGTCTTCTGATTGGGGCCATCCATAGAGATCCAGTAGCCCCGCATAGCTGACTTCAGGCCGCTTGAGCAGGGTGGCCAAGCTGGCATCGGGGGCAACCGCTTCTACTTTCCATTCTTCTAGTTTCCGGCGAACCTCTGCGGTCCACTTGAGCCTGGTTTCCCGGAGCCGCTGGACCTCGTAATCGATCGCTTCACGCTTCCTCTCAAACTTGACAAAGACCGGCTCCGCGACCAATCCCAGCCGATAGCCGATGTCCGTGAGCCGCACATCCGCGTTGTCCTGCCTGAGCAGCAACCGATACTCGGCCCGTGAGGTAAACATGCGATAGGGCTCTCGGGCATCCTTCGTAATCAGGTCGTCGATCAACACACCGATGTAGGCCTGGGACCGGTCGAGCACCAACGGAGGTTCGCCGCGCAGTTTCAGCACCGCATTGATCCCGGCCATGATTCCCTGCGCCGCGGCTTCTTCGTAGCCGGAGGTCCCGTTGATCTGGCCTGCGTGGTACAGTCCCTCGACCAGCTTGGCCTCCAGCGTCGGGTGCAACTGCCGAGGCGGAAAGTAATCGTACTCGATGGCATACCCAGGCTTGAGCATTGTGGCTCGCGCCAGTCCGGGGATCGTCTTGAGCATGGCCGCCTGCACGTCCACCGGAAGGCTCGTGGAGATACCGTTGGGATAGCAGGAGTGGGTCGCCAGCCCCTCCGGCTCGATGAAGATTTGATGCCGCTCCTTGTCGGCAAACCGAACGACTTTGTCCTCGATCGACGGACAGTAGCGAGGCCCGATCCCTTCAATGACTCCGGTGAACATCGGCGAGCGATCCAGGTTCGCACGGATGATCGCATGGGTGTCCTGATTCGTGTAGGTCAGGTGACAAGACACTTGGGGAGTCGTGATCCGTTCGGTGCGGCTGGAAAAAGGCGGCGGGGGATCATCCCCCGGCTGAGGAATCGTTGCCGAAAAATCGATCGTGTCGCGATCCAGGCGCGGAGGCGTGCCTGTCTTGAGTCGTCCTACCTCAAACCCCAGGTCACGCATGCAATCGGAGAGGTGCTCGGCTGACGCCTCCCCGGCGCGGCCTGCCGGAAAATGGTTCAGCCCGATGTGAATGAGTCCCTTCAGGAAGGTCCCCGAAGTAAGAATGACTGCTTTCGCGTCGATCCGTTCTCCCGACTCCGTGATCAGGCCGGTGACCCGGCCCCCCTGGGTCAGCACGCGATCCACAGTCCCGCGGGCGATGGTCAGCTTGGCCTGGGCACGCAAGGTTTCCTGCATGGCCTCCCGATAGAGCTGCTTGTCGCACTGGGCCCGTAGCGCCCGCACTGCCGGGCCCTTACTGGTATTGATCATCCGGAACTGGATGCCGGCCCGGTCCGTATTGCGGCCCATCTCGCCGCCCAGCGCGTCGATTTCTTTGACCAGGTGCCCCTTGGCGATGCCGCCCACAGCGGGATTGCAGGACATCTGGGCGATCGTGCTCTCATCCATCGTGAGCAGCAGCGTCTGGGCCCCCATGCGCGCCGCCGCCAGCGCCGCTTCGCAGCCCGCATGGCCTCCGCCCACCACGATGATGTCGAATTGAAGAGCCATAATCGTTGAAAGCCGTTAGTGCTCAGCCATCAGCTCTCAGCTTTCTGAAAATCCGCTGCCCCCCCGTTGTCTCCCACAGGCTGACGGCTGAAAGCTTCTTCTCATTTCCCGATGCAGAAATCGCGGAATATCCGGTCCAGGATGTCGTCGGTGGTCACAGCGCCGGTAATCTCCCCCAGCGCATCGATCGCCGCGCGCAGATCCATGGCTACGAACTCGCCGGACATGCCGCCTCGTACCGATTCGAGCGCTTTCTCCAATGCCTCCCCGGCCTGTTGTAAAGAGGCCTGGTGCCTGAGCCTGGTCACCACAGCCGAGTCGCCCGGCTCAAAATTCTCGCGCAGGACCGTCTTTCTGATCGCATCGCGCAAGCCATCCAACCCCGCCCCCGTCAGAGCCGAAATACGGACAACGGGCAGCGGCTCAGCCGGCCGGGCGGGCAAGAGAGCGGCCACGACCGCCTCGTCCACCTGGCAGGGCAGGTCGCTTTTGTTGACCACCAGGAGTCGCTTCTTGTCCGGATGCAGCGTCAAGAGCTCCCGGTCCTCATCGCTGAGCGGCAACGATCCATCCACGAGGAGGAGCAGCAGTTCGGCCTGATCCATGGCGGCTCGGCTGCGCCGCACCCCCTCTTGCTCGACCGGATCCTCCGTCTGTCTCACGCCGGCCGTATCCAGAAGCCGCACCGGCACTCCCCTGATATTCAGCACTTCTTCCAAGACATCCCTGGTCGTGCCCGGGACCGGCGTGACGATTGCGCGATCGCTGTCAAGCAACGCATTCAACAGGCTGGACTTGCCGACGTTCGGCCGCCCGACGATGGCGACAGTCAGGCCCTCCCGCAAAATTCGGCCCTCGCGGCCCCTGTCGGCCAAGCAGACAATGGCGCCCCGGGCCTCGCCCAGCCGGTCGACGAGCTCTCCCGGTTGGATGAAGGTGATATCCTCTTCCGTAAAATCGATGGCCGCTTCCACCTGCGCTAGGACTTGAATGAGGCTGTCGCGCAGCCGATTGATTTCCTGCGAGAGCCGGCCGCGCAATTGTTCCTGAGCCAGGCGCAGGCCGGTCGCGGTTTTCGCCTGGATCGTGTCCAGGACCGCTTCCGCTTGGGCGAGATCCAGCCGTCCGTTCAGGAACGCGCGCTTCGTGAATTCACCGGGCTCGGCCAGCCTGGCTCCGCCTCGCTGCAACGATTCACACAGGGCTTGGAGGACGTAGCGCCCGCCGTGGCAGTGGATTTCGACAACATCTTCGGCGGTGTAAGAGTGGGGCGCCCGCATGACCGCCACCAACACTTCATCGATCGGGCGCAAGGAGTTCGCGGGACCACACGGCGCAGCAACCGCCTCAAGGACGTCGGCGTAATAGAGGTGATGGCTGCGGGCGGAGACGAGGGCCTGGCCGGACCGGAGACGGACGATTCCGGCGGCCACATCCAATGCCTTTTCTCCGCTCAGGCGCAGGATGCCGATCCCGCCTTCTCCCACGGGGGTCGCGATGGCAAAGATCGTATCCAGCAGCGCTCCGGCCATAAGCCCAGCTCACGTCTCGATCTGATCGCCGGCTTCGACTTTCTCGGAACTCTTGTCTTTTTTCCGTTTTCCCGTCGGCTTCTGGTTTTCGCCTTCGGGGCCGCCGGAGGCCGGCTCGAAGGAGGTCGAGAACGTGGGCTGCTTGTAGACGTACCGGTCCGTGACGAATTGCTGGGTGATGGTGAGCACATTGTTGGTCAACCAGTACAACACCAGACCGGCCGGAAAGGTGACGAACAAAATGGTCATGAAGGCCGGCATCAACAACATGATCTTGGCCTGGGTGGGGTCCATCGTGGTCGGCATGATCTTCTGCTGCACCACCATCGAGACGCCCATGATGATCGGAAGCACGTAGTAGGGGTCCTGCACCGAGAGATCGGTGATCCAGAGCAGGAAGGGGGCCTGGCGCAAGTCGATCGTCATGTAGAGAATGTTGAACAGCGCCACGAATACCGGCATCTGCAGGACCATGGGCAAACAGCCGCCCACGGGGTTGACCTTGTGATCGCGGTACAGCTTGATCAGCTCCAGGTTGAGCCGCTCCTTGTCGTCTTTGTACTTGCTTTGGAGGGCCACCACCTTGGGCTGGATGAGCTGCATCTCCTTCATGGATTTGTAGCTCTTGTACTGGAGCGGAACGAACAGCAGCTTGATGCCCACGGTCAGGAGAATGATCGTGATCCCGTAGTTGTGCGTGATTTCGTTGATCGTGCGCAGGACATAGAAGATCGGCTTGGCCACGGCCTTGACGATGCTCCAGCTCCCGAAGATGAACCAACCGAAGTCGATCGTGTCTTCCAGGCCCAAGTTCATGACCTTCAGCGTATCGTATTCCTTGGGCCCCGCGTACAGTTGTGCGGACAACTCGGCGACGCCCGTCGGCGCAAGAGCGAACCGGACGCCGGCCGACACCAGCTTGTCCCCCTCCTTCTTCACCAGGGCCGCGGCGGCGCCGGAGGGAATCAGGACGCTCAAAAAATACTTATCCTGCAGGGCCACCCAGCGGACGGCGCCCTTGCGTTCCACCTCCGTCTCCGGGGTATCCTTTTCCAATTTGTCGTCCACCCAGGTCGCGGGGCCGATCAGCCCGATGAACCCCTCGCCCCATTCGGTCACGCCGAAGTTGGTGCCCAGGCCAAGATCAATGGGGCCCGACAGCCCCTCGGCCCGCACTGCAATGTCCACCAGATAGCTGTTGTGGCGAAAGGTCAACGACTTAGTCACGCGCACGGCTTGGTCGGGCGTCTGGTACATAAAGATGAGATGGCCGGTCGGATGCGCCTCGTCCAGCGTGGTGAAGTCCCGCTCCACCTGATAGAGCCCTTCGCGCAGCTTGGCGCTCAGCCCTGCGTCTCCCGACTGCAGCGTCAGCGGGCCGCGAAACTTGCCTTCCTGGTGGACGAGTTCAACCGGCTTGGCGTTCTTCGGATCTGCCGTCAGATACCGGGTCAGCTCCCAGCTCTTGATCTCGGCGCCGCGATTGGTGAACCGGACGTGGAACAGATCCGTCGCGACGTCGACCGCTTGCTCGCCGGACGGGGGAGGGCCGGCAGGAGAACCGGATGGTTCACCGAGCGTGCCTGGAGTGTCCGATGCGGCAGACATAGCGGCTGGCGCGGGCGTGGTTCCCGGGGAGGCAGGCGAAGAGGCCTGCGTCTTGGCCGGAGCAGACCGGTTTTCATCGACTGTCTGTTGAGGCGGGGGCGCAAGCCCCAACTCTTTCAACAGGAACTCATAGCCGACGATGATGACCAGCGACACGATCAGGAACAGAATCACTCGCTTTTCCATCAGTACCAGAACTCCTGCAGGGGGATCATCGACATGAACGATTGAAGGCGGAGCGCTGCGTCCCGGTGGCGGCTTTAGGCCTACTTGACCGGGTCATATCCGCCGGGGTGAAACGGATGGCACTTCAGGAGCCGCCAGAAGGCCCACGCAAGGCCGCGTACCACGCCATGCCGCCGAATCGCGTCCTGGGCATAATGGGAACAAGTCGGCTCGAACCGGCAGGCCGGCGGCAGCCACGGAGACACCCATCGCCGATACAGCCCGATCAACCCAATCGAGAATCGTTGCACGACGAGTCCTCTGTGGGGGCCAGCAATTCTTCGCGCCGGAGGGCCGACAGCCACACATCGCGCAACTGTGCGTGCGGAACGGTCAGGGCCTCTCGTCTGGGGAAGACCAGGAGGTCGCGGGCCGGCACCAGCCGAGGCCGGACCAGCCGAGCCAATTCCCGGAAGATGCGCTTGGCGCGATTCCTCGCCACCGCTTGTCCTAAACGCTTGCCCACAACGATCCCAATCCGGCTGTGCCGGTGGTCCTCCGCATGCAGTCCCGATGGAGTCGTGGCGGCAGGGCAGGCAAGCAAATTGAACAACGGGGTCTGGAGCCGGCGTCCTTCTTTTTTAACGCGCTCGATCTCAGCGCTGTTCCGCAGGAAGAACCGACGATCTCCCAGCGGACGGATCATGAGCAGCGTCTCGATCACACAGCAAGCCGGACTCGTCCCTTGGCCCGCCGACGGGCCAGCACCTTCCGGCCGTTCTTGGTGCTCATCCGTTTGCGGAATCCGTGATCTCTTTTTCGCTTCAGATTCGACGGCTGTCTCGACGTGGCGGACATGGTCTGCTCCTTCCAGCAAATTCCTTGAGAAAGCAGGCCATTATAGGGGCCACGGACTACCCTGTCAATCACGCAACCGAAGGTCTTGAGCGAAGCGGAGGCATCGTGCGGTCCGCGGCGATGGGAGTCAGTTCCATCGATGATCGACGTGAGGCGGTTCTGTCGGCAGGCAACCATTTCGCCACAGAACAGAGGAAGAAAGCAGAGTTGACAACATCTGAACGAGGGCCATAAGCCATTGACGAGTAAAGGGATCGGCCATTTCATCGAGTCTGGCACCGAGCTTGCTCCCTCCTTCAATCTCGTTAGGATTGTATCCCTCATGTGCGGTTCGTCCCTTCAAGCGGCGAACTGATAACCCCTTAAGGAGGTCAGTCACTATGAAGACAGCGATGGCAATGTTGGCGCTCGTCCTGGGCTTGAGCTTCAGCTCGGCGACCTTCGTGCAGGCCGACGAGATGAAGAAAGACGCCGCGCCTGCGGCGGCCGCTCCCGCTGCTCCCGCCGCTCCGGCCGGTGAGATGAAGGGCGAGATGAAGAAGGACGAAGGGAAGAAGAAGGGAAAGAAGCACGGAAAGAAGAAAGGCGAGGCCAAGAAGGAAGAAGCTGCCAAGCAGTAAGATGGCTTCGTTTGCCGCCTCTTGAGAGGCGAGCCTACTAGGGAAAGGAGGTGATTCAAGATGAAGACATTGATGACGATGTTGGCGCTGGTCATCGGTTTGACGTTCGGCATGGGCACGTTCGTCCAGGCTGGTAACGCCCCGGCGGCCGAGAAGAAGGACGAGGCCAAGAAGGCCGAGAAGAAAGACGAGAAGAAGGCCGAGAAGAAGTAACCCGGCCTCTCCAAAGACAAGTGACCTGCCCCCTCCGGACTGCCTTCGGGCAGTCGGAGGGGCGTCGGTCTTTTTCTACATTGAGTCATCCATGTTCGAGAAACCTCTGTGGCTCGTAGCGTCGCACCGGGTGACGGACAGGCGGCCCCACCGATGGTTGAGGAGGATCGTTCGATGAAGCATTGGATTATGCTCGGACTGGCGCCCCTGTTCCTGTTGACGGTGGCCTGCGCCAAGGCGCCGACGGATAAGCTGACGGCCGCAGAACAAGCGGTCAACGACGCGCGGACGGCCGGCGCCCCTGCATACTTGGCCGAAGATTTTGCGAAACTCGAAAGCCTGGTGGCCAACGCCAAAAAGGAAATCGCGGAAGAAGAGGGCAAGTTCGCCTTCCTGCGCGACTACGAGAAGGCCGAGCAGCTCCTGGCGTCCGCAAAAGCCGACGCGGCCAAGGTCGTGATCGAGGCGGCCAAGAAAAAGGAAGAAGCCAAGGTGGCGGCCGTCCTGGCGCAGCAAGAGGCGCAGGCTTCGGTCAAGACGACCCAGGCGCTCGTTGCCAAGGCGCCGGTCGGAAAAGATCGGGCAGCGGTGGAAGCGATCAAGGCGGATGCTGAAGGCTTAGCCGCATCGCTCGCTGAGGTACAGGCGGCCATGGACGCAGAGGATTATCTGACGGCACAGACGAAAGCCAAGGCCATTCAGGACAAGAGCCAGGCCGTGGCCAAGGAAATCCAGGGCGCGCTGGCGAAAGTGGCCGGCGCCAAAGGTAAGCAAGGCAAGACCGGCAAGTAAGGGTCCTGCGATTCGATTACAATGTTGCATGACGGCAGATTCCCTGATCGAATGATGAGCCACTCACGCCCCGTGCCCAGACGCATCAGCCTGGCAGCCCTGGTCCTAGTCCTGGGCATGGCGGCCTGCGTGCAGAAAGCTCCACCCGAGCTGGTCCAGGCGGTTGAGACCCTGGATCGCGAACTGACCGCCGCACAAGGGGCCGAGTTCGCGCCGGAAGAATATGCCAAATTCGTCGAACACTGGACCGCCGTGCGGGGGCGGATGCTCGCAGAGCCGGACGTAATTCGGTTGCCCTGGGAACCGAATCGGTTGGTCGCCGATCTGATCAAGGTACAAGAGCAGGGCGTCCTGGCCGTTTCGACTGCCACACAGCGCCGTGAGGCCGAGCGTCAGCAAGCCGAAGCGCGGTTGACCCAGTTGGAGGAACGGCTCCAGACGTTCACCGGCAACTTGGATACAATGGGTGGGCGGGTCGTGCTCGGCCAGCGGCCGGTGGAAACGGAACTGCTGGCCAAACAAGCCCGGTCGTTTTTCGAACAGGGACAATTTGTCCGTTCCCAGCGGGCTTCCCAACAAGCCGCCAAGCTGTTGGACCGTCAGATCGAGCGGCTGGGGGCCGAGCTGGGCCGCTATGCCGACGAGCGGCGCGTGACCGCTTGGCGGAACATGGTGGCGCAAACCGTCACCTGGTCATACCGCCACCACAGTGCCGCCATTGTGGTCAGCAAAGCAGACCGCCGCCTCTTCGTCTACCGCAACGGCAAGGCCGTGGCTTCCTATCCGGTCAGTTTGGGGTACAATGGTATTCTTGAAAAGCGCTACCAGGGCGACGGGGCGACGCCGGAAGGGCAATACCGAATCGTCAGGAAGCGGGACCGAGGCGATACCAAGTTCCACCGGGCCCTGTTGTTGGACTATCCGAACAACCAGGATCGCCGCCGCTTCCTGCAGGCCCGCGCCGCCGGCACCTTGCCGCCGAATGCTTCGATCGGCGGACAGATCGAGATTCACGGGGGCGAAAACCGCGCACTGAGCGAGACCCTCGGGTGCGTCCAGCTGGAAAACCGCCAGATCGACGTCCTGTTCGATCTGATCGAAGAAGGCGCCCCGGTAACGATCGTCGGAGCCCTCGGTTTGAGCAATGCGATCTCGCTCGCTCTGGCGGAGCTGGAACAGACCGAAGAGGGATGATCACGAGGCTGAGGATGGCGTACCTCGCAAAAACCATGGCGGCGGCCATCATCGCATGCGCCGGCAGTCTGGTGCTGGCGGCCAGCCACGGCGGAGAGGTGCCGGAGACGGGGACCGTATCGGCGAGCCGGGACCTGCCGGTCCGGCGGTCCGGCGAAAGTCTCGACCTCCTGCGCGCCAGACAAGCCGCCCTCAAGCGACAACTGAACCAACTGGCGCCCGAAGGCCACTACATCGTCGTGGACACAGCGCGGAACAAACTCCTGGTGAAGCGTCGCGACGACACCGTCCTGGATGCCGTGGCCTCGACCGGCAGCGGCACCATTCTGGACGCCCCGGGCAAACCCGGCACCAGATGGGTGTTCGATACTCCGAGGGGGGAATTCAAGGTGCAGTCGAGGCTGACCAATCCTGTGTGGGTCAAGCCGGACTGGGCCTTTCTCGAAGAAGGCCTGGGTGTTCCGACCGATCCGGCACAGCGGCTCGAACCGGGCACTTTGGGCGACTATGCCGTGGGATTCGGCAAAGGCTATTTCATTCACGGCACGCTCTACCGCCGGTTGCTGGGCAAGAACGTCACCCACGGCTGCATTCGACTTAGCGACGAGGACCTGCGCACCGTCTATCGACTCTCCAAAATCGGCACGTCCGTGATGATCTTCTGAAAGGAGCCTCGCTGTTTCCCCTCGAACCAGAAGCAGGCGTCAACGACTTACGGACTCGATGATTCGCAGGACACCGCTCTCCAGTCGGATATTGCCGGCCCTCCTCACTCTCAGCTTCTTGCTCAGCTCTCCGTCGCAGGCCTCAGAGCCAGCGTCCCAGCCAGCCGGGAACGATGAACGCGCGCTCCTCCGAGAGGCCAATCGGGTCCTGGAAGAAGAGATCAAGCTGGCGGCGCTCCCCCAGATCTACCTGCTCCTGGACTTGTCCGCCCGATCCCTCCAAATCAAGGGGCGTGGCATTGAGCTTCACCGCATCGCGGTCTTGTCCTGGGACGCGGCCGGCAACAAAGAAAACTGGGGCGGCGCCTATCGGCTCAGGGGCAGGCCCATCGTCGAGCGACCGAAAGTCCAGCCGGCCCCCGACAAGGACCAAAACACAGAACAGGCAGAGCCGATCAACCTGAACGACATGCCGGCCGAATATCTCCTGCAGTTCGACCCAGGCCTCCTCGTGAACGTGGGCCCGCCGGCCGGTGAGCACCCTTGGCTCTGGGCCAAGAACCGGCTGCGCGAAGGGTGGCGGCGTCTCTCGGCTTGGGCCGGACGAAACGGCGACACGCAGCCCCCCAACCGAGTGCTCCGCCTCACCCTCTCCCAAGACCAGGCCCGCTCGCTGGCCTGGTCCGTCACCGACGGGATGCCGCTGCTGATCGGCTCCGTCACCGCCCCCTAGGGCTTCGACCGGCAAACCCGACGCTCATTGCCTTTTCCTCCCCGCCGTCCTAAGATATCCTGCGCATTGCGCAACCCGCGCACGGCTTCCACGCCACCGATTGCGCGCGAACGAACAAGCAAAGGGGTGCCCATGGACAACAGCAGGATCAGTGTCAAGCTCGGAGCTTTGCAAGCGGCCGTCGATGCGGCCCTGGAGGACATGGTGTCGGCCCACGTCATTCCCCGACTCTGGGCGAAAGACCATCGGCTCTGGAAGGACGACCCGCGGGAAATTTCCAACCGTCTCGGCTGGCTCACCGTGATCGAGGAAATGCGGACCCAGCTGCCCTACTTGACCGGTTTGGCCCGGGAGCTTCGCGCGGAAGGCGTCACCGATGTCGTGCTGCTCGGCATGGGTGGCAGCAGTCTGGGCCCGGAGGTGCTCCGCTGCACTTTCGGATCCGCCCGTGGCTTTCCCCGCCTCCACGTGCTGGATTCGACGGTGCCGGGCCTCGTTCGGGCCGTCACCCAGGCCATCCGACCGGCAAAGACCCTGTTCATCCTGGCCAGTAAGTCCGGCGGCACGATCGAAGTGATGTCCCTCTACGCCCATTTCCGAGCCCTGGTCGCCAAGACCAAAAGCAACCGCGGCGGCGCGCAGTTCATCGCGGTGACGGATCCGGGCACCGGACTTGCGGCCATGGCCCAGGCTCAGCAGTTCAGGACGACGTTCGTGAATCCTCCTGATATCGGAGGCCGGTATTCCGTGCTCTCGCTCTTCGGCCTGGTGCCGGCCGCGCTGATCGGCCTCGACCTCACTACCCTCCTGGGGCGCGGCGATGATATGGCCACGGCCTGCGGCATGACCGTCGCCCCGTCGTTCAATCCCGGCGCCTTGCTCGGCGCGGTCATGGGCACCCTCGGACGATCGGGACGGGACAAGGTCACGCTCATCGCATCGCCGAAGGTCAAATCGTTCGGCCTCTGGGCGGAACAATTGTTGGCCGAGAGCACGGGGAAAGAAGGGACGGGCCTGATCCCGATCGCAGAGGAGCCGTTGGCCCCGCCGGCCGCATACGGCCGCGACCGTCTCTTCGTCTACCTCAGGCTCAACGGTGACGCCAATACCCTCACGGACCGCCATGTGAAGGCCTTGGAGCGGGCCGGTCAGCCGGTGGTACGGCTCACCCTGCGCGACCGCTACGATCTGGCCGCCGAGTTTTTTCGCTGGGAATTCGCCACCGCCATCGCTGGCCGAATCCTCGGCATCCATCCCTTCGATCAACCCAACGTGCAGGAGAGCAAGGAAAACACGAGCCGGATCCTGGACGAAGTCAAACTCCGGGGCGCCCTGCCTGCTGTTCCGACCGGGACCCTGGCGGACTTGCTGGCCAGGGCAACGCCGGGAAAGTACCTGGCGATCCTGGCCTATCTCCGGTTTTCTTCGAAAGCGGACCAGGCGATCAAGGCGCTCCGCAAGACCCTGCTGGTTCGACACCATCTGCCCACGACGGCCGGCTACGGACCCCGCTACCTCCATTCCACCGGCCAGTTGCACAAGGGCGGGCCGAACGCGGGCCTGTTCCTGCAACTGATGGAGCACATGGTCCCGGACGTCCCTGTGCCTGAGAAACCCTATACCTTCGGCACCCTCGCTCAGGCGCAGGCCATCGGAGATTTCCAATCCCTCCAGACGCACCAGTGTCCGGTCGTGCATATCGAGCTCGGGAAACAGGGATTGACCGCGATTGGGGCGTTGCTGCGCAAGCCGGGGCGCCCCAAGGCTACGAAAAAGAAACGCGCCACGAAAAAACCAATGAAGCGAACCGCCAAACGATGACCGGATCCATACGATGACGATGCGCGCCGGCCCGGAGCTGCGCATCATCGAGAACAGCGAGGAGGTGGCCGCTGAGGCGGCGGACCTGTTCGTTTGGCTGGGCAAACAAGCGATCCAGGCCAGCGGGCGGTTTCGCGTCGCCTTGTCCGGCGGATCTACGCCATCAGCCTTGTATCGCGCACTCGCTGCGCCAGGACTGGCAAGGCAATTGGATTGGACGCAGGTGGATTTTTTTTTCGGGGACGAACGCTGTGTGCCGCCGGACCATCCGGAAAGCAACTTCGGCATGGCCGACGCCACGCTCTTTCGCCCGCTCGCGATCAAGCAGGACCGGATCTTTCGGATGCACGGCGAGGCGAAGGATCAGGACCAGGCGGCGCGCGAGTACGAGACGGTGCTTCACAGACAGTTTGGCACGAAGCCTCCGGCCCGGCCCCGCTTTGATCTGATCTTGTTGGGCCTGGGAGAAGACGGCCATACCGCATCGCTGTTCCCCGGGACGGAGGCCTTGCACGAACGGATCCGCCTGGTCGTGCCCAACCGGTCCCCGAAGGGGGTCGCGCCACGGTTGACCCTCACCATTCCCATAGTCAATCAGGCCCAGACCGTGGTATTTCTGGTGAGCGGGGGCAGCAAGGCTTCCGTCGTCAAGCAAGTTCTGGAAGGGCGGGAGCCGGACCGCACCCGGCCTCCGGCCCAATTGATCCACCCCGAACAAGGACGGCTGATCTGGTTTCTGGATCAGGCCGCCGCATCGGAGTTGGCCCTATCGAAGCAAGGGCTGGTCTCGCATGAGGAGTAAATGATACTGGCAGGCGACATCGGTGGAACAAAAACCATCTTAGCGCTCTTCGACTGGAAGGACGAGCGGGTCGAACCGGTACGGGAACGGACGTTCGCCAGCGCCGACTTCAAGTCGCTAGAGGAAGTCATCGACGAGTTCCTGAAACCACCGGAGCCGCCGGCTCCTGCTCCCACGGAAGATGAGCCGGCCATCGAGGCAGCCGAATCCCCTCCACCCGCTCAAGAAGAACCGACTATCATCGACGCCGCCTGCTTCGGGGTCGCGGGCCCGATCATCGAGAACCGCTGCAAGACCACGAATCTCCCCTGGGTCGTGGATGGAACGGCCCTGGCCACATACCTTAAGGTCGGACAAGTCCGGCTCCTGAACGACCTGGAAGCCACGGCCTACGGACTGCTGGTCCTGCGACCGGACGAGTTCGTGGTATTGAATGCGGGCGCGGCGCGCCCGGTTCAGCCCGCGGCGGCGATGGCGCTCATCGCCGCCGGCACAGGTCTCGGCGAAGCCATCCTCTATGGAGACGGCGCCGCATACCATCCCATGCCATCAGAGGGAGGGCATGCGTCCTTCGCGCCGACGAGCGATCTGGAGATCGATCTGCTCCGCCATCTGCGCAGCAGCTACCTGCACGTAAGTTACGAGCGGGTGTTGTCAGGAGCCGGACTGCATGCGATCTATGAATTTCTGCGCGACACCAAACGCAACGAACCGACGTGGCTCGCGGAGCGGATCAAGGTCGGCGACCCGGCGGCCGTAATCGCCGAGGTGGGGCTGGCCGGCCAATCGGAATTATGCCAGCAGGCGCTGGACATGTTCGCCTCCATCTATGGGGCGGAGGCGGGGAACCTGGCCTTGAAGGCCCTGGCCTTGAACGGTCTCTATGTCGGCGGAGGGATTGCGCCCAAGCTGATTCCCAAGCTGAAGGACGGAACCTTCATGCGCGCTTTCAGCGCCAAGGGCCGGTACAAGACCCTGCTCAACTCGATTCCCGTGCGCGTGATCATGAACCCCAAGACCGCGCTGCTGGGCGCCGCTTCGGTGGCGGCCCGGTTACGGCACCCCCAGGCTGCATGACGACCTCCGAGCAAGCCGAACAGCTCAAACGCCGGGCAGCCGAGGCGGCCGTCGGGTACGTCCGCCATGGACAAATCGTCGGGCTGGGCACTGGCTCCACCGCCAAGTACGTGGTACTGACACTGGGAGAAAAAGTCAGGGCCGGTCTGGCCATCAAGGGGGTGCCTACCTCCACCGAGACAGCCGAGCTGGCCAAGCGCCAGGGGATCGCGCTCCTGAACCACGACGAAGCCTGGCAGATCGACGTGGCCATCGACGGAGCGGACCAGGTGGACCCCCAGCTCAACTTGATCAAGGGCGGCGGGGGCGCCTTGCTGCGGGAAAAGATCGTCGCGGCCGCCGCCCGGCAATTTATCGTCGTGGTGGACGCGTCCAAACGCGTACCGGCCCTGGGCGGCGACTTTCCCCTACCCATCGAGGTGGCGGTCTTCGGTTGGCGCAGCACGGAACGTCAAATCCAGACGGTCAGCGATACGTTCGGGTACGGGGGCAAGGTCGTGATTCGAGAAAAAGGCGGCCAGCCCTTCAAGACCGAGGCGGGGAATTACATTCTGGATTTGCATGTCCCGCGCATCGACGATCCGGCCGGATTCGAAACCAAGCTCAACGAGATTCCCGGCGTGGTCGAAACGGGACTGTTCGTAGGCCGGACGGATATCCTGATCGTGGGGACCCAACAAGGAGTCGAGGTTCGGCAAGCAGAGAAAGGGTAACCCCGGCCGCCGGAGCGCAGGATGCTTGAGCGGATCGCCGGCTTGCTAAGCAAGCCCTCTCTCCTGCACCGATCCATCACCCGCCGTCGCGCGCTCGCTTCGCATTCCGCGATCGCCACATCGATCATCAGGCTCGGATGGGCCGGCTTGTTGGTACATTGTCTGGAGCGGAGGCCCAGTCGTTTCTCATCGGACGGCCCCAGGGAGAACCAGGCGAGCCGTTGCCGCTATCCCTGCAGGCAGAAGAAAGGAATCCCGTGGACCAGTATCGCTTGCCGCGCCATGTTATGCCGACCCGCTACGACCTCCGCCTGGAACCGGACCTTGCGGCCTTCACCTTTGCCGGCAACGAGACGGTGACGGTCACGGTCAAGGAGCCGACGGCCGAACTCCTGCTCAATGCCGTCGAGCTGGAGATCACGGAGGCGCAGATCGCGCAGGACTCAGGCCCGGCGCTGGCCGGACGCATCGAGCCGGACGAACGGGCGGAACGGTGCCGGCTCACATTTTCCCAAGCCATCCCCCCGGGCGTCTGGAAGCTGCGCCTCGCGTTCAAGGGCACCCTCAACGACAAGCTGCGCGGGTTCTACCGCAGCACCTACCAGGACCAGGCCGGCCGGACCAAGCCCCTGGCCGCCACGCAGTTCGAAGCCACCGACGCCAGACGCGCCTTTCCCTGCTGGGACGAACCGGACTTCAAGGCCGTCTTCTCCACAACCCTCGTGATCGATCCGACTTTGACCGCCGTCTCGAACGCCAGGGTCCTGTCCGAAATGCGCGAGGGCGGGAAGAAGGTGCTGCGCTTCGCCGACACGATTGCCATGTCCACCTACCTGGTCGCGTTTGTCGTGGGCGAGCTGGAGGCCTCGGAACCAGTGGCCATCGGCGCCACCCAGCTGCGCGTCTGGTCCGTGCCGGGCAAGCAACACCTCGCGCCCTTCGGCCGTGAAATCGGCTCCTTCTCACTCGGTTTCTTCGAGGACTACTACGGCCTCCCCTATCCGGGCGACAAACTGGACCTCCTGGCCATCCCGGACTTCGCCTCCGGCGCGATGGAAAATCTCGGCGCCATCACCTTCCGCGAGACGGCCCTGCTGGTCAACGAACAGGCCGCCACACACACGGAGCTGGAACGGATCGCCGATGTCGTGGCGCACGAGAACGCCCACATGTGGTTCGGCGATCTGGTCACCATGGCCTGGTGGAACGGCCTCTGGCTCAACGAAGCCTTCGCCACCTTCATGGAAGTGCTGGCCGTGGATGCCTGGAAGCCGAAGTGGCAGCGGTGGACCACCTTCAGCGTCTCGCGCGCCGCGGCCTTTGCCGTGGACGGGTTGCGCAGCTCCCGGCCCATCGAATATCCGGTCCGCGCGCCCAAAGACGCGGACGCCATGTTCGACGTGCTGACCTATGAAAAAGGCGCGTCGGTCCTGCGCATGCTGGAGCAGCACATCGGCCCCGACGTCTTCCGCGAGGGCGTCCGCCGGTACCTACGCGCCCATGCCTACAATAACGCCGACACGGGCGATCTCTGGATTGCGCTGGGGCAGGCGGCCCAACGACCGATCCCCGATCTCATGGACGGGTGGATCTTCCAGCCCGGCTATCCCTTGATCAGCGTCACGCTCGACGGGACGCGGCTGCGCTTGACGCAACGGCACTTTACCTATCTCGCCGACCCGGAGCCGGACGCCGCATCCGCCCCCAGAAGATGGCAGGTACCGCTCCAAATCCGTCTCGTCACGAACGGGCAGCGTCAGACCCATCGCCTGCTGTTGACGGACGCGGACACACACCTCGACCTCCCGCCCGGCTTCGAGTCGGTCCTGGTCAACGAAGGGGGGCACGGATTCTACCGGGTGCGCTATGCGCCGGATCTGCTCGCGCGCTTGCTCCAGGCGCCGGAGCAACTGGCGGCAATCGAACGGTTCAACCTGGTCAACGATGCCTGGGCCGCGACCGTCGCCGGGCTGATGCCCCTCCCCGACTACCTGGACCTGACCGCCCGGTTCCGAGGCGAGCGGGACAAAAACGTCTGGGCGGTGCTCATCGACTCGTTCCACCTGTTGAACCGGATCATCCAACCGGCCGACCGGCCAAAGCTGGAATCGCTCGTGCGGGACCGGGTCGGCCAATCGATCGCGGAGCTCGGCTGGGAGCCGCAGCCGGGGGAGAGCGAGCTGACCAAGCAACTGCGCGCCGACCTGCTGCGAGCGGTCGGCACCGTCGGCAACGATCCGGCGGTGCAGAGCCGGGCCTCGGAACTCTATGCAACCTCGCTCGCGCAGCCGACGGCGGTGGACCAAAACCTGCTGCCCAGCCTCATCGCCATCCTGGCTCATGTCGGCGACACGGCCCGCTATGATGACTTCCTCTCACGCTTCCACAAGGCGGCAACGCCGCAAGAAGAACGGCGCTACCTCTACGCACTGGCTTCGTTCAAACCGGCGCCGTTGCTGGAACAGACATTGGCCCGTTCGCTCAGCGGCGAAATTCGCACGCAGGACGCGCCCTTCATCATTCGCTTGGTGTTGACGAACGTCTACGGTCGCGAGTTGGCCTGGGATTTCGTCAAGACGAACTGGGAGCGGATGGACCAACAGTTCCCGAAGCAAGGGCTGCGTAGGATGTTGGAAGGGATTGTCGGGCTGGCCACGCCGGAACTGGAGCAGGATGTCCACCGCTTCATCGCCGATCGGAAGATCGACCTGGGCGGTAAGACGCTGGACCAATACCTCGAACAGCTCCGGATCGCGGTGACGCTGCGGACGCGAGATGGAGACTCACTTTCACGATACCACTGACATATCCCCATCACGTGTCACTCATGTCGCAGGACCGTGAGGGGCCTCTGCCCCAGCAATCTGAACGTGCTTAAGAAGCCGACGGCCAAGGTGAGCAGCAGGGTCAGGACGAAGCCGGCTGCGAGAATGTCCGGGTGGAGGTGCCAGGGCAGGTCGAAGATGAAATAGAGCAGGGCCCAGGAGAGTCCCGTGGAGAGGAGCAAGCCGATGACACCGGCCACGGAGCCGAGCAGGACATATTCGATCGCAAACGCCTGCGCGATCAGTCCGCGGGTCGCCCCCAAGGCCTTCAGGATCACCGACTCGTACAGCCGCCGGTAGCGCGTCGCCGCCAGGGCGGCGCCCATGACGATCCCTCCGGTCAGCACACAAAACAGCGCCACCGCCCGCATCGCCACCGCCAGCCGTTCGAGAATGCGCGCCAGGCTCTCCAGCGCGTCGCCGATGTTGATGGCGGTCACGTTCGGGAAAGCCGCGACGACCGCCTGCTGGAGCGGGACTTCTTCCTCCGGCGACACCTTGATCGTCGCCACATAGGTCATCGGCGCTCCATCCAGCGCCCCGGGGGAGAGGATCATGTAGAAGTTCGTCGAGAAATTACCCCATTCGACCTGCCGGATGCTGCTTACGCTGGCCTCCAACGTCGAGCCCTGGATGTCGAGCGTCACTGTGCTGCCGAGGTCCAGCCCTAGATGCTTGGCCGCATCCTCTTCCATCGAGACCAATGGTTTGGCCGGACGTTCGCCCGGCTGCCACCAGGTCCCCTTGATGATCCGGTTGTCCTTCGGCAACGCCTCCCCTTGCGTGAGCACATATTCCCGCGTAAAATACCAGGTCTTGCGTGCCTGCTTCTCCTTCTCGCGCCTGGCCTCATCCGAGTCGGCGGGTAGCCGCTGTTCCATTGCCTCTTCCGTTTCAACCAGCCGGCCGTTCACCGCATAGAGCCGGGAACGGACGAGCGGCGTGGCTTCGACCCTCGCGGCCGGCATCCGTTGCCGCATCATGGCCAGGAACGAGTCCTTCTGATCCGGCTGGATGTCGATGAAAAAGAAGGAGGGGGAGTCCTTGGGCCGCTGCTCGCCCACCTGGTCCACCAGGGCCCGCTCCAATAACGAGACCGTCACGATGACCATGACGCCAATCCCGATGGACACCATGACCCCGGCCGCTTGATTCCCCGGCCGGTGCAGATTGCCGACCGCGTAGCGGAGGGTCAGCGATCGGACCCTGGAGACAGACCGGAGGCTTCGCACCAGCAACAATGCGGTCAGCCGCAGGAGACAGACGGCGACTATCAAGGCGCCGACGAAAATCAGCCCCACGTTCAGATTCCCGGCCTGCCAGATGGAGAGCCCCGCCAGACAGAGAAGGATGCCCGTTGCCATCGCCACACGCAAGGGATCCAAGCCTCGCAGCCCTTGCCGCCAGGCGGCTGGCTGCAACAGGCCGAGGTACATCCGGTTCCCCCGGCCCGGAGCAGAGGCGTCGGCCGGTTGCGTCACATCGCGCCGAAAGATCAAGGCCGGACGGATGTCGCGGATGCCCAGCAACGGCCAGAGGGCAAAGAGCAGCGTGGTCAGAAGTCCCATGGCCAGGCCCTTGACCAGAGGGAGCGACGATGCGCGTGACAAGCCGGCAGGCACGTCGATGGTGTCGAGGGGCAGAAAGCTGGACAAGATGGCGGGCAGGGCCTGTTGCATGGCGACGCCCAAGGCCAATCCGGCCAGGCTTCCGACCAGACTAAGCAGGAAGGCCTGCGTCAGATACGTGTGCAGGATCGTCCCCGACTCGGCCCCCACCGTCTTGAGGATGGCGATCGTCTGGAGCTTCTCGCGCAAGAAGGCTTGCATCGTGCTGGCCACGCCGATCCCTCCCACGAAGAGCGCGGTCAAGCCGACCAGTCCCAAGTACCGGGTCAGTTGATCGAGAAACCCGCGGAGCTGCGGCTGCGCATCTTGAAAGGGAACTACCCGGGCGGATTCCGACGCCAACCGCCCCCGCAGTTCATGCAGCAACGACGTCACCGGCATCGAGGCGGGGACGCGCAGGAGGTACCGTTCGCGGACGCGGCTGCCCGGCTTGATGAGGTCGGTCCCGGCCAAACCCTCGCGCGAAATGAACACCCGCGGCCCCAAGCTGAACGCCCCTGCTGTCCGATCCGGCTCCTTGCGCACAAGTCCGGTAATCGTAAACGTCGCCTCTCCAACCTTGAGCTGATCGCCCACTTTGAGCCCCATACGAATCAGGAGCGTGTCCTGGACCACCATGCCATGGCAGGAAGCCGGCGCAGGCGGTGCGACGATTTCCGCGGCTTTCTTTCTCGACCGTTTTCTCTTCTGGGTCGCGGCTTGAGGGACCGGCTGAGGGGCGATAGGCTGGACAGAGGGACAGACTCCGGTCGGCGGGTGCAGCAAGTCTTGAAGTGGCACGTTCGGTTCGACCTTGAGCGTCCCATAGAAGGGATAGCCGGTCTCGACGGCTTTGAGTTCGACGATCTGCGAGGCTTGCGCCACGGCGCGCAGCCCGGGGGCAACGGGCGAGGTGACGGCGGGCACCGACGCCATACCCACCAGTTCACTCACGTGCGTCGTCTCGATGCCGCGCGCGCCCAGCGACTTGAGCAGATCTTCGCCGGCCTGACTCATCCGGCGCGAGGTCCGCACTTCGAGATCGCCCGCCATCAGGCTCCTGGCCTCCTTCGACACGGCCCGCTCGACATTGACGCCGAACAGGGCCACGCCGACCAGGGCCGCCACGCCCACGGCGATGCAGGCGAAGAAATAGAGGAAGTGGCGCCAGGCGGCGCGCGTCTCCCGCCACGCCATGCGCAGGGGAAACGAGATCACCCTGGCGCTCCGGAAGACAGCAGGAAGGAATCTTTGAGGCTGTCCGATTCGATACGGCCGTCGCGGAGCGTGATGATGCGTTCGGCGTGAGAGGCGAGGGTCTGGTCATGGGTGACGAGAATGAGCGTGCTGCCCTGGTCGCGGTTCAGCGCCAGGAGCAGGTCGATCACCTGGCGGCCGGTGGCGCTGTCGAGGTTCCCGGTCGGCTCGTCCGCCAGCAGGATGGGCGGGCGGCAGGCGAAGGCGCGGGCGACGGCGACCCGCTGCTGCTCCCCGCCCGAGAGTTGCACCGGGTAATGGTCCTGCCGATCCCGCAAGCCCACGGCGGCCAGCAGCTCGGCCGCGCGCCCGTTGGCGCGTTGGCTGCCGGCCAGTTCCAGCGGCACCGCCACGT
Source organism: Nitrospira sp. (assembly GCA_016873495.1). Classification (GTDB taxonomy): domain Bacteria; phylum Nitrospirota; class Nitrospiria; order Nitrospirales; family Nitrospiraceae; genus SYGV01. Next base: position 6,498 of record VGXC01000004.1, on the reverse strand, counting down.
TCTCCAGTGCGGTGAGGGTGGGGATCAAATGGAAGGACTGAAAGATGTAGCCGATTTGCTTCCGCCGGTACCGGGCCATCTCGCTTTCGGCCAGGGCCGTGATCTCGATGCCGTCCAACCGGATGGAGCCGGAGGTGGGCTTATCCAGGCCGGCCATCAACCCCAACAGCGTGGACTTGCCGCTGCCGGAGGGGCCGACGATGGCCACCATCTGCTTGTCCGGAATCTCCAGGGAAATGTTGTTGAGGATCGTGACTGGGTGCCCGCCGGCGTTAAGGCACATGAAGAGGTGTTGGACGACGATCATGCCCGCTCCTCGATTCGATGGTGCAAGGGAGGCGTAAAGGCATTATTATACCCTATGCGGTCGTTCACAACGGTCTTCTTCCAAACAGGCAGCGTCTCACTTCACCCTGCCTGCCAGGCCCTGTTCGTGGGCCTGGCTTGTACGGTGGTTCTCGGCTGCGAGCCCTCTTCCGATCCCAACAGGGAAGCGAGCCAGCCGAGCGGCCCCCGCGACGGCTTCGGGCAACGCCTGGGCACCGACGTCACCAGCCAGCCGGGGAGAAGCGGCGCAGAACTGCGAGCCGAGCGTCCGAAGATCGTCGCCTTCGGCGACAGTTTGACGGCTGGGTTCGGGGTATCGCCCGATGAGTCCTATCCGGCCCAGCTCCAGCGTAAGCTCGATCAAGCCGGATACCGGTACCAGGTTATCAATGCCGGAGTCAGCGGGGATACGACCGCAGGTGGGGTGCGGCGCATCGACTGGGTGCTGAAAGGCCGGCCCCGTATCGTGATCGTCGAACTCGGCGCAAATGACGGACTGCGCGGCCTGGACCTCAAAGAGACCGGCTCCAATCTCGAGCAGATTCTCCAGCGGCTCCAGGAGGCCAGCGTGCCGGTGGTGTTGGCCGGGATGAAATTACCTCCCAACTACGGCGCCGACTATACGGGACGGTTTACGGCTCTCTATGGGGACTTGGCGAAAAAATACCGTGCCATCTATCTGCCGTTTTTCCTGGAAGGGGTGGCGGCCCATCCGGCGCTCAACCAAGCCGATGGCATTCACCCGACGAGCGAGGGATACCGCCTGGTCGTGGATCACTTGCTGCCGGTCTTGGAACCGCTGCTGGAGAAACCCCGGCCGACCCCTTCATAAGGCGACGCACCGGGGAGTGGAAAGCACAGGCAGAGTACGTGCATGGCCGGACCGTACGCCCGGCCATGCACGCTGCGATAAAGGTACGGAAGCAGACCTGAAGGAATCAGGACTTCTTCAAGAAGGTATCGTAGACGCCGTAGGCGAGGATCAAGCCTATCAGCGTATAGTATATGCTGGAGATGCCGCTGTAATCGGGCGGATGGTCGCCGGACGGCGCATTGGCCATCGCCAGGGACGCACTCAACAGCACCGACCCACACGCGCTCAGGACGCCTGCCAATTTTCTGTTCATGGGAACCCCTCCTGTGTGACCCACCCCTCCCGCCAGACGCGAGACGGCAAACGGGGCGAATTCTACAGAATTGTCAGGGGTGGACGCAAGGGGGATGTACCAGGCCTGGTTGACCCACTCAAAAACCGGCCTGCTTACGCAGCAAACATGTATTCCAGCAGTCGCTCCTGATCGTGGCTCCCGATGGCCGTGAACTGCATACTGACCGAGGACCCCTCCTTCGCCTTCCCCTGGACGCGGACGACCTTGGCCTGCGCCGGCACGATCCCGCTCGGCAACCCTATCCGGAGCGAAACTGTGTCCCCCACTGTCAGGGGTCGCTCCGAGACAAACCGCATCCCGCTTCCGGAGATATTCACAGGCGTCAGGTTGAGCTTGGTCTGGACATGGTCGGCCTCGCGCCAGTAGGCTACCGGCAAGGCTACGTCAACCCTGAAGTAATCACGTCGTTCTACATCGACTTTACATGTAGCCATAGTCTCCTCCCCCGTTGACATTGGCTATTCTGCCAATCAACACCCTCCTGCCCCCATCGCGAGGAGGCCGGCACAATAATACCCTCGTCTCTTCTCTTCTTATATCGTCCGTTTTCATCGAAACTTTACCTACCCAAATCCAAGATTGGTACTCAGACGAGGGCCTTCAAGGTCTCTTGTCGAAAACCTCCCTCCTCGAAAACGTGGTACCCATCAGTCCATTCGCAAGAAAAGCCTCGAACCAACTGGAATTCTTGTGGAAATCTACCCACTCCCTGCGTACAATCGCCGCTTTGCGAACCGAAAGGGCTTCAACGATGTCGCAGTGGGTAGGTATCTGGTTTCAATGGGTCCATGACTGGGGCTATCCGGGCATCATTCTACTGATGGCCATGGAGAGTTCGATCTTCCCCATTCCTAGCGAAGTGGTGATCCCGCCTGCCGCCTATTGGGCCACACAAGGCCGCTACAGTTTTGCCGGCGTCGTGCTCGCCGGGACCCTGGGCAGTTACCTCGGCGCCGCGGCCACGTACTGGGTGGCCCGATGGCTGGGTCGGCCGCTGCTGATTCGCTATGGGAAGTACTTGTTCTGCCCGGAAGACAAGCTGCTTCGGGCGGAGCGTTGGCTCGCACGCTATGAAGCTGGCGGGGTCTTCTTTGCCCGTCTTGTCCCGGTCGTCCGACACCTCATCGGCATTCCGGCCGGCCTGGTCCGCATGCCGTTCGGCCTCTACAGTGCCATGACGATTGTCGGCGCCGGGCTCTGGTGCTGGGTTCTGGCCTGGTTCGGCGGCGACCTGCTGGGGAGCCAGCCGGACTTGGTGCAGAATCCCTCGCAGCTCGTCTGGGTGCTTCAACAAAAATCGCGAATGGTCGGAGGGTTTGCGCTCTTGTTGTGCGTCCTCTACGTCCTGGTGATGCGCCTGACCGCCAAGCCTACCTCCGCAGGCTCGTGACCTGGCCCGTCAATCCAGCCGCAGGCTTCGCCAAAGATACCAGGAGGCGACGGTCTCGTACGGGTGCCAAGGGCGGCCGATTTTTCGAATTGTTCTTGCGGCCGGCAAGGTCTTGAAGCCGTACCAACGCTGAATCGCCTTTCTAATACCCAGGTCGTCCACGGGCAGCACGTCCAGCCGATTCAACGAAAATATCAAAAACATCTCGGCCGTCCAGCGTCCGATGCCATGGACCGACACGAGCGCGCCGATGATCTCTTCGTTCGATTGGCGCACCAGGCGGCCTGGTTGCACACGCCCATCCTGAAAACTTTCGGCGAGGTCTTTGAGGTAGGCCGCCTTCTGGCGGGACAGCCCGATGGCTCGGAGATTCGAGAGTGGCGTCTTCGCCACGGCCACAGGCGTCGGACGCTGCTTCGGATAGAGCGCGGTGAACCGCGCGAAGATGACCTCGGCGACGCGGGTGGAGAGCTGCTGGGAGATGATGGAGTCGCAGAGCGTCGCGAAGTAGGCGCGGCGCGGGCTGAGCGTACAGGGGCCGATGCGGGCGATGATCCGGCCGAGGCCCGGGTCGGCTTGGCTCAGACGCCGCACAGCCGCCCGGTGCCGATCGGCTCGACCGCCGCGGCGCCGAGAGGGTCGGGGGCTCAGCAGCGCCACGGCCTGTCCGCCTGACCGGGTTCGAGGGGAGCGGGAGTTACAGGCGGGAATGCGTGCCGTCGCAGAACGGCGGCTTCTTCGTATGCTTGCATCCGCAGAAGGCGACCCGCTTCTTTTCGGTGAATTCCACTTCCATCGGCGTGAACGACGTACCCGTGTGGGACCCGTCACAAAAGGGTTGGTTCTTCGAACGACCGCACTGGCACCAGTAGACCTTGCCCGGGCCCACTTCCAAGACATACGGAGTCCGTTGCGCAATCACGACTTCATCGGCCATGTTCATCTCCTTAACAATCTGCGTGAGGTGGGAACGGAGGTATTGTACTCGATAGTTGAAAGAGAAGGGAACGGCAAAATTACCGGCAGCGCTTCGGCGCGCCCTGGGCCCCGATCGGCGTCAGCCACAGATAGTCGGCCACGTCTTCCTGCATGAGGCTGCGCAGCTCCTCCGCGCGGCTGGGCTCGAAAGACGTAAGATAGATCGTCGCTTGCTTGACCGCGCCCTTACGCCGCCTGAGGACTCGGTTGGGCACCGGCAACCGATACTGGATATGCCCGCCACCGGTATAACTGATGATCGGACCGTTTGGGGTCCTCGCATCGGGAGTCGTACCGGGTGACCTGCGGCGCAAGGCCTCCGCAATGGTCTTGGCCATCCCCTCATCGCGAAACATGGAGGCTTCGTACATTCGCTGGTAGGCGTGATCGGACAGGCCGCCATGACATTGCCGCAACGGCTTCACGATCATGTCGTGATAGGCCGGCTCGTCCACCAGGACTTCGCCCTTCATCCCCCAACGTTCCATCTCCGGATCGACCAGGGCCTGCGCCAGTCCCTGTTTGGCCACCAGCCGCACCAGTTGCTTGGGCGGGTTCAGCGCCAGCACCGGAAGTCCTTGCGCACGGGCGAGGGCCACCAGCGGTTCATAGTCCCCGAAGGCCCCCCCCCAGCTCTGCTCCCAATGCGACTCCTTCAGGAACGAGTCCCGGCCCCATTCCTTGTCGGCCAGGTAGCGGTCCACCGCCGCCTGTCCGTCCCACCCGAACATCTCCAGCGCCAGGATCGGATGCAACCCTTGAAGCAATAGGGTCTGGAGAATCTTGCGCGCAGCCTCGACATGCCACTGATTATGGTGTTCCTCGCCGAAATAGACGACATCGAGTTGCTCCAGAGCCCCGATCAGTTGCTCAAAAGACAGGGCCCGGCCGGTCTTGACCTCCCAGATCTGCCATTCCTGGAAGACCGGAGCCGCGACGGTGTCAGTTGACGGGCCGGCGAAAAGGGCGCTCGGGCAGACGAGCGCCACGACGAGGACCGGCGTTGTAAGAAATGTCCATCTCATAGTCAGCTGCTTACCACACCACGCCACCAACAGCAAGCCACAGCCTTGACGGGCCGGAGAGGCGGGGCTATGCTGCCTGGTAGCTCTCCCCGCGACGGCAAAATAAAAGGTTGTCTCCTGCCAGATGACACTCGATCCGCAGCTTGACGCCACCCTCCTCGCCGAGTTCAAAGCCCAACTCACCCGATCGCGCATGGAACATCCCGAGGCTTGGGACTCTTCCAGCCGCCTGGTCGGGCAAGCCCATCTGCGCGCCACCTTGCCCCGGCTGATCTCCGCCATCCAGGCCTCCTCCTTCCCTTCATCCATGCGCGAGGCGCTGCTGGCCGGATTGCAGGGCGGGGCGGTCGAGCGGGTGCAGGACCTTTCGGCAGACCGGCTCAAACATCTGACCGGCCTGCCCGCCACAAAAGCGATGCGCGCCCTGTGCGTATTGTTCGCCGTGGCCGATCCGGAGGCGGCGGCCATGCCGGAAGATGCGATCGCCCCGGTCGAGATCGAAACCTTCCTTCGCACCCATCGAAACCCCTTCGACTTGCTGCTCCAAGCGAAGACCCCCTCGCTGCTCGATGTAGGGGCCGGCGATCTGACCTTCGCCGACGAAGTCGTGGCCCGTTGCCTCCCACCGCTTCAATCGCAGGGCACACCGCTGGTGCTGCATTGCGTGGACCGGATCGATCCGGGCTCGAAATTAGCCGGTCCGCTACAGGCCGATCCGGAACGATTGGCTCGGCTGCGTGGCTATGCCCCGGGCCGGCTCGACTTTCGTTACTGGGGCAACCAGGATTGCTTCGATCTGAGCCAACTCAAGAAGCTCCGGCCTCGCTACACGATCGTCACGTGCAACGCCCCGCCGACACCGACGGTGGCCTATGAGCCTTCGCGCCTGTCTGCCTCGGTGATCGAGGCGCACCTTCGAAAGACCAAGGGTCATTTTCGAAAAGTCCGCATCCAGGGAGAAGACGCCCTGGAGGTACTCGACGGGAACAAGGCCCTGTTGTTTCCACCCTGGAAATTCGACATCAAGGGGCCGCTGGCCTTGCTGGAACTCATGGCCGCTAAGGGCCAGCTCTGCATGATGGGAGCAGTCGACAATGAGGTGTTTTGGGAACTCCTGGCGCAGCTTCCGGCGGACGAACGGTATCGGCCGGCAGACGTGATCTTCACACAGGCCACGGTGCGGGAGGTGTTCGGCTCCCTCTACGAGCGGCTTTCGGCCTTGCCGGTCGGACAATCCCTGATTTTGTCCGATCTCACCGATCTGCGACAGGATTGCTCCCGTAGAGGTGGCCAGAGCGGCGGATCGCAAGGCCCCTACCGCTTCCGGCATGTCGAGATTCGTCGGGGCGCGACCTTCGAAAGGCTGCCGGCCGGTCGGACCGCCCGGCTCTTCAAGGACATGAAGGACGAGGCGCCGCCCTGGTTCTTGCTGCTTGTACCGGAGCATGACGGTAAAGAACCACGCGAGAATCGCCGCAAAAATGTAATCCCAACATGAGAATGTCCGCTTTCGCCAAGATAGAAATGTCCTCTTCATTGCTAGACTGTCGGCTTTCACCAGGAGGGCCGGATGGTCGGAGAGGACAGAGTCACGATGAGTGGGAAGGAA
>VGXC01000003.1 GCA_016873495.1 Nitrospira sp. | reverse complement strand
TGGCGGGGACCTCCAAAGCAAAGAGCCGAATCAATGCCCGGAGTTGTCGGGTCGACAAATGAGTCCTGGGCAACAAGGAAGAGGCCATGCTTCAGCATAAAAAGACTTCCAAAACTAGACAAGCTCCTTCAGGTGCTTCCCATTCATCTGTGTCCCATTCGGTAAGCAATCGGAAGCTTCTGAGGTCTTTAACATCATCAGCGAAACCGCCCGCCCTATCGGCCAGGTCGAGTTGCTTGCACTCGCAGGCAACCAGAGTCCCTTTTCTTATTGCAAGCAGATCAACCCGTCTGTTGGTTTTATTGGGGTAGGAAGCTTCAGCAAAAACCCGCCAGCCATGCTCAAGGAATTTATGGCCAACGTGCATGCTCAGATTACGTTCTGGGAGCCCGTTCTCTTCACCCTTTTGCGGCCAGTATTCATCAGGACCGTCCCACAAGCAGACCCGTATGGATTTCAGACCGCCGCGCACGATTCGTTCAATTGCTCTCAAGTTTTCATTCGGCATAGGTGACTTCGTGCAGAGAGGTGAGGCTCACCATTCAGATCTCTGCCAGCCTCGGTTACGGGCGGGGGCGAAGAAGCGCACGTCGGGACGCTTGAAGAGCCCGATCAGGGCCATGCCCGCGACAAAGCCGCCGACGTGGGCGAAGAAGGCCACCCCGCCTCCTTTGCTTCCTAAACTCATTCCGCCGCTGAGAATCTGCATCACAAACCAGAATCCCAGTACGAATCCGGCCGGCACGTACATCATCCTGGTGAACATGCCCAGCGGAATCAGCACCAGCACCTTGGCATGGGGGAACAGCAGCAGATAGGCGCCCAAGACGCCCGAGATAGCGCCGCTGGCGCCGATCATCGGCACGGTCGAGGCGGGATCGGTCAGGGCATGGCTAAGCGCAGCCAGGATGCCGCAGGTCACGTAGAAGACGATGAACTTCACGTGTCCCATCACGTCTTCGATATTGTTGCCGAAGATCCAGAGGTAGAGCATGTTGCCGATCAGGTGCATCCAGCCTCCGTGGAGGAACATGCTGGTGAGGAGCGTGAGGTAGGCGGGAAATCCTGCCGCCTCGGGCGGCAAGGCCTTCAGTCCGGCCGGGTGGCTCAGGACGACGGAGGGGATGGCGCCGTACTGGAAGATGAACGCCTCCCCGATCTGTTCGGGCAGCGAGACTTCGTAGAAAAATGCGAGCGCGCAGGCCACGATGAGCGCGATCGTGATGATCGGCGCAAGTTCGGTCGGGTTATCGTCGTGCAGTGGAATCATAAGAGTCGGGGGAAGTTACAAGCGGCAGGCGCCTAATTCAAAAGAAAGCCGCTGTCCTTGGAGCTCGCTACTTGTTATCGGCCAGCGGGGCCAAGGGGTCCAGGCCGCCGGGGCCCAGCGGCACGGAGAACCCGGCTGCGTGGATGTGCCCGCCGCCGCCGTGCAGTGTGGCGATGGCCGCCACGTCGATCCCGTCGGGCGCCGATCGCATGCTGAAATAGCGCCGGCCGTCCTTGTCGTGCCAGATGAGGCAGAAGGGGTGCCCCTTGGCCAGCCGCTCGCCGATCTGGCTGGTCAAGATCGGGCTCTGCACCGTGGGCACCTTGTGCCCGTGGAACGTGACCGTCACGGCTTCGGCGAGAATCTTGCCGACCATCTCCTGTTCGTACCGGAGAATCGCCTTGCCTTCGGCGACTAGGGCCTCGCGGCGGAAGCTGTCCCAGAGGGCAAAGTCGAAGGGATAGGAGGAAAGGGCCGCCGTGACTTCCCGGCTGTCCGGGAGCGCCCATTCCCACAAGTCCTTGTCCTGGACGTACTGGAGCAACCAGGGGGCCGGCGACTGGTGGGCCCATTCCCAGGCCAGCACGGCGCCGGATTTTTTCTGGTCGAAGTAAGCGTGGGGAAAACCCTCCAGCGCCTGCTGGGCCGTGATGTGATGGTCAAGGATCAGGAGACTGGCCGCCTCTTTGGCCATGGCCTCGAGCATCGGCCGAGCATAGCTGAAATCCGCGATGACAACGTGGCGGTCGGCCAGGCCTGACGGGGGAGGAAAGCCGTGTTTGACCGGGATGAATGTCGCCGAGGGGAATTTCTTCCAGATGGCCCAGGCGGCCCCAAAGCCGTCCGTACATTCGGCATGGTAGAGCACAATGTCCGGAGTCTGGACCGAGCCGGGCGTTCGCTGGGATGAGGTCATCACGGTGCGCAGCATACCATGACTGCCGGCCACAACCAAACCGAACACATGCCTCCGCTTGTCAAATCTAGGCCTGCCCGATTACACTGATCAGCGTCCCGGGCTCATTGCAGAGTGGATCGGAGATTCCATGTCGGTCGTTGAACAAGCATTTCGCCGTCGCGCCGCGCAGATTTCGCCGCATGGCCTCGGCCTGTCCGTGGACGTCTATACCCCGGACTTGTTCGAGTTGGTGGGCGCGTTGGAACAGGCGGGGGCGCGAGCCGACTACTTGGAAATCTTCCGTGCGGCTCCCCCGGCGGTAGACACGGTCCGGCAGCATTGCGCATCGTTGCCGCTGGAATGCCACGCCGAAGGGCTGTGGCTGACGCAGCCGGACTGGCAGCAGGCCTATCCGGCGGAGCGAGAATTGAGTGCGCTCGCCTTGCAGCTGCGAGCGTTGGGCTGCCAGTGGATGACGCACGAATGTGCCGCCAAACAGATGGCCGGCTATTCGTTCGGGACCTATCTCCCGCCCTTGTTTACGGCAGCCGGCGCCGAGGTGACGGCGAACAATGTCGCGCTGGCCCAGGCGCGACTCGATCTCGAGGCCTGCCTGCCCCATGGGGGCGGTCCCTTGTTGTTGCTGGAGGTGCCGCCCTGGACCTACTTCGGCTTGGGCGATCGGTCCGTCCCCGACTTCTTTCGAGCGATCACGGATCGCACGGCCTGCGGCCTGGTCTTAGACATCGGCCACCTCTGGACGGTGTATCGCTATAGCGGGGCCTGGCGCCGACAGCCTCTTGTGAAATTTGTTGCGGAGTTTCTGGATGCATTTCCCCTGGAGCGGGTTGTGCAAATCCACGTGGCCGGCTTGGCCGAACATGAGGCGGCCGTATCGGCGCAGGGCAAGGCCGGGGGCAGCGATCGGTTTCCGTTGTGGATTGATGCCCATGGGGCTCCCATCCCGCCGGTGCTCTTCGACATGCTGGAGCAAGTGCTAGCCCATCCCAAGCTGACGCAGCTCAAAGGCCTGGCCTTGGAAGTGGATACAAAACCAGTGTCGATGATCGTCCAGGAATTCCGACAATTCCGCGAGCGGTTCGGGCGGGGTTCCCATCCGAACTCTTGTCCGAGCCCTGGCCGGCAGGAGCAAGGGGCGCCGGTGGAGGCCTCTTCATCGTCGCTGCCGGGGCGTTCCGAGGAAGCCGCAGCCCTGCGTCGGCAATACGAAGCCTACGCGCAGCTCGCGGCAGGACACAACGACGATCTCATGCCCATGCTGGTGGGTGAGCCGAGCGGGTTGGATCGGTATCGCCACGAGTATCTGCCCCATGAAATCCTCCACTGGGGCGGTGAACTCACGGATATGTTTCCCGCCACCTACCGCGAACTGGAGCGAGCAGACCTCGCGTTGGAGCGGTTCATCCCATTCTGGTTCCGGGCGCCCCGTTCAATCGACGCCCCCTATGATTTCTTTTTGTTGAAAATCGAGCGGTTCATAGAATTCGTGCGCGAAGCCCTCCCGGATTCGCGAGACATAGTTGAGCGGGAGGCCGAATCGCTGCGTGGCGGCTATGAGGTTGCATGCGATCAGATGGGGACGTTGACGGCGCATGGTGAACCGGTAGGCTAAGAGTAAGAGATGGTTACGAATCACGCTTCACGAGATACGCTTCACGAGACTGCTGCCGGTTTCTGGCAGACCCTTCCCCAGCCGATCATCGGCCTCTCTCCGATGGATGGCGTGACGGACGCGGCGTTCCGCCTGACGGTGGCTCGGCAAGGGCCCCCCGATATTACCTTCACCGAATTCACGAGCGTCGGCGACGTCTGCCGCGGTCCTGAGCATCTACTTTCGACCTTCACCTACAGCGAAGAAGAACGGCCCGTGGTGGCGCAACTGTATGGGAAACACCCGGACCTGTTCTATCTGGCGGCCCATGTGGTCTGCGAATTGGGCTTCGACGGATTGGACATCAATATGGGCTGTCCCTCGAAAAACGTGGCGTCATCGGGATCCGGCGCCGCCCTCATCAAGACGCCGGACCTGGCCCATGCCATCATGCGCGCGGCGCGGCAGGGCATTCTGGATTGGGCGAACGGCCACACCCTGACTCAGGCGGGCCTGAAGGCTTCGCGCGCGGACTTGATCCGGGCGATGAACGTGAAGCGCCATGGGCAGCCCTCGCCCCCCCGCCGCGTCATCCCCCTGTCCGTCAAGACCAGACTGGGCTACGACTCGGTGGTGGTGGAAAATTGGATCGGGCATTTGCTGGAGGAGCAGCCGGCGGTCATCTCGGTCCATGGCCGGACGCTCCAGCAGATGTACAGGGGCGAAGCGGACTGGCAGGCGATCGAGCGGGCCGCGACCATCGTTCGCGGAACCCCCACGCTGCTCTTGGGCAATGGGGACGTGCAGTCGATGGACGACGTGGTTCGGCGGGTGCGGGAGAGCAAGGTCCATGGGGTATTGGTCGGGCGAGGGGCCTTGGGCAGTCCGTGGTTTTTCCGGAAGAAAGAGCTAGCCCGTCAGGCCGCCCGTGACGGCGCGCCGATCATCGCTGGGTCATTGGATGAGACGTTGAGTCTGGCGGATCGGTTCCGCGTGATGGTGGAGCATGCCCGGTTATTTGAGGGAATCGATCGTGCGGCCCGATTCCCGCACATCCGGAAACACCTGGGCTGGTACTGCAAGGGCTTTCCCCATGCCGCCGCCATGCGCGCCCGGATGGTCCGGGCTTCCAGCAGCGCCGATGTGGAACGGATCGTGGCGGAGCACCTGGCGTCCGATCCTTTGGCGGGTGCGGCGTCCGCGGCCATGTCCAGTCCCGCGCTACCCACCAGCCTGTCCTGCGCCTGATCCATGGCCGTTGCCCCCTCGGTGATCCTGGCCTCGACCTCGCCGCGCCGCAAGGACCTGCTGGCCTTGCTCCGGATCCCCTTCGAGACCGCCGCGCCGCATTTCATCGAACAGCTGCGCCAAGACCTGACTCCGGACGAGCAAGCCAGGCATTTCGCGGCCGGCAAGGCGCAAGCATGTTCGACGCGTTTTCCGGATCAGTTGGTGCTCGGGAGCGACACGTTGATCGCGCTCGATGGCGAGGTGATGGGCAAGCCGGCCGACCTTGCGGAAGCCCGTTCCATGTTGCGAAAGCTGTGCGGCCGCCAACATTTGATTCATACAGCCGTGGCGCTCAGGCGGCAGGCCGATGCGGTGCGGGAGGTGGCGGTGGAAACGGTCCGGGTCTGGATGCAGGCGTTCGACCAAGCCGAGCTGGAGGCCTATCTGCATACGGGAGAAAGTTTGGGGAAGGCCGGCGCCTATTCGATTCAGGGCATCGGCGGGCGGTTCATCGAGCGGATCGAGGGCGACTACACGGCGGCCGTCGGCCTTCCGCTGAGACTTACGGCCGATTTGCTCCGCCGACACGGACTGGCCGTTTCGGCGGACGTGGATGAACTATATCGCGCCAAGCCCTATCCGAACTGGGGACGGTTTGAACGATGAGTGATAAACGATCAGTGATGAATGAATAGGCGGGGGCAGGCATCTTCTAATTCAATTCATCATTCATCATTCTGCATTGCTTTGACGCGGCGCTTTCCTTACAATGCCGCGCCATCGGCTCATTCATCGAGGGAGGCCCGTATGCGGTGCAAGGAGATGACAGCGTGGGGCGGCAGTCTGGCCGTGCTGGCCGCGTTGGGGCCTATGGCGTTGGCGGCGGCTCCGGCCCAGGCGATTGACGTCAAGCTCACGATGGACGATGCCAAGAAGGCCCTGGCGGCGGGGCGCGAACCGATGGAGAAGGCCGACACTCCGGAGGACGTGAAGAAGGTCATGCAGCATGCGTCCTTGGCGACGCGGGTCGGGTCCGATCCGGAAAAGGACCCCTGCGGGGCCAGCGCGATTTTAAGGACCAAACGTTTTTGGCTGGAATCCTTCGGCCGGAAAGAAGCGGCGGAGACCAAGAAGCAGAAGAAAGACGTGCGCATGCCCGACGACAAGATTCAGAAGTACCTGGACATGCCCAACCTCGAAGTCGAAGTGCAGCTCTGCGGGGACGACGAGTATTTTGCGGAAGGCGCCCAGGTGGCGTTTCAGCAGGGTTCGAAGACCGTCAAGCCGATCGACGTGAGCCCGGCCGACAAGGGACGGAAGAACGAAGGCCAGGGCCCGGCCTACCGGTCCCGCTTCACGGCCCGGTTCGCCTACGACAGCTTCGACCCGAACGCCAAGACCAAGGTGCAGGTCTACTTCCCGGACGGAAAGATGTCGGAATTCGAGGCGGATTTCTCGAAAGTGAGATGAAGTTCCGGGCTAGAGGCTAGGGGCGAGAGGCAAGGGGTTGGGTGGCAGGTCTATCCTAGAGCCGCTCGCCACTCGCCTCTAACCCCTCGCCTTCCGCTAGCCGCAGCGTATACAGGTAGCGGTAGAGCCCCTTTTGCTCCATGAGCGAGGCATGGGTGCCTTGCTCGACGATTTTGCCATTACTCAACACCAGAATCAGGTCCGCTTGTTGAATCGTGGTCAGGCGGTGGGCCACGACGATCGTGGTCCGTCCGGCCATCAGCCGGGTTAACGCCTCCTGCACCAGCCGCTCAGACTCGGCATCCAGGGCCGAGGTCGCTTCATCGAGCATCAAAATCCGCGGGTTCTTGAGCAGCGCGCGCGCGATGGCCAGTCGCTGCCGCTGCCCGCCGGACAGATTGACGCCCCTTTCGCCGACCACCGTCCGGTACCCGTCCGGCATGGCGGCGATGAAGTCATGGGCGTTGGCGGCGCGGCTGGCGGCCATGATTTCGGCCTCCGTGGCCTCCTCGCGTCCGTACCGGATGTTCTCCAGGATCGTGCCGCCGAACAGGACGGTTTCCTGAGGGACCAAGGCGATCTGCCGGTACAAACTGTCCAGCCGGATATGTCGGAGGTCATAGCCGTCGATCGTCAGCCGGCCGGCCGTCGGGTCGTAAAAACGATGCAGGAGATTCACAAGGGTCGTTTTCCCCGAGCCGGTCGGGCCGACCAGGGCGATGACTTCGCCCGGCTTCGCCTCGAAGGAGACGTCCGAGAGGACCGGCTGCCTGGGGTCGTAGGCGAAGCTGACCGCGTCGGCCCGGACATGGCCGGCGATGGGCGGCAAGTCGATCGCATCGGGCCGGTCGTGAATCTCGGGCTCGGTATCGAGGATCTCGAACACCCGTTGCATGGCGCCCTGGGCTTCCTTGATCTGGGCAAAGACCCGGGCCGCGGAGCCGAATGGGCCGATCAGGATGCCGGCGAAGAGAACGAAGGCGAACAGATCCCCCGGGGACACGGTCCCGTCGATCACCTGCCGGCCCCCGTACCAGAGGACCGCCGCGGCGGCTGCGAACGTGAGCAGGGTGATGGTCGGGACGAACAAGGCCAGGACCGTCGCGCGACGCAGGGCGAGCTGCAGAGCTTGTTGCGAATAGCGGGCGAACCGAGCCTCCTCCCTGGCGGTCTGCACGAAGGATTTGACCACACGGATCCCCGACAGGACTTCTTCCGCCAGCGTCGTGACGGAGGCGGTCTGGTCCTGCATGGAGGTCGAGAGCGCGCGGAGTTTTTTTCCGAAGAAGCGGGCGACCAAGACCAGCAGTGGGAGCAGCAACAGAATCAGCAGGCAGAGCCGCCAGTTCATGACGAACAGGAACGTCACGCCGCCGATGAAGGTGACCACCTGTTTGGCCGAATCGATCGGCGTTTCGGTCACGGTGGTCTGGATCACGCCCACGTCGTTCATCAGGCGGGAGAGGATTTCCGCGGTGCGGCGCTTGGCGAAAAAGCTGAGGGAGAGCCGCTGTAGGTGGCCGAACAGGTGAGTCCGGAAGTCGGCCATGATGCGCTGAGAGACCCAGGCGGTGAGGTAACTGTGGCCCATCGAGAGCAGGCCTTGGGCCAGGACCAGACCGAGAAAGAGGCCGATCGTGCGGGTCATGCCGGCGGCGTCGTGTCGGACCGTGATGATGTCCCACAAGAAGCCGGCCAGCCGCAGCAAGGCCAGGTTCAACAGGGCTACGGCCATGACCAGCAAGGCCGCCCCGGCCATCTGCGGCAGGTAGGGTTTGAGGAACGGCAGGAAGCGGGAGTAGTAGGACTTCTCTGCTCGATTTGCGGCAATTAACATCGAATGACCGACGCTCGCAGACTCGTATCACGGGCCATGGTAATCAGGCCGGGAAGCGGTGACAGTCCATTGATGAAAAAGGAGAACGGACAACGCTGCGGCTAGAGTTGCGTGATCGACTCGATCAGATTCTTGTTGAGTGAGACGAAGTCGGCCCGCTCGCGGTCGTCGATCATGACATCGGTGAGATTGATGAACAGCCGCTGTTCCTCGTTGAGCACGTCCGACACGCGGTTGCGCATCGGAGGAATAACGAAATCCCCGACATAGATGCTGTTCATCGTGCGGACTTTCACGCGAGCCTTTTTGGCCTCGGGCACGGCGTCCTCCGGGAACTTGAGGCGCCGGGCCTAAGCTCGGCGCCTCAGGAACTTTTGCTTTCTGCGCAATTTCTTGTGTTTGTGCTTGCGCATCTTCTTCTTGCGCTTCTTGAGAACACTGGACATGCGTAGTCTCCTGAATGAAAAAAGTGTATACAGAGATCGTCGGCCAAAAGCAAGCCGGATAGGCACGCTGATCGCGCGGCGGAGGACGGCTTCTCGTCCAGCCAGGAGCTGGTGTCGTAGCACAGGGGTGGGAAACCTGTCAAGGAAACGATGCCGGCGGCAAAGAATGTCTGCACGGGCGAACGTCCATAAAGTTTGACAGTCGAAGAGTAGAACGCGTGGGATGATGGCGGGCCTGTCCGACGCGGTGATGGACTGCCGTGCCGACTCCGTGCGGTGCGCCGCGCATCCTTCAACAAGGCCGCTTGACGGGTTCGATCAGCCCTTCCTATACTGTGCCATGTCTTGCCGGCTCTCGCGATTCCTGTCCCTGGGCGTGGTCGCCATGCTGCTCGTGGCGGCCTCGGTCGGCTGTTCCAAAAAGGAAGCCCGCTACCCGGCCGACTACCAGCGCTATCAGCGGATCGATAAAGCCGTCGAGGCGCTGGTCAAAGCCTACGTGAAGAAGGACGCGTCCGCCTTCCATGCCCTGTTGCTCCCCTCCAATCGCATCGACAAGATGGAAGTCGGGGCGAACAAGGATTTCGACACGTTCAAGGACATTGCCCTCGACCTCGCCATCGAGCGCATCGTGATCGACGGAGACCAGATCGATGTCTTCGTTCACTGGCACGGTCTCTGGAAGCGCGAGCCGGACGACACCGAACAGCGGGAGCGGGGGCATGGTATGTTGCGCTGGATGGGGGTCCAATCCATTTTGCTGGCCGGTATCGATGGAGATATCCCATTCGGCATCTCCTTGCGTCAAAAAGACTCGACAGCCCCTCCTAGCGCGCCCTCCAGATGAACGCCGCTCGCTCAGCTCGCCGATTGTCTCGGTTCGCCCGAACGGCACAGGGCCCTTCCGCCGACTTTCTGGTCATCGGGAGCGGGGTGGCCGGCCTACGCGCCGCGATCGAGTTGAGCCGCCACGGGCGCGTCATCATGCTGACCAAGGGGCATCCTCTGGAGAGCAGCTCGATCTATGCCCAAGGGGGCGTGGCCGTCGCGCTCAGCGAAGAGGACGATGTCGCGATCCATCTGACCGATACGGTCAAGGCCGGCCACGGGCTCTGTCGCGAGGAAGCCGTTCGGGTGTTGGTGGAGGAGGGGCCGGCGCGCATCCAGGAGTTGATCACCTGGGGGGCCCGGTTCGACAAAGTCGGCGGCAAATTCGCCTTTGCTCGCGAGGCCGCGCACAGCCGCAGCCGCATCCTCCGCGCGCGCGGGGATGCCACCGGCAACGAAATGGTCCGGGTCCTCATGGCCGAGGCGCGGCGGCGGAAGATGATCGAGCACCTGGGGCGCCACTTCACGGTGGACCTGGTGGTCGCGGAAGGCCGGTGCCGGGGCGCGCTCGTGTTGAACGAGATGACCGGCGCGCGCTTTATTCTGCCCGCGCAGGCGGTCGTTCTGACGACCGGCGGGGCAGGCCAGGTCTATGCGCGGACGACCAATCCCCCCAATGCCACCGGCGACGGAATGGCCATGGCCTATCGGGCCGGAGCGGTGCTGGAAGACATGGAGTTCGTGCAGTTCCATCCCACCGCCCTGTACCTGCCATCCAGTCCGCCGTTTCTCTTGTCCGAGGCCATCCGGGGCGAGGGGGGCGAACTCCGCAACATCAAGGGAGAGCCCTTCATGCACCGGTACCATCCGGCGGGGACGCTTGCGCCGCGGGACATCGTGGCCCGGGCGATCTGGTCGGAGATGGCGGCGACCCGCTCCCGGCATGTGTATCTGGATGTGACGCACCTGGATGCGGCCTTCATCAAGCGGCGCTTCCCGACCATCTATTCCACCTGTCTCCGGTACGATATCGATATCACCGAAGAATGGATCCCCGTCTCGCCGAGCGCCCATTACATGATGGGCGGGGTGAAGACGGACACGATGGGGGCGACGAGCCTGCCCGGACTCTTTGCCGCCGGCGAGGTGGCCTGCAGCGGGGTGCACGGGGCCAACCGGCTGGCCAGCAATTCGCTGCTGGAGGGACTGGTGTTCGGCGCGCGGGCGGCCAAGGCGGCGACCGCCTCGGCGGGACGCGGGGTTCGTGCGGCTGCGCCCTTGCCGTCGCTACGGGATTGGGATGCAGGTCCCCCGGCCGAGGTGGAGGACGCCGACAAGCTCCGCAGCTCGCTGCGCCGGGTTATGTGGGGCAAGGTAGGGTTGGTCCGCACCCGTGATTCGCTGGTCAGCGCCACTGGGCAATTGTTCCGTTGGGAGCGAGCGCTCAACCGGCCCTTCACGACGCGGCTGGCGTTGGAAGTCAAGAACATGGTGGAGGTGGGACGCTGCATCGCCGAGGCGGCGCTCTGGCGGGAGAACAGCGTCGGCGCCCACTACCGGGCGGACTTTCCCGATCATCGCAGGCCGGGCTGGAAGGTCCATAGCCATATGCAGCAGGACGGCCTTTTGTCAGACCCAGGCCATGACGCCAAGCGCCCGCGCCTGGTTCCGCTGCGGGCCGGCAAGGCCAAGCCTGCCTAATGGGTTGTGGTCAGCGGACCGAGGGGGCGGCGAAGACGAGGGGAGCGGGCGCTCTCGACGACGTGACGGTTCCGGCCGGTCGAAGCAGCGCCTCGGATTCGCCGGACAGAAAGGCATGGTAGAACCGGAGCACCTTGCTGACGTAGTCGCGTGTCTCCTCGATGGGCGGCAGGTTCCGGTATCGTTCCACCCGGGTTTCCCCAGCATTATAGGCGGCCAAGGCGAGCGGGACGTTGCCGTGAAAGCGGTCCAGTAGGTAGCGCAAGTACTGAGCCCCGCCTCTGACATTCTCTTCCGGATTGTAGGGATCCCGCACATCCAGTCTCAGCGCCGTGAGGGGCATCAATTGCATGAGCCCCATGGCCCCCGCCCGCGACACGGCCGTGGGATCGAAGTCGGATTCCGCCTTGATGACCGCGCGAATCAGTGCCGGGTCTACCCGGTGCTGCCGGGAGTGGCGGAGGATCGTGTCGGTGAGATCGGCGCGCTGCGCGGCCGGTCGGGCTGTAGAGACTGGGCCGCGAAATTTACGGAATCGGGAGTCGGTCGGGGTATTGGTGAAGTGCATCGTCCCTTCCCGATCCACATAATAGAAGACGTCGCCGGCGGCAACCGGCTGAACGGGGAAGAGGAACTGGACGGAGAGCAGCGCGAGGGCGAGGCCCATGCGCGTCGCACCGGGTAATGCTCCTCGGACATGTTCCCATGCCTTCGACATACCGGCGACCATAGCATCCACCCCCCTACCTGTCAAAACCTATGGGCCTTTCACGCAGGCAGCCCCCTGGCGCGCTGTGCCGGGCAGAGCTCGCACGACCAGTATCGGCTGCTTGTGATGAGAGCTTGAAGGACCGGCTAAGTGAGGAATCGTGCGAGGTTGGAGTGGAACAGCTCTTGGAGCCTCCGGGTGACAGGCCCTGGATGGCCGGGTCCAATGGGAAGCTGGTCGAGCGAGCGCACCGGCATGACTTCCATCGAGGTATTGGTCAAAAAGGCCTCTTCCGCATGGGCCAGGGCCTCCGCCGGATAGCGCCCTTCTTCGACGGGCAGGCCGTTCTCCCGCGCCAGGGTCAGGACCACCTCCCGGGTGATGCCGTCCAGAATGCCGCAGTCCACGGAAGGCGTGTAGAGGCCACCACCGGATACGAAAAAGAAATTGCTCGTCGTACATTCGGTGAGCAGCCCCTCCGCGTTGAGCATGAGAGAATCGAAGGTCCCGGCTTCCCCCGCTTCTCGCTTCGCCAGGATGTTGTTCAGGAAGTTCAGCGACTTGATCTGGGGCGGCAGGGCCGTGGCGAGGTTGCGTCTCGTCACGGCCAGCGTCAGCGGGACCCCTGCTTGAAACAGGTGGGCTGGGTATTTTGCGATAGGCCTGGCCATGATGACCAGGGTGGGGCGCGGGCAGAGGGCCGGGTCCAGGCCCAGCTCGCCCTCGCCGCGCGAGAGGGTGATCCGCAGATGGGAGTCCGTGAGCTCGTTACGGACCACCGACTCCCGTAATAACGCCGGCCACTGTCGCTCGGAGAGTGGAACGGTCAGCCCGATCAGGCGCGCCGAGCGTTGCAGCCGGGCGAGGTGTTGCTGGAGCATGAAGAAGCGCCCGCTATAGGTGCGGAGCGTCTCGTAGACCCCGTCCCCATAGAGGAAACCATGGTCGAAGACCGAGATCAACGCCTCTTTCCGGTCCACGAACCGGTCGTTCAGATAAATCCACATAGGAATTGATTCATTGACGATTTTGACATGGACGATGGATCGGTTTTTCAATCATCAATTCAACAATGATTCAATCGTCAATTCTCCCGGAGGGCCTTGAAGAGTGCCTCCGCCTTGAAGAGCGTTTCCTCATACTCGCGGGCTGGGTCCGAGTCTGCCACGATTCCGGCGCCGACCTGCAAGTAGCCGTGAGCCTTGCTCAGGACCAATGTCCGGATGATGATGTTCAGATCCACATCGCCGGACCAGCTCAGATACCCCAATGAACCGGTGTAGGGCCCGCGCCGGACCGGCTCGATCTGTTCAATGATCTCCATGCAGCGGATCTTCGGCACGCCGGTGATCGTGCCGCCGGGAAACACCGCCGGGATCAGATCGAAGGCATCCAGCTCGTCGCGTAATGTTCCCGTGACATTGGAGACGATGTGACTCACGTGGGAATAGCGCTCGACGACCATGAATTCGTCCGCGCGCACGGAGCCGTATCGGCAGACGCGTCCCAGATCGTTCCGCTCCAAGTCCACGAGCATTAAATGTTCGGACCGTTCTTTCTGGTTGGTCAGCAGCTCTTCCGCCAGCCGCCGGTCCTCGGCCAGGTCGCGGCCCCTCGGCCTGGTGCCGGCGATGGGGCGGGTGTCAACGTGCCGTTCTTGCAGGCGGACCAACCGCTCGGGGGAAGAACTGACCAGGCAGAGACCATCGAACGCAAGCAAGCCGGCGAAGGGAGAGGGGTTAACCTGCCGCAGCCGCCGATAGAGCGAAGCGCCCTGTTCCGCTATGGTCCGGCCCTGCGGCAGGGCAATTGAGAAGCGGTGCGACAAGTTGGCTTGGTAGATGTCCCCGGTGCGAATGTATTCCTGAATGTGCTCGACGCGAGCCATGTACTCGGCCTGCGATTGGCCCGGCAGGATGGTGCAGGCGCCGGGCGTCGGCGCGTCGAGGTCGCGAGGGGGGACGGACAGTCGCGCTTCCAATTCCGCCAACCGGTCGCATCCCTCCCGGTACAGCTTTTCTCGGGGCTCGCCCAAGAGCCGGTCCATCGGCGGGGCGAAGATCAGGTGGAGCGTCCGTTCCTGGTGGTCGAGTGCGGCGAGCAGGTCGATGAAGGCAAATTGCAGGTCCGGCGCCAGCAGATCGTCGTCCGCCAGGTTGGGCAGCCGCTTGAACTGTCGGACTGCATCGTAACTCAGGTAACCGACCGCGCCGCCGAAAAACGGGGGCAGGCCGTCAGGCCTGGGCATGCGGGAGGCGCGCATGAGGTCGGCTAGGGCCGTGAAAGGATTCCCATCGTGGCTGGTCGTCCCGCCAGGGCCCGTCAGGTCGTAGCGGGCCCCCTTGCCGGACAACATCAAGTAGGGATCGCTGCCCAAAAACGACCAGCGGGCGATCCCTTCGCCGCCCTTGCCGCTTTCCAGAAGAAACGACGGGCGACCGGGCACGGCTAAGCGGCGGTGTAACTCAAATGGGTCGGCTTCCGGGAGCGGTAGCGAGACCGCCAGCGGCTCCGGCCGCTCTTCCATCAGAAACCGCGCGCGCGACGGGCGAATCATGCCCTTGGTTGTACCACAAGCGGTTCCAGGGGGGCCACTTGACGAATCGGCCGTTCTTGGGCATCGGTAAGAACGGACCTTCTTCCGGGAGCTCTGATCTCGGCGCACATCGTTCACCTTGACAATCCACTTGCTGTTTTGATTGAATAGCGCGCTTTTGTTCGGCCGCCTGCCGGAAACGCTCCGGTGTCCGCCGGGATAGCTATGCCGCCCTCGAACGATCCGTTCTACGCGGGCTTGGGGCAGGCGGTCCGGATGGGGACCGAACTGCTCGCCTCGCTGGTGGTGGGGGGCGGGCTGGGCTGGGTGGCGGATACCTACCTGTTCGGGTCTTGGCCCTGGGGCCTGGTGATCGGGTTGGTGGTGGGCGTGGGCGCGGGCATTCGCAACGTCATGCGGGTCGCGCAAAACTGGCCGAAATAGGAGATCGTAGGTCCGTGGAAGAAAGTCCGCTCCATCCGTTTGAGCTGCACGAGTTGATTCCGATCTCGCTGTTCGGCCTGGATATCTCCATCAACAAGGCCGTGATTCTGATGTGGATCGTGGTCGGCCTGGCGGCCGCGCTCTTGGTGATCGGGGGCTCGGCCCGTAAGATGGTGCCCACGAAACTGCAAAGCCTGGCCGAGATATTGGTGGACTTCATCCGCGGGATCATTCTGGACACCATGGGCAAGGACGGGATGAAGTTCTTCCCGCTGGTGGCGACGCTCTTCGTCTTCATCCTCTTTTCCAACTTATTGGGGCTGATTCCCGGTTCGTACACGGTGACCAGTCAGATCATCGTCACGGCGGTCTTCGCTGTTTCGGTCTATGCCTTGAGCGTGGCGCTGGGGTTCATGCTGCACGGGATCAAGTTCCTGGGCATCCTGGTCCCGCCAGGCACGCCGGGCTGGCTGCTGCCGCTGATGATCCCGATTGAGCTGGTGAGTCAATTGGCTCGGCCTGTGTCGCTGGCCGTCCGGCTCTTCGCCAACATGACCGCCGGCCATACGATCTTAGGTGTGTTGTTCGGCCTGGCGATCGGCGGCGGGCTCTTGATCGGCTGGCTGCCTTTCGCCTTTACGATCGCGATGAATGGGCTGGAGGTCGGCATTGCCTTCATCCAAGCCTATATCTTTACGGTGTTGTCCTGTGTCTACTTGGGCGATGCGGTCACGTTACATGGTCATGGCGATGCCCACGCCCACTAGAAAATAGAACCAGCCATCGGCTCATAGCTTTTCAAGGGAGGATCGAAGGACATGGATGCAGCAGCAGCGGCATTGGTCGGGATGGGATTAGCGGCGGCGGGATTTGCCGGCGCCGGGGTCGGGATCGGCTACATTTTCGGCAAGATGATCGAAGCGGTCGCGCGACAGCCGGAGGCCGAAGGGCGGGTCGGCAAGTACATGTGGATCGGGTTCGCGTTGGTCGAGGCGATCGCGCTGTACGGCCTGGTCATTGCGTTCATCATCATGGGGCTGCGCAAGTAGGATGCTGAAAACGGCCTCCAACTTCGTTCTCGGGCGCGTGACCCCCTCAACGTACTTCTCTAGTACGCCTCGGGGGCCTCGTGCCCTGCGGCCTTGTTGGACGACCGTTTTGAGCATCCTTTAGAAAGAGTCACGCCATGCCACAGTTTGAAAGTCACTTCTTTTCGTCGTTGATGTTCTGGGAGGTCGTCTCCTTCGCCATCCTGCTCTGGATCTTGGCCAAGTATGCCTTCCCGCCGATTCTCGAGACGCTGGAAGCGCGGGAGCGGAAGATCCGGGAAAGCCTGGAGCAAGCCGACCGGCACCGCGCCGAGGCCGAGCGGAAGATGCAGGAGTACGAGGCCAAGCTGGCGGCGGCGTCCAAAGAGGCCGAGGCCCTGTTCGTAGCCGCCCGGGAGCGGGCCCAGCGGGTGCAGGAAGAAAACGAGCAGCGCTTACAGGCCGACGCGGAGCGGATCAAAGGGGATGCGCAGCGGGAGATCGATGCGGAGCGGCGCAAGGCGATTCAGGACATCCGCAACCAGACGACGGACCTAGCCTTGTTGGTGGCGGAGAAGGTGGTGGGGCGCAGTCTGAACGATGCGGACCATCGCCGGCTGGCCGATGAAGCCCTGGCGGCCGCGGCCAAGCAATTCCAGAAAAACTGACTCGCGCACAGGCGGACAGGATAGATGTGAGAAAAAGCCCGGCTCCGAGCCGGGCTTTTTTATTGGCAGGGAGTCAGTTGCCGCCGCCCTTGCGGTAGCCGGCCGGGTCAAGGGTGACGGCCGCGAAGCCGAACTGCCGCAGCCGTTCGGTGACGGTGCGCTGCATGGCCGGCTCCAGCAGCCGGGAGACTTCCTCTAGCTCCACCTCCACCCGCGCTGTTCCCTCCCTGTCCCGCACCCGGACCTGCAGGAATCCCTGCTCCATCAGAAACGTCTCGGCCCGTTCCACGCGCGCCAGTTTTTCGGCGGTGACGGGCGTCCCCCGCTGAATGCGGGATGAGAGGCAGGCGGCCGCCGGCTTCTCCCAGTTCGACAGTCCCAATTCCTTGGCCAGCTCGCGGACTTCTTTCTTGGACAGGCCCGCTTCCACCAAGGGACTCCGCACGCCCCATTCCCGAGCGGCCAGGAGACCGGGCCGCTCGTCACCCAGATCGTCCAGGTTGGTGCCGTCCACCATGACGTCCATCGCCATTTCTTGCCGGAGCTGTGCCAATCCTTGGTAGAGGTCTGTCTTGCAGTGGTAGCAGCGGGTCTCGTCGTTCTTCACGAAGTCCTGGATTCGGAGCTGGTCGGTTTCCATGAGCCGGTGCCGGGCTCCGACTTGGTCCGCGACCTGCTTAGCCTGTTGCAGTTCCATCTCCGGAAGGGTGGGGGACACGGCGGTGACGGCGAGGGCCTTGGTTCCCAGCGCGTCGTGCGCGACTTTCATCACCACCGTGCTGTCGATCCCGCCCGAATAGGCGACGAGCACGGAGCCCATCTCCTTGAGCAATTGCTCCAGTGTCCGGTGTTTCTGGGTGAGGGAGGAGGTCACGGCTTCCTCGGCAGCATTGATCGAATGACGGGGCTACTTGGCCACCGTCGCGTTGGCGGTCGGCTTCACCTGCGCCTTGGTCTGGTTGGCCACCACGACCAGGGCATAGTTCGTGGGATTCAAGTACTGTTTCGCCACCCGTAGGACGTCTTCCTTGGAGACTGTCTCGATCCAACTCGGATATGAGGTGAAGTAGTCCATGCCCAGGCCATAGAACTCCACCTGGCTGAGCACCTCGGCCAGTTTGCCGGTCGTGTCCAGGCGGAGCGGAAAGCTGCCCATCAGGTAGGCCTTGGCGTCGGCCAGCTCTTCGTCCGTGACGGGGGCGTCGCGGATGCCGTTGAGTTCGGCCAGTACGCCGGCGATGGCCTGATTGGCCGTTTCATTCCTGGTCTGGAGGCTGACCATAAAGGACCCCGGCATGAGGTTTGGGTCGAACATGCTCCCCACCCCGTAGGCTAGGCCCTGGTTGTCGCGGATCGAGTTCATCAGGCGGGACGAAAACCCTCCGGCCCCCAGGATGTAGTTCATCACGGTGATCGCATAGTAATCCGGGTTGTTCCGGCTGACGCCGAGATGCCCCAGCATGATCGTGGCCTGCGACAGCTCCTTTTGGATCAGCTTGACCACCGGTTTCGCCAGAGGCGCCGGCGGAGTCATGACGCGGGGCGGCGAGACGCCCCGTTTCCAGGCGCCGAAGTGCTTGGCCACCAGGGCCTTCGCCTGGTCGGCGGTGATGTCGCCGACGACGGCGAGAATCGTCTGGTTCGGCAGGTACTCGTGGCTGTAAAACTGCTGAACGTCCTTCCGCGTGACGGTGGCCAGGGTGGCCTCGGTGCCGTTCACCGGCCACCGGTAGGGGTGGCCGTCGAACACGAGCTGGTTGAAGGCCTTGGCGGCGATGGTGCCCGGATCGTCTTGTTCGCTCTGCATCTCGCCCAGGATCTGGCTGCGGACGCGCCGCAGTTCCTTCTCCGGGAAAGAGGGGCGTAGCAGGATGTCGGCCAGGAGCTCCAGGCCCAGGTCCTGGTCCTTTTTCAGGACCTTGACCGACGCGGTCGTGAAGTCGTCCCCGCTCTTCACCGCCATCTGGCCTCCCACGAATTCGATCTGTTCGGCCAGTTGCGTGGCGCTGCGGGTGGCGGTGCCTTCGTCCAGCAGGTTGGCGACGAGGTTGGCGAGTCCGGCCTTACCGGGCGGGTCCTGGACCGAGCCGGTCTTGACCAGCGCGTGGACCTGCACGATGGGCAGCGCATGTTGTTCCAGCACGAGCACGGTGAGCCCGTTCGGCGCGACGTAGCGGACCGGGTTGATGTCGGCGGCTTGTACCGGCCCTGCCTGGAGCGCAAGGCAGCCGCCAAGGATCAGCAGTAGGCAGTAGACAGTAGGCAGCAGGCCGATTGCCTTCTGCGTTCCGCCTTCTGCTGTTTGTGTTTTGATCATCATCGCGCCTCGCTCATGAGAGTTGGCGCCGGTGCGGGAGCCGCAGGCGGCGTCGGTGTCGGGATCAGGATGCCCACTGTGCGCGCGTCCTGGACCAGGTAGCGCTTGGCCACCCGCTGCACATCCGCGGCCGTGACGCGGCGGAGGCGCTCTACAAACTGGTCCACCTGGCGCCAACCGGCTCCGACCGTCTCGGCCTGAGCGAGGAGCATGGCCTGGCGGAAGTTGGAATCCTGGCCGAAGATATATTCCGCCTCTACCTGGTTCTTGGCCCGCTCCAGTTCCTTGGCTGAGGGGGGCGCGGCCTGCAGCTTGGCAATTTCCTTGTAGAGGGCCTGCTCGACGTCCTCTACCTTCTGCCCCGGCTTGACCATGACGAAGCAATAGAACAGTTCCGGGTCCGTGGCCAGCAGATTGTATTCGGCCCCGACGGCCAAGGCTTTCTTCTGCTCGTAGACCAGGCTTTGATACAGCCGCGCGCTCTTGCCGTGCGACAGGATGGATTCCAGGACGGTGAGGGCGTATGCGTCCTCATCCTTGAAATTCGGCACCCGGTACCCGGCCATGATGGTCGGCAACTGGGCGTCGCGTTTCACGACAATCCGCCGTTCGCCCCGTTGCTCCGGCTCAGCCACGATCTGGGCGGCCGGAAGGGGTTTGGCTGGGATGGGCTCGAACAGGCGCGTGATAGTCGGGAGCAGGACCTCGGATTTGATGTCCCCGACGACAACCAGGGTCGCGTTGTTCGGTACGTAGTAGGTGTCGTAATGTTGCTTGAGGTCTTCCCTGGTCATGGCGTTAAGGTCCGGAAACCAGCCGATGATCGGCCAGTGATAGGGGTGCATCAGGAAGGCCTGGGCAAAGAGGGATTCGGCCAGGAAGGATTGGGGATCGTCCTCCGTCCTCAGCCGGCGCTCCTCCTTAACCACTTCCCGCTCGAGCTGGAATTCCTTGTCGTCCAAGAGGAGCCCGCGCAGCCGGTCGGCTTCCAGCTCCAGCGCCAGCTCCGTCCGGTCCGCCGCCAGGTTCTCGAAGTACCCGGTGAAGTCCTGGCCGGTAAAGGCATTGTCGTTGCCCCCGTTTTTGCGGATGATTTTAGAGAAGAGGCCCTTGCCGTATTTGGGGGTGCCCTTGAACATCATGTGCTCGAGCATGTGGGACAGGCCGGCCCGCCCCATGATCTCGTTGCGGGAGCCGACCTTGTACCAGATCTGAACCGTCACCACGGGTGCTTTGGGGGACTCGACCAGCAGCACCTTCAGTCCGTTAGCCAGGACATATTCCTTGGTCTCGGCCGAGCGGGCGGAGCTGGGCCAGGCAGGCAGGAGGAGCAGGGCGATCAGGGCAGAGGCGAGGGCTCTATGGGGCCTGCATCCGTGTATCATTCGCGTTCCTCATTCATCGGGGTGACTGTACTTCTTAACAACCGGCTTCCGCCGGTGTCAAGGCAAGGGAGAGAGGCTGCGGTGTGATCAACCCCGGTAGGTCGCCGAGCTGACCGCAGGCCCCCAGCACGTCGCGGCCCTTGCTCTTGCGAATGAACGTATCCACCCCTGCCTGCTTTAGGATCGCTTGAAACCGCAGGACCCTGCCGTCGGACGGCCGTTGGTAGGCACTGCCGGGAAAGGGATTGAACGGAATCAAATTGACCTTGCACCGAATGCCGGTAAGGAGCTTAACGAGCCGCTTGGCGTCCGATTCCGTATCGTTTTCCTCTCCCAACAGGACATATTCGAAGGTCAAGCGACGACGCGGCGGGAGGGGGTAGGCCCGACAGGCGTCGAGCAACGTCTTCAAGGGGAACAGGCGGTTCACGGCCGGCATGAGCTTGGTACGTTGCTCCTGGGTCGAGGCGTTCAGAGAGATGGCCAGGTTGACGCCCAGCGCCGCTACCTCGTTCAGCCGGGAGGCGAGCCCCGCTGTGGACAGGGTAATCCGGTGGGCTGAAATGCCCAGGCCCCAGCGCTGGTTGGTCAGTCTGGTGATGGCGTCCGAAACGGCATCCAGGTTGGCGAGCGGCTCCCCCATGCCCATCAGCACCAGGCTGGTCAAAGTCTGACCCGGCTCAAGCCGGTCCTGGACCGTGAGCACCTGGTCCACGATCTCGTGGACTTTCAGGTTTCGCTTCAAGCCCATGGTGCCGGTGAGGCAGAAGGCGCAGTCGAGGGTGCAGCCGACTTGCGTCGAGAGGCAGAGCGTCAGGCGTCTGCCATCGGGAATCAACACGGTTTCCACCGTCAGCCCGTCATCGAGGCCGATCAGGAACTTAGTGGTTCCGTCGTCGGCCCTGAGGGTCCGGCACTGGCGCGACCGTCCGACGGTTGTCCTGTCGCGGAGGAGCGCGCGCTCCGCCTTCGAGAGGTCCGTCATCTGATCGATCTCGCGAACTCGGCCTTGGTACAGCCAGCGGAGGATCTGCTGGGCGCGGTATGGGGGCCAGCCGAGACGGTGGACGAATTGCTCGGCGGCCGGATAATCCAGGGTCAGCAGCGGGAGCGCCTCGGGCGCCGGCGCAACTGGTAGGGATGCATGGGATGGCATGCGTCAGCCTAGCACAGGGAGAAAATGCCTGACAAGGAGTGGGAAGGCAAACGATGCACGTAGAACGATGAAGGTGGCCTCGCAGAATATTCAATCGATCACACAGCATTCATCGTGCAGCGTTGCGTCAGCCTTGATGGGATTGTGGTATACTGCTTCTACTTGCATGCGTCCTTTTCACCCGGTTCACAGCGAACGCATGTCTGTTCCTCGCCAATACCAAAACCTTGTTGCGTCTTCCGGTTTCCTGTCCCTTGTCCTGTCCCTGATCTTTGCCGCCGCGTCCGTGGCCCAGCCCGAGACCCCCGACTCAGCCTGTACGTCCCCGGAGGACTGTTATCGCGCAGTGTTTGCTAAACAGCCCCCCGCCACCGACACGGCCAGCCAGCTCGCGGCTCGCTTGCAACGATTGACCGAGGTGCGCGAGCGGTTTCCTGACTCCCTCTGGGCCAAGCGCGCCGGCCTGGTGACCGGGCTGCTGTTGTTGGAGCGGGACCCGGCCGAGTCCCTGCAATATTTCAGGGCTGCCCAGCGCGATCTGCCGGTGATCGAGGACTACACCCGTCTCTGGATGGGTGAGGCGTTGCTCAAGATGGGGGATGCCCGGGACGCAGCCGTCCAGCTTGAGCGCATCCCTGAGGCTGTGCCGGATACCTTGCTGGGAGTCCGTGTCGCCTACCGGTCCGGCGAATCCTGGTACAAGGCGGGGCAGTGCGCTAAAGCCATGGACCCTCTCGCGCGGGCGGTGCTCCTGGGTCCCCAGGAGCCGGTCGCTCCCGGTGCCCTGTTGAACCTTGCCGATTGTCAGTTCAAGGACAATCGCCTTGCCGATAGCCAGGCGACGTTAAAGCAGCTCTGGGCGCGCTACCCGCAGGCGCAGGAAGCCAAGGAAGCCGAGCGGCGTTTGTCCCAGATGACAAAGGCGGTCTGGCGTCCGACTCCGGATGAATCGTACAACCGTGCCCTTTCGTTCTTGAACCTGGCCCTGCACGACGAAGCCGTCGCCGACCTCCAGAAGTTCCTCGGCGGCGCCCCTCACGATGCGCGCACAGGCGAAGCCAAGTTGAAGTTAGGTACAGCCCTGGTCCGCCTCAAGCGGTATGAACAAGCCCGGCACGTATTCAAGGACCTGGCCGCCGAGGCCGGGCCGGAATCGGAAGAGGCGACCGTCTGGTTGGCTCGCGTCTATCTGCGACTCAACGACGGGGAGCGGTTGCTGGCCCTGGCCGCGGCAGCCCCGCGGCGCGCCCTCTCCACCGAGCAAAAGGCGGCCATCCAGCTGTTGGTCGGAAGTTGGCAGGATGACCAGAGCCAATACGACCAGGCTTTGGCCACGTACCGGAAAGTGGTGCAACTGGGCGAAGGATCGGGGCAGAAAGGGGAAGCGCTCTGGCGGATCGGCTGGATCCAATACCGAACCGGCCGCTATGGGCAGGCGGTGGACACCTTTCGCGAATTGTTGAAAGGCAAGGACGATCCGCAGGTCGCCCCCAAAGCGCTCTACTGGGCCGCGCGGGCTCTGGAGCAATCCAACGATCGCCAGTCCGCCGACCTGTACCTCCAACTCTGCCGACAATATACGCGCACCTACTACTGCCAGCTTGCACAGATGCGGGTGGCTTCGTCTCCATTGGCCCCGCCGGTTCCGGCATCGGCGGAGGGGTCTCCGTCCGGCGGCAACCAGACGGGCGAGGAGGGCCGGGAGGCGGTCTTGCGGGACCCTCACTATTTGCGCGCGGTCGAGTTGAGGCTCCTCGGGATGGATCAGGACGCGGCGAAAGAATGGGCGTCGTTGCCCGAACGCTATGCCCGCGACCGGGGGGCCCTCGTGGAACTCTCGACCTTGTTGAGCCAAGCCGGCGCCACCCACCATGCCCTTCGCTTGGCCCGGCTGTATTTCCGGGACGGGCTGGAACGCGGAGGGGAAACGGTTCCGTTAGCCCTTTGGAGCGTGGCCTATCCCATGGCGTATCTGCCGACCATCCGGACGCATGCCGGTTCGGCGGTGGACCCCTACCTGGTTGCGGCGATCATTCGCGAGGAAAGCCAGTATGACCCGCGGGCCGTCTCGCGGGTGGGGGCAGTCGGACTGATGCAGGTCATGCCGGTCACGGCCCAGCAAGTGGCCAAGAAGCAAGGGTTCCCTGACGTGGGGCGCGACGACCTGTTCGATCAGGACACGAACATCCGGGTGGGCGCCCGTTACGTCGAGCAGCTGCTTCAGCAATTCAACGGAAACATCATCCGCACCGTCGCCGCCTACAACGCCGGGCCCCAGGCGGTGACCGGGTGGATTGCCAGGTCCAACGGGCGAGACCCGGATGAGTGGGTCGAATTGATCCCCTATCAGGAGACGCGCCAGTACGTGAAACGCGTGTTGCGAAGCTACCATGAATATCACCGGCTGGGCGGGAGCGTCTGCGCCTTCCGCTTTCTTGACAAGGCTTGTTGAAGCTCCTATAAGGAATTGCTCCATTAACTCATTGAGTCATTGACGATTGATCGGTCTTTGAATCGTCAATCCGGCATTGTTTCAATCGTTCATTTTCATCGGAGATGCTCGATGGCACTGGACAAAATGGCGGCGCTGGAAGCGCGCATCCGCAGCATGGTGGAGTTGATTCACTCGCTGAAGAAGGCCAATGTGTCGCTGGAGGGAGAGTTGCGTGCGGCGCGGGAACGTCTGTCGAAGCAGGATGAAATGAATCGTCGGTGGGAACAGGAGCGGGATGACGTCCGGTCACGGATCGAAAAAGTCATGGGCGAACTGGATCTCCTCGAATGCGTGGAGGGCGGACCATGCAAGGATTGATCGTTTTGAAGCGTTCACATGGCGATGTGTACCCGCGCGCCGCAATAAATATGCGAGGCGCGCGGCACACGCCAAGCGAGAGGTGGGCAATAGCCACTGGCGGCAACGTAACTATCCGCCGCGAGTTGATCGAACGCGGCGGTTCAAGCAAGCTTGGTTCATATTTTCACCGGTGGCAAATAGCTTCTCCCGGCGCATCTGATCGAAACGCCGGGCTCAAGCCAAGCCGGCATTGTAGAGAACGGCAAGATACTTGAGGGCTTTATCCGTCGGCCTCAGCTACGATAAACCGATAAATAGGCCGACGGTGCACGCCAAGCGAGGGATGGAGGTGGCGCGTGGCTAAGACTCTGGAGATCGAAATCTACGGCCAAAAGTATACCGTCAAGGCCGAGGCGGACGAGCTCTACATGCAGCGCGTGGCCGCCTATGTGGACGAACAGATGCGGAGCCTGGCGCGGGGCATGAAAACCGCCACGCCGTCGAAACTGGCGGTGCTGGTGGCGCTCAACGTCGCCCATCAACTGTTTCAGGCGGAAGCCCAACGGGAGCAGGGTGTGGCGGACGTGGAGCGGCGAGCCCAGCATTTGATGGAATCCATCGAGGAAACCCTGCAAACGGGCCGGCGGGGGTAATGGCCGGTGGCGTATGGGGCTTGCAATGGCTCCCGCCATTTGATACGGTACGCACAACCAGAGAAGGGGAACCTGAGCGGAATAGGAGAACGACGGAGCGGCTTGGGTGGCGACATTAATAGCACAAGAGGCGATTTGGATGAGCCGGACTGATCCGGCGCAGCGGAATGCGATGAAGATGTTGGCGATAGTCATGGCGTGGTGGTGTCGATGGGGCGCGGACGCAGGGCGCGCACTCGTGGCCTGTCTCGGTCGCGGCGCGGGTGAGAAGGAGGCCCTGTTGGCGCCAGTTGGGTTTGACGAGGGCGTGAGAAGGGGTCCGGTGCCGGTCGTGCCTCCCCGACGGGGTGGGGGCAGGGTGGCTCGTCGATCTTCTCTCGTTCGAGGCCGACCAGGAAACCGGTCGGCTGCCATGACACTCTTCGGAGCCTTCTGACCGTCCGCGGCGGGGTATCCGCCGCACCTCTTGTCATCTGCCGTCACCGAGGCAACAGCCTCTGCGTCGTATCCCTCCCAAGTCTCTCCTGGCCGCACCCGGGGCGTGAGCCCCACCTGATTCCTCCTGCTGAACGTGAGACCGAGGCGTTGGTACGCCTCACCAACATGTAAAGGGGGTGGAGACCATTCTTACGAGCGTTGCCATCTATGTGATCATCGGCGCCGTGGGCGCCCTGGTCGGCTTCGGCGTCTCCGAGGCGTTGCGCCGGACGCTGCTGGTGTCCCGACATCGGCAAGCGGAAGAGCAGTCCCGCCAGATCGTACAGGGGGCCGGGCGCGAGGCCGAGAATCTGGTCAAGGAAGCCAAGCTGGAGGCGAAGGACCGGCTGTTTCAGGCCAAGGCCGAGCTGGAGAAAGAACAGAAGGAAGTCCGTGCGGACCTCGCCGCGCAGGAGAAGCGGTTGCTCCAGCGGGAGGAAAATCTCGAGAAGAAGGCCGGCGCAGTGGACAAGCGCGAGGCCGAATCCATCAAGCGCGAGCAGATGCTGATCCGGCGCGAGGAGGCGATCGCCGACAAGGAAGCGGCCTGCGAGAAGGCCGTCAAAGAGCATCGGCAGGCGCTAGAGCGAGTGGCCGGGATGACGGTGGACGAGGCCAAGCGACAGTTGCTGAGCGAGATCGAGTCCGAAGCCCGGCTGGATGCCGCGGGCGTGGCCAAGCGGATCATCGACGAAGCCAAAGAAAACGCCGAGCGCGAAGCCAGGGAAATCATCGCCCGGTCGGTCCAGCGGGTGACGCGGGACTATGTTTCCGAGGCCACGATCTCCGTGGTGCAGATTCCCAACGACAGCATGAAAGGCCGTATCATCGGGCGCGAAGGGCGGAACATCCGCGCGATCGAGGCGGCGACAGGGATCGACCTGATCATCGACGAAACGCCGGAAGCGGTCATCATCTCGGGGTTCGATCCGATGCGGCGGGAAATCGCCAAAATCTCGCTGGAGCGGTTGATGCAGGACGGTCGCATCCATCCGACGCGCATCGAGGAAATCGTCGAGAAGACCAAGACCGACGTCGAGAAGATGATGATCGAAGAGGCGGAAAAGATCATCTTCGAAGTCGGCCTCTCGGGGTTCCATCCCGAGCTGGTCAAGGTCCTCGGGCGGTTGAAGTTCCGGACCAGTTACGGCCAGAATAACCTGTACCATGCCCGGGAAGCCTCCTACATCTGCGGGATTATGGCTTCAGAATTGGGGTTGGACGTCAAGCTGGCCAAGCGCGGCGCCTTGCTGCACGACATCGGCAAGGCCGTGAGCCACGAAGAGGAAGGGCCTCATGCGATGCTGGGGGCCGACATCGCGAAACGCTACGGGGAATCGGACAAGGTCGTGAACGCGATCGCCGCGCACCATGAGCAAGTCGAGCCGATCTGCCCCGAAACGGTGCTGGTCGCGGCGGCGGAAGCCCTGTCCGCAGCCAGGCCCGGCGCAAGGCGCGAGGCGCTGGAATCCTACGTGAAGCGGCTGGAGAAGCTGGAAGCGTTGGCGGTGGACTTCAAAGGCGTGCAGAAGGCCTATGCGATTCAGGCCGGGCGCGAAATCCGAGTGATCGTCCGCCAGGAGGAGGTCAGCGACGTGGAGTGTTCCCACATCTCCCGCGAACTGGCCAAGAAGATCGAGGCGGAACTGACCTATCCGGGTCAGATCAAGGTGACGGTGATTCGGGAAAGCCGCTTCGTGGATTTTGCGAAATAGGCGTGAGTGGTGCAGTCTGAAAGTAGTAATGTCGAACACCGAGACGTGAAGACTCATCGACGGTTCGACTTTACGACGCGTGACTGCCTAGGTGGAAGGTGAAGGTTCTTTTTATCGGCGACATCATGGGGGAGCCGGGACGTCGGGCCATCGCCCGCCAGTTACCCAAGGCGGTGGCCCAGCACGGCGTCGACCTGGTGATCGGGAACGGAGAAAACGCGGCGGCCGGGTTCGGGATCACCAACGAGCTGGCCCGCGAACTGTTCGGCCTGGGCCTGTCGGTCATCACGACCGGCAACCATGCCTGGGACAAAAAAGAAACCGTGGAGTTCATCAAGCAGGAGCCGCGGTTACTGCGCCCCGCGAACTATCCGGCCGGCACGCCGGGCCAGGGGAGCATTGTGGCCGAAACCCCCAACGGCGAGAAGGTGGCGGTGCTCCAGCTCATGGGCCGGGTCTTTATGCCCACGCTGGACTGTCCGTTCCAGACCGCCCGGCGGGAGGTGGCCAAGCTGAAGGAGAAGACCAGCGCCATCATCGTGGACATGCACGCCGAGGCGAGCAGCGAGAAGATGGCGATGGGGTATTTCCTGGACGGAGACGTGACGGCGGTCGTCGGCACCCATACCCACGTCCAGACCGCCGACGAGCAGATTTTGCCGAACGGCACGGCCTACCTGACCGACATCGGCATGACCGGCCCCGTGCAAGGGGTCATCGGCATCAAGAAGGAACTGGCCATCGAAAAGTTTCTCACCGGCATGCCGCGTCGGTTCGAAGTGGCGCAGGGGCCGGCCCTGTTTTGCGCCGTGCTGATCGAGCTGGATCACCGGCTCGGGAAGGCGCTGAATATTCAGCGCCTGCGCATTCCGGAGTGACCGATAGTTCGGCCGCAATGAGCCTGGGATAGCGTTCCCGCATGCGTTCTGGCGCCCAGCCACAGCGGATCCTTACCGTCAGCGAACTGACCCTGCTTGTCCGCGACCGGCTCGAACAGGGGTTTCCTGATGTCTGGATCGAAGGAGAAGTCAGTACCCTGCGCTGTCCCGCCTCCGGCCACCTCTACTTCACGTTGAAAGATCCACAATGCCAGATCCGGGCGGTCCTGTTCCGGAACCAGGCGCAGCGCCTGCGGTTTGCGCTGCGCGAAGGGCTGCAGGTCGTCGTGCGGGGGCGCCTGACCGTCTACGAGCCGCGCGGGGAATACCAGGTGGTGCTGGACTACCTGGAGCCCAAGGGGGTCGGAGCCCTGCAGCTGGCCTTGGAGCAGTTGAAAGAACGACTGGCGCGCGAAGGCCTGTTCGACGAGTCGCGTAAACGGCCGCTCCCGTTCCTCCCGCGCCGGGTCGGCCTCGTCACCTCCCTTTCTGGCGCCGCCATCCGCGACATGTTGGTGGTCCTGGGACGCCGCTGCCCGTCGCTGGATGTGTTGATCTGTCCGGTGCCGGTGCAGGGCGAAGGGGCCGCTTCGAAGATCGCGGCGGCCATCCGCACCCTCGGCTCGTCCGGCAAGGTGGATGTGATGATCGTCGGCCGCGGTGGCGGGTCCATAGAGGACCTCTGGTGTTTCAACGAGGAAGTGGTCGTACGGGCCATTGCCGCGTCCAGGGTGCCGGTAGTCTCCGCAGTCGGGCACGAGATCGATGTGACGCTGGCCGATTTTGCCGCCGATTACCGGGCTCCGACGCCGTCGGCCGCGGCGGAGGCGGTCGCGCCGGTCTTGGCGGATCTGGTCAGAGCCGCGGCGGACCTTCGCGCCAGACTGGAGCGGGCCATGGAGACGCGCCTTATCCTGATCCGCCATCGCGTGAACGACGCGTGGCAAGTGGTGTCGCGATTGCTTCTGCCGTTGCAGCGGCAGGCGCAGCGCCTGGATGATCTCTCGGATCGCCTCGGCCAGTCGCTACGGGCCTCGCTGGCCAAACTCAGCCGGCGTTGGCTGACCGTCCATCATGGATTGGGGCTGGCCAGCCCGGTGGGCCGGGTCCGAGCCACCCTCGTGCTGGTCCCCCAGTACATGAAACGTCTGGAGCAGCAGACGCGCGCTCGGTTGGCGTGGCGCCGGCAAGCGGCCACGTCGCTGATGGGGGCGTTGGACGGGCTCAGCCCCCTGGCCATCCTGGCGCGGGGGTACAGCATCGTGCAAACCGTGCCGGAGGGGACGGTCGTCAGGCGGGCCGACCAGGTAGCGGTCGGGAACGAAGTCAGTGCCAAGTTAGCCAGCGGCCGGCTCCTCTGCGTGGTCCGCGAGTCGGTTCCCGATTCGTGATCGCTTGACCCAGGGGGGCGGCCAGGTATAATAACGCCTTCGCCGGCGAGCAGCCGGTGAGCTAAGGAGGGTCCGTGCCGGCGTTGAAGTTCGAAGAAGCCATGTCGCGATTGGAAACGATCGTGTCGGAGTTGGAGAAAGGCGATCTCCCGCTCGATGAGTCCTTGAAGATCTTCGAGGAAGGCATCAAACTGTCCAAGACCTGCCTCAAAATGTTAGACGATGCGGAGCGGAAAGTCGAAATCCTGGTGCAAGACAAGGATGGGAAGAAGCGCCTGCGCGCTTTCACTTTCGACGCCGACGAGAACGACGCCGCCCTGCCTCCGGAATCAGATTGATCTGGCCGCGCTCGCCTGCCGAGTCGGGCATCTGCATCAGCCGGCGCTGCGGCGGGCGTAAGTGACACACGTTTGTAGGATGCCTCCCCTTCATGACGGCTCAGAGGAAGGCGCCGGTGCGGGAACGCTTGGATCGCGCGCTGGTGGCGCGAGGCCTGGCCGCCAGCCGTGAGCAAGCCGCCGGCTTCATCATGGCCGGGGCCGTCACGGTGGACGGGGTTCTGGTCGATAAACAGGCGAAGCTGGTGTCCCTCGACGCTGCGATCGAGGTGGCCAGTCGGCCCCCTTATGCCAGCCGGGCGGGCGGCAAGCTGGCGGCGGCGTTGACGGCATTCAAGGTTGTCCCGACCGGGCTGGCGGCGCTGGATGTGGGCGCATCCACCGGCGGATTCACCGATTGCTTGCTGCAGGCCGGGGCCCGCATCGTCTATGCGGTGGACGTCGGATTCGGGCAGTTGGACTGGAAGCTGCGGCAAGATCCGCGGGTGGTTGTGCTGGACCGGTGCAACATCCGGTACCTGGACCCATCGGCGATTCCGGAACCGATCGACCTGGCCGTAATCGACGTGTCGTTCATTTCGCTGACGCTGGTCTTGCCTTGCGTCATCCGGTTTTTGCGGGAGCCGGCGCTGGTCATTGCGTTGGTGAAGCCCCAGTTCGAAGTCGGCAAGGGCCAGGTCGGCCGCGGAGGCATTGTCCGGGATGAAGAGCAGCGCCGCGCCGTGACCGAGAAGGTCCGCGCTTGTGCGGAGGGCCTGGGCCTGACGGGAATCGGGGTGCTGGACTCGCCCGTGCCTGGACAGAAGGGGAATCGCGAAATCCTGGTCGGCTGGCGGTATCAGCCCCAACACTAGGCTTTAGAGAGAGTCGGGATGGGCAAGACGGAACCGTGTACGTTGGTGACAGGCGGCGCGGGGTTCATCGGCTCCCATGTGGTCGAAGCGTTGCTCGCCCGCGGCGAGCGGGTTCTGTGTCTGGACAACTTCGATTCGTTTTACGATCCCGCCATCAAGCGGGTGAACGTCCGCGCGGCCTTGTCCAATCCTAAATACAAACTAGTCGAGGGAGATATCCGGGATCAGGCCCGGGTGGAGGCCCTCTGCGAGGCCGAAGGGGTAACCAGGATTTTCCACGCGGCGGCCCGGGCGGGGGTTCGGCCTTCGATCAAAGACCCGCTCCTCTACGAGGACGTGAACATGCGGGGCACGATCGTGCTGCTGGAGGTAGCGCGTCGGCGTCCGTTGACGACCTTCGTGTTTGCCTCTTCCTCGTCGGTGTACGGCGGGCTGCCCACGGTGCCCTTTTCGGAAACGGCGGCGTTGAGCCGACCCATTTCTCCCTATGCGGCGACGAAGCTGGCCGGCGAGCTGATTTGCTACACCTACCATCACTTGCACAAGATTCCCATCACCTGCCTGCGGTTTTTCACCGTCTATGGGCCCAGGCAGAGGCCGGAGATGGCGATCCATCAGTTTGTGCGGCAGATCGAAGAGGGGCACCTGGTGCCGATGTTCGGCGACGGGAGTTCGAGGCGGGATTTCACCTATATCGACGATATCGTGCAGGGAGTCGTGGCGGCCTTGGACCGCCCCTTTCCCTTCGAGGTCTTCAATCTGGGCGAATCGGCCACGATCGAGCTGCGGGCGCTCATTCAGCTGATCGAGAAGTGCCTGGGCAAGACGGCGAAGATCCAGGCCCTGCCTGATCAGCCCGGCGACGTGCCGGTGACCTATGCCGATATCACCAAGGCCCGGTCGCTGTTGGGCTATCGCCCCGCCACGCCGGTCGTGGAAGGGGTGCAACGGTTTGTGGAATGGTTCCGGACCATGAGGCGGGGGGCGGCATGAAAATTCTGGTGACGGGCGGCGCCGGCTTTATCGGATCCCATCTGGTAGACCGGCTGGTGCAAGAAGGTTACGACGTGGTCGTGGTGGACAATCTCTCCACGGGCAAGCGCAAGAACATCAACAAGGCTGCAAATTTTTACAAGACGGACATTCAGGGCAGCGGACTCGAGCGGGTGTTCCGGAAAGAGCGGCCGACGATGGTGATGCACCTGGCCGCTCAAATGGACGTGCGGCGTTCCGTGGCGGATCCGACCTATGACGCCCAGATCAATATTTTAGGCACGCTAAACGTCCTGGCCCAGGCGGTGAAGCACGGAACCAGAAAGGTGATCTTTGCTTCGTCCGGCGGGGCCATCTATGGGGAGCAGGAGGTGTTTCCCGCTCCGGAGACCCACCCCCTCCGGCCCATGTCTCCCTATGGAATCAGCAAGCTCTGCGGCGAACATTATCTGTTCTACTATCAGGCTGTGAGCGGGATCCAGGCGGTCAGCCTTCGGTTCGCAAACGTCTACGGGCCCCGCCAGGACCCGGAGGGCGAGGCCGGTGTGGTTTCGATTTTTGCGCAGAAACTCTTGCACGGCGAACAGCCGATCATCAACGGCAACGGCCGGCAGACTCGGGACTTTATCTTTGTGGACGACACCGTGGAAGCCCATCTGGCGGTCATGGGCAAGGAGGTGCAAGGCACCTACAATGTCGGGACGGGAGAGGAAACAACGGTCAACGAATTGTTCCGGATCCTGGCCGACCTGACCAACCCGCAATGCAAAGAGCTACATGGGCCGGCCAAGAAGGGGGAGCAACTGCGCAGCGTGGTGGACTCGACCAAGCTGCGGCGTGAACTGGGCTGGGACAACAAAGTGTCCATCCGGGAGGGCCTAGGTCGGACGGTCGACTTCTTTCGTGGCGTCGGAGTCTAAACCGCCCGTGCCGGGGATGCGATCCCGCCTAAGCGTGGAGCGGCTATCCGGTGAAACTCAGCGGTAGCGGGGGACGTTCGGGTCCACCTGGATGGACCAGGCATCGATACCTCCAACCAGGTTCTTCACCTTGGTGAAACCCTGCTGCATCAGGAAGCCGGTCGCATCCGCACTCCGCATCCCATGATGGCAGTAGGCGATAATTTCCGCATTCCGGTCCAGCTTGCTCAGAGATTGGGGCAACGTGCCGAGAGGGATGAGGACGGAACCCTCCAGCTTGGCTAAAGAATTCTCCCATTCTTCCCGAACATCCAATAGGCAGAGTGCATCGCCTTTATCGAGCCGTTCTTTTAATTCGCGCGGAGTGATCGTAAAGCCCATGACAACCTCCATAACTGGTGGGAAACGCATCATAAGCTGGGATTTCCGCCTCTGTCAATCGAGGATTGTTGCATAAGGCAGTCCCGCCCGCGATTGCGGGTGGTCGGAATGTCCGGCGAGGGGAGTCCTGGCATGCACAAGGCTGAACAATCCATTGTGGTGTTCGTCACGGCCTCCTCCGATGAAGAGGCCTGCCGGATCGGGCATCGGCTGGTGCAGGATAAAATGGCTGCCTGCGTCACCCTCTTGCCGGGGGTCCGTTCCTTGTTTTGGTGGGAAGGGAAGGTTGCGGAAGAGCGAGAAACCCTGATGATCCTCAAAACGAGGGGGGCCCTCTTTGCGGACCTGGTCAGGACGGTCAAGGCACTTCATTCCTACCAGGTACCGGAAATTATTGCCCTTCCTATCAAAAAGGGCTCGGCGGACTATTTGGAATGGATTCAGGTTGTGACCAATAAGCCAAAGAATAAATTAAGGAAATCGAAAAATTGTTGACCCATAAGTCTGGTTTCAGTAAACTGGCCCTCTTGATGCAAGTAGTCCATTCGGGGGTCTAGAGTATAGCTGATGAGCCAACAAGACGAAGCCTACACCATCGTGATCTTCCGGGGAACGACGGCGAAGCCACTGCGCTTCAGCTTTCCTCGTGCCATCGTTCGTAAGGCGGTGATGGTGGGAATCGCGCTAATTCTTGGGGAGATCCTCTTGCTCTCCCAGTATGTGATTCAAACGGGCAAATTATGGGAATTAAACGAGATTCGGCAGGAATTGCTGAGTGCCAAGGAACAGACCAATGGCTTCTCCACGGCGGTTGAAGACCTCAGGCGGCGGGTCTTGGCCATGAAGGAAGTGAACGAAAAGCTACGGGTCATGCTGGGCATCGAGTCCTTGAAGCCGGAGGATTATCTGAACGGTCAGGGCGGTGAAGAGACTCCGCTGGTGGAGAGCAGCCAGGCTCCTGTCGACAAGACAGACGGGGCGTCGGTCGATGGGCAGGATGTCGAACTCCAGACTCCCAAGCTGTCCGAAGAGAATCAACTATGGGAACAAGACCTGGCGACGAAAGTCCAAAAGAAAATCAACTGGTTGCAGCGAGAGGCCATCTCTCAAGAACGATCCTTGGATGAATTAACCGCAGCGGCCAAGGAACGTTGGACCCGGTGGGGTTCAACTCCTTCCGTCTGGCCGGTCAAGGGCTGGGTTACCTCCGGGTTTGGTCCGAGGATTTCTCCCTTTACCGGACTTCCCGCCGTGCACGACGGGTTGGATATCGGGGCGCCGCCCAATGCGCCGGTCCACGCTCCGGCCGGCGGCACCGTGACCGCGGTCGGTTTCGACTCCAAGATGGGGAACATGGTCGCGATTGAGCACGGGTTCGGGCTTGAAACCCAATATGGGCACTTGGCGAAACCAATGGTCAAGCAGGGACAAAAGGTGAAGCGGGGAGACTTGATCGGTCTCGTCGGCAGCAGCGGGCTCTCCACCGGCCCGCATTTGCACTACATGATCAAAGTGAACGAACGGCCCGTCAACCCGCAACGTTATATCCTGGATTAAAGTCGAACCCCTCCCGGTCCTTGTTCGTCATCCCTGCCACTGTCGGCCCATCCCAACACTCCAAGGCTCTGACCGAAGAGGTGCAGAGTGACTGACCTTGAAATAGCGCACTCCGTCTCCCCTCGTCCCATCGAACAAATCGGGGAGGTGCTGGGGCTCCGGCCCGAGGAGTTGATCCGCTACGGCCCATGGAAGGCCAAGGTGGCTCTCTCGGCACTTGAACGCCTGGCCGACCGTCCGGTGGGCCGGTACGTGCTCGTCACGGCCATCAACCCTACACCGCTGGGGGAAGGCAAGACCACAACCTCGATCGGCCTGGCCATGGGGCTCTGCCGGCTCGGCCGTCGAGCCGTCGTGACCCTCAGGCAGCCGTCACTCGGCCCGGTCTTCGGGCTCAAAGGGGGAGGGACCGGTGGAGGCAGGGCCCAAGTCCTACCGATGGAGGACATCAACCTCCATTTCACTGGCGATGCCCATGCCGCCGCCTCCGCTCACAATCTTCTCTCGGCGTTCCTCGACAACCATCTGTATCAGGGCAATAGCCTTACTCTCGATCCGGCCAGGATTGCCTGGCCGAGGGCCATTGGGATCAACGACCGGGCCTTACGGCAGGTCCATTTTGGAGGGCCTGATGGGCGTCCAGGACGGGACGGCGAGTTTGTCCTGACCGAGGCCTCCGAAGTCATGGCGATCCTGGCCTTGGCCTCAGGGGTGGACGATCTTCGACGACGCCTGAGCCGAATCTTAGTGGGCTTCACCAAAGAGGGCACACCGATCACGGCTGCCCAACTCAAGTGCACGGGAGCGATGGCGGTCCTTCTCCGGGACGCCCTCTGTCCCAATCTCGTCCAGACCATTGAAGGAACCCCAGCCTTGATCCACACGGGGCCGTTCGGGAACATCGCCCATGGAAACTGCTCGATCCTGGCCGACCGGCTGGCTTTGCAGACCGCCGAGTACGTGGTGACCGAGGCAGGATTCGGAAGCGACCTGGGGGCGGAGAAGTTTTTCAATATCAAATGCCGGGCCTCCGGGTTGCGGCCCGCTGCGGCGGTGATCGTGGCCACGCTTCGGGCGTTAAAACTGCACGGCGGTGGAGGGGTCGTGAAGGCGGGAGTGCCGCTGCCTCCCGGTCTGACCGGTCCGAACCGGGACGCCCTGACCAAGGGGTTGGCCAATCTGGAGCAACATCTGGCCAATGTCCGGACGTTCGGGGTGCCGGCGGTGGTGGCTATCAATGCCTTTCAGGACGATGCGGCCGATGAGTTGCAGTATGTGCGGGACTGGGCCGTCTCGGCCGGCGCAGTAGGCTCGGCAGTCTCTACCCACTTCATCGACGGAGGACGGGGCGCCGAGGAACTCGCGCAAGCCGTTGAGGCGGCCTGCAAGACCCCCTCTGTCTATCAGCCGTTGTATGCGGACGAAGCGCCGATCAAACAGAAAATCGAAACTGTGGCCAAGCGCATCTATGGGGCGGCGGGCGTCTCCTATGAGGAGAAGGCGGAGGCGGGGATTCAGCAAGCGGTGCGGCTTGGCTTTGGGGCGTTTCCGGTCTGCATGGCCAAGACGCCCTTGTCCCTGTCGCACGATGCCCAGTTGAAGGGCAGACCCACAGGATTCACCCTTCCGATCAAGGAATTGCGCATTCTGGCCGGGGCAGGATTCCTGACGGCGGTCTGTTCTGGAATTCAACTGATGCCGGGCCTGCCGAGACAGCCGGCCGGCGAACGGATAGACCTGGATCCGGAGACGGGGGAAATTACCGGACTCTCGTGAGAAACGATGAAGTATGAATGCTGAATGATGAATGTTGGCAATAGACAAGTGGCTAACGACTTAGGAGAGAGGACGAAAAAGTTCGCGCTCCGTATCGTTCGGCTGTACGCATCGCTTCCGAAGACAACAGTCGCCCACGTGTTGGGAAAACTGCTTCTGCGGAGCGGGACTTCCGTGGGAGCGCATTATCGTGAAGCGAGCAGGGCTAGGTCATGAGCGGAGTTTGTGAGCAAGTCGAGTCGGGGTTGCAAGAGCTTGAGGAGGTGATTTACTGGATGGAACTGCTGCGAGAAAGCGACATTGTGTCGGGAGAAAGATTCGAAGATGTGAACGGAGAAGCGAAGGAACTCCTGGCCATCCTGGTGGCCTCGGTCAAGACGGCAAAACGAAACGCGGAGCATTCCGCCCGGGTCTTGTAACCATCATTCATCACTCAGCATTCATCGCGTATCATTGCTTCGTTACCGTTGTTTGAGGTACTTGAAGAATTCCGAGTCGGGGCTCATGACGATCGTGGAGTTCTCTTTGAAGCTCTTCTTGTAGGCTTCCATCGTGCGCGTGAACTCGAAGAACTTCGGGTCCTGCCGGTAGGCCGTCGCGTAGAGTTTGAACGCCTTCGCATCCCCCTCGCCGCGCAATTCTTCCGACGTCTTGTAAGCGCCGGCCAGGATGATTTCCCGGTCTTTTTCCGCCTCGGACCGGATTTTCTGCGCCTCTTCGGCGCCCTCGGCCCGGTACTGCTTGGCCTGCCGTTCCCGCTCGGCCTGCATGCGGGCGAAAACCGCCTTTTCGTTCTGCTCGGGCAGGTCCGCCCGCTTAATCCGCACGTCCTGAATCTCGATCCCGTAGACCGCCGCCTTCTCGTTCGCCCGCTGCGTCACCAGCGACATCACCTCGGAGCGGGTCTTGGACACGATGTCGGAGAGGTCGTGGCGGCCCACTTCCACCCGCAGCTCGGAATAGATGATGTCGTCCAGCCGGCGCAGGGCCCCGCGCTGGGTCTGGAAGGCCTGATAGACCTTCAACGGGTCGGTGATCCGCCACTTGGCGAAGTTGTCGATCAAGATCGTCTTCTTGTCCTGGGTGATGACTTCCTGGGCGGACGAATCGTAGTCCAGCAGCCGTTTGTCGAAGTAGGTGACCTCCTGGATGAAGGGCACCTTGAGCTCCAGGCCTGGGCTCGTGATGTTCCGGACCGGCTTGCCGAGCTGGACGACGATCGCCGTTTGGGTGATGTCCACGATGAAGACCGGGGAGGCGCCCAGCACGAACAGGAGGAGGATGACCCCGATCACGCCGACGATCATATTCTGTCTGCTCATGGCTTCTTCTCTTCCGCCGGCGCCGCTTTGGGCGGCTTGTGGCTCTTGTCTAGTGGCAGGTAGGGGAGCATCCGGTCCCCCGCCTTCCCGTCGAGGATGATCTTCTCCACCCCCGGCATCACGTCTTCCATCGTTTCGATGTAGATCCGCTTGCTGATGATGTCCTTCGCCTGCTCGTATTCCTTCAGCGTCTTGATGAACCGGTTGGCTTCGCCTTCCGCGCGGGTAATGCGAGCCTGCGCGTAGCCCTTGGCCTGGTTCACGATCTGGGCCGCCTCGCCCTTGGCCTTGGGAATGATGTCGTTGCGGTAGCCCTGGGATTGGTTGATGAGC
This sequence comes from Nitrospira sp., assembly GCA_016873495.1. Lineage (GTDB taxonomy): Bacteria > Nitrospirota > Nitrospiria > Nitrospirales > Nitrospiraceae > SYGV01. Next base: position 77,399 of record VGXC01000003.1, on the reverse strand, counting down.
TTCTCCCGGTCCTCCTTGGCGCTGGCCACGTCCTTGAAGGCGGCGACGACCGCCTCGGGGGGATCGACGTCCTGCAATTGGACGGCGGCGATCTGGACCCCGGCCTGGTACTGGTCCAGGATGCCCTGGAGCAGCGTCTGGGTGTCCTGTTGGATCTGCGCCTTGCCGCTGGTCAGGGCCTCGTCGATCTTGCTCTTGCCAACCACTTCGCGCATGGCGGCCTCGGCGGCCTTCTGGATCGTCTCTTCGATTTCATCCACGCGGAACAGGTAGTCCTTGGCGTTCTTGATCTTGTACTGAACGATGAACTCCACGCCCAGGATGTTCTCGTCGCCCGTCAGCATCAGGGCCTCCTTGGGGATCATCTGCTGGCGTCCCTGCCGGTCCGTGCGGAAACCGATCTCCAGCCGGTGCAGTTTCTCCACTTTGGGGCGTTCGACCGTTTCGATGAGGGGAATCTTCAGGTGCGGGCCTGGGCCTTCGCTCCGGACGATGTCGCCGAAGCGCTTGACGACCCCTTCCTCGTCCGGGGCCACGATGTAGGTGCCTTGCCAGACCAGGAACAGCGCGGCCGCCGCCAGCAGAAGGGGACCGACGCCTTTGATCGGCAAACCTGGGCCGAGCTTTTCCTTCGCCTGCCGGAGCAGGTCGTCCACCGGGTCTTGCTTCTTGCCCCAGGGGTCTTTGGGATCCCAAACCATCGAGATGCTCCTTGTCGAAAGGAAGGACGAATGCGCCACCATAGCAGACAAGACGAAGCCAGGGCAACAAGTGAGCGGCGGCCTTACCGCATCACGGCCTTTTTCCCTTGGTTCCAGTAGTAGTAGATCGAAAAGTTTGGATAGATGGCGGCCAACGTATTCTGGCCGGCGGTGGAAAAGAGCACGCCGGCGCCTCCGACCCAGTTGTCTCCCAGTCTGAATTGAAACGTCGGTTGGACTCCCAGCGTATTGAACCCGTGCTGGCCGCCGACGTTGATCGCTTTTCCGTCGGCCCGCCACGGCAGGCCGTGGAACCCGACGAACTCCAGGCTGTACCCGAGGCCCCGCGTGTCGTCGAGAATGTGTTCGATGATGAGCCGGGTGTTGACGATGTCTGCGGCATAGGTGTTCTTGCCGGCGTCGTTGCCCGGAAGATGGTAGGAATAGAAAACGCCGCCGCTGATGCGGAACGGCTCTAAATTCTTTCTCATCATCGCCCCCTCCGTCCAGGTCAGCGCGCCGAAGCGGGAGGCCGGCAGTCGCCCCAACGGTGCGAATCCGCCCGGCGGGCTTTTCGTGCCGGTGAACCATTGGCTGGTCGGGAGCACGAGCATGTTGAAGGTCGTGACCGACGGCCTCCAGGAATCAGGGTCCTGGACGATCGGCCGGTACTTCAAGTAGAGCTGGGTATCGCCCATGCCGCTGTTGGTCGTGACGGGCCCGCCTTTGCCTTCGTTAAAACGGACCGAGTCGCGCGCCCAGAAGGTCGTCTCGGAGAGCCCGACGTTGAACTCCAGATGATCCGTGATGCCATAGGCGATCGTGGTGAGCGGGTTGAGCTGATACGAGTGCGTTTGCGCGGCGGTTCGGTTGACGGTGAGGTCGTTGCCGAAACGCTTCTCGCTGATCTGGGAAAACAAAAATGGATGGACCGTGAGCTGGCCCTGCGGATGTACGTCCACGCTTGAGATAAAGATCGGGCCGTTGGCGAGCGGATTCCAGCTCTTCCGATATTTTTTGATCTCCTCCTCCGAGGGCACCCAATCGAAGGCCTGTACCGAGGGCACGAGGCAGGCAAGGGCCAACAACGAGAGTCGCAAACCGATGGCCCATCGATTTCCGTTCACGCTCGTTCCGCCCCTCATTGCTCCCGTCTCCGTTTGATGCGCATATCAATAAAAATATGTCGATGTTTACATGTGATGTAGGCAAAGCTATTCCCGGTGCATGGTTAAGCGGGGCTAAAAGATAGCAGTCAGGATAAGATAGGCCAGGCCGGCGAGCAGTCCTGCGGCAGGCAGGGTGACGATCCAGGCCAAGACCATGTCACGGACCGTCGTCCAGCGGACGGCCTGCCGGCCTTTCAATAGGCCGATCCCGATGATGGCGGAGCTGCTCACATGGGTTGTGGAGACGGGCAAGCCCATGGACGCCGATACCAGAACCAACGAGGACGTCGCGACATTCGCCGAGAGACCTTCGGCATGGTCCATCTTTGTGACTCGTTCGGCCAACACCTCGGTCACTTTCATTCCGCCGAGATAACTGCCCAGCCCCATGGCCAACGTCACGGAAGCGAAGGCGATAACTTGCATCTGGACGCTCGGCCATGCGGCTGTCGCGTTGCCGAGCAACAGCATGGCCACGATCTTCGGCCCGTCGTTGGCCCCACGGGCGAGCGACGCCAGCCCGCTGGAGAGCCAGTGGATACTGTCGAGGCCGATGGTCGGTCCTCCGAGACCGGCTCGGTCGCATTGGGACGGCACGGCCATCACCGGTTGACCGATGGCCGTCGCTTGAAAGAGCGTTCTGGTTCCGCCCTGTGAGTCGATGGCGATCAAGGCTCTTTGGGCTGGCATGAAACAGAGGCAGGTCCCTTCCCATTTGGCGGCGAGTCTGTGTATCAGGGGATGGAGCAAGACCGAGAGGGTTAAGGCGAGGACAGGGCTCAGCAGGAGCGGCAGCGCGATCTTACCGAGGATGGCCGGCCAGATGAGGCCGATGGACCCGAACGCGATGATTCCCGCGCCGACGATCGCGCCCGTGAGGGCGTGGGTGGTGGAGACGGGCAAGCCTGTGCGCGAAGCGATCAACACCCAGGCCATCGCGCCGCTCATCACCGCGAGCGCGACCGAGGAGGGGATGATCAACCTCGGCTGGATCAAGCCGGCGCTAAAGGTCTTGACCATGGCCGAAGCGATCGACGCCGATAGGCCGGCGCCAATCACGGTCCAAGCCGTACCCCAGAGGATGGCGGTCCGGTAGTCGGTGATGCCGCTTCCGACCAAGGTCGCAATGGCTTTAGAGACGTCGTTGGTGCCGTTGGCGAAGGCCAAAACGGCGACGAGCAGGAATGGGAGAAAAGACGGATCCATTCGGGCTACGTCACGGCGCCGCCGCAAGAACTTCCGGAGCCGGCGGTGCACCCGTAGCAATGGTTGGCGGTCACGATCCGGCGGTGATGGAGCTGTGCCGCATCGAAGTCGCGGATGTGGCGCGGCGCGCCATAGTTCACCGGCAGGTCCAGCATCTGGTTGAAGTCGCAGTCGTAGAGCGTGCCGTCCCAGCCCACCGAGAGGGTGTAGCGGCACATGACCCCGGCGGCGGCCGCCGGGTTGAAGGCGTTGGCCAACCGCTCCATGTAGCCTTCGTAGTTGCCGCTCTCGAGAAGAAATTCCAGGAAGCGACTGATCGGCATGTTCGTGATCGTATAAAGGCGATTGAATCGGATACCGTGCCGGCGCTCGAGTTCGTGTTTGAACTGCGCCTCGGTCGTCTCCTGCTTCGGCGGAAGAAACGCCCCGACTGGGTTGTGCACCAAAGCGAGGGTGAGGCCGCTCCCCTCGATTCCGTAGCCCTGCCGGTTAAGCAGCTGCAGGGCGCGGATGGACTTCTCGAAAACTCCGTCGCCGCGTTGGGCGTCGGTTTGAGACGGGCGATAGTAGGGCAGGGACGCGACGATTTCGACCCGATGCGTGGCCAAAAACTCCGCCAGGTCGGCCTGCGACGGGAGCAGCAGCACCGTGAGGTTACAGCGGTCCATCACGTGTCGGCCCAGCGCCGTCGCTTGTTCGACCAGCCAGCGAAAATTCGGATTGAGCTCCGGCGCGCCGCCGGTGATGTCCATCGTCGGAATATCGGTCTGGGCCAGCGCGCGGATACAGAGGTCGGCATTCTCGCGCAACATGCTTTCCTGCCGGTCCGGCCCTGCATCCACGTGGCAGTGTCGGCAGGTCTGGTTGCAGAGTTTTCCAAGATTGACCTGAAAGACCGTGATCCCGGTAGCCTTCAGCGGAGTCAATCCAGCCTGGCTCATCCGCGACTCGAACGGCAGACAGGCGGAACCGGCGAGGATGCGCAGCTGCTCCTTGGCCGGGGCGAGCTGGCTCTGTCGGGCGAGGAGACTCAGGCCCATAAATTTACCAATGGCTCTCAGCCATCACCTAAAAGCTGAATGCTGACGGCTGGCAGCTCAAGAGTTAGCAACAGCTCCCGCCCGGAGCGCAGGAGACCTCGGTCCCGCTGACAACAGACTGGGCCCGGTTGATGACGGCGAAGCGGCTTGCATAGGCCTCGTGCCCGAGCACCGCGAGCGTCTTCGAGCAAATTTCCAGCGGCTGGCCCCGGTAATAGCGGTGCTGGTCGTCGTCGCAGACTTCCAGGAAGGGGCCGGTGAACAGGGCGAAATGGCCGGACCAGATGCAGGGGGTCTGGGCCGGCAGGATTGCCTGGAGCCGCGGATCGGACTGAGTCAGCGACACAGGGGTCTCGGACAACAGGAACAAACCGTCGAACGGCGGCGCGTTCAGCAACTGAGCGGTCCTGGCTGACACGGTTTGCGGCACCCCCCGCTGGTAGGCCTGTCCCAGCTCGTCCACGGCACGGCTGAAGGGCCCGCGCAGCGTGGCAAACCGGACGTCGGTCGGCCCGTCCGTCTGCGGCAGTTTGTAGCCGGTCAGGGTGACGGAGAGGAAGTGTATGCCGTCGATGACCTGCCAGGGCACGAACTTGACCTGGTGAACACCCAGAAACCCGGCTTCAACCAGTCCGCCGACATAGTCGCAGACCGGCAAGGCGCCGGAGAGGCAGTTGCCCCATTTTTCCCGGTCGTGGATCAGATACTGGGGCACGGTCTGGTCGGCCACAATGTCGGAGATCGTAAAGCGGCCCCCCGGCTTGAGCACCCGGTACATCTCGCGGAAGACCTTGCGCTTGTCCGGCGCCAGGTTGATGACGCAGTTGGAGATGATCAGGTCGATCGTGCCGTCCTCGACCGGCATGGTCTCGGCCAGGCCCTTGCGGAACTCCACGTTGGTGGCGGGATAGCCCAGGTTGGCCGCGACGATCGGCGCATTGCGGCGGGCGATGGCCAGCATCGTATCGGTCATGTCCAGGCCGATGACCCGTCCCGTCGGGCCCACGCGCCGAGAGGCTTCGAAACAGTCGATCCCGCCGCCCGAGCCGATGTCGAGCACCGTCTCGCCCGGTTTCACGCTGTTCAATCCGGCCGGCGTGCCGCAGCCATAGGAAATCGTCAGGACTTCGTCCGGGACGAAGCGGCGCAGGTCCGCAAAGTCATAGCCGGTCGGGCAGCACATCCGCTCGCCCGTGGCCGCGGCCCTGGCATAGCGCTCGCTGACGGCTTGCGTAATGTCATCGGTCGGCATAGGTCCCTCGTCGTTGGACAACTATCCTAACGGACTTCCATGTATCAGGCCGTCGTTCCGTCGTCAAGCCCCGGGCTACGCTACGGATGGGCCGGGCGAACGGATTGTTGAGTGCGGCTGAATGTGAGTCGGCCAAAGCCGTCATTTCTTACCAGCAAGATCGCGTTGCGGAGCAATGGGATGGAAGGATGGCGCCCTCACTGCGCATGACAGGCCGTGCAGGCATGGGCGGAGTTGAACAGGATCTCCGGATGCCGAGTCGGATCGGCGGCCTGAAACCGTTGGGCCCGCGACTCGGCCTGGGCCATACGCGCTTCCAATAACGACCGGTAGGGCCAGGACTCATAGGACTTCGAGAGCGTGGCCGTGGCGTAAATCTGTTTGGCGACCGCCGGCCGTCCGTCCTTCACCAGCATGTCGCCCATGGCCAGGAAGAACCCCTCGAAGTTGTGCGGCGCGATCCGGCTGTTCCAGCAGACCCGCTTGGGCCCGGCCTGTGTCTCCTGCGCCATATACTTCCGGTAATCCGGGTTCGTCCGGTCGATCCGTTCGCCGGCGCAGCGGTCCAGGTTGTCCCACAGGTCGTCCAGCCCTTCCTTGAACCGGTCGTCCTCCCTCGGCCTGCTGCCCAGCACGTAGCCGGCGCTGAAGCCGTTGAACTCCGGGAAGGCGCGGATCGCGTCGTGGAGCATGAAATAGCCCTCCCGCGTCAGCCGTTCGTCCCGGTGAATCCGGCCCAGCGCCAGCTTGACCCCGCCCAGCCAGCCGGGAATCCGCCGGTCCTCCGGGTTCAGCCGGTGGGCTTCGGCAAAGTAGTGCTCCGCCAGGATCGCATGGTCGGTCACGCCCGGCGGCACTTCCGCCAGTCTGGCCCGTTCGGCGAGGGTCCACAAGTGCGCATGGGCCAGGAGCAGGCTGATCTCCGGATGATTCGGATTTTCCAGGTAGGCGGCGGTCAGGACCCGCCGCACCTCCGGCAGACGGTCGTACTGGCCCCCGTGCAGGGCCTCCCAGAAGAGGTCTCTGGCCTGTTGCGATAGGGCCGTAGCGCGCAGGTCGGCGGTCTTCTCCGGGGCGAAGCGGATCGCCAGCTTGTCGCAGCCGGCCGTGTTGCACAACAGTCCCAGGAAGGCGATCCAGCCGCATCGGCGCAATGTGACGGTCATGGCGGTCCCTCTCAGCCTCGCTTTCGTCCCTGGCCCTTGCTTCGCGCCGCCTGCTCGGCCCAGGCGGTAAGCTGCTCTTGATCCTCGACGATGTCAACCGGCACTTCGTAATAGGTCTTGAGCGTTTGTTTGGCATTCGGGCGAAAAGGCGTCATGCCTCGCGCCAGGTAAGCGGGCGCCGTGATCGAACTGGTTTTGAAGTACAAGCGGCCCTTGTGGATGATCCCAAAAAACACCACACCCCGGTAGAGCCCGTAACCGCCGAACATGGAACGGCAGGAGACTCTGCGCAGGTCGCTGAGTTGATCCATCACAAAATCTTTGAACGAATCGCTCTTCATGGGCCGTTCGTAAGGAACAAATTTTGTCAAAGGGCGCCCTCATTGTGCACGCGCAGCCTGGCGGAGCACTGCCTTACCGCGAAACAACGGGGGCGCAGCGCATAGCTATTGAGCAGCCTCATCGTTCAACCGGCCCTCGCTTTGACCATGCTTCTTGCATATGGCATAGAGTAGGTCAAGACTTGGGGGTAAGACGTTGGGGGAGATGTCCCATCGCGGGCCGCAGCAGGCCGCACAGAAGCCGCAAGAAGCCAGGCCTGCCGAAGACGGAGACAGAACCGGACGGGAGTCTTCGCCCACGCTTCGCATTCTGATGGAAAGGCCGGCTGGCCCGGACCAGTCGGTCCAGCCCGAATCGGTCCGTCCCTTGCCGGCCGGCACGATCCTGCACGAATACCAAATCCTGTCGATGTTGGGCAGCGGCGGATTCGGCGTGACTTACCTGGCGCAAGACCTCAACCTGGACTGCAAAGTCGCCATCAAGGAGTTTTTCCCCGCCAGCTTTGTCCGGCGTCTCGGCGACAAGGTAGTGCGTCCCAAGGCCATGGCCTGGAACGGCCCCTTCGCGACCGGCTTGCAGCAGTTTCTCGTCGAGGCGCGCACGCTGGCATCGTTCCGGCATCCGAACATCGTGCGGGTCCGCCGCTTCTTCGAGACCAACGGCACGGCCTACATGGTCATGGAGTATGAAGAAGGCGAGTCGCTCTTTCGGCGGGTGACAGGGCAGGGCTGTCCCGATCGCCGCACCGTCCTGCGGATCGTCCTGCTCTTGCTCGACGGGCTTGAAGCGGTGCATCGATCTGGGTTTCTCCACCTGGACATGAAGCCGTCGAACATTGTTATCCGGCCGGACGGCAGCCCGGTGCTGCTGGATTTCGGCGCGGCGCGGCGTCTCACCACCGGCAAGGGGAGGGTGATCACCGCGATCCTGACCCCCGGCTATGCGCCCTACGAGCAGTATCAAGAGGAGGGGCGGCTGGGTCCCTGGAACGACCTCTACTCTCTCGGCGCGGTCATGTACTACATGGTGACCGGCCGGAAGCCGGTCGACGCGCCGGCGCGCATCACGACCGACCCGATGGCGCCGGCCACGGAAGCGGCCGACCTCGATGAATATGGGGTCGGGCTGCTCACGGCCATCGACTGGGCGCTCGATCCGGACGACCGGCGGCGCCCCCAGCATGTGGCAGAATTCCGGGGCGCGCTGTTCGACGATGATCCCAGCCTGAACGTCCGCTTGTCCGCCTCCGTCCGCGCGCCGTTCGACCGGGCCCTGCTGGGAACCCTGGAGTCGGAGTTGGCCCAGCATGTCGGGGAGCAGGCGAAGGGCCTAATAGACCAGGCGGCCCGCTCCGCAACGCACCTGGGCGACCTGTGCCGGACGCTCGAACGCGAGGTGCCAGCCGGCGCATCGCAACGCACCTTCCGTCTGGAGACTCTGCGGATGCGGGCGAAGGCCCTGGTCGAATCGTCCGGCGACCCTCCACCGGCCTGGCCGCCGACCTATCAAGTAGACAGGCCCTCCGGCGAGACACCCCGGCAGGACCAGCCGCAATAGAAGCCTCTGCACGTTACGCTTTCGATGGCCCTCCGACCTTGGCGATCGCCAGCCCGGCCAAGCCCCACCCGATGACCAGATCGGCGAACTCGACGAGTGTAAAGCTCGTCGAAAATTTCCACCAGATCCAATAGGGAACGTGGGTAATCACGCCGGTGGTCAACGCCATGACGACGACAAAGCCGACTCGACGCCCATATCTCAGGTTGGCGGTCTGCAGCAGCAGCCAGGTCGCAAGCGCGGCAGCTAGGATGTCGCTCAGCACATTGAGCAGCAATGCCTGGCCCATGTCGCGCGTACCGCCAAGGCTCACGGAGGCGAACATGAACGGCCCGCTCAGCATACGCGCCTGGGCCCCCTCCTCGGCGGCCTGCTGTTGCGCCGCCGTCATGCCGGGCGCATGCTTGTGTGGATTCGGTAGGATGTACATGCCTGAGCGGCTTGCGGTGGCTGTGAGCGCCTGCGCGACGACCGCTTCGTCGGTGAACTTCTCCAACGCCATGGTATGCCAGGGGAGGACCATGTACGAGAAGGCGCCCCAAAAGAACAGCACCAGCCCGCCGAGCAGCCCTCCGAGTAGCAGTGATTTTTGCATGTTCGGTCCTTTCTCTCTCGTTTATCATCCACCGCTCAACGCGCAGACGATATGGATCTGATCGCCAGGCCTGAGCGGGGTCTCCAGGGTTTGTGCCTGCGTCTCGTTCACGAAAATCCTGATGTGCGGTCTGATCCGGTCCTGTTCGGTGACGATCCGAAAGCGCAGGCCGGGATGGCGCCTCTCCAGAGCAGACAGGACCTCGGCAAGGGTCCGGCCCTCTGCCTCCACCCAGCTCTTATGCCCGGTGTACGAGCGAAGGGCGCTGGGGATGTGCACGGTCATGGTCAGAGCGCCGCCGCTTCCACCGAGTAAATTTCCGGCAGGTGCCGGGCCAGGCAGGTCCAGTTTGCGCCGCCGGTTCGACTTGCCCAGATTTCTCCGCTCGTGGTGCCGAGATAGAGCCCGACCGGGTTGTTCGTGTCGGCCGTCATGGCTTGGCGCTTCACCGTCCACCACGCGTTCGATCGGGGGAAGCCCTTGTCCTGCCGCACCCAGGTCTTGCCGGCGTTGCGCGTGACGTAAGCGGCCGGTTTGCCGCCGGGACTGACGCGGGGCCAGACCGAGCCTCCGTCCATGGGAAACACCCAGACCGTATCGGGATCGCGCGGATGCAGGACGATCGGAAACCCGATGTCGCCGATCTGCTTCGGCATGTTCTTTCCAATGCGCATCCACCGGTCCGACGGCCGATCGAGTCGGTAGATGCCGCAGTGATTCTGCTGGTAGAGCCGGTCCGGGTTGTTCGGGCAGAGCCGCACGCAATGGGGGTCGTGGAATGCGACGTTGGCCGGGTCGAACCCCTCCACCACGTCGAGCCCCTGCACGAGCGGCGCCCAGGTCTTGCCCCTGTCCCGCGATTCATGCACCCCGCCGCCCGACATGGCGAAGTAGAGATGGGCGGGATCGCGCGGGTCCACGAGGATCGAATGCAGCTTCGGCCCGTCCGGCGTGCCGTCCTGCACGCTGCCCATCCAGGCCCGGTACTGAGGATCGTCGTTGATGGAGGAGAAGGGCGCCCAGCTGACGCCCCCATCCTCGGAGCGAAACAAGCCCTGTGGCGAGGTGCCCGCGTACCAGACGCCCGGCTCGCGTGCGTGGGCCGGCGTGAGCCAGAAGACGTGCCCCACCTCTCGGCCCTGTTGGCCTTCCGGCACTTTTGGAAAGGCAGGCGGGGCGGTCGCCTCTTTCCAGGTCTTGCCCCGGTCGGTCGAGCGAAAAACCGTCGGCCCCAGGTGGCCGGTGCTGGCCGCCATGAGCAGGGTGCGTCCGTCCCGCGGATCGAGGACCAGATGGTGAATGATATGGCCGAGGAACATCGGCGGAAAAAGTTTCCACGTCCGGCGCGACCGGTCGCCGCGCAGGATAAAGGCCCCCTTGCGGGTGCCGATGAGGAGTCCAACCGAGCCGGTCGCGCGCGGCCGCGACGCGGCGGTCACCGCTCGTGCCATGATCCTTCTCCCTTGCGAGGGCTACTTAATGGTCTTCAACGTATCCCTGAGTTCGCCCAGCTCCACGACGAATAGGTCCAGGTGTTGACTGCGCTGCGGTTGGTCGCTCTTGAATTTCCAGACCCGCTTGAAGATCGCCCAGAGTTCCTTGTTGTGCGTCACGGCCAGCGCATAGGCCGGCTGATCGCGTTTGTCCTTGTCGAGGCAGCAGAGGTTATCGTCGAAGGCGTGGAACTGGTTGTGGAGGTCGTTCAGCGGCTGGTCGTACCCAGTGCCAGCCTTCGCGGCTCCGGCACTCGCTTCCATCATCGTGGTCAGGTTGAGCAAGGTCTCGACGCCGCTGGCGCCCTTCGCCTGCTCGGCATAGTCGGAGGCCCGGGGATAGAACAGGTAGCTGCAGCCGCTGAGCCCGATCAACAGCACTGAAAGCGCGAGAAGTTCGATAGTGCGTGGCATGGCACCCTCCTGGTTAATGGGATCTGCGAGTTTTCAGATACGCTTTCCACGGCTTCCAATAATGGTTCGGCCATCCTTCATTGATATTGCGGTAGGCATGTGCAGGAACATTGATGTGCACGAGCGTAATGCATCCCCCGTTCTTGGCGCGGTCGAATTGCAGAATCAACACTGAATCGGGATCGGTTTTCTTCCAACTATCGGCCCGCCATGATTGCACGATCATGCGATTGGGGACGATCATCAACGTGCGCCCCCGCAACATGCCATCGAATGCCGTAAATCGGCTGCCGACCTTCCGGCTGATCGTCACCTTGTCGTCAATCGCCGCGCCGTGTCGTTTTGAATCCAGATAGATGTCGAACAATTCGCCCGGCGAAGCGGGAAGTGTCACCTTCTGATGGATGAGGTGAGGCATGGGGGTCTCCTTTTGGAAACGATGAGGGACGGTAGTCAAGCACGTTGACCGGTCCTGGCCCATGCCGGTCCAATGGACTCTGTCAGTGGAGCCGGGCGGCCTAAGATGCGCGCAATGCCCCGTGCTTACATCGTGTAAAAGAACGCTTCTTTGACAATCTTTCCCTGCTGCACCGTGAAGAGCCCCATCTCCGACATCGTCATGCGTTTTCCGGTGTGTTTGGGCGTCACATCATACGTGAAGTGGACGATGAACTGGTCGCCGTTTGGAAACGGCCCGTTCACCTCGACCTTGTGGACTTCGTGATTGTCGAGCCACCATTGGTTCTTCCCTTTGACCGCGTCGATGCCTTTCTGCACTTGCCCTATCTGGGGATGCGCGACGGCTTCCACGCTTTCAATCGTGGGACTATAAAATCTCCCGATGACCTCCATGTTCTTCCCCTGTCGGCACAGCGCTACCAGTTCTTTCCCGATTTCTGCAGCCGTCATGATGCGATCCTCCTTGGTTGATGGGTGATGGTCCTTGATCCTCAACGTGCCGCCTTTCGCTTGGCAGGCGGCAAGCTCGCCACAAACGTCTGCCCTCGCGCGAGCCAGGTGCGTAATTGCGCGGCGCTCTTGGTTCCGGCCGGGCCTACATAGATGTACCCCTTCATGGGCCGGCCCGTGAAATCCATTGGTCTCGTGTGCGGGCGCGTCAAGGCCGTATCGTTGGCCTCTGGCCCTACACGTACAACCAGGTCGCTCTTTAGGATTCCGGCAAACATCTTCCCATTCGACAGATAGGCGAGTCCGCCGAACATCTTTTTCTCCACCATCGCGCGCCGTCCCTTCAGGGCTGTTCGGACGCGGTTGGCGAGTTGCTCATCGTAGGCCATGGGCCGGTTCTCCTTTTGCGTAAATGGAGCCGATGATGACGCCCACTACAGAGAACTGAAACAGGAAGTAGGCACTCTCCAGCAGCAGCCAGGTGGACAACGACGCGACGTTCTGTTTTCCCGCTTCTGCAAACACCGCGGAACTGGCCAGCAACACACCCATCAGCAAGCCGAAGGTGGCTCCGGTTTTCACCGAATGCCGGCCTTGGGCATAAAGGGGGTACAGATAGCTCAAGACGAGTCCTTGCATCAGCATGGAGACGAGGCCAAGCGGAATGAGGGGCTCCTGCCTCGTGAAGATGGCCAACTCGTCGTACACCGGTTTGAACAACACCAGATGCCAGGGCGCGGCGATTAAGAACGTACAGAAGACATAGGCGAGCACGGCCAATCCATACTTTTTCATGTCCATGGAGCAGGCCTCCTCATCAATTCGTTATCAGGCAGCGCCACCTGTGACGAAGGCGCTGCCTGATTGGCCCACACATCTGCTAGACGTTCACCGTTACCGTCTTGATCGCCACCCTCGCCCGCTCGACGATGTCGGGAGGCAGGGTTTCCGCTTTGTGGCAGAGCTTGGCGTGCTCCGCGCCGAGCCGCATGACCTCCTCCTCCGTTTCCGCGCGCACCTGAAAGGCGCAGTCACCCTGTGGATTCACATCGAGGCAGCCCAACTGTTTGAACTGCTTGACGGCCATGGTGCCCTCCTTGTTCGTGAGTGGTGGACAGGTTAGTGGCAGCGTCTCTTGACCGTTGCCGGGCGGAATGAACCGAACATCGCCTCGTACTTGAACAATCCATACATCTGTAGGGCCGCGAACGTTGCCACGAGGTCGGCCACGATCCCCACGGCCCACTTGCCTGCAAGCGTCAGCGGGATGGGGCCGGCAATCAACAGCAGGGCGCTCCCGATCACCCAAACTGTGTCGAGGCCGATCGCGGCCCAGATTTCACGGCGGTCGGGCACGGGGCGGTATGCACACAGGAGCAGCCAGAGGGCATAGAGGAGCAGGCCGAGGCCGAGGGTCCTGATGACCCAGGGCGCCTCAATGCCGAGAAACGACGCAATCGGCCGGCCCGCCACAAGGAACAGCAGGCCGGACAGCCCGGAGAACCACGCGTTGCCTTGAAGAGACCGGCGAAGCAAGAGAGATGGATCACGCATCGTCATGGGTGCCCTCCTCCGGTTCGCATGTAGACCGATCGTTCCAAAACTGGTCAAAATAGAGATGTCCTCAGTCAAAGATCGAAAGCCCGGTTTCGACGATATCGCGCATGGCCTCTGCGGGAGTCCCGGCCTTGTACATGACGATCACCCCTTGCATCATGCCGGTCAAATAGCGGGCCAAGGCTCGTGGGTCTTGTTCCTTTCGTAGTTCCCCATTCTGCTTCGCCCGGACCAGCACCTTATGATAGGCCTCTTCAACGCGGCCGAGGGCACGGGCCACGCGGTTGCCAATCTCTTTCTCGTGGGGCGAAAGCTCCATCGCGGTGTTGGCGATCAAGCAGCCTTTGCGTGTCTGGTCGGACAGGGCCATCTCCAACATGCCGCGAATGAAGCGGCGAATGGTGTCGAGCGCCGGGCCCGGTTGGTTCAACAGGGTGAGTTTTTGAGCGACCATGCCGTTGCAGTACCGGTCCATCGCTTTGAGAAACAGTGCGCGCTTGTCGCCGAAGGTGTCGTAGAGGGAGCCGCGATTGATGTCCATCGCGGAGAGCAGGTCTTCCATGGACGTGGCTTCGTAGCCCTTGTGCCAGAAGACATGCATCGCCTTGTCGAGCGCCTCGTCGGGATCGAATTCTTTGGGGCGGGCCATCCTACGCCTATTGCAGTTCCCTGATATCCGGCCCGGGGCCGGTCCCGTTAAGCGCGATGGCCGCGCAGTCATGGTCCCGGACCAGCTCGACGGCGTCGCCGACGCGAATCTCGCCGCCCTGGATCACGTCGCAATTGAGCGCGAGCGTGCCGCCGAATTTCCGCACGATGCCCGTGAGTACCAGGCGGTCTTGTTCCTGGGTGTCGGGGTCGAACGTCGTCATGACGCAGCGCCCGCGCAGGTCCTGGATTCCGATGAGGACGTCCCCGATGCGCAGACATTGTCCGGGCCAGGAGCGTTCGGCCAGGCCCTCGACGCCGCCGATCACCAGATTGGGCCTGAGCCGCCGGCCGTCGTGCCCGAAGGCCGCGATGGCGCCATCCGTTGCAACCAGCAAGGGGAGCACGTCAAAGCGATCGCCCGAGTCGTCGCGCACAAGGCGGCCCCCTGGCCCGACGATGTCCACGATGGCCTCGCGCACTGCGGGCTTGGTCCAGAGTATCCCGTCGATAACAGGGTCGCCGGAGGCATTGAGCCGGGCACGGTGGCCGAGCAGCCGAGGGTGCGTTCTGGCCGTGATCAGGCGCCCGCGAGCGTCCTCAACGTGGACGACGCGATCCCCCTCGATGCCGAGAGGCCCGATGAGGGCGCAATTCAGCCGCTCCCCGGCCATCGACTTCACCGGGTACCGCCAAATCTCTGTCACCTTCATGGTCGGCATACCGTTCCCTTTCATGGGGCTAATCAACTGTATCGAGACCGGCAGGCTACCATGTTCTGGAATGATCAGTCAAGAACAGATTTGTTCAAGTCCTTCGCACTCCCTTGGGGCTGGCTCGGGCGCAATGGTGGCTCCAGGCCCAGTATCGTGACCGGCGGATGCGTCCTTTTCGGAGGGCCTCCGTCTATAGGAGTGAGCGGGGAATTGGCCCCGACTCCATATGGGAAGGAGCACTTCCATGAGACCCCACCTTTCACTCGACGTCCGGAATGTGTCTGTCTCGGTGGCCTTTTACGAAAAAGTATTCGGCCTGGCGCCCCAGAAACAGACGGAGGACTATGCCAAGTTCGACCTGACGGAGCCGTCGTTGAACTTGTCGCTGGTGTCCACCGCCGCCGCGATCAGCCGGGTCAATCATCTGGGCATCGAAGTCGAGTCGGCCGATCAAATCGCCGCGTGGAAGCAACGGCTGCAGGACAACGGCCTGCTGGAGACAGTCGAAGACGACATCGCCTGCTGTTTTGCGCGGCAGGACAAGCTCTGGTTCACCGACCCGGACGGCAATGCCTGGGAGGTCTTTACCGTGTTGGAGCAGTTGCCCGTTTCCGACCCGCTCAAGGGGACCGGTTGCTGCGTGCCGAAGCGTCAGGACTCGGTCCAGGCGGCGACTTGCGCGGCCTCGTGACGGGGTGTAGCGTATGGCTTCTTTGATCAACGAGGAGTCCATGACCCAGGACGTGAGCGGGATCTGGCAACAGGTGCACGACGGCCTGCGCGGCTTTATCGCCAAGCGCGTGTCGAACGAGGCCGAGGTCGAGGATATCCTGCAGGAAGTGTTCTTGCGGATGCACCGGCGGCTGGATAGCCTCAAGGACCCGGATCGGCTCGTGGCCTGGGTCTACCAGATCACGAGACATGCCGTCGTGGATCACTATCGCCAGGCGGCCCGGCGGCGCGAAGTGCCCGTGGGCCTGGCGGGCGACCTCGATGCGGCCCAGCCGACCGCGGCATGGCTGCCGCCTGGCACCTCCAGGGATGCCGGCCGACTCCGCGAGGAGTTGGCCGGCTGCCTGCGGCCGATGATCGGGCGCCTGCCTCCTTCCTATCGGCAGGCGGTGACGCTCGTGGAACTGGAGGGGCTGACGCAGCAGGCGGCGGCCATACGGTTGGGGCTCACTCTGTCCGGGATGAAATCCCGCGTGCAACGAGGCAGGCAGCACTTGAAGCGCATGCTGGAGGACTGCTGTGAGATTCAGCTCGACCGCCGCCGGAGCCCCCTGGACTATACCCAGCGCGACGCAGGATGCGCGTCGTGCGGCACCCCGCCCGCCGCCAAGTCCAAGCCTTCATAAATAACGAGGGCGTGCCCAATCCACGAGCGTCTGTCGCCGGCCCGTCAAGTGTGAGCTCTGGGCGGGGCGGCCCGGGTAATCCCCTGTGCGTGCAGAACCAGAGGGAGCTGCGGATGACGAACGGTGCGTGCGCTCGGCGGCGGCGTGATGCGTTGGCGTCGGGAACTACTTTTAATCCTTCTTTTGGCCGCTCGCCTGACCGGACGAGCAGAACGGCTCGCGGCCCCTCACGGCTCCTGACAGACAGGTTTCGCCACGCCGCACACCTCGGCCCGCCTCCGTTCCATCCGCGTAAAAAAAAGAGGGGGTGGCGGGAACGCGTCGCTCCTGGACCAGTTCCCGCTCGGACTATATCAAATCGCCGCGGCCAAAGGCTTGCCCAGCTCGGAGAGACCAGCCAGGGGCCTCGGCTGGTTGACGCAATTTATTGCAAAGCGTAGCCTGTGGGTATCGTCGAATCAGGTTGTGTGCGTGTAAGACCTTTCCTTGATTTGATGCGACCGCAAATCGACCGCATCAGTCTCGATCCACGAACAGCAGGAGGTGGGACATGGGCCCGACAAAGGCGATCGTGAAAGAGAACGCGCTCTACGAGGCGGTGGGGGGCAAGCTGATCAAGGCCGGGTTCGCGGGCCGGCAGGCCATCGAGGACTACGCGAACCACCATTACCTCGCGCTGCCGGTGGTGGACAAACAAGGCCGGCCATGGCTGCTCGACGGAAAGCCGGTCTATTGTCTCCGTGGCGTGCAATACGAGACCGTGGACGACCGCAAGGTCCACCTCGCACGGTGCCCTGATTGCGGCGGCATGGGGATCAGGTCGGATGAGATGGCGGTGGAGTCGGATGTCATCCGCTGCACGGCCTGCGGGCACGAATTCGACGCCAGGTTGGAGATGATGGAAACCTAGGGGGGAGAGAGCAACGAGCAAGCTTGGAAGGAGCATTGAAAGCGGTGCTCACAGAGATAGGGGATCGCGGCTGACGAACGGCGGGCTCCAAGCGGTCCTGTCGCCGAACGCCTCGGAACTCGCGGATGACGAACGATGCGTGCGCTCGGCGGCGGCGTGAAGCAGGATGGCAAGGCCTCGCGTCCCCACCTCTCGAAATGACCCCTCCGGGATTTAGCGTGCGGAATAGCTCCGGCCGCCTCACCAACTCGGCGGCCCGCACAAACTTGGCGATCCTTATTCGTCGCGCCGTGCGCCCTTCTGGAATTTTAATGGCCGCGGTCGTTGACCGCGGTGCCTTGGTCAGTTCCAGCTTTCCTTCCCGCTAAAGCCTCGGTGGGTACCCCGCTTCTCCGGCAATGTCCGCTTGACCTCGCCACTCTTCTTTATAGAGAGTAAAGGCGACAGGCTTGTAAGCGGCCTGTCGCCTTTCCTGTTTTTTCTTTTCGGTGGCGGCTGGAGGGAATGAACAGGGAGGCGATCGGCATGGCGAGACGTGGACATCGAGAGCAGAGCCAGCGACGGGCGCCGGACTCTTCTATTCCGATGAGGCGACCGGATATCAGTATGGTAGGGATGGCAGGAAAAGAACAGCGCATCATGCCGGCGCCGAGGCTGTTTACCCTTCGTCAGCCGCCATTCCGGAAGGCGCGGAAGCGAGAGGCCTCAAGCCTCCGTCCCTTTCTTTGTCCGACGCCTATAGGTCGTCTTCCTTGAGGCAGCGTCCCAGTTTCTGTTGTTCGGCGAAGTAGTAGGCATAGTGCATGGCCGCGAGGTTCGCCACCCGTTCTTCCGCCTCCTCCCGACTGTCCGTATAGATGATCTGGATGCCGTAACGCGCCGTGATGGCGTCCAGGAAATCCATCAAGCCGTTTTTTTGATATTGGCCCAACAGCCCCCCGGATTTATTGTGCTGGAGCGTCCCTTCGATCACCAGAAACCGGTGCGGGTAGGAGCGGAGCGGGTTGAGCTCCGCCAGAAACCGCTGGCGATTGCCGGAGGGGTTGGAGAAGGCCGTCATGACCTCTTCGACCCGTTTGCGCAAGACGCAAAAGATGTCCGGCGCTTCCTCGATGACATAGTCGCCCGCCGGCAACGTTCTCCTGCTGGTGCCGGCGATCCGGCTGAACCCTTCGAACGTGTAGGGAAGGTTCTCCTTGCAGTCCACGAGCAGGTTGCAGGCCGGTACCATGACGACGGGGTGCCCTTCTCGGGAAAGGGTCACGGCCGCCTGGGGCCCTCGAGGGCCCTGGCGGGATCGTTGGGCCGGCTGGGGACGAGGCGGCGGGGTCGTCTGCGCGGATGTGTGTTGGGCCGGGCGTTGGGGCGGCTGGGGCGCGGGGGCCGGCGGCGTTGTGGCATCGTAGCGGGCGCGTGACGCCGGGTCGCTGAGGGTCTGATAGGCCTGGTTGATTAGTTGGGTGCGGGTTTCCGCCTTCTTGTGCAGGGCCGGGGAATGGCTGAAGCGGTCCGGATGCCAGACCTGAATCTGTTCATGCCAGGCTTTCTTGATGTCCGCGTCCGTGGCGGTCGGCGCGATCTCGAGCACCGAGTAATAGTTGACCTGCCGTTCTTCCTTCATGGGTCTCTCCGTGCCAGTCCGGTGAGTGTAGCCGAGGAGAGGGGGGAAGTGCCAGATTGGATCAGCCGCCCGACCTGTCGGTTGCCTGGCCGTTTATGGTAGAGGATAGGCTTGTTGGAACGTCAGCCGAGGAGGCGCCATGATTATTGTGACGCATGCAGCCATCGATAAATTGAAGGCCCTGCTGATGGAGCATCCGGAGGAGCAGGTCGTGCGCATCACCGTGAAGGACCTGGACGACCACCGGCTGACCTTCGGCCTCACGCTGGAAGAGGCGGCTCAGGCGGACGATGTCATCCAGGTGATCGAGGGACTCACGGTGGTGACCCAGCCACAGAGTGCCCAGCGTATGGACGGGATGACCGTGGACTACGGGGACGCGGCGGGATTCAAGTTCCTCCATCCGTCCACTCCGGAAGATTTGACCTGGCGGACCTCCAGCATGAATTGACCGGGCGCGCGCGAGTCCTGCCGCTGTTCGTGCCGGTTCAGCCGATGTGGACCTGTATGCGGGCGTGGTCGAGGTGCTCCATCAGCGCCCCTGCTTCGTCGGGCGCCGCTTCGATCGCAAACCGCTCCCTCCGGATTTCGTGGCCGCTTCCGTTGCGATAGACCAGTTCGTCCGTGTCGAGGTCGTATTCCGAAATCTCGACGCTCTTCCACCGCTGCGCGAAATAGTGGGAATAGAGGGAGTAGAATCCGTGGTCCTTGCGGTTGTGCCGCAGGACATACTCCGGCATGGTCTGTACGTCCAGGTCGGCATGGTTATGCTGGAGCCGGAGGTAATCTCCGAGAATCACCATTTTGATCAACGGGGGGTCCGAATAGAGCTTGAGCTCGACGGCCTTCCCCATGGCGTTCAGCCGCTTGAGCAGCGCGATGCTTTGCCGGACTTCTTCCCGAAAGGCGGCCAGCGTGCAGTCGGGATGGGCGATGGCCTGCATGCGCCGGCTGGCTTCCCGGCTGTAGGGGTTCACCAGCAGAATCTTCGCCCCGAGGCACTTGTCCAGGACTGACGACAGGCCGTCCACCTGGTCCACGAAGGTGCTGTAGCCGCTGGACCCCATGACCATGATGATCCGGCCCGTGCCCTGTTCTTCCTTCAATTGCTTGATGCGCCGGTGCGCCGCGCGCATGCGTTTGGGGAAAAACGAGACGAGGCCGGCTCCGGCCGCCGCCGAAGCGAGGGCCCGGTCCCGGATGCTGCGACGGACGTAGTTGAGGCCGACGATCAGCACGACCGCCGCCGTCATCTCCACGGCGATGAGCGAGAACTTGTCATGCTCCACGCGGGCCCACAGGGACAGGAACTGTATGGCCCCCGCCGGGAGCAAGAGCGCAATGCCTGCTCTCAGGGCGACGATGGCGATGTGCTAGAGACTTCCCGCGGCGTCGCGGAGGTGGGTTCGAACCGATGACCAGGATTCTTGAAACAACGATGCGCCTCTTGAGAGTTGTACAGAACGATTCCTACGGCTGTGTTGAGTTGCAATGCGAGTGAAAAACGGTGGCGCTTGTGGCGGCCTGCTCGGCGGTGCGTACTACGACAGCTGGGAATAAAAAATCGCGTCAGACGTCTTGGTTTCCGGGAGACTGCCGCCCCCGAGCACAAGAGGTCTTACGCGATCGAGATGCACAGTGCCACGAATAGGTCTGTGACGCAATGACGCGGAATCGAAATGGGTTTCGTCCAGGCGACTGGACAGGGAGACGGAAACTGGGTAAGTCATAGGCCTGGGAGGAACCAATTATGTCCGTGACTGCTTATAACCAAGTGCCGATGCCGTCGTTCATGTACGGCACGGCGTGGAAGAAGGACGCGACGGCGCAGCTCGTCGAGCAGGCCGTGGCGGCCGGTTTCCGGGCCATCGATACGGCCAATCAACTGATCCATTACCAGGAAGCGTTGGTGGGGGAGGCCCTGCTGGCGCTCGCGCAGCAAGGGATTCCGCGGGAGCGGCTCTTTCTTCAAACGAAATTCACGCCGGTCAACGGGCAGGACCACCGGACGCCCTACGATGCCAAGGCCGACCTGACGACCCAGGTCAAACAGTCCTTCGCCAGTTCCCTGGCCCACCTCCACACCACCTATCTGGACTCCTACGTCCTGCACGGTCCCTATCAACGCTATGGGCTGGGGGCGGCGGATTGGGAGGTCTGGGCGGCCATCGAAGGACTCTATGCCTCGGGAAAAACCAAGATGATCGGTATCAGCAACGTCACGGCCGAGCAGCTGGACCAGCTCTGCGTCAGGGCGGCCCACAAGCCCATGGTGGTGCAAAACCGCTGCTATGCGTCGCTCGGATGGGACAAGGAAGTGCGGGAGATCTGCCGGACCCAGGGCATCGTCTACCAAGGCTTTTCCCTGCTGACCGCCAACCGGGCAGTCCTGATCGAGCCGGAGGTGCGGGCCATCGCCCAGCGGCTGGCGACCGGTGTGGCGCAAGTCATCTTTCGGTTTGCCATGCAGATCGGGATGCTCCCGTTGACCGGCACCACGAATCCCCAACACATGCTCGAAGACCTCCAGGCCGAACAGCTGGCCCTCACGCCCGAAGAAGTCCGGTTGATTGAGACGATCGGGATATAACAAGCTGCGCCTCGTATCTTGTCATTCGGGAAGCGGCGTTCGTTTTTCTTTTGCGTCGTGCGAAATCGAGCAACGGATACGCTTCACATGCTCCCTATAGACTAACCATGAAGATTGCCATCATCGGCGGGGGACCGGCCGGGCTCATGGCCGCGGAGGCGGCTAGGGGGGCCGGCGCTCAAGTTGATCTGTATGACGCCATGGCCTCGGTCGGCCGCAAGTTTCTGCTGGCCGGGAAGGGGGGCTTGAACCTCACCCATTCCGAACCGATCGAGTCGTTTCTGGCTCGCTACGGTGCGCGCCGCGCGCAGATCGCCCCGCTGCTGGCATCGTTCGGCCCGAAGGAACTGCGCGCGTGGGCGAAGGGGCTGGGCGTCGAGACGTTCGTGGGCACCTCCGGCCGGGTCTTCCCCTCCGACCTCAAGGCGGCGCCTCTGTTGCGCGCCTGGCTGCGCCGGTTGCGGCAGGCCGGGGTGACTTTCCACGTACGGCATCGTTGGCGCGGCTGGGATGAGCAAGATCCGGGGGCGCTCCGCTTTGATACGCCACAGGGACCTCGTCCGGTCAAGGCCGATGCGGTGATTCTGGCCCTGGGCGGCGGCAGTTGGCCCACGCTCGGCTCCGACGGTGCCTGGGCGCCCCTGCTCGCCGGGCGCGGAGTGCCCATCGCGCCGCTGCGTCCCGCAAACTGCGGCTTCGACGTTGGATGGACCGACCACTTTCGCGCGAAGTTCGCCGGCCATCCGGTGAAGTCGGTGGCCGTGATTGTGTCGGACGCGGAGGGAAGCGAGCGACGGCAGCAGGGCGAGTTCGTGGTCACAGAGACAGGCATTGAAGGCGGCGCGATCTATGCACTGTCCGCACGCGTACGCGACGCAATTCAGGCCGAGGGCACGGCGACGATCCGCCTCGATCTCACGCCGGACCGGGACTTGCCGCGCCTCATCGAAGACCTGTCGCAGCCGCGCGGCAAACGCTCGTTGGCCAAGCATCTCCAGAACCGGGCCGGAATTGCCGGCGTGAAGGCGGGGCTGCTGCGCGAGGTTCTGCCGAAAGAGGCCTTTGCCGACCAGGCCCGGCTGGCCGCCGCCATCAAGGCGCTGCCATTGCGGCTGATCGCCGCACGTCCGCTGGAGGAAGCCATCAGCACGGCCGGCGGGGTGGCCTTTGACGCGCTGGATGAGCGATTGATGGTCCGTTCCCTGCCGGGCGTTTTCTGTGCGGGAGAAATGCTGGATTGGGAGGCGCCGACCGGCGGCTATCTGCTCACCGCCTGTTTTGCCTGCGGAAGGGTGGCCGGCGTCGGGGCGGCGACCTGGATCAGCTCGTCCCCCCATAGGTAACAAGGCCCTGGATTTTTTCGATGAATCATGCCCATGATGGTTCAATGAACAAGCGGAACCTCTTTGTCCTCGGCTTTTTTGCCGTCCTGCTCGTGCTGCTGTGGCAGATCGCGCTGATGTTTCGGCCGTTCCTGCTGCCGACCGTCTGGGCGATCATCCTGGCGCATCTGATGTTTCCGCTGCACGGCCGGTTGACGGCCCTCTGCCGGGGGGGCGCCACCCTGTCGGCGTCCCTGCTGACCCTCGGCATCATGCTCCTGGTGGTGGCGCCGCTCGTCGCGATGGGGATATTGCTGGTCCATGAGGTCCAGGCCGCACAGACGACGATCGCCGCCTGGGTTCAGTCGGGCGGTGTTCAGCGGCTGCCGGAGCAGTTGGCCGCGCTGCCGCTGATGGGGGCGCGGGGGCAGGAATGGCTCGGATGGTTTGTCGTGACGCAGGGGAATCTGGACGAGTTTTTCCTGGGCAGCGCCAAGGCCCTCAAGCAGTTTCTCGTGGATGAGGTCACCGGGGTTGTCGCGAACGTGTTCCTGCTCGGCATCAATTTTCTCGTCATGATCCTGGTGCTGTTTTTTTTATTCAAAGACGGAACGCGTCTGTTCGACGGGTTCTACCGGATGGTGCCGCTCGATGAATCGCACAAGACGAGGATTTTTGCCCGGCTGGACCAGACCCTGCGGGCGGTCGTCAAGGGCATCCTGGTTGCGGCGGTCGCCCAGGGCTTCGCCGCGGGGCTGGCTTACGCGGTGCTGGGGGTCCCCTTTCCGATGTTCCTGACCGCGCTGACGATGGTGCTCGCGCCCCTGCCGATCGGCGGCACGGCGCTGATCTGGGGGCCGGTCGTCCTCTACCTCTGGTGGGCGGGGCCGCTGTGGAAGGCCCTGGTGATGCTGGCGTGGGGCCTGGGCATTGTAACGACGGTGGACACGGTGCTGAAGCCCTGGCTGATCGGGCAAGGCGCCCAGATTCCGGTCCTCTTCATGTTCTTCAGCATCGTGGGCGGACTGGCCGTCTATGGCATCGTCGGGCTGTTCCTCGGGCCGATCATCGTGGGGCTCTTGCACACGGCCATCCACATCTACCGCGAGGAGTACGGCGGCGAGGCGTCCCCAGGCGCAGGAACCTAGCCCGCATTATTCATGAAAGCTTCTATTCCAACCGCCGATACGCCGCTGCGACAAGCCTGGCCGCGTCAAGTCAGCGGCCAGGCGGGCGGGCTCGCCGCTCGGTCGGTCAACATCCTGTTGAAGGATGCCTCCCTCCCTTGCGGCTCCACGCGCCCGTCTCGCCAGGCGTCTCAGCGGTTTCATTGCGAACCCTCATGAGTAATGCGGGCTAGCTCGCTCACCCTCCCCGTCGGCTTGTGCGCCGGCGGGAGGCGCCTGTCGGCCGCTAGCCCTTTGCCGCGCCCTGCCACAGCATGTCGTATCCCAGTTCCTTGGTTTCGGAGCACATGGAGGCCAGGGCGGCGAACTTGCTGGTGAAGATTTCGTCGGCGTGGGACGTTTCGTGCGCTTCGAACGACCGCCAGTAGGTCACGATCGCATAATGGTCGTCGGCGGTCTTGGCTGCCTTCAGGGAGCCTTCGTCGGAGATAAAGCCGGAGAACTTGAACACCTGTCCGGCGAGGAAGCCCCCGTTGTTTCCTCCGTAAGTTTCCTTGACGACCATGCACATTTCCCCGACGGCCATCTCCACCTGCTCGAAGGTGACGCCGGGTTTGAGCGTGACCGTGTTGAACAGCATTTTGGCTCCGAAGGGAATGGTGATGGGACCGAACATGGCTGCCTCCTCGCGAACGGAAGTGGTGTGACGTGCGCTACAAGGAGACCGTTTGATATTCTTGCCGGGCCAGCGTCTGGGTCTGCAGGTCCCAGTCGATGATAAAAATCGCCGACCGATCCGAGGACAGCGACAAGAGTCGCCGGCCGTCTTGGACCACCACCGTTTCGGCCTTGGTGAAGTCGAGTGTCCGGTCCGGCCCGGTCCGATTGCAGACGAGCAACGGGAGGCCCGTGTCGCTGGTGCAGCGTTCCCATTCGCCGTTCGGCCCATGGTGCCCCGGCGCCCAGGCGGCGGCCGACACGAGCAGCTCGGCCCCTTGCGCCTGAAGGCCCTGGCAAATCTCCGGCCCATAGGCGTCGGCACAGATCAGCATGCCGATATGGTTGAACGGCCGGACCGGGACGGCGGCGACCTGTTCGCCCGGGGTCGACCAGGCTTCCGATCCCACGCGCAGGGTGTGAATTTTTCGATGGCGGCCGACGATGGTCCCCTCCGCGTCAATGACGAAGAGGCTGTTATAGAGTTTTCCGGATTCGCGGTCCCGTTCCGGGTGAGAGAGAAACAGCGTCACGCGCCGGCGGGCGACCAGCCGGCACATGTCCGTCATCCAGGGGTCCGGCTGCGGCAGAATCCAGTCCGTGCCGATCCGGTCGGCGAAGGTGTAGCCGGTCAGGCAGAGTTCGGGCGTGACGATCCAGGTCGCGCCTTGGTCCGCCGCCCGGGCGACCGCCGCCTCGACGAGCCGGCGATTATGCGCCAGGTCGCCGGGCAGCGGGGCGAGGTGGAGAAAGGCGATGCGCAAGACAGACCTCGGGATCGGCTCCGCCGGCAATCGTGCGCCTAGGCAGGCGGACGCAGAGGCGAGCAGGCCGGCTGTGAGCAATTGCCGTCGGGTGAAGGCCATCGTCCCGGCATCTCCCGTAGCGTTACGGCTTCACGATCTCCAGCAACTCGACCTCGAAGACCAGTGTGGCGCCCGGCTTGATTTGCGGGGGACTGCCTCGGTCGCCGTAGGCCAGATTCGACGGGCAGATAAGGCGGCTCTTGCCGCCGACCTTGATCTGTTGGACCCCCTCGGTCCAGCAGGGGATGACATTGCCCAGCGGAAAGGTTGCCGGCTCGCCCCGCTTGATGGAACTGTCGAAGATCGTGCCGTTGATCAACGTCCCTTCGTAATGGACTCGCACCGTGTCGGTGGCCTTCGGCGAAGCGCCTTTGCCGGGCTTCAGCGTCGTGATGACGATGCCCGAGGCCGTCTTGGTCGCCCCCGGTTCGGCCGCCGCTTTCGCGAGATAGGCCGCTCCGAGTTTCTTCTCCCCCTCCGCGCCCGCCGCCGCCCGCGCCTGCTGGAGCTGCTGAATCTTCGGTCCGAAGGTTTGGAGATCCACTTTGCGCGGCCGCTTCAAGACGCCGTCCGTAAGGCCGGCCTTCACGAACTCCAGTTCTGGCTCGCTCAAGGTGAAGGGGCCGAGCGACTGGCTCATCGCCAAGCCGAGGGCGTACAAAGTTTTCTGCTCGTCGGTGGCCGGATCGGTCGCGTCGGCTGAGGCCACCGACGTGCCGAGGCAGAGCAGGGTCAAGAGCCACATGGTCATCGTGCGCATGGTGATCCTTTCGTGAGCGTGATATGGGTGAAGCTGTCGGGAATCATTTATCATAATTGCCGGCCGACAAGGAATGCATCTTATGACGCCAGGCGAGCGCGGTCGTGCGGGGCGCGCAGGTCCTGGTCCGGCCCGATGGGAACGATGCGGGTGGGGTTGATGTCGTCGTGGGTGACGTAGTAGTGCCGCTTGATGTGGTCGAAGTTGACCGTCTCCGCGATCCCGTCCGTTTGATACAGGTCCCTAAGGTAGCCGAAGAGGTTGGGATAGTCCAGGATGCGCCGCACGTTGCATTTGAAGTGCCCGTGGTAGACGGCGTCGAACCGGACGAGGGTGACGAAGAGGCGCCAATCCGTTTCGACGAATTGCGGGCCGAACAGATACCGCCGGTCTCGGAGGCGCGCCTCCAACCGATCCAGCGCGTCGAAGAGGCGCCGCGCCGCCTGCTCGTAGACCGCTTGTGACGTGGCAAAGCCGGCGCGATAGACCCCGTCGTTCACGTTCTCATAGATGAAAGCGTTCAGCTCGTCGATGTCCCGCCGCCGCGCCTCCGGGTACAAGTCCAGTCTCCTGTCGGTGAACCGGTCGAAGGCTTTGTTGAACATGCGCATGAGGTCGTCGTCGGAGTTGCTCACGATGCGCCTGGTTTCCCTGTCCCAGAGCACGGGGACGGTCACACGGCCTTGATACTGCGGATCGGTCGTCCGGTAGGCTTCGCTCAGGAATTGAAAGCCGTTGATGGGATCGAGCGAATGGCCGGACCCTTCACGGAAGGCCCAGCCCCGGTCGTCGCGGATCGGGTCCACCGCGGTCATCCCGATCACGCTCTCCAGCCGCTTGAGCTTCCGCACGATGATCGTGCGGTGGGCCCAGGGACAGGCCCAGGACACATAGAGATGGTACCGGCCTGTCTCGGCTGAAAAGCCGGACGCTCCGTCCTCCGTAACCCAGCCGCGGAGGGCGTCCGCCTGCCGCGTGAACGCCCCTTCGGGGCTCTGCTCGTCCGGAAATTGCGCCTTGGCGGTCATGCCCGGGTGCTCCCGACGGACTGGCCCCGCTTGTCTTCCAACTCCGCCCATCGGGCATAGAGCCGTTCCA
This sequence comes from Nitrospira sp., assembly GCA_016873495.1. Lineage (GTDB taxonomy): Bacteria > Nitrospirota > Nitrospiria > Nitrospirales > Nitrospiraceae > SYGV01. The sequence continues at coordinate 50,325 of VGXC01000003.1, read as the reverse complement.
CGGTCGCGCGGGCTTCGTCCAGCGCGGCGCAGCGGGCGTGGAGCGCGGCCGCGTCGGAGGCGACCGCCGGATCCTCCACCGCCGACCGGCAGGCGTCGAGGGCTTCCTCCGCCCGGAGAATGGCCTGTTCCATCTTGCTCCATTCCTGTTGCTCGCGATAGGAGAGCCCTTTTCGTTTCGGCGCGGGGGGTGCTGTTTCGGTTCCGGCCTGGCTCTCTCTCGTATTGCGCGGATTGCGCGGCGGCTCCGATCCCGGGCCGGCGCCGGCCTTCCGCGCCTGGGCCGCTTCCCATTGCGCATAGTCGGCGAACCATTCGGCGCGGCCCGTTCCGTCCAGCGCCAGGAGATGGGTGGACACGCGGTCCAGAAGCCAGCGGTCGTGCGTCACGAGGACCAGCGCGCCGGGAAACTCCAGCAGACTTTCTTCCAGCACGTCGAGCGTGGGAATGTCCAGATCGTTCGTGGGCTCGTCGAGGATGAGCAGGTCCGCCGGCCGGAGCATGAGCCGCGCGATCAGCAGCCGCGCCTGTTCGCCGCCGGACAGCCGGGAGACCGGCAGGTCCAATTGCTCCGGCCGAAACAGAAACCGCTTGGCCCAGGAGACCAAGTGCACCGACCGGTCCCGATAGACTACGGCGTCGCCCGACGGCGCCAGCGTCCGCCGGAGCGTAGCGGTCTGGTCCAGCGAGTCGCGGTGCTGTTCGAAGGAGACGACCCGGAGGCCTTCCGCCCGGACGATGGCGCCTTCGTCCGGTTCCAGCGTGCCGGCCAGGAGTCGCAGGAGGGTGGTCTTGCCGCTGCCGTTGGGGCCTAGCAGGCCGAGACGCTGGCCCGGGCCCAACAGCAGATCCAGGTCCTTCACGATCGGCCGGCCGCCCAACGATTTGCCGAGCCGGTGCGCGACCACCAACTGTTTGGACTTGCGTCCGGACGAGACGAAGTCGATCCCGGCCTGAGCCTGCGCCGACCGGGCTTGGGCCCGGTCCAGCTCGTCGATCAACTGTCCGGCCGACTCGACCCGGGCCTTCGCCTTGGTCGTGCGGGCTTTCGGTCCGCGGCGCAGCCACTCCACTTCGCGCCGGACGCGGTTGGCCAGCGACGCCTGCGCATCGGCCTGCGCCAGGAGTTGCGCGTCTCGTTGCTCGAGGAAGTCGCTGTACCGCCCCTTGGCTTCGAAGACGCCCTCGGAATAGCAGCGGTTCAGTTCCAGCATGCGCGAGACCACGGATTCCAGAAAGCGGCGGTCGTGGCTCACGACGAGAAAGGCGCGCGCCTGGGCCTGCAGCAGATCTTCCAGCCAGAGGATGCCTTCGACGTCCAAATGATTGGTCGGTTCGTCCATCAGCAGGACGTCCGGCTCCGACATCAGCGCCCGCACGATGGCGAGGCGTTTCTTCCATCCTCCGGAGAGCGTGGCGACGGACTGGTCGGCGGCGGGGAACGAGCCGATGCTCAGGGCCTTGGCGACCCGGCCGGCCTGCTCGTGGGGATCGAGCCCCTCCGCCTCCAGCGCCTGCGCGACTACCGCTTCGACCGTCTGGCTTTCGGCGAACGTCGGGTCCTGCGGCACGTAGCCCACGCGCAGTTGCCGGCGCATGGATCGCGTGCCGTGGTCCGGATCTTCGAGCCCCGCGAGAATCTTGAGCAGGGTGGATTTGCCGGAGCCGTTGGGCCCGACCAGGCCTACATGATCGCCATCGAACAGGGCCAGGGACAGGTCTTCGAACAGGGGCTTCACCCCGTAGGTCTTGCTGATGGACTCGCAACTCAACAGAATCGTGGGCGTCATGGGTCCTCTTTCTTCAACCGCTTGTTGCAAGATCGCACAAATCGGCGAACCAGGTCCAGCCTGGCCGGCGATGGCGGCCGATCGGGGGGCGCGCGGATCTGATCACCGCCGGTTACCGGCGGCGTTGCAGCCAGTAGAAGGGGACGCCGGCGAGCAGGGTGACAACGGCCCAGGCCGCTTCCGTCGGTCGTTGCAGCAAACCGTAGCCCAAGATGATCAGGGAGGCCAGGACGAAGACGCCGGGGAGGAACGGATAGAAAGGGACGCGATAGAGGCGGGGCAGGTCCGGCTGCCGCTGGCGCAGGACGAACACGCAACTGACGGCGAGGGCGCTGAAGCCGATCAGCACGAATCCGCTGTAGATCACCAGCTGCTCGAACGTGCCCGTCAGGATCAGGAGCGTGGCCCAGAGGCTTTGCAGGAGGATGGCTTGCCCCGGCGCCTGCCCCTGGCCCCATCGTTCGGCAAACCACGAGGGCAGGGCGCCGTCCTTCGCCATGGCATAGTAGACGCGGGGTCCGGCCCAGACCATCGCGCTGACCGCGGCGGCGATGGAGATGCACAGGGTGACGGTTACGAATCGGGCGGCCGGCGGGCCGAACAGGGCCTCGGCGGCCTTCTCCGCCACGGGGAGGAGCGGGGGCTGGGCCAGGAGGCTCACCGGCAGAGCGTAGAGGTAGGCGAGGTTCAACAGGAAGTAGACGCATCCGATGAACAGGGTTCCCCGGAGCATGGCCCGGGGGAGGGCCCGGCCGGGATCGGCGATTTCCCCGGCGATGTAGCCGGCCGCGTTCCAACCCGAAAAGGCGAAGAGCACGAACATCAACGAGGCGACGATCGTGCCGGGGCTCGGCCCGGGCGTCGCGCCCGGTTCGGTCACGTGGGCCCAACTGCCCTGCCCGACCGAGAAGGCTCCGGCCACCAGCAGCCCGATCGCCCCGACCTTCGAGATCGTGAGCAGCCGCTGCACCACCCCTCCCGCTCCGACACCGGCCAGATGCACGCCCGTCAGGAGCCAGAGCAGCGCGAGGGCCAGGACGGTGCCGGCGCCTCCGGCTTCCCCGCCATGCGATACGAGTTGCCAGGCATAGGCGGCAAAACTCATGGCGCCCGCCGCAATCGCCGCGCTGAACCCGACCGTGAATGAGGCCCAGCCGCTGAGGAAGGCGGGGAACGGCCCGTAGGCTTCGCGCAGGTAGACGTATTCGCCCCCGGAGCGGGGCAGGGCGGCGCCGAGCTCGCTGTAGGAGAGGGAGCCGGCCAGAGTCAGACAAGCGCCGAAGATCCAGAGCAGCAGGATCAAGACCGGATCGCCCAGGTCGCGGGCCATGAATCCGGTGGTCGTGAAGATGCCGCTGCCGATGACGTTGCTGACGAGCACGCAGGCGGCGGTGAAGCCGCTGACGCGGCGGGCAGCCGCAGGATCACCCGGGGCCGTGTGACGGAGTGAGCTCATACGTGATGGGTGAGCGCCGTTACCGGTTCGGCACGTCCGGCCTGGGATCCGGCACGAAGCCTCCGCGGTTGGGCATGCGGACGTTCGGCAGGGTCTGCGCATCCATCACGGCGTCGATCTTGATGATGCCGTTCTGGGCCAGAATCCAGGCGGTGACCGCATAGACTTCGTCCGACGTGAGCGACTGCGGCGCGGTGAACGGCATGGCGCGGCGGATGTAGTCGTAGAGCGTGGTGGCGTAGGGCCAGTAGCTCCCGACGGTTTTCACCGGGTTCTTTGTGGCGAGCGTCCCCTGTCCTCCCACGAGCCGGGGCGCCGGCCCTTCGGTCCCGGTTGTGCCGTGGCAGGAGGAGCACTTGGTGGAAAACACGCGGGCGCCCTCCTGCGCTGTGCCCTTTCCCGCCGGCAATCCCTCTCCGGTCGGGGAGACGTCGCGGTCCCAGGCGCGCATTTCCGCCTCGGTCGCCTGGCGTCCCAAGCCGAGGGACGGTCTTTCTTCTCCATGCACGTCCGCCGCCCCCACGAGCGCGACCGCGAACACCAAGCCGGTCCGGATGCCTGCCGCCGTTTTCTTACACATGGACGTTCCGAACCGCCCCATCCAGGGTCACGAGCCAGCTTTGGATGGCGTTGTAATGGTAGGAGGAGTTGATGCCCCGGACCGCCACGAGGGCCTGGCGGGTCGGCTGTACGTAGCCGGTCTCGTCCGTGCAGCGGGACTGGAGCGTTGCCTCCTGGCCGTCCCATCGCCAGGGAAACCGGAACGCCGTGGCGCATTTGGGGAGGACCGGATCATCGAGCTGCGCTTGGTGCCATGCTTGTCCTCCGTCGGTGCTGACGTCCACCCCCGTGATGCGGCCGCGGCCGCTCCAGGCGAGTCCGCGGATTTCCACGAATCCGGCCCGGACCTGCTGCCCGCCGGACGGACTGGTGATGACAGACTTGGCGTCCATGTCGAGGGTGAATTGCCTGGCGGTTCCGTCCGGCATCAAGTCCGTGTAATGGGCGGTTTCGTCCCGGGTCATGAAGGGGGCCGTGCCCAGCTTGAGCCGGCGCAACCATTTAATGTTAGCGTTGCCTTCCCAGCCCGGTAGGAGGAGCCGGAGGGGATAGCCCTGCTCCGGGCGCAGGGCCTCGCCGTTCTGGGCGTAGCATATGAGGGCTTCTTCCAGGGCCAGGGCCAGGGGAATCGAGCGGGACATGACGGCCGCATCGCTGCCTTCCGCCAACATCCAGGTTGCCTCGGGCTTGGCGCCGACCTCGCGGAGAAGGAGGGCCAGCGGCACGCCGGTCCATTCGCTGGTGCTGAACAGCCCGTGGGTCTCCTGCACGGTCCGTCCGGCTGGCGTGTGCCATTCGCCTCTGGAATTGCCGGAACATTCGATGAAGGCCAACCGGGAGCGGGAAGGAAACCGTGTGATCTCCTCGAGCGTGAAGGTCATGGGCCGCTCGACCAGACCGTGGACGAGCAGGCGATGGCGGGCCGGCTCGATGACCGGCACCCCATTGTGATGTCGCTCGAAGTGCAGCGCCGATGGCGTGACGATGCCGTGCAGCGCCTGTAGGGGAGTGAGGGAGCTGGTTGCGCCGGCCAGGCGCGTAGTCCGCTCGAACGTCGCTCGTTTGCCGTAGGGGCTCGGCGGCCGTCCCGGCACTTTCGTCGGGTCCTCGGTGATGCGAGTCGGCCCTGGTCCGGAGATTGGCGCGGCGTTCAGTGAGGACAGCACCGACTGGGCCGCGGTGAGGCCGGCCAGCGATGCGGCTCCCGTCAGGAGCGTCCGACGACTTAGCGCCGACGGTGGGGCGGCGGGCGGTTCGGCGGCGGCTTCATCATTGGGGGGGTGATCCGCTCGGGCTTGATCGTCATTGGCCATGGGACACCTCCGGGTCGGTCTGCCATGTAGTAGAGTGGGGAAGCATACCATAACCATCGCCCGGCCAAACTGGCTGCGGACCTCAAGTTTTTCCCGCCACCGGCCGACAAGCCTGGTGAATGGATATGAGTCTATGATGACGCAGGAGTTAGGCGTGGCCAGAATTTTGGTGATCGACGACGAGGTAATGATCCGTGGCATGCTCCGGGACATGCTGGAAAGCGAAGGCTACCAGATCGTCGAAGCATCGGACGGGGCCGAGGCCATGAAGCAGTGGCGGGAGCACCAGGACCAACCCTTCGATCTGATCATCACCGATATTCTCATGCCTGAAAAAGACGGGCTGGAAGTGATCCGGGAGATCCGCCGCCTGTCGCCCAAGACGAAAGTCATCGCCATCTCCGGCGGCAGCCCGCAGATACATATTCGGTTCTTGGACATCGCCAATTACCTGGGGGCCTATCGGACCATTGAAAAGCCCTTCGCCCTGCATACCTTGCTCGATGCCGTCAATGGCGCGTTGAGTGCGGCCGCTTAGGCTTAGGCGGAGGCCGCCTACTGATCTCGACGCTCGTCGCCGCGCCATCCCACTCCCTACAGCGCCCTCGTTCGACGCACTTCGGCAGGCCCTGTCCGCAGGGCAGCCGCAGTCACGGAAGGCCGCGTCAGGTTGATCCCAACGCGTGACAACTCTTGATGGCGTTAGTCGCAGCCGATGCGCTGGCCGGACCGGATGAGGTCGTTCGCGTCCGCAATGAATATGAGTCGGCAACTTACGCCGGCGCCGTAGAGGGGGAGCAGGTTGTATTCGTCGGCCTGCCCGGGCATGCGGTCGATGGTGAAATCCCAGCCCATTTCTTGCATTCCGTCGGCGGACGTGTGGGGATGGAGGTTGGGCGGGCCCAACTCGTAGTAGAGGTCTTTCTTGTTTTTGCCGATCCAGCGGTTGATGACGTCGTCCCAGGTCTGGTAGAAGCCGGTGACGCCCGGCTGCATCGTGCTGGCGCAGCCGCTCGGGAGGACCGTGACGAAAAACAGCCATAGCGACAATGCGAGGAGTCGGGCCATGGATGCCCTCCTAGTCGTTGCAGGGTTCAAGGACGGTCGAACGGGCCGGTTGCTGCGGGGACGCCTGATCCGCCGCGGGCATGCTCTCGACGAGCGTCCGAAGCCGGGCTGAGTTTCTGGCAAATCCGACCAGCAAGAAGGTCGAGGACAGGAAGAACGTCAGGCGCGCGGGAGTCGGGTCGTCCCACAAGGCCATGACGGTATCGATCAGGGGCCGGTCCAGACAGGCGGATCCGATGGCGACCGGCAACGCCAGGCCCATTCCCCATCGCCACCACTTGTCCATGTTCCACGGTCCCATGCCATTCCTCTCTCAGGCTGCGATCCGGGCAAACGGCGGCGACTCTACCAGAACCCCTTTCCACCTGTCACGAAGATTCTTGCGCGGGGGCGGTGCCGAGGCTCCGGGTGGTGCGCGTGACGCGCTTGACTGGGGCTCCGTCTCGTGTACCATGCCGCGAGGTCCGGTCGATTCGGACCAGCCTGGCGCACGTCGTGAGGGTGGTATGCGCGATGAAGAATTTATGCGGATCGCTCTGGAAACCGCCTGGAAAGGTATCAAGCTGGGAGAAGCGCCGTTTGGCGCCTGTTTGGTGAAGGAGGGGCAAGTGGTCGTACGGGTGCATAACGTCGCCCGCCGGAGTTGGGACATTACGGCCCATGCGGAAGTCCAGGCGATTCGGGAAGCCTGCCGGATGCTGAAAACGCTCGACTTGTCGGGTACGGTCCTCTATGCCACCTGCGAACCCTGTCCCATGTGCTTCAGCGCCTCTATCTGGGCCAAGCTTCCCAGGATCGTGTATGGAGCCAGGATCGAGGATGCCGAGCGACTAGGCATCCGGCAGATTCCGATCGACTCGGCCCGTATGAAACAGATGAGCCGATGGCCGGTAGAATTGACGGCCGATGTGCTGCGCGCGGAGGGTATCGAGCTGCTCAAGGCATGGCCGCGAACCGGCTAGAGTGCCGGCATGGGCAAGGGCCTGCGGCCACGAGTTGTTTCTCGCCATTCTCGGGGAATTCCATACGGAATAGGCAGGCAAATGAGCGGGCGTGAGGCCCGGCTGGCGTTTGCGTTTCGCGCCGGGGGTGCGTTATGCTTTGCCTGCTTTCAAACCAGGGGGCCGGACAACGATGATCAGCACGGATGTTCTGACGAGCTATATTCGCAAGGCGATGCCGGACGCCTCGGTGACGGTGACGGACCGCACCGGCACCATGGACCATCTGATGGTCCGGGTGGTGTCGGATGCGTTCAAGGGGAAGAACCTCCTGGATCGGCATCGGATGATCTACCAATCGCTGGACGAGCCGATGAAGGACGGGCGCATCCACGCGCTCGAACTGAAAGCGGAAACCCCCGAAGGATCGTGAAACGTGAACAGTGAATGGTGAACAGCGAAGGACGAAACAACCAGGCCGGAGGTGAGACGATGGGTAATCCGATCGACGACGAGATTCAGGCGGAGATCAAACAGCACAAGATTCTGATCTACGGCAAGGGCACCAAGCAGATGCCCATGTGCGGCTTCACCAGGGAGACCGTGCAGTTTTTCGAGAAGTACGGATTCCCCTTTGAAGTGGTGGACGTGCTTCAGAATCCGGCCAAGCGCGAGGCGCTCTCGAAGATGACCAACTGGCCGACCCTGCCCAAGGTCTTCATCAACGGGCAGTTCTATGGAGATACGGACATCCTGGACCCGATGGAAGCCAAGGGTGAGGTCGAGCCGCTGCTGAAGACTGCGTTCGGCAAATAGATCAGTTTTTCTAGAGGAGCGAGGGCGGCGGTCATGCTCTTGTGCTCGCGGAACCCGCACTTCAGAAAGTGCTCGTCCCACGCGCGCAGTGAGAGCACGACCGCCGCCCTTGTCATTTAGAGACCCGCAGCGGCTCTGGGGTGAGAGAGTGGGCCGGCGAGGTGAGCGCGCTGTGGCTCACCTCGCCGGATGGCCGTGGCGGAAGAGGAGCTGGAAGTTCAGAGGATATGCTGCATCAGATACTCAGCCCTTCGCAGCTATAATGGAACTATGCCGATCTGTATAGCACGCCGATCCCGCGCTGTGGAGATGGTTGACAAGTGATGGAATCTACACAAGAATCACGTGCCAGTGTGCCGCCTGTCCACGCGTGCTATGCCGGTCAGTATACTCAATAGTTAGAGCTATCTATGGAAACTTTGATGCAGATCTGGAAATGGCTAAACGATAATGCCGGGGCGCTCAGCATCGTCCTCGTTATCATTCCGTTAGCATGGTCAGCCTACACATACTTTTCGATAAAGAAGGCCGACCAAAAGGAACGGCGCTTTCTCGCATATCACAGGTTGATTAAGCAGCTTGTCGAGCGCGAAGACCCCAACCAGCCGATGCGCTTGGATCGACAGATCGCAGTCATTTTTGAACTGCGAAATTTCAAAGAGTATTTCCCAGTTACTTTGCGCATCCTTCGTGGACTGAAGGAATCGTGGGTCGATTACGGCCCAGAAGGCAAGCGAAATAGACTTCATGCAGAACTTGATGAGTCCATTAGTTACATTGAGCGCAAGCTCTAACATGGCGCTCAACCTCGCTCCCTTCGGTCGCTGGACGCTGCGCGATAAAGCCGCGCAGCGCCGGTTAGCTCTACGTTAGGCCATGTGAGTTTATGGAAAAGACATTAGAACTTCTTGATACGACAGTGAGTGATTGCGACTTCGTCGCAACCTGTCACTACGTCGAAGCCGAAGGCGACAAGAATCAACGGATACGGTATGGCGTGCCATCGCTCGTCATTAACATTGTGGTCGGTTCGGTATTGGTCGCAGACCTTGGCAAGATTGTCCCTGACGCAATGAAGTGGATTGGTGCTCTGTTGGCCTTAGCAAGTAGCTTCCTTGTTGGGATTCAGACCTTCTATGGCTTCGAGAAAGCCGAACGTGGACACCGACAGCTTGGAAACAAGTTCAATCGAATCAGCAGGGCACTCGCATGTCTGAAGGCAGCATATGTGGATAAAACGCTTGATGTGGCAGAGTTCGCAAAGCGATTTGAGTTGGTGATGAAGGAATACGAAGAGGTGTGCAAAGAGAACGAAGACACACCGCCTTCGAGAGAGACAGCCTTAAAGCTTAAGAAAAAGTTTGAAGCCGATAAGAAGGCCGGTGCAGAAAACAAGGCCTAACCAGAGCGCTGAGCTTGGTCGTTAGGCCGCATTCGAGACCGCTGCGATGGGGGGCGGAAAGGGTGAAGTCGAACCGCTCTTACAAGCCCTTTTCGAAAACAGTGGCGCGTGATGGGTGGGAAAGGAACGGTTATGTCGATCCCTCACCTGCCGCTGACGTGGATGTTCGGATGAAGAAAACGAGGACATCTGCAATTTGTAGGGCGATCACCATTGTCGTAGCCCCATAAACGTGGCGAAGCGTGAAAGGCGACAGGTCCTCAAGCGGCCTGTCGCCTTTCGTCTTATTTAATGGTGAAGGCCCCTTCCTTTGAGCGGCGGCCCGGTCTTTCTTCAACTGCGCGCGTCCAACGAGGGCCTTCCGAGGCCGCGCGTTGCGCGAGCACGAAGCGAGACCGGGCTGCCAGCTCGTTTCCTATATCCCCCATCCTCCCGAAACATGGATGTTGGTTCCGGTGATGTAGCGGGCCTCGTCGGAGAGCAGGAACTTCACCGCCGCCACCGTGTCCTTCACTTCGCCGACGTAGCCGGCCGGGATGCGTTTGACCACGCCGGCCAGTTCGCCCGGCGGGGCGCTGCCCGAATCGATGAACCCCGGCGAGACGGCATTGACGGTGATGCCGTACGGGGCGAGCAGTTTGGCCAGGGTTTTGGTCAGGATCAGCACGCCGGCTTTGGCGATGTAATGGGCGGTGACCTCCGGCTGGGCGATCATCTGGTCTGCGTTGGCCATGCTGAAGGTGACGATCCGGCCTGACTTGCGGGCTTTCATGCCCGGCGCGGCCGCCTGGCTCAGATAAAAAATCGGGTGCAAGTTGTGTTCGAACATTTCCGCCCATCCCGCGGGCGTTTCTTCCATCAGGTTGACGCGATGGTAGGGGCCGGCGCAGTGGATCAGCGCGTCTATTTGCCCCCAGGTCTGTTCCACCTGTTGGACTAACGCCTGGCATGCCTTGGGATCGGAGACATCGCAACGGATGGCGAGCGGGGTGCCGCCTCGCTCCGTGATGGCCGCCGCCGTTTCATTCGCCTCCCGTTCGCTGGCCCGGTAACAGATCGCCACCCGCCACTGTTGCGCGGCCAGGTCGATCGCGATGGCGCGTCCGATGCCCATCGCTCCGCCGGTGATCACGGCCACTCGTTGACTCATCTGTTCCTCCTGCCGTTTCCCCAGTCTTTCATGTTCTCGATCGCAGCCGCTCCGCCAACGTGTGCAAGACGCCGGCGGTGCGGGGAGAAAAAGTCTTTGAGGCCGACTTGGCTTCGCCGATCAGTGCCTGCAAATCCTCCAGCCGGTCCAGGTCCCGATAGGGGGAGAGCAGGGCCGTCTTAAGTCCCAAGCCTTCGGCCTTTTTCCTTGTCAGGGCTGCAACCTGATCGGTGGACCAGGGAATCCCCGCGAACAAGTCCGGCGCCGGCCGGTTCAGGCCGATCAAATAATAGCCTCCGTCCAGCGCCGGTCCCAAGACCAAGTCATGGTCTTGCAGCGCGCGAAAGGCCGCCCCGAAGGTCGAACCGGGGAGGGTCGGCACGTCCGTTCCCACCATGACCACCTGCTGGTAGCCCCGCTCGAACAGCTCCTGAAATGTCCGGTGCATGCGGGCGCCCAGATCGTCGCCGATTTGATCCAGCAGGCGCAGCCCCTGCCGGTCCTCCAACACTTTGAAGAACACGTGGTCGCGGGAGGGGGCGCACGCGAAGACGCAATCGTACCGGCCCGACTTGGCCGCAGCGCGGGCCCGCTCGACCACGTCCAGCACCAGGCTGCCTTGGAGCGTGGCTGCTTCATCCGGCGTGAGCGGGGGGCAGAGGCGGGTCTTGACCTGGCCGGGAATCGGCGCCTTGCCGAAGACGACGAGCGCATGCGGGTTCGCCATGGGCATTCACCTAGGGTCGTACATAGAAGGCAGAAAGCAGAATGCAGTCGGCAGCACTAGCGCTGCACGAATTTGCTAGGGTGAGCCATCATATGGCCCAACATTCTGCCTATTTCTTCATAGTCTGATCGTAAACGGTCATAGGACGTCATGGGCAAGTATCCGCAATCTCGAGCAAAATCGAGCCATACTTGCGTTTCGGCAGCCTCGGCATCAGCGTCCGTCAACTTATTCAAGAACATGTTGGGATACCTTCGCTTACGAAAAGCCTCTGCAAGATTTGTAACCATGCTGCGCGATGAACGACGAATTTGATCCGTCAGTGAGAAACGTTCGTCCTTGGGAAAGGCTTTGGATTCCTTAAATATCTCCATGGCTACCTGGTAAGCCAACTGATAGACCTTGAGGTCTCTGGGCCCTTGAAGCGCCTGCCCGGCCTGCATTCTGCCTTCTGCTTTCTGCATTCTGACAGGTGTCATCGCGTATCACTGTACATGCGTTTGAGCCGAATCGGGCTGACGCCGATCCAATAAAGGAATCGGAGCAGCCACATGAGCAGGATCGTGCGGATCGGGCCGTTGGTTTCCCAGCGTCGGAACGACGTGACCACCCGGTCGCGCAAACAGGCGACGGGCCCCATCCGGTTCAGGCGGCGGGTCAGGTCCACATCCTCCATCAGTGGGATGGTGGCGAACCCTCCCATCCGCTCGAAGACCGAGCGCCGCACGAAGATGGCCTGGTCGCCGGTGGCGATGCCGCTGAGGCGGGAGCGCCAGTTGATCATGAATGCAATCAGCCGGCTGAGGGGGCGGTCCCGATCGAAGCGCAGATCGAAGCGCCCGCCGACGCACTCAGGCGCCTGCAGCGCTTTGACGATGGCCTGCTTGGCGTTGTTCGGCAGCCGGGTGTCGGCGTGGAGAAACAACAGGGCGTCGCCCCGACCGGCCGCAGCGCCGACGTTCATTTGCAGGGCGCGGCCCGGCCGGCTGGTGATCAGGGTGATGGGGGCATCGGGCGCCGCGGTGCGGATGGAGGCCACGATCTCGTAGGTTCGATCTCGGCTGCCCCCGTCCACCACCAGCAATTCCTCAAAACCGAGCGTGAGGGTTTGAGCGAGAGTCTGCGGCAGGACCTGTTCTTCGTTCAGGGTCGGGATGACGACGCTGACCGTCATTACGTCTTGTCGGGCGTCGCGGTCTTGAACATGAAGTAGCCGACCATCAGGATGGTGCCCCAGAAGATCAGTTGCTTGTGCCAGAAGAGCACTTCGCCGTAGCTGAGGAACGCCAGCGCCATGGTGACGGAGAGGGTAATGACGGTGTACCGCACCGTGGGATTGGCGACCGTGGCATGGGCCCAGATCGCCAGGCCGGCAAAGTACAGGAGGACCGGGACCACGCCGGCGATTTCGAACCCGCCGCTGATCGACAGCAGGACGTTCAGGAAGCCGACGAAGATCATCGCCGTGCCGACCATCATCTGCGCGATGTTGAATTGGCGGTCTTCCTGCGAGTCCTGGTCACGGCTTCGCCCCCCGGTCGGATGGGACGCGACGGAGGGATCGGAGGGCTCGGTCCCTGGCTGGTCTGGTTCGGTCGGCGACATGGTCACGCTTTAAAATGTTTGCTCAACGTGAGGCCCTGCCGTTGGTAGGAGGAACCCAAGGCCGCTCCGTACACCTGTGTGGGGAGTTCTTGCATGGATTCATATACAACCTTGAAGAAGGTTTGTCCATCGTAGATCTGGAAGGGGACGTCATGAGGCCGCACTTCCAACACCACCTGGGTGCCCTGCAGTTCCCCGCGCCCGTAGCCGAATCCGGGATCGAAAAAGCCGGCGTAGTGCGTGCGCAGTTCGCCGCAGGCCGCTTCGTAGGCCACCATCTCGGCCGCATAGCCGGGCGGCACGCGGATGCGCTCCTTCGACGCGAGAATGTAAAACTCCTCCGGTTCCAGCAAGAGGCTGTCGTTGCGATGGCGCCGGAGCGGCTCCCAGAAGTCCAAGGCCGCATAGTGGCCGATCTTGGAGAGGTCGATCACATGGCTGTTCTTCTTGGCCCGGTAGCCGATGATCGGCTCGGTGCCCAGGGTCTTGAGGTCCGGGTCCTGGCCCCGCAGGTCCACCCGCAGGAAGAGGCCCCGGTCGGTGCGAATCTCGCGCGCCCCCAGGGGCTTCGGGTCCGGCACATTGCGGTAGAGCAGGGGCTCGCTCCGGTGCAGCGAGAGGATGCCCTGGTCCGACAGGGTGGCGGGACCCTGGATGAGCCGCAGCTGGTTCAAGGACAGGCCGGTGCGGACCTTGATCGCGAAGGACCGGGGGACGATCTCCAGATACATCGGGCCCTGGTAGCCGGGTCGGATTTCGTCGAAGCCGGTGTTCAGGTCCGTGATGACGCGCGTGAAGACATCCAGGCGTCCGGTCGTGCTCTTGGGGTTGGCCCTGGCGCGGAGTTGCTTGGGGAGGTTGAGACTTTCCAGCAGCGGCACCAAATAGACGTGGCCCTTCTCGAGGATGGCCCCGTCGCGCAAGTCCATCTCGTACATCACGAGATCGGACTGGTAGAAGTCCAGGACCTCCTGCCCCCAGGACTGCACCGATCCTTGCCGCAGGCTCAGGCGGCTTTGGATGTCCGTGCGCTCCGGAAGGAAGCTGCTAAGCAGCCGGTAGGCTTTCCGGCCCAGGCGCAAATCCAGGCTGGCCGGCTGGATCTGCCGCTCTTGGATCGGCACCTCCGCGCGGATGGCCTGTTGGGCGATGAGCTGTTTGAGCCGCTGGTAGGGCAGGATGCCGTGTCGTCGCGGCGCCGAACGGGTCGGCCGGGTGGCCGCCCGGCCTCTGTGTCTGGGTGGCTTGGTCACGCGTCCTCGAAGGCCCCGTCGCTGCAGCCGCTCATGGCCGGATGGGCGCCCAGCATGGGCAGTTCCCGCCTGCCCTGAGCCCCGTCGAAGGGCCTGTCCTGAGCCCCGTCGAAGGACGCGTGGCCGTTGGCCGGTTGAGGATAGTGGAACGTCTTGTTCTCGTAATTTTTCAGCACGACCCCCTCTTCATCTAAGTGCACCAGATAATCCGGCGGGAGGATCGGAATCTTACCGCCGCCCCCCGGCGCGTCGATGACGAAGTGCGGGACGGCCATGCCGCTGGTGTGGCCTTGCAGCGAACGGATGATCTGCATGCCGGTTTCCACCGTCGTCCGGAAGTGATTTGTACCCTTGGTCAGGTCCGCCTGATAGAGGTAATAGGGCTTCACGCGGGCCAGCAGCAGTTGATGCACCAGGCGCTTCATGACGTCCGGATCGTCGTTCACGCCCTTGAGCAGGACGGTCTGCGCGCCCAGCGGCACGCCGGCGTCCGCAAGTTTTCCACAGGCGGCCATGACCTCAGGGGTGAGTTCGTCCGGATGGTTGAAGTGCAGGTTCATATAGATCGGATGGTACTTCTTGACGATCTCGCAGAACCGCGCCGTGATGCGTTGGGGCAGAGTGCCGGGCACGCGGGAGCCGAGCCGGATCAACTCCAGGTGAGGAATGCTGCGCAAGGCTTTCAAAATGCGCTCCAGCAAATGGTCGGGTAGCAGGAGCGGATCGCCGCCGGACAGGATCACGTCGCGCACTTCGGTATGGACACGCAGGTACTCGATCGCGCGGTCCAGTTCGCCCTTCTTGAGGAAGCCGGGCTTGCCGACCAGGCGCTTGCGGGTGCAGAAGCGGCAGTAGATGGGGCACTGGTTGGTCACCATGAGCAGGACCCGGTCCGGGTACCGGTGCACGAGGTGCGGCACGGGGCTCATCAGGTCTTCTTCGAGCGGATCGTCCGGGGCCTCGAAGTCGGCCATCTCGGCTCGGTCCGGGACCACCTGTTTCCAGATGGCGTCCCCTTTGGCCTTGATCGTCGCCAGGACCGTGGGAGTAATGCGCATCGGGTAGTCGCCGACAATGGCCTCGATCTCCTTGGGATCGGCGCCCAAATGATCGGCCAGGTCCTTCGGCTTGACGATGCTGTCGGCGAGGATCTGTCTCCATTCCTCCATGCGTGACCCCTTGAAATAGCGGTGGTGCGTCAGCGGCCGGCGGCGGGCCGCCGGCCGTACAGCGCGTCGAGATGCATCAGGATGTCCTTGGTTTCCGTCAGGACCTTGTCCCCGTCCTTGAGCACCGGCACGTAATATTGGCCCGAGACCTCGAACACCTGCGTCCGCATGGGGCGCGCGTCTGGGACCATGACGTCTTCGTACTCCAATCCCAGGTCCGCCAGCTTATCGCGGACGAGTTCGCATTCGGGGCACCAATCGACGTGATACAAAACGAGGGCCATAAGGTTTAATTGTCAATGCTCAATGTTGAATTGCGGACCGCCCGAACAGACATCATGATTTCCGAAATGAATCATCGAACATTCACAATTGAACATTGCTGGGCGCGGCCGCGCAGGGCACCATGATGGCGTCCTTCATGCCGTGGATCAATTTCTTTTCCGGCGTGCAGAGGGTGGCCAGGGTACCGGCCAGCTCAACCCGGTCACCTGCCACGAAGTAGTAGGGCGAGAGCCGGACACGGCCGGCCATGGGCACCACGTCGTCCTTCCGCGCATCGTAATAGGCCGACTCGAACTGCCGGCCCTTATGAAATTCCTGCAAGATGTAGGGTGTGACGGAAAAAGAGGCCAGCGCCTTGTCCAGCACCGCAGCCCATTCCGACTGGGGCAAATCGTGGCCCACGGACACGCCCCGGCTGCCCCAGGCCAGTTCGGAAAACCCGGAAGGCTTGACCACATAGTGACGGTCCTTCTGCGTGGCCCCCGCCAAATCGCGCCAATCGGCGACGGCCCGGCCGCCGACCCGGAGGTCGGGGATGACCGCCGAAGGGGGCAGGGGGCTCGGGTCTAGGACCCAGGTGCGCGGCAGGACCCCCGCCAGGATCGGATAGGACTCGTCGCCGAGTTCCCGTTTCCAAAACGGGGCCAGGATCGGATGATGGAACAGCGCGAAGGCCAACTTCTCTTCCAGCGCCGGTTTGAAGGGCGGCGTGACCGACACCCGATCCTTCTTGGCGCTGTACATCACCAGCTCGGCCTTGGGGACGTTCTTAAGGTCGAAGAGCTCGAAGAACCGATACACCAGTGCCACCGGACGATCCCGCCCCTCCAAAGTCGCGAAGAGCGTCTCTTCGGTGAAGCGCAGGTCGCGCGGGTCCACACAATAGGCGTCCAGCCCCTGCTCCCGGAGGCGGGCCGCCATCCAGGTCATTTCGGGCCGGTAGTCCTTGGCTTCCTCGGACACGACGATGGCCACGCAACCGGTCCGGTCGCCGATCTGTGCCCGCACCATCCGGGTGAAGCCCTGCACCATCCCGTCGGCACCGCCCAGGATGTCGGCATGAGGCGTGAAGCGTGAGGGGTGAAACGTGGAAGCGCCGGAGGGCAGGTCTAATCGGGCATAGGCGTGTGCCATGGCCGCGGTCAGGCCGATGCCGCCCGGCACCGAGTCCAGCTCCGTGATGACCATGCCCCCATTCGTGGGCATGATGTCCGGTCGGATGACGGTGGGCGTCAGGTCGCGGAACCGTTTCATCCGGCTGTAGGTGAGGAGGGACTCAGGCTTGCCTTGATCCAGATAGCCGGCCACCCAAGCGGGCTGGGCGCCGCGCAGGCTCTCCTGGTACAAGCGGTTCAAGGCCCGGTAAAAGGCCAGCAAGTGGCGGCCAAGAGATTCGAGAAACGCCGCCTCCTGGGGAGGCAGCTGCAAGGGGCTTGGCGCAATCCGCCATCTGGTAGTGACGGCCTGATCGGTGGGATGGGCGTTGGGCCCGATCGGACCGGTCTTGAGGTCATCGGACCCGTCGTAGAGGCCATCCCGGACCAGTGTGTCACGGACGAACGAGCAGCGAGAGAGCTGGTCCTGGTTGATCGGGTGCGACAGATGAGGTGCGAGTGCCAACGATCCTCCGCTCGACAGGACGTTGAAAACGGCCTCCAGCTTTGTTCTCAGTCGCTCGTCCCCCTCGACGTACTTCTTCAGTACGCCTCAGTGGCCTTGCTCCCTGCGGCCGCGCCACGGGAACGGCGTGCGCCTTCGCGCACGCGGGGTGGGCGGGTGCGACAGGGCCTTTTTGAACATCCTGAAGGGTTCTCTGAGATCATGGCGGTCGTGTTATCTTTGAATGCGGCGTCAAAAGGCTTTTCAACAACCGGCCAGACCTATGGAAAAGTGGCGTGATCGTAACATGGCCCCTTGGGCCTGTACAAGAGCCGGTCGCAAGCCCCGCCTTACGTATCCGGCTGTCTCTGGAAGCGAGTGCAAGGCGTCCGCACGGAAGCGTGATTACGACACCTGGAGGGGAGGGACCGCCGGCGCGGTCGCCAGGCCGGAGCTAAACACCCTCACGCAGTTCTTGCCGGCGGCCTTGGCGGCATAGAGGGCTCGATCCGCCGCATCGATCAGGTTTTCCGCAGTAGTACCGTGATCCGGAAGGCAGGCGATGCCGATGCTGCAGGACACAGCCAGGTGTAAGGACGCGAGGTTGTGTTCCTCCGGTTCCGAGGTCAGGGCGGCGACTCGCTGGCGGAGCTGTTCGGCGAGGACCAGGGCCCCCTCCAACGAAGTGTCGGGCAGAATCACGGCGAACTCCTCGCCTCCGCAGCGGGCGGGCAGGTCGCTTGTGCGGCCGATAGCGCGGTCGCCTGCAGAAGGGAGCTGATTGCCGAGGAGGCGGCCGATGCCTTGCAGGACCTGGTCGCCGATGCCATGTCCGTGCGAATCGTTGATCGTCTTGAAATTGTCCAGGTCCAGGAACAGGAGCGACAGGGGATGGTGGGTGCGCAGGGCTTGCGCTGCCATACGCGTCAGCGAGTCCCGAAAGTAGGAGTGATTGTAGAGGCCGGTGAGACCGTCTCGGATGGACAGTTCCCGGAGTTGGAGGACGCTCTCCTCGAGTTGACGGTTGAGCAGTTCGATGCGGGCGAGCTGCCGTTTGGTCTCGGAGATATCGAGGATGGTTTCGACGATATGGACGCGGCCGTCATAGGTCTCCGCCTTGGACCATTGGACGAGCAGGTATGCATCATTGGGGAGCGGCACTTCGCTGGCGGTGATCCGGCCCGTTTGCATGGCTTCGGGCATTTTGCAGAAGGTGCAGGGCGCGGCGCAGCCGGCGATTTTTTCATGGCAGGTTTGGGCGGACATGTCTCCGAACTTCGCCAAAGACGTCTGGTTTTGGAATTGGACCTTGTAGGAGGCTGGGTCGATGATCGTGATGGTCACCGGCTGGGAGTTCAACAGGGTCTGCGGATCGTATTGCGGGGGGATCGGGCTCGGTGGATCGGGCATGGCACCTCCTCGCCGAGGAACCCACGAGTCCAGAGTATCCCTAGGAACCCCGTGGCGAGTCAAGTAACTGGCGAAAACGAACCGGAGCCGGACCATGCTTCCTGCAGCGGAAGTTTCACAATGTGCCGGTGCTTGCCCCTCCGTCCTTGTGGGCGTATGATGAAGTGCCTATGGATACGGAGCGTCTGGCCGAGCGGCTCCCGTCGATTCCGATCATCCAACTCCCTCAGTGTGTGCCCAGCCGGGTCTGTTTCAGTTGCGACGTCTGCTGCCGATTTCCCGAGCCGGATAGTTTTCTCCGCCCCTACTTCACCGCGGCCGAGATTCAGGCGGCCGTGGCGCATGGCCTGGCCCCAGCCCGGTTCCCCGATCCGGACGGCTCGCAAATTGCGCTGGTGCCGAACGAATCGGGCGAGGGTTATCTCTGCCCGGCGTTCGATCAGGCCACGTCGCATTGCCGGATCTACGAGGCCCGGCCCCTGGACTGCCAAATCTACCCGCTGGCGCTGATGTGGTCCGCGGATCGGCGTGCGGTGGTCTTAGGATGGGATACGAAATGTCCGTTTCTGCGCGACTCGTTCCAGGGCCTCGACGCCCATGCGGACCAGGTCGCGGCCCTGATCGAACAGGAAGATATGCTGGAGACCTTCGTCCGGAATCCCCGCCTGATCGGCCGGTTCCAGGACGATGTGCTGGTGCTTCGCTCCCTGCCGAAGCTCACGGAGCGACTCGGCAAGGGGCAAGAGACAAACCAAGACCTTCGTCCTGATGGTTTCCAGCCCGCGACGGATTCACCTCTCGCCGCTACCCGCTCGCCTCTTGCCCTTCGGCCATTGACCCTTGCCGACCGACCGCGATTCGAGGCGGCGGTCGCCTTGGTCGATACGCCCTTGGCCCACTACGCCTTTGCGCCCCACTATATCTGGCGACACTTGTTCGCCTATTCCTGGGCCGAGATGGAAGGCCATGTCTGTCTCTTCGCCGAATATGCCGACGGGGTCTTTATGCCGCTCCCGCCGCTAGCGCGTCACGCGGCACACGTCATGCGCGACGTGTTTGCCGCCTGTTTTGCCCTCATGCGGGAGCGGAATCGCGGGTCGGCCGTCACGCGCATCGAAAATGTTCCCGAAGAGCTTCGACCGCCGCTTGAATCCATGGGCTATGTGCTGAAGCCCAAAGACCCGGACTACCTCTATCGAGCGGAAGACTTGGCCGCCTTGGCCGGGGATCGGTACAAGTCCCAGCGGGCCGCCTGTAACCGGTTCGAGCGGGAGCAACAGTATCGGTTCGAGCCCTATCGGGATGAGGAGCGGACCGTCTGCCTGGCGCTGTTCCGCGAGTGGGCGGCGCAGAAGCAGACGGCCGGTCTTGAGGAAGCGGGGCGGTACATGCTCGCGGATTCGGAATCGGCCCATCGCGAAACGCTGCTGCACCATCGCGCACTCGGCCTGGTCGGGCGAGTCGCGCGGGTGGGTGGGGCGATCCGGGCCTATACCTTCGGCTACGCCAGGAGCGCAGCGGTCTTTTGTGTCTTGCTGGAGGTCGCCGACCGGTCCATCCCCGGCCTGGCCCAGTTCATCTTCCGCTCATTGTGCCGGGAGGCGGCGGCGCAAGGGTACGTCTCCATCAACAGCCTGGACGATTCGGGCTTGCCGGGGCTGGCCCGGTCCAAGCAGGCCTACCATCCGGTCGACTTGGTCCCCAGTTATGTGGCGAGCGAATAGAGGCAGGAGCTTGGTGTGAAATCTCCCCAGCATAGTCGCCAGCCCTATGGCTATCTGTCGGCCTTGATCCTGTCGCTGACAGCCATGACCGTCGGCATCGGTCTGGTAGGACTCTACTATGTCGAGCAGCGCCTCGTGGCGACCGCGGGGGAGAATCTATCGTTGGCCGCGCTCCAAACGGCGCAGAACTTGGATCGCCTGCTGCTCGAACGGCGGGGGGATGCCAATATGATGGCGCGGGCCTTCCCCAAGCAACTCGGCAATCTCGGGTTCCTCACGGAGTACCTCGTCTGGATGCGCGTCCAGTATCCGGTCTATCTGTGGCTGGGGGTCATCGATGCGGAAGGCCAAGTAATCGCCTCGTCCGATGCCAGCACGGTCGGGTGGGACTATGGCAACAGCGACTGGTTTCAGACGGTGCGCCGCACTCGCGCCATTCACGTGGGGGACGTGGAATCCTACGAGGCCGCCGGGGGCGTGGAATCGGTGGCCTTTACGGCGCCCATCCTCGATGGAGGGGGAGCGTTCCTCGGAGCCGTGTCGACCAGAATCGGCGTGCCGGCGATGGAAGATGCGGTGACCAAGACGGTGCGGGGGTTCGAACGACAGGAAGGATTCATCGGGACGATCGAATATCAGTTTCTGGCGAGCAACGGAACGGTGTTCATCGATTCGGACCTTGCGCACAAGGGGTTCATCAATCTGAAGCAGCTCGGGTTGCCTTCCGCGCTGCAGAGCGAACGAAAGCTGATCGGGTATGTCGAAGAGCGGCACTTGCGGCGGCATGTGTCGGTCGTGACCGGCTATGCCCGGACTCCTCCCGTTGAGCGGGGGGGGATTTTGCCTTGGACGGTATTGCTCCGCGTGGATCGCCGCGACATCGTGGCGCCGATCCGGACAGTGTTGGCACAGGTGGGTGTGGCCGGAGCGTTCGTGATGGTGCCGTTGCTGGGGCTGCTGCTCTGGAGCACCGGCCGCATACGGCGCGAATGGGCGCAAGCGGAGCTGGAGAGCGTCCGTGCCAAGGCGGCGGAGGTGGCTCTGCGCGAGAGCGAGGCCAAGATCCGCGTGATCGTCGAGACCGCGTTGGATGCGGTGGTGGTTATGGACAGTGACGGACGGATCACGGCATGGAACGCCCAAGCCGAGAAGATCTTCGGCTGGTCCCGAACGGATGCGATCGGGCTGCTGCTGGCCGACACGATCATCCCGCCGGCCTATCGAGAGGCCCACGAACGGGGCTTGCGGCACTTTCTCGCCTCCGGTCAGGGGCCCCTGCTGAACCGGCGGGTCGAAATCACTGCCTGCAATCGGGACGGCCTCGAATTTCCGGTGGAGTTGGCCATTACGCCGGCACGGCAGGGCGACGTCTATACGTTCAGCGCGTTCGTGCGGGATATCAGCCAGCGCAAGGAAAGCGAGAAACGCCAGGCGGCGCAGTTGGCCGTGACCGTGGCCCTAAGCAAAGGGCAGACGCTCGACGAAGTCGCGCCCAAGCTTTTGCAGGCTGTGTGCGAAACGGTCGGGTGGGAGCTGGGGGCGCTGTGGCGTGTGGATCGGGCCGCAGCTGTGCTGCGCTGCCACCTGGTGTGGCATGTCCCCTCGGCGGATGTGAAAGCGTTCGCCGCCCTCAGTCATGGCACGACTTTTTCCAAGGGCCAGGGGTTGCCCGGGCGCATCTGGGCCGAAGGGAAACCGGTCTGGATCGAAGATGTTCTGAAGGATGCAAATTTCCCCCGGGCAGCCGGGGCGGCGCGAGTCGGCCTGCACGGCGCCATCGGGTTTCCGATCATCCTAAACGCAGAGGTACTGGGCGTGCTGGAATTTTTCAGCCGCCGGATTCGGCCGCCGGATGACGATTTGTTCCGAATGATGGCGGAGATCGGCATCAAGGTCGCCCAATTCATCGAGCGGGGCCTCCTAGAGGAGCAACTGCGCCAGTCGCAGAAAATGGACTCCATCGGGCGGCTGGCCGGCGGAATCGCCCACGACTTCAACAATCTGCTGACGGTGATCAACGGATATAGCCAGATTCTGTTGAGCCAACTGGACGCGACCGATGAGCGGCGGGGAAAGGCGGAGGAGATCAAGAAAGCCGGGGATCGGGCGGCGGCCCTGACCAGGCAATTGCTGGCGTTCAGCCGCAAGCAGGTGCTGGCCGCCAAAGTGCTGGACCTGAACACACTGGTGGCCGGAATGAACAGCATGCTGCGGCGCGTGATCGGCGAGGACATCGATCTGGTCACGGTGTCGGGTTCGTCGCTGGGTGCGATCAAGGCCGACCCGGGACAGATCGAGCAGGTGATCGTCAATCTCGTCGTCAATGCGCGGGACGCGATGCCCAAAGGCGGCCGATTGACTATTGAAACGGCCAATGCGGATATCGATTCCGCACTCCTCAGCCGATCTGGCCACGTGCAGCCGGGCCCCTATGTGGTGCTGGCGGTGAGCGACACCGGGTGCGGGATGGACCCCAATACCCAAGCCAATATGTTCGAACCGTTCTTTACCACCAAGGAACGGGGCAAGGGCACCGGGCTGGGGTTGGCCACCGTGTATGGAATCGTCGAGCAAAGCGCCGGATACATCCTCGTTTCCAGCGAGATCGGGTTCGGGACGACCGTGAAGGTGTACCTGCCCAAGGTCAGCCATGGCATGGATGCGGGGGCGGCGATGCTCCACGCCGACCGTCCCGTGAATGGATCCGAAACGGTCTTGCTGGTTGAGGATGAAGCGTCGATTCGTAAACTGCTCGTGGCGGAACTTCGGACCAAGGGCTACCAGGTGCTGGAAGCGGAGGGGGGCCAGGAGGCCCTGGACCTGTGCCGGCGGCACGAGGGGCCCATCCATCTGTTGCTGACCGACGTCGTGATGCCGCGGATCGGCGGCCGCGAGCTGGCTGAACGACTGTCGGCCCTGCGGCCGGACATGCGGGTCCTCTACATGTCCGGCTACACCGACGACGCGATCGTCCGTCATGGCGTGGAGGAGTCGGACACGGTCTTTATCCAAAAGCCGTTCACGCCCGACAAGTTGCTGCGCAAGGTGCGCGACCTGCTGGATGTCCTTCGGTAGCGTGCTGCGGGATGCGTCCCGCCGGTTGCGATCGGCTTTGGATGGCTGCGCGCGACTTGATCTTGGGCCGGTTTTCGGTTATTGGTGAACGGCAGAGGGCATGAGGAATTCGTGAGCCGACAGGAGCCCCAGGTGAAGGGTCAGGAGCTGGAGATCGACCGCTATCGGGTCGAGCAGGAGCCGTTCTACGCGGAAGTCGGGGGCGAGGTCGGCCTCTTCACGATCGCCGCTCAGACCCGCATGCCGGTGATGCTCAAGGGGCCCACCGGTTGCGGCAAGACGCGCTTCGTTCAGCATATGGCCTATCGGTTGAAGCGGCCGCTGATCACGGTGGCCTGCCATGAAGACCTGACCGCGTCCGACTTGGTCGGGCGATACCTGCTGAAAGGCGACGAGACCGTCTGGGTGGACGGGCCGCTCACGCTGGGCGTGAAGCACGGGGCCATCGTCTATCTGGACGAGATCGTGGAGGCCCGCAAGGACACCACCGTCATCATTCACCCGCTGAGCGACGATCGCCGCATCCTCCCGCTCGAAAAGAAGGGGCAGATGGTCCAGGCCGTGGACGACTTCCTGCTGGTGATCTCCTACAATCCCGGCTATCAGAGCGTGCTCAAGGATTTGAAGCAAAGCACCAAGCAGCGGTTCATGGCGATCGAATTCGGTTACCCGCCGCGCGAGATCGAGGCGCGGGTGATCGAAAAGGAAGCGGTCGTGACGGCGGAGCAGGCCCAGCGGCTGGTCACGCTGGGCGAAAAAGTGCGCAATCTGCGCACCCACGGCCTGGAGGAGGGGGTCAGCACCAGGCTGCTGATTTACGCGGGCCAACTGATCCGGCAAGGCGTGGCGCCGGCCCGCGCCTGCGAGGCGGCCGTGACCAAGCCGATCACCGACGATCCGGACATGCAGCGGAGCATCGCCGAACTGGTGAAAGCAATTTTCTAACGGAATGCAAAATTAAAAAGGCAAAATGAAGATTTTGGGGAGGCTTCGACGAGGAAATTTTGCATTGTGCACGTTGCATTTTTCATTGCGCTCGTAACGAGCGCAGGCTGCGGCAGCCTCATGCATCCGCGCGCCGGGGAGTTTCTGGACCAGGCGAAGGGGGCCAGCGGGATCGAAACGGAGATCAACCTGACCAACATGGTCGAGGCCGGTGCCAAGGCGCTCCAGGGCCAAGCGGACTACGAGAAGGGGCTGGATACGCTGCACAACCAGCTCTATGCCTTGAAGAAATCGTCCTGTCAGGTCACGGACGAGCAAGGCAAGACCGTCGCCTATGCCAAGGCGTACACGCTGCGGCGGGAAATCGGGACGATCTTCCACCGCCTCTGGAAGAAGCGCGACGACCAGGCCTTGCGCGACATGCACCTGGAACTGCTGGCCAAGCGGGTGGGCGAACTGCGCGAGACGCTGCTGGCCGTCAAGGGCTGACCGCTGCTCCGGCGCCGAGGGACATGACGAACACCGTTGCCGGGGTTGCCTGTCTCGTCGTCTCGTGCCTGTTGTATGCCGGGTTGCTCCTGGTGCCCTTCCTGCCGTTCGGATTCGGAGGGCAAGCCCTGGTCTCGGCCGGTTTAGTCCTCGTGGGGGAAGCGGCCTTCTGGGTCGGCTGTCTGCTGGCCGGCCGGGAGCTGATGGTCCGCTACCGGAAGCAGCTCAACCCCCGCACCTGGTTCAGGCGGTCGTCCGGTGAGCCGGTCCCGCCGGACCCCCCTCGCCCATGACCCCTCCCTACCGCCAGACTCGCGAAGGGACCCTGCTCACCCTGCACATCCAACCGGGCGCGAAGAAGACGGAATTTATGGGGCTCCATGGGGATGCGCTGAAGGTGCGTGTGGCCGCGCCGCCGGTGGAGGGAGCCGCAAACGAGGCCCTCTGTGCCTGGCTCGCTTCCTTATGCAATGTTCCCCAAAAGGCGATCACGATCCAGGCCGGGCAGACCGGCCGGCGCAAGCTGGTGCTGTTGAAGGGCGTCGCGCTCGGCCTGATCCGCAACACGTTCGAGCGGGGTGACGATGCGTAAGGCCTTCCTGCTGATGCTCGTCATGAGCCTCGCCGGCTGCGCCGGGCCGAAGCCGGTCCTTTATCCCAATGCGCACTATAAACAGGTCGGGGCAGAATCGGCAGAGCAGGATGTCGCCGCATGCCGGGAGATGGCGGAGAAAGCCGGCGCGGAGCTGGGCGAAGGGCGGGCTGCCGATGTCGCCAAGAACACGGCGATCAGCGGCGGCATCGGCGCCGCCGCCGGCGCGGTGGGCGGCGCGATCGTCGGAGCGGCCGGAAGCGGGTCCGCCGTCGGGGCGGCCAGCGGCGTGGTCTGGGGGCTGCTTGGCTCCTTGTTCAGGGCCCCGGATCCGGGCGAGGCCTACAAACATTTCGTCAACCGGTGTTTGGCTGAACGGGGCTATGAACCGATGGGCTGGAACTAGCAGCCCGCTTTGAGCGGGCTGCCATATTAAAAAGACGCCCGCCCCGCTTCTTTTATTAGAGCAAGAAGCAAATAGGCAGGTCGGCCAGTAGACACTGTATACGGATCGAGAGTCGTTCCAGTCTGGCGATGTCCTCCGGCTGGGGCGAGCGGGAATCGAAGGTCTTCAGCCAGTCGGCGTCCCGTTGCATGGCCCGGCGCGAGAGCCAGGACGTGCCGGGAATGTCGCGGCCCCGCTCGGCTGCCTGGGCGACGAGGGGCTGCAAGGTCGCCACTTCGTCGGCCAGCTCCAGCCGGTTTGCGTCGAACCGGTAGCGGTCCCGATCCTGATCGATGGCGGAGAGCAGCCGCTCGAGCCAGCGGACCGTGGCCGCCATCCGTTCGTAGTGCAAAGTCTCGGGCAAGTCGGTGGGCTGGTGGTAGCGCGGGGTCCGCCCGCTGGATAGGAACAGGAACGGCACCGAGGCGTTGCGGAACGCATCGTAGTCGCTGACCGGCACGTGGCCGACCAGGGGGAGTTCTTCGATCAGATGCAGGCCCAAAGGAAGAACGGCGAGGGGCGAGGGGCGAGAGGCAATGAGCGCAGATGGAGCCGTTTCTATCCCCTTGCCACTTGCCTCTAGCCTGCTCGCCTGCTTCAGGCGAGCATACAGCCCAGGACTCTTCTCCACGCCCGCCGCAAAGACCAGCTCGCGCATGGGGTCCCAATGGACGCCGCCCATGATGTCCATGATGACGACGGCCTGGATCGCGTCGAGGGAGCCGATCTCTTGCGGCAGGTGATCGGCAAAATACTGAGAGCCCATCTGGGGGGTGCGGATATAGGGCGGTTCCTCGGCATTGAAGGCGGCGAATAGGACATGGTGGTGCCGGAGCGCCGGCAGGGATCGGGCCAGCTCGATCAGGATCGCCACGCCCGAGGCATTGTCATCCGCGCCGAGATAGGCCCCGCCCAAATGATCATAGTGGGCGCCCACGATGATGTATGGGGCCTGGGCTGTGGTCTCGGCCGCCGGCTTGAGGCCGAGCAGGTTGTCGCCCAACTGGGCGGGCAAGCCCTGTCCATAGCCGCCCAGCGACGACAAGGGGCTCAACCCTGTTTCCTGAAAGCGGGCCTTGATGTAGTCTGCCGCGGCCCGGTTGCCCTGCGAGCCCGGTTTGCGCCCCCGGAGTGAGGGGCCGGCCAGATACCGGACGTATGTCTGTAAGGCTTTGGCTTGGTCGCTGGTGATCGGCAGGCTGGAAGGCTCGACGGCTGGCATGGCCCCGAGGGTTGTGAGCAAGAGGAAGCCGATGCACAGGCCTGCGGCTCCTCGGAGAAGCGTCGCGCGAGGGGTCAAGGTTTCCGTTGGTCGTCCTGGGTTGCGGTCGTGGCCGCGTCCGGTTGGGTGGCCTTGTGACGCAGGGCTCGGCCTTTGTCCGGCGTCGGGTCGGTGATTACGCCGTAGACCTCCCGCCCTTCATGGCCTTCCGGCAGGTATTCCGTGATCGGCATCCCGTCCTCCCGCACGAAGAGCAGGCAGTGGCAGTACTTGTAGATCTGCATCTCGTCGCAGGCGCAGATCCAGCGGCGGAGCTTGGCTTCCGCTTGCTTATCCTTGTAGAAGTTGCAAGGGCAGAGGGGCTTGCCCATCTCCTCCACGTGCATCGCCAGCCCCTTCACCACGGCTTCCGTCACGGCGGGGGTAGGGTGAAAGGTGGTGCCGCTCTTCTCCGCGAAGCCCTTCACGAACTTCCACATTTTATCGAGACTGTCTTTGCTCGGCTCTCCCATCGTTTGTTCCTTTCAGCGCCGGGGCGAGGACTGATGCGCGGCACCGGCGCTGAGCAGTTTACAAGCATTCCCGCCTCCTTTACAATCCGCTGATTCACGGATGTAGACGGATGACGGAAGCTTCGTTCCCAAATGAAATGACCGAACGGCTGCTGGCGCGCCTTGCCTGGGTCCTGGACCGGTCTGCCGCCACGGGGCTGGCCGCCAAACTGGCCTTGGCCGGTGCCGTGCCGGCCGTCCTGAGCCTCGTCGACGAGTTGGCCGACACCTCCGAGAAGGTGACGCAAGGAGCGATCGAGGCCCTGCCCGAATTGGACCGGCGGGGTGCGCTGAACCAGGCGGTCCCCTGGCTGGACCTGGGCGTGGCTCTGGCCGGATCGTCCGGCGCCGTGGCTATGAAATATTTCAAGGAGAGTCCCCTGCTGCTCGGTCTGATCGAGACGGAGCCGGCCCGACGGCAAGCGCTCGACCTGGCCTTGGATCTGGCGGACAGCGACGTCAACGTTGCGCTGGAGTTCCTCCGCAAGGCGCCGGAGCTGCTGACGGTGCTTCCGTCCGAGCGACTGTCCGCCTGGGCCGAGGTCGGCGTGGAGCTGGCCCGCGTGGACTTCGTCCTGGGCATCGAATATCTCCGCCAGAGCCCGGCGCTCGCGGCGGTGCTCCCGCTGGATCAAGTGCGCCCCTGGGTGGGGTTCGGGATGAAGCTGATCGCGCAGAACAGCCTGGGCAAGACCGACTATGTAGGCACGTTGGAGTTTTTCCGCACCAGCCCGATGATCCTGGGCGACGTGCCGGAGGTTGCCGTGCGGGGGTTGGTCGTCCAGCTGGGATCGGTCCTGGCCGATCGCGCTCCGGAGGCGGCGATTGCCTTTCTGGCCGAATCCCCGGCGCTCTTGCGGCGGATGCCCGATGAGGCCCGGCGGCTCCGATGCCTCCGGTACGGGCTGCTCGTCGGGGAGCGCGACGCGGAAGCAGCTCTGGCCTACTGGCGGCGCTGTCCGGACCTCCTGGCCCTGATCGGCGAGACGGAAGACGCGCGTGATAAGTTCGAGCAATGGTATCGGGGCGGGATGGAGGTGCTGGGCTACAGCGTCGAAGGTGCGCGGGCCTACTTTGCGCTGGAAACGAAGAAGGCGCTTGCATCGGTGACGCAGGCGATGAGCGGCGTGCCGTTGCGGCAGGTTGCCCGGTCGTTGAAGTTGTTCGCCCAGGGGCTTTGCGGGACGGATGTCACGATCCGCTCGCTCCCCGAAACGGCCGAGGAGCTGGCCAAGGGGCAGGGCAGGGCGCAGGTCAGCGCCGATGGGCGGACAATTGCCCTGCCGGCGATCCTGCGCCGGTACGACAAGCGTGAGGACAATGTCCGGCTCTACACGGTAATGACGGCGCACGAGGCGGGGCATCTGGAGTTCGGCACCTATGCGCTCTCGCTGGAGTGGCTGGCCGACTCGATCGAGGCCCTGCGCCTGCGCTATGGGCGAACCGGCGTTCCGGCCAGCCTCGCCGAGGTCTTTGCCCTCTATCCCCAGCCGGGGTTGATCCGCGACTTGTGGACCTTGCTGGAAGATGCGCGGGTCGAGTATCTGCTCCAGCTCGAGTATCCGGGGCTCAAGCTGGATCTGGCGGCGCTGGCGCGGGACGCGGCCACGACCCGGTCGCTGGTGCACGGGATGACGGTGCGGGAGATGGTCGTGGACGCCTTGTTGCTCCTCTCCACCCAGGAGCGGGACTCCTTTCGGATTCCGGACGCGATTGCCGACGTGGTGGCGCGGGCCTGGGCTCAGTGCCAATCCATCCTCGATCCCTGCGCCACGGCCGAAGAGGCGGTGCGGCTTGCGGACCGGGTCTATGTCCTGTTGGAGGAGGAACTGGCAGCCAGGCATCGGCCGACAGGGGACGGCGGTGCTTCCGACTCGTCGGCGGATCTTGGGCCTGGTCCGACGGCCTCCGAAGAGACGGCCGGGGACTACCGGCCGGTGACGAATTGGACCTATCGGGGCGAGATGAACCCCGAGTGGGTCACGAACCGGGACACAGGAGGGGACCGACAGAAAGAACATCCGCAGGGTCTGACCTTTGCCTCAGCCGAGGCGCAGACGCGCAGCGGTGCAACGGGCAAGGCGGACGGACAGTCGCAGGAGGCGCAGCAACGCGAGCTGACATCCGATGGGATGGGCCGGGGACGCGACCCTGGTTCGGTGATGGAGGAGTTGTTGGCGGTGGACGAAGGCCGCACCGGCGCTGAGCCGGCCGAGGCGGCCAGGCACCAGGCGTTTCTGTACGACGAGTGGGACGGGCTTATCCAGGATTACCGCCAGGGTTGGTGTCGGGTGAGCGAGCGGGTGGGGCCGGAAGGAACCTCGGATTTTGCCGAGGCCACGCTGACGGCCCATGGGGCGTCGGTCCGGCTCCTCCGCCGGTATTTTGAAGCGCTCCGTCCCCCCGGTCTGCGACGGGTGTCCGGGCAGACGGACGGAGAGGAATTGGACCTGGACGCGGTCGTCCGCCGCAAGGCCGATCTGGCCGCCGGCGCCGACCCCTCCGAGCGGATGTTTGTCCGTCGCGAGAAATGCGAGCGGGATGTGGCCGCCGCCTTTCTGGTGGACCTGAGCGGGTCCACCAGCAGGCAGATCGAGTCTTCCGGCGGGCAGACTCGCCGCGTCATCGACATCGAGAAGGAGGGGCTGGTGCTGCTGAGCGAAGCCCTTGAGGCGATCGGCGACCGGTACGCCGTGTACGGCTACTCAGGCCAGGGGCGGCGTCAGGTGGACTTCGTCGTTCTCAAGGAGTTCGATGAACCGGCCGGCATGCGCACGGCGTCCCGGATCGGCTCGGTCGCGCCGTTGCAGCAGAACCGGGATGGGGCGGCCATCCGGCATGCGACCCACAAACTGTTGGCCCAGCCGGCGAAAGTCCGGCTGCTGGTGCTGCTGAGCGACGGCAAGCCCCTTGACGAGGGCTACACGGACGAGTACTCCTTGGAGGACACGAAAGCGGCTTTGCGCGAGGCGCGTATGAAGGGCCTCGACCCCTTCTGCATCACCGTGGATCGCGGGGCCGACGAGTATCTCAAGCGGATGTACGGCGAGGTCCGGTATTTGATCATGGACCATGCGGGGGCCCTGCCGGAGCAGTTGCCGCGCACGTACCGCCGGCTGACGGCGTGAGCGCGCTGCGCGCGAATGGTCAATTGTCAATGCTCAATGGTGAATGACAGAATGGCGCTGGGGCGATTCATGGCTCCTCATACATTAAGCATTGAACATTGAAAATTTAGGGAAGCATGAACCCGCAACCTGTTCAACGTACGGTGCCGCCCTGGCTCTACAAGCTTTTCACCGGCCACCAGTACCCCTATGTGCGACGGCTGGCCAAGTTCGCCAAGCCGGTGACGCCGGGTGAGGATCGCAGCGAGCCGACCAAAGAAGAGATCGACGCCAAGTTCTGGGAGGTCTATCCTCGCTGCTGGGCGAAGATTCTGCAGGAAGTGAAAGAGGGCATGATCGTGACGTTCCACGAACTGGGGCAGTATGGGGCGGGCCAGTATCGGGAATTGATCGACCAGCCGGAGGAGTTTCTGGCCAAGACCTACGGGAAAAAGAAGATCAAGGTGAACTTTTACGACGGCGAGAATTTCGTCTGCACGATCAATTTCAAAGTGGCGGGCTGGACGGAACACGAAAATCATTGATGAACGCGACACGATGAATGCAGAATGAGCGGGCTCGGTGCCTCCGTTCGGCAGTCGGCGTTCATTCTTCAGCTTTAGGAGAGAGGAGCATGGGGCGACCCAAGGTGACGGTGGTGGGGGCGGGCAACGTCGGGGGCACGACGGCCCAGCGGCTGGTCGAGAAAAACTGCTACGACGTGGTTCTGGTTGATATCGTCGAGGGAGTGCCCCAAGGCAAAGCGCTGGACCTCTCGCAGGCGGGGCCGGTCTGCGGCTACGACGCGAAGGTGGTCGGAAGCAACGGCTATGCGGAGACCGAGGGGTCGTCGGTGGCGGTGATCACCTCCGGCGTGCCGCGCAAGCCGGGCATGAGCCGGGACGATCTGCTGGCCACCAACGCGAAGATCGTCCAGACCGTGGTGCGCGAACTGGTGAGCCGGTCCCCCGAGGTGATCCTGATCATGGTGACCAATCCCCTCGACGCCATGGTCCATGTGGCACAGCGGGTCAGCAAGCTTCCCAAGCAGCGAGTGCTGGGCATGGCGGGAGTGCTGGATTCGGCGCGGTTCCGGTCCTTCATCGCGGCGGAACTCAACGTGTCCGTCCACGACGTACAGGCCACGGTGCTGGGCGGACATGGGGACTCGATGGTGCCGGTCATGCGCTATACCACGGTGGCGGGCCGCCCGCTGAGCGAATGGCTGCCCAAGGATCGGCTGGAGGCGATGATCAAACGCACGCGCGACGGCGGCGCGGAGATCGTCAACCTGCTCAAAACCGGCAGCGCGTTCTATGCCCCGTCGGCTGCGTCGGTGGAGATGGTCGAGGCGATCCTGAAAGACCAGAAGCGCATCTTGCCCTGCGCGGTGCGCTGCGAAGGCGAGTACGGGTTGAACGATGTGGTGATCGGCGTGCCGGTCAAGCTGGGACGGGGCGGCGCGGAGGCGATCGTCGAGTACGATCTAGCGCAGGATGAGCGGGCGGCGCTGGCCCGGTCCGCCGAGGCCGTCATCGAGCTGTGCGGCGCGGTGGAGCGCCTCCTCGTCCTCTGACCTTCCGTGCTACGTAGTCTCCTGCGAGACGCCTTGACATTCCGCCCTGCGCTGCTGTAGAGACTGGGTCGGCAATCAACCTGAGGGGGTGCGCAATGAAGTTTCTTGAAAATCCCTTCCAAACCATGGGAGCCGGATTCGGATTGGCCTTGGTGCTGGCGATCGCCTTCTCGGCGATGACCGGCACGGCGGCGGATACAGATTGGTTCGGGCTGGCGGTGCGCTGGGTGCATTTCCTGGCCGGCATCACCTGGATCGGACTGCTCTATTTCTTCAACCTGATCAACGCGGCGTTCCTGAAGAGCCTCGACGGGCCCACCAAGAACATCGTGATCCCCAAGCTCATGCCGGCCGCCTTGACCTGGTTCCGCCACGGCGCCACCGTCACGGTGTTGGCCGGGCTAATCCTTTACTTCTACCTATACTCGAAGGGAGGCACGGGCGCGATCGCGTTGGGCATCGGGGGCCTGCTCGGCATCATCATGATGGGCAACGTCCACGGGATCATCTGGCCCAACCAGAAGAAGATCATCGCGGCGGTGGAAAAGACGGCCAAGGACGGGACGCCGGCTCCGCCGGAAATGGCCGCCTGGGGCCGCACCGCGCTGCTCGCCTCGCGGGTCAACTTCCTGCTCTCGATCCCCATGCTCTTCTTCATGGGGGCCGGCAGCCACTTGAAATAGGGTTTGCCGGCGGGGGCGCGCTTGTGGAGCGCGCCCCCGCCGGGTGCTTCTCCTGGTCCTCTCCCACCTCGTTCACGAATACTGGTCAAAAGCCCCACCCCCTGTCGGT
This sequence comes from Nitrospira sp., assembly GCA_016873495.1. Lineage (GTDB taxonomy): Bacteria > Nitrospirota > Nitrospiria > Nitrospirales > Nitrospiraceae > SYGV01. The sequence goes on along the minus strand of VGXC01000003.1, from coordinate 17,263 downwards.
TTTTTAGGCCCCCTGTCCTAAATGCTTGAGAATCAGGCCTATTCTTCTGCTTTTCTGCCGCTTTCGGCTTGACGGCGGAGGTGGCGGGCCTTATAGTACAACCTTCCGACCATTGAGGTCGGACTCATGGCATGAAGCGAGGGTAGTTAGGTGACGGCATCCGAACCGAGACTGTTGGAAAAGCTGGACGGTTCTCCCACCGATATTGAGGCCTACATCAAGGTCGGGGGCTATGAGGCCTGGCGAAATTGTGTCACGTCCATGCAACCGGACGACATCGTCGGAGAACTCAAGAAATCCGGCCTTCGCGGCCGGGGCGGCGCCGGGTTTCCCACGGGGATCAAGTGGGACAAGGTGCTGAATCATCGGGTGAAGGAACGCTATTTCGTCTGCAATGCGGGCGAGCATGAGCCGGGCACCTTCAAGGACCGGTACCTGCTCAAGCATTACCCGCATCAGTTGCTGGAAGGCTGCCTGATCGCGGCCTATACGGTCCGGGCCAAGGCGGCGTTCATCTATGCCAATCACGAGTATGAGGAAGAGCGGAAGAATCTGAAGCAGGCGATCGAGCAGGCCAGGGCCAAGGGGCTACTGGGCAAGAACGTCTTGGGCACCGGCCGCGATCTAGAGATCGAAATCTTCGAGGGACATGGCTCCTACGTGGCCGGCGAAGAGACGGCTATGCTGGAATCCATGCAAGGCCGCCCGGCCATGCCGCGGCAGAAGCCGCCCTTCTATCCGACGGATTTCGGGCTCTACGGCAAGCCCACGCTGGTCAACAACGTGGAGACGCTCTGCAACATTCCGCGGATTCTCCGGAAGGGCGCGGACTGGTTCACGCAAGTCGGGACCGAGAAGAGCCCCGGCACCATGCTTTTTTCGCTCAGCGGGGCCGTGAACAAGCCGGGGGTCTACGAAATGCCGCTGGGCACCCCGTTGCGCAAGCTGATCGAGGAATTCGGCGGCGGCGTGCCGGGCGGTCGGAAGGTCAAGGCCGTGTTTCCCGGCGGGCCGGCCTTCTCGATGGTGACCGCCGATCAGCTCGACTTGCCGATGGACTTCGATGCGCTCAAGAAAGCCGGGACGGGACTGGGGTCGGCGGGCGTGATCGTGGTGGACGACGCCACCTGCATGGTCGCGCAGACTCTCAAGTTCTCCAACTTTTTCAAGAACGAGAGCTGCGGGCAATGTCCCCCCTGCCGGATGGGCACGCTCAACCTGGCGGCGCTCATGACTAAGATCGAGGAGGGCGAGGGCACGCAGAAGGACATGGATACCCTCTTGCAGCTCTGCGGTTTCGTCAAGGGGACCGGATACTGTACGTTGGTGACAGGAGCCGCCGTGCTCGTCCAAAGCGCGGTGCGCCTGTTCCGGCCGGAGTTCGAGGCCCATATTGCGCAGAAGCGCTGTCCGTTCCAGCCCGTGCGGACGGCGGTGGGCGCCGTGTCGTAAGGGCGCCGTCGGGTATGACGCGATGCCGCACGTGACCTTTCTCCATCCGGACGGGAAGAGCGGCGAGGTGCCGGCCAACCTCACGCTGCTGGAAGCGGCGGAGGCCCTCGGGTTTCCGCTGAACCATGACTGCGGCGGCAACGCTTCCTGCACGACCTGCCGCGTGGAAGTGCAGGTGGGGGGCGAGCACCTCTCGGAGATCGACTTCGAGGAGCAGGACTTGCTGGACCGCGAGGCGCTCAGCGAACCCTGGCACAGGCTGGGCTGCCAGGCGCGGGTGACGGGGAACGTGATCGTGCGGGTGCCGGAGAAGAAGTGGGAAGAGCCCTCGGCCGCCGGACAGGCGGTGGCGAATCAGGCCAACCAGGCGTCCTGACGGGGGAAGTGAGAGCGATACACAACGCAGTGAACCGGGTCGCGAGGGCCCGAGTAGACCGATAGGAGGAGACGATGATTACCATTACACCGACGGCGGAAGCCAAAATTCGCGAGTTGATGACCGAGGAAAAGGACGTGGTCGGCCTGCGCATTTACGTGAAGGGCGGCGGCTGCCACGGCTACCAGTATGGGATGGCCTTCGAGTCGAAGATGGCCGATGACGACACGGTGATCGAGAAGGGCGACGTGAAGGTCATCATGGATTCGCAGAGCGCGCCGTTGCTCCAGGGGACGGAAGTGGATTACGTGGACAGCGTGCAGGGTTCGGGGTTTGCGATCAAGAACCCGCAAGCCAAGACCACCTGCGGCTGCGGCAGCTCGTTCAGCGCGTAGGACGCCGTCAGCCGTCAGCATTCAGCGGTCGGCTGAAGCAAAGTCAGAGAAGGGGCTGGAGTTGCGCTGTTGTATGTGCGATCCAGCCCTTTCTCTTATTGTGCGGCTGAGAGCTGATTGCTGAAGGCGGAGAACCTCTCGATGGATCAGGCCAGCGTCACCCGCCGCTACCAGTTTGCGGCCCAGCACCGGCTGCACTCGGAACGGTTTTCCGAAGAAGAGAACCGTCGCGTGTTCGGCAAGTGCAACAATCCGAACGGCCACGGCCACAACTACACGCTCTTCGTCACCGTGCGGGGCCCCGTGGACGAGCAGACCGGCCGGGCCGCCGACCTCGATGCGCTGGACCGGCTGGTGCAGGAGACTGTGGTGGCCCGGTTCGATCACCGGGATTTGAACGGGGACCCGGCGTTCGCGGAACGGACGACGACGGGGGAAAACCTCGTGCTGTTCGTCTGGGATCTGCTGGCGGCGAAACTGCCGGCGGGCCGGCTGGAAAAGGTCGGGCTGATCGAAACCCGGGACAACTACTTTGAATATTCCGGCTCATCCCCGGTGACCGTCGCCGGCGGGTCGCCGGTCTGGTAAAGGAGCCTATGGCCATCAGGAAGTCGGCGAAGCGGGGACAGGCGGAGCGGGAGGGGACGCAGGAGCCCGAGTTGCGCCGGCTCGTCGAGCGCATGCTTCGCCTGCTCGGAGAGAATCCGTCGCGGCACGGGTTGGAGAAGACGCCGGAACGGGTGGAGAAAGCCCTCCGATTCATGACGCAGGGCTACCATCAGGACATCGACCGGCTGTTGAACGGCGCCCTCTTCCCGCTGGAATACGACGAGATGGTTATCGTCAAGGACATCGATTTTTTCAGCATGTGCGAGCACCACCTGCTGCCCTTCTTCGGCCGGTGCCACGTCGGGTACCTGCCGAGGAAGAAAGTCGTCGGCCTCAGCAAGGTTCCCCGGATCGTGGACATGTTCAGCCGGCGGTTGCAAGTGCAGGAGCGGCTGACCGTGCAGATCGCGGAGGCGATTCAGAACAAGCTGAAGCCGGAGGGGGTGGGCGTCGTGATGGAGGCGCGACACCTCTGCATGATGATGCGGGGCGTGGAGAAACAAAACACCGTGGCCGTGACCAGTTCCATGCTCGGCGCCTTCCGTACCCAGCAACAGACCCGCGTCGAATTCCTCAAGCTCATCCGTCGCGGCGGCGCCGGCGACCCGGACTGAGCAAGCCGTGAAACGTGAAGGGTGAGGCGTGAGGGGTCTACAGAGAGCTGTTTTCGCCGGACGCCTTCCGTTTCACGCCTCACGGCGATTCGATCGTCTGCAAGAACGAACGAATCGCTCGATTGAACGCCTCCGGCTGTTCCAGGTTGCTGATATGGCCGGCTGAGGGGATGATCGTGATTTTGGCGCCCTTGATCCGCTCCGCGATCCGCCGGTTCTCCTCCGGAGTCGTGAGCCGGTCCCCGTCGCCGACGAGCACCAGCGTGGGGCAGGCGATCCCGGCCAGGTCGGGGCTCGAATCGGGCCGTTCCGCGATGGCCATCAGGTCGCCGATGGCGCCGCTCATCTGGGTGCTGAGGCCGATCGTCTCGACCAGGCGCACGAGCTCCGGTCTGGTCTGGTAGGCGGCAGCCGAGAGCAGCTTGGGTCCCATTTCAGCCACCACGGCTTTCGTGCCTTCCTTATAAATTTTCTGGGCCAGAGCAAACCGCCAGGCCGCCAGTTCCTGCGTGTCCGCCTCGGCCCTCGTGTCGCAGAAGACCAGCCCCTTGATCCGCTCCCGATACTTCCGGTGGAAGGCGAACATCAGGTACCCGCCCATCGAGAGTCCGACCAGGACCGCCTGTTGGATGTCGAGATGGTCGAGCAGCCCCTTCACGTCGTCCGCAAAAAGATCCATGCTGTAACGCCAGAATGGGGCGTCCGATTCTCCATGGCCCCGCAGGTCCACCGTGATGACGCGATAGCGATCCGAAAGACTGGTCAGTTGCGGTGCCCACATCGTCCGGTTGAAGGGAAAGGCGTGCAGAAAGACGACCGGCAGGCCTTGGCCCTGGTCGCTGTAGGCGAGCGTGATGCCGTTGATCTGAGCTTTCATCGTGCTCCCTCCCGCTTCTTCTCCCGGCTGCTTGGCCGGCGATTGTAGCATGGTCCGGCCATTTGCGGCCCCCTCGGCTCTACGGCTACAATGGACCGTCCGACGTATCGCCGAAGAGGACGCACCGCTCCATGACGCAACTGCCTGACGATCAGTCGGCCCTTTTTCCACCGGACGACGAATCGGTCGATGCCTCGGCTCCCCTGGCTGAACGGATGAGGCCGAGGGAGTTCTCCGAGTTCGTCGGACAGGAAGAGATTATCGCCCCGGACCGGCCGCTCCGCCGGGCCATCGAATCCGATGCCCTCACCTCGGTCATTCTCTGGGGACCCCCCGGCTCAGGCAAGACGACTCTGGCGAAACTGATTGCGAGACGTACCAAAGCCGCCTTCGTGTTTTTCTCCGCCGTCACCAACGGTATCCCCGAGCTGAGGCGTCTCATCAAAGAGGCGGAAGAGCGGCGGACGCGGCGCAAGCAACGGACGATCCTGTTCGTGGACGAAATCCACCGATTCAACAAGGCCCAGCAGGATGCCTTTCTGCCCCACGTGGAGAAGGGGACGGTGATTCTGCTGGGAGCCACGACTGAGAACCCGTCCTTCGAAGTGATCTCCCCTCTGTTGTCCCGCTCCATGGTCGTGGTGCTCAAATCCCTGTCTGATGAGGCCATGGGGCAGATCCTGGATCGGGCCCTGGCCGATCAGGAACGGGGATTGGGCCGGTTCAAGGCGATCCTGTCGCCGGAAGCGAGGCGCCGCTTGGTCGGCTTCGGCAACGGGGATGCGCGGGCAGCCCTGACCGCGCTCGAATTCGTGGTGACCCAGACGAAGCCTGGTCCGGATGGCCGCCTGCTGGTGGACGAGGCGGCGATGGATGCGGCCCTGCTTAAGAAGGCGCTGCGGTACGACAGAGCGGGGGAAGAACATTACAACCTGATCTCGGCCTACATCAAAAGCATGAGGGACTCGGACCCGGATGGAGCTCTCTACTGGCTGGCGCGGATGTTGGAAGGAGGGGAGGACCCTCGGTTCATCGCCAGGCGCATGGTGATCTTTGCTTCGGAAGATGTGGGTAATGCAGACCCGTCGGCCCTGCTGGTGGCCACGGCCGTCTTTCACGCGGTGGAGTTCGTCGGCCTGCCCGAAGCCCAGATCAACCTGGCCCAGGGGACGACCTATCTCGCCTCCCGTCCCAAGGACAATGCCTCCTACGCGGGTCTGTTAGAAGCAACACAGGATGCGCGGGAGTTCGGAAATCTGCCTGTGCCGCTGCATCTGCGCAACGCGGTCACGTCGTTGATGAAGGACCTGGGCTACGGGAAGGGCTACCGCTATGTGCACGAGGACCAAGCGGCGAAGAAGGAGCAAAGCCACCTGCCGGAGGAGCTCAAGGGGAAGCGCTACTACAAGCCGAAGAAACCGTAAGGGCAGCTATGATATTCGGACGGTCCAGGAGCTGCCTGGGGCATAGCGACCTGAAGACGACCATGCTCTATACCCACATGCTCAACCGTGGACCGACGGGGGTTCAAAGCCCAGTTGCTGAGCTTTGAAAAGGAGAAAGAAACAGTAGATTTTATGCTGATCCGCATAAGACGCCACGATAACAATGCCCAATCGACGCAAGTGGTTGAGACTGAAGAAATAATTCGTGTAGTATCCACCGTATCAACGGCGTCTTGTACGGGTCGGAAGCCGGTGATCCGCAGATTATGCGGATCAATCTAATCATTGTTAGGCAGACGATACAGGTGAGCCAATGGATCCGGTGACCATCACAACGCTTGCTGCTCCGGTGCCCAAGCTTCTCATCGAGCTGCTCAGCTCCAAAGACAAGCGTGCGGTGTCGACCGAGGCAGGCTTTATCCTTGAAACTGAGCCCGAATCGATACCGCGCATCCGCAGTCTTTTTGACACCACGAACTCCCGTCTGCGCTCTACGTGGACCCTCACGATCGCGATGACGGTAACTCTGTTCGCGTTGTTCGTCGCCATGGCTGTCGCGGCCGTCGTTGCGGGCCTTGGTTCGGGAAGCACCGCCTATCCAATTGTTTTTGGAGGCATCAGCGCTAGCTCGTTGCTTACCGTGATTCTCTGGAAGCCTTATGATAAAGCCTTTCAGGCCACTGTGACGACGCAACGCTTGGAAATGATCCTGATTGGGCTCGAAGAAGAGTGGGCTGCCAGCTCCTCGGTCGGTGATCCCAAAGTGCGCTCAGACCGCATCAGGGCAGCTAACCGCGCTGCCTTAAAGCACATGGAATCCCTCAAACCGTGACTGATAATGGGCTGCCTAACGAGGCGATGCACCTGACGGTCGCCTTCGGCGCCCGCAGGTGATCGCCAGGCGTTAGGTGGTTTTCGGTCATGCCGCCAAGAGTTGAGCGTTGTCCCAAACCCGACGCCGCGACAAACCGAAGCAACTTCTGCGAGAATACTAGACAGTCGCCAGCTTCTTCTTCACGTTTTCCAACTCGTCCGACAGATTCGACCATTTGGCGGTGAGCCGTTCCAGGTCCTTTTTCCACCGATCTTGCTCCTGATGCAGGTCGTTCCAGCGGGCGAAATCTTTATACAGCTCCGGGTCGGCCAGTTCCAGATCGCGGCTCTTGATGTTGGCTTCCAACTCGGCCACCTCCGCTTCAGCTCTGGCCACCTGCTTTTCCAGTCGCGTCTGGCTCTTGGTGAGTTCCCGCCGCTCCCCGCCCTTGCCCTTGCCCCCGTCCGCAGGAGGGGTCGGCCGGGACTGACTGCTGGATTTGGCCTGCTTCTGGGTCGGAACCAGGTCGGCGGTGGATTCTTTGATGGATTCCAGCTCCTGGGCCCGTTTCCACAGGTAGTATTCGTAGTCTCCATAATAGTCCCGCGCCTTGCCGTCCTCGATCTCCACGACGCGGGTGGCGATGCGCGAGAGGAAGGTGGGGTCGTGCGAGATGAAGATGATCGTGCCGGGGAAGTCGGCCATGGCGTCGGTCAGCACGTCCACGGAGGCCGGGTCCAGGTGATTGGTCGGCTCGTCGAGCAGGAGCGTGTTCGCCGGTTCCACCAGCATCCGCGCGAGGGCCACGCGGTTCCGTTCCCCGCCGCTCAGAGCCTTGATGGGCTTTTTCTGGTCCGGACCGGAAAATAAAAAGGCGCCGGCCAGTCCGCGCAGGAAGTTCGTCTCCGCCTGGGTCGAGACCTCACCCAGAGAGTCCAGGATCGTATGTTCCGGGTTCAAAGTCTCGGCTTGGTGCTGCGCGAAATAGTGGAGCGTGACTCCATGACCCAGTGTCCTGGCGCCCTTGTCCGGCGGCAGGACGCCGGCCAGCATCTTGAGCAGGGTGCTTTTGCCCGCTCCGTTCTCGCCCACCAGCGCCACCTTTTGGCCCCGCTCGACGTTGAAGTCCAGCGACGGATACACGACGGTGGTGCCGTAGCTTTTGGACACCCCGCGCAGTTCGAAGACGTGCCGTCCGCTGGCCGGGGGCAGGGGAAACTTAAAGCGTACCCGCTTGGCGTCGCGGGCCAGCTCGATCCGCTTGATCTTGTCCAACTGCTTGATGCGGGACTGGACTTGGCTGGCTTTGTTGGCCTGGTACCGGAACCGGTCCACGAACTTCTGCACCCGGGCGATTTCCTTGGACTGCCGTTCGGCCGACGCTTCCAGTTGTTCGTCGCGCGCGGCTCGTTGTTCCAGGAACCGCTTGTAGTTGCCCCGGTATTCCTGGATGACGTGATCGCGCAGGTCCCAGACGTGCGTGGCGATGCGGTCCAGGAAGGCCGTGTCGTGGCTGATCACCAAGAGCGTCATACCGGAGTTCAGCAGGAACTGCTCGAACCAGCGCTGCGTGGGCTTGTCCAGGTGGTTGGTCGGCTCGTCGAGCATGAGGACGTCCGGGTTGGCCAACAGCAAGTGGGCGAGGGCGACCCGCATGCGATACCCGCCGGAGAGGGCCTCGACCGGCCGCGCGAAGTCCGCTTCGCCGAACCCCAGGCCGGACAGGATGCGTTTGGCCTCATGCTCCGGATACTGGCCGCGGTGGGCCGCGTCCAGCACGGTCTTGCCGGTCAGGGTTTCCAGCTCCTGCGCCAGGTAGCCGATGCGCAGACGCGGGCGCTTGCGAATCCGCCCCTTGTCCGGCGCATCCTCCCCGAGGATCATCCGCATGAGGGTGGTCTTGCCGGCCCCGTTTGGCCCGACCAGGCCGACCCGCGAGCCCTGGCGCAGGTGCGCGTTGGCCTCGGTCAGGAGGATGCGGGTGGCAAATTGTTTGCTGACGCCTTCGATTTGCAGCATGGCAATACTAATCCGTTGGGTGTGAACTTAACGCGTGAAACAAGATAAAAGGAGACGTCAGTCAGAGGAGGAGGACAACGAATTGATTGGAGGCAGTATAGCGAGTCACAGGTACGTCCTAGTCAAGTAACAGATCAAATTGCCCAGACACTTGAGGTGTTTCTCCGCCGCCTCAATTACTAATAACCCTGAATCGGCGGCGGCACGCGCAAGCGAAGAATTATAGCCACCGGTGGAAAGGTAACAATCCGCCGCGATGTGATCGAACGCGGCGGCTTAGCAAGCTCTGTTTGGTGGAGCTGGCCGGGATTGAACCGGCGACCTCGTGAATGCCATTCACGCGCGCTCCCAACTGCGCTACAGCCCCACCCGAATGATTGCTGAACGATGACCGCTGAGTGATGCGTTGCGGAAAAGCAACCGTCACCAAACAAGTGCCATGCTAACATGCAGCCTACGGCCCGTCAAGGCGGCAGCAGGCCGTGACGCGGGCATTGCGACGCATGAGGCGGCAAGAAAACTCGCACCAGGCGGGGCCGCTCTCCTCACGTGTAACGCTGCGTCCCTCCCGCGGCTGTTAGCTTGACAAAGGAGGGGGGGCATCTTACTATTGGCTGCCAACGGCTCTGACCTCTTCCGGTCAGGGCTCTTTTTTTGGACAGGATATTCAAGACGATGGCCAATTTAGTCGTGATCGGCACCCAGTGGGGCGACGAGGGCAAGGGCAAGATTGTGGATATCTTGGCCCATGACGCCGACGTCGTCGTCCGGTTTCAGGGCGGGTCGAATGCGGGGCATACGGTCGTCAACGACCGGGGCACGTTCGTGTTCCATCTGATTCCGTCCGGCATCCTGTACCGGAGCAAGGTCAACATGATCGGGAACGGGGTGGTCGTGGACCCTGGGTCCCTGATCGAGGAAATGGACCAGCTGCAAGCCAAGGGAGTGCAGATCGGGAGAAATTTCTTCATTAGCCACAGGGCGCACCTGATTCTGCCGTACCACAAGGCCATCGAAAAGGCGGCGGAGCAGTCGAAGGGCTCGCGGCGGATCGGGACGACCGGACGCGGCATCGGCCCCTCCTATGCGGACAAGATGGCCCGCATCGGCATCCGCGCCGGGGACTTGCTCAATCCCCCGCTCTTCCGGCGCAAGCTGGAGGAAAATCTGGGGGAGATCAACCTGTTCCTGGATCGGCTCTACCGTGCCGAGGGGTTTCAGGTGGAAAAAGTGTTCCAGCAGTACATGGGCTATGCCGACCGTCTGAAAGACTACATCGCCGATACCTCCATCATGCTGAACAAGGCGATCGACCGTGGCCGCAAGGTCCTGTTTGAAGGGGCGCAGGGGACCCATCTGGACGTGGATTTCGGGACCTACCCCTACGTCACCTCGTCGAGCGCGGCGGCCGGCGGGGCCTGCACGGGAACCGGCGTGGGGCCGACGAAGATCGACGTCGTCATGGGCGTCACCAAGGCCTACACCACCCGCGTGGGCAGCGGCCCCTTCCCGACCGAGCTCAACGATGCGGTCGGCGGCGGGTTGCAGGAGCGGGGCAAAGAATTCGGGGCGACGACGGGGCGGGCTCGACGCTGCGGCTGGTTCGACGGGGTCCTCGTGCGCTACGCGACCAAGATCAACGGGCTCTCGTCGCTGGCCGTGACCAAGCTCGACGTGCTGGACGGGTGCAAGGAGCTCATGCTCTGCACCGGCTATCGGCACAACGGCATCCTCCACAAGGACATGCCGGCCGATATCCAGGTGCTCTCCGACTGTGAGCCGGTCTATCAGAAGTTGCCGGGCTGGACGGCGCCGACCACGGGGATTACGACCTACAAGCAATTGCCCGCCGAGGCCAAGCGGTACCTGGATCGGGTCGAAGAGCTGGCCGAGTGCCGGATCGACATGGTCTCCACCGGCTCCAAACGAAGCCATACGATCATCCTTCGGAATCCACTGGCGTCGCCGCGTCGCAAACCGGCAGCCGGCCGTGCCCGCCGGTAAGCCCGGCCCGACCACTCCAAAAGGCGTTGACAAGACCTATAGTCGGATGCCAGCATTTGCCCTCGGTGAGCCGGTAGCTCAGTCGGTAGAGCATCGCCCTTTTAAGGCGAGGGCCCTGGGTTCGAGTCCCAGCCGGCTCACCATCCCTCGCTTGCGTGTGCCGCGCGCTCTTTATCGTCTTTATCGAATGTGATGCGCGCGGAGAAAAACCTCAAGTGCTTTTCTTGTTTGAATGTAACCTTCGGTTGAGCCGGCGGCTTATTATCGCTGTATCGTCATGGAAGCCGCCGGAGAAACCCCTCAAGTCTTTTTTGCTCGAGGTATTCTGAGCGAGTCCCTCGCGCGGCTATGACGGCTTGTAAGGTCTGCCGCTCGTCATCGACTCAGCGAACAGGGGGATGTGATGACGGAAGGAAAAACCATGTCCAACGAAAAAGAGATCGCCACGCTGGCCGGCGGGTGCTTCTGGTGCCTGGAAGCGGTATACGACCAGCTGCAAGGGGTCGAGTCCGTCGAGTCCGGATATATCGGCGGGGCGGGGGCCAATCCGTCTTATGAATCGGTCTGCACGGGGAGGACCGGCCATGCGGAGGCCGTGCGGATCACGTTCAATCCCACGGTCGTGACCTATCGGGAGCTGCTCGAAGTGTTCTTCGCCATCCACGATCCGACTACGCTCAACCGCCAGGGCAACGATGAAGGGACCCAATATCGGTCGGCGATTTTTTACCACTCGCCCGAACAAAAACGGATCGCCAATGAACTGATTGCGACGCTCACCAGGGAGAAGCTGTTCGATAAGCCCATCGTCACCGAAGTCTCGCCGGCCGCACCCTTTTATGAGGCCGAGGACTATCACCAGGAATATGCCGCCCGCAATCCCGCCCAGCCCTACTGCGCCTACGTCGTCAATCCGAAGCTCGCCAAGTTCCGAACACAGTTCTCTGCCAAACTCAAGCCGTAGGCGTAGCTGCTAGGGGGCAATCAATCGGACCAGCCGGGCCTTGATCTCTTGCCAAGGGTTTTCCTTCTGCACGACTTGCTGGGGTCGGATGAAGACGGTTGCCTGCGGCGGGCAGAAGGGCACATCGGTGGGCCCGGTCCGCTCGACTCGGGCGAGCAGCGAGCCGTCCGGTCGTTGCGGTGGCTGTACGATGGTCAATTGGTCCCGTGGCTCGAGGACGCAATAGTCCTGATAACCGGCCCCTTCGTGCCGGCTTGGATCGGCCAGATAGGCCCGCTGGCGGCCATCGGAGAAAATCGTGACGCCCTCTTTGAGCGGCTCATCCGGCGCGATCGAATAGTACAGGATCGTCGGAATGAGCAGCACCAGGGCGACGAGCACGCCGATGGCGCCGAGCGGGGGCCGCCCGTGAGAGGGCTCGGGGGTGTCCGCGTTGGGGTCCATCATGCGAGAGGGGGCTCCGTAAGCACTACTCAAGCCGGAAAGGCAATGCGGGAGTCAACTGAATTCCTCCGGCGAGAAGCGCGAGGGGCACGCAGGCGGTTCTTGCCAGAGGCGTTGATTAGACCGGGGAAATCTGTTACAAGAAATGGGCTTCTAGGGGACCCAGCCCCGGTGGGAAGCCTGTTTTGATCATCTCGTGTGCAACGTCCCCATCGTCTAGCCTGGCCTAGGACGCTGGCCTTTCAAGCCAGCAACACGGGTTCAAATCCCGTTGGGGACGCCAAATATCTCTTCAGGGCCGAGCCGGTTCATTCTTCGAGTGTAGGTATCTCTGCAGTGTGCCTGATATGTGGTCTGCGCGGCGGATGGTCTGCTGCGGGCGGACGTACGGTGTTGTGTGCGACACACTGAAATCCTGCCGGGGCACTCCGAGGCCGGTAGGGGGAGCAGGGAATGGGACTGACGCGCACTTTGAGCCTGGTCGGCGGAGTCATGTTGACCGGACTCATGACCTTAGGAGCGGGAGAGGCTCCACCCGGGCCGCTCGGGAAAGACGGGGCGCCGATGGTGGTGATTCCCGAAGGCGAATTTCTCATGGGCTCCAACGACGGGGCGGGGAACGAGCGTCCTGAACACAAAGTCTGGTTGAAACGCTATGCGATCGATCAATACGAGGTGACAATCAACCTGTATGCGAAGTTTCTCGAGTCCGCGAAGCGCGGGCCCCCTCCAACGTGGGATGATGAAGCGGTAACTTCCGCCGGCAATAGGCCGGCGGTCGGTCTGACTTGGCCCGATGCGGAGGCCTACTGCAAGTGGGTGGGCAAGCGGTTGCCGACCGAAGCCGAATGGGAGAAAGCGGCGAGGGGAACGGACGGTCGCCGGTATCCCTGGGGCCACATGCAGCCCTTCGTGGATATCGCGAATTACAATCGCGGGGTCTGGGTGAGCGATGCGATCACGTTGGTTCCGGTGACCAGCGGCCTTGAGGGGATGAGCGTGCGTCACGGGACCAAGGAAGGGGGCAAGAGCCCCTATGGTCTCTTTCATATGGCCGGGAACGCGGCGGAATGGGTGGCCGACTGGTATGACCGCGAGTACTACCAGAAAAGCCCGGCCCGGAATCCGACGGGCCCGGCCGCCGGTGAGAAACGGGTGATACGCGGCGGGTCCTGGGCGGACGTGCCGACGGGGATCCGGGCGACTGTGCGGATTTCCGCCGAACCGGAGTTTCAGGATCGCACGATCGGGGTGCGTTGCGCGATGGATCTTCCCACGTAGGCCTGTCTCGGCCTCGGCAGTCTGACCATGGCTATGCAACTCGGCGAGTCGGCGCGACCCTTCTCTCTTTCCGGCGTGGACGGGAAGACCTACGGCCTGGAGGAGTTTGCCGGGAAGCCCGTGCTGGCGGTGATCTTCTCCTGCAACCATTGTCCCTATGTCCAGGCTTATGAGGACCGTTTGATAAGGATTCAGCGCGACTATGGCAATCGGGGCGTTCAGTTGGTGGCGATCAATTCGAACGACGACGTACACTATCCGGAGGACAATCTAGAGCACATGATCGCCCGCGCGAAAGACAGGGGCTTCAATTTTCCCTACCTGCGCGATGGGTCCCAGCAAGTGGCGCGGGCCTACGGGGCAACGCATACGCCGCAGCTTTTCGTGTTCGACCAGGATCGTCGGCTCCGCTACACGGGCAAGATCGACGATAACTGGCAGCGGCCCGAGGCGGTGACGCGGCGCTATCTCCGGGATGCCCTGGATGCGCTGCTCGCGCAACGAGCGCCGGCCGAACCGATTACGCATGCGATTGGCTGTACGATTAAGTGGGCCACGTGATATGCTGGTGCATGCTTCAGGGGCATGCGTGGGCCGGATGCGAAGATCGTGCGGGAGCATGGGCCCTGTGCACGATGGAACAGTGAGGAGGAGCCGTGCCAACCAATCCTAAAGTTACAGCCGCAAAACGTCAGCGCGAGCGCGACAAGGCTGAAAAGCGGAAAGAAAAAGAACTCCGGCGGGTTGAACGGAAGAAGTCCAAGGACGTCGTGGAACGGAGCCCGGACGAGCCTGATCCGGACTTGGCCGGCATGAGGCCTGGCCCCCAGGCGCCCCTCTACTAGGCTCGCCAGGGGCCTCCTTGCCTGATCGCGAACGCCTTGCCCGGAGATTTTTTCAAGTCGGCCTTGGCCTGCTCCCGCTGACCCTGGTCGTGTATTGGATGGGTCCGAGCGGCCCCGCCAAGCAAGCGGCCGTACCTGTCCCGCACATCTCCCCGACCATGGTTCCGCTTGTAACGGGGGAGGAGCCGCTTCCCCAACTCTTTGTGAGAGCCGGATGTCCGGTCTGCCATATGATCCCGGGCATTCCCGGGGCGGAAGGGCGAGTGGGGCCGAAGCTGGTACTCGGAGAAACCGGGCAGACGCGCCTGGCTGACCCAGGCTACCGGGGCCGGGCCAAGTCCGTCCACGAATACGTGATCGAATCCATTCTCAATCCCGGTGTCTACGTGGTGCCGGGCTACCCGGACCGGACCATGCCGCCCTGGTATGGTCAGAAGCTCAGCGCGGCTGCGCTGGACAAGATCGCACTCTATCTCGAATCTCTCGGCGGCACGTCCCTTCCTCCACGTCCTTGATCCCTTGGCAGCCTTACGGTTTCCTCAGGGGTACGCCGACTCCCTGGATCTGGAACCCTTTGGGTTTCTCCGACTCTGGCTTGTCGTCCGCGGCGGTCGGGCCGTCGTCCGCTTTCAATCCGGCCAGCTTGATGCGCAGCCGTAGGTTGTTGGCGCTGTCGGCGTTCGCCAGCGCCTGGTCGAGGGAAATTTTGCCGTCTTTGTACAGGTTAAACAGGACGTAATCGAAGGTCTGGCAGCCCTCCTGGACGCCTTGCTCCATCGCTTCCTTGATATTGTCGGTTTCGCCCTTCTTGATCAGTTCCTTGACCCTCGGCGTGTCCATGAGGATCTCCAAGGCCGCCACGCGCTTCCCGTCCACGCCGCGGATCAGTCGCTGGGAGATGATGGAGCGCAGGTTCATCGAGAGCTGCAAATAGATCTGCTCATGCTGCTCGTGAGGAAAGAAGTTCATGATGCGCTCGAGCGCCTGGTTGGCGCTGTTGGCATGGAGAGTGCCCATGCATAAGTGGCCGGTCTCGGCAAATTCAATGCCGGCTTTCATCGTCTCCGTATCGCGGATCTCGCCGATCAGGATGACGTCCGGCGCCTGGCGCAAGGTGTTCTTCAAGGCGGCCTGGAAGGAGAGGGTGTCGAAGCCCACTTCCCGTTGGGTGATCACCGACTTTTTGTGCCGGTGCACGAACTCGATCGGGTCCTCCACCGTAATGATGTGGCCAGGTGACGTTGAGTTGCGGTGGTCGATCATGGCGGCTAGGCTGGTGGATTTTCCGGAGCCGGTGGCGCCGACAAAGAGGACCAGCCCGCGCTTGGTCAGCGCAATGTCTTTCGTGATGGAAGGGAGGCCCAGCTTGTCGATGGGGACGATCTCAACCTTGATCTGCCGGATGACGAAGCCTGTGTTGCCGCGCTGGCGGAAGATGTTGACGCGAAAGCGACCCAGGTCGGGGAAAAACAGGGCCAGGTTCATCTCCATTTTCTCGGCGAACTCGGCCCGCTGTTTCTCCTTCATCACGTCGCCAGCCAGGGTCTCCAATTCCTCGTTGGTGAACGGCTTTTCGCCGATCGGCTGGGTGACGCCCTGGACGCGGTACATCGCAGGCAGGTCCACCGTCAGGTAGACGTCGGCTGCATCTTTCTCCACCATCACCTTGAGAATGTCGTGAATGCTGAGGGCCATGGTCGTCTCCTCTATCAGGATGTTGAAAACGCCCGCCCGCTTAGTTCTCGCATTGCTCTGAGGCTCCACATACGGCAAGGCGTATGCGTCGCCCCTTCGCTCGCTGCGGCCTCGCTGGCCGGCCGTTTTGACCACCCTGTGGGCACTTGTTTCGTCGTCTTCACCTCAGTGCATTCGTCCACGCCTGGGGCGCCACCATGATTTCATCAGCTGGTTAACGCGCAACGTGCCGGCGAAAGGGCTCTCTAGGCCGCGCCGGCGGCCGAACCGGCCGAACCGAAGAGGTTCGGGTTCATGCTGCGAGCCTGGGCCTCGGCCTTAGTCACCAGGCCCTTGGTGACCAGATCCATGAGCGCATTGTCCATGGTCTGCATCCCGTCTTTCTTGCTGGCTTGCATGATACCGGGAATCTGGTGGAGCTTGGCCTCACGAATGAGATTGCGGACGGCGGTGGTGCCGGTCATGATTTCCAGCGCGGCGACGCGCCCGCCGCCTTTCTTCTTGAGCAGAGTCTGGGTGACGACGCCTTCGATGGATTCCGCAAACTGGGAGCGGATCTGCGCCTGCTGGTTCGGCGGGAAGACGTCGATAATGCGGTCCACGGTCTTTGGCGCGCTGGAGGTGTGCAGGGTGCCGAATACCAAGTGCCCCGTTTCCGCAGCCGACAGGGCGAGTTGGATGGTTTCCAAATCTCGCATTTCGCCGACCAGAATGATGTCCGGGTCTTCGCGCAGGGCGGACTTGAGCGCATTGGCGAAGGAATGGGTGTGGGGGCCCAACTCGCGCTGATTCACCAGGCATTTTTTGGACTTGTGGACGAACTCGATCGGGTCCTCGATGGTTAGAATATGGCCTTCAAAGGTGTCGTTGAGAAAGTCGATCATGGCGGCCAGCGTGGTGGACTTGCCTGAGCCGGTCGGACCGGTGACGAGGACGAGCCCTTTTTCCTTTTCGCACAACTGTCGGAGAATGGGCGGCATGCCCAACTGCTCCAGCGCAAGGATTTTCGTCGGGATGGTCCGGAAGACCGCTCCCTCGCCGCGCCTTTGCACGAAGACGTTGACCCGGAAGCGGGCCACTTCGCCCATTTCAAAGGAGAAGTCGCACTCATGCTTCTCCTGAAAGACCTTGCGCTGGGAATCGTTCATCATGTCAAAGACGAGGTCGTGGACTTCTTCCTTGCTGAGAGCCGGCGAGTCCAGCTTTTTCAATTCCCCGTGAATGCGGAGCATGGGGGGTTCGCCTGCGCTCAGGTGGAAGTCCGAGGCACCCTGTTCTACGCCAAACGCCAATAATTGGGTAGGAGCTTGTCTAGTTTTGGAAGTCTTTTTATGCTGAAGCATGGCCTCTTCCTTGTTGCCCAGGACTCATTTGTCGACCCGACAACTCCGGGCATTGATTCGGCTCTTTGCTTTGGAGGTCCCCGCCA
>VGXC01000002.1 GCA_016873495.1 Nitrospira sp. | reverse complement strand
AAGAAATGCCGAAAGGCTGGCAGACCTGCTCGCGTCTATTCAAATCGGAGACACCCTGAGAGTTCATGGAACCCGCACTGTTATTGGGGTTTCGCAAAATCGCCCTGTTCTTAACCGGACACCACTGAAATGACTCAATGAATCAATTCCTACGAGAGCACTACCTTCAAGACCGAATACATGATGACGACTTCCACCGCATGGGCGATGATCGTCGCATAGAGGTTCCGGAGCCGAGCCCAGATGATACCCCAGACGAGCCCGTCCGAAACAGCGATCCAATGCAAATGTTTGAAGGTGACGACCATGAAGGGGTCGAAGGAAAAGACCAGGGCGGAGAGGCCGATGGCAAGTGCCGCGCCGGGTCCCCGCGATGGTGGCGGCCCTCCGGAGAGAAGGGCCAGGAGTCGGCCCAGAAGGAACCCGCGAAAAAGGAGTTCCACAAGGCCGGCGACGAAGAGAATGAACCAGGGAAGCATGAGCATTGTCGGAATCTGGGCATGCGGCGTCTGGCGGAGAAAGGCAATGTCGCCGCCCAGCAGGGGCACGAGATAGAGGATGACCGACACGTTCAGCCCGCCCAAGAGCAACCCCGTGATGAGTCCCCAGCGGAAGCCTTGCCCGATCTGCCCCGACGCGAGTCCCAGCCGCCGACCGGGAGCCTGATTGTGGCCGGCCCAGATGGTCAGGCCGAGCGCGGCCAGGGCTTGCGGTAGAAACTGGATGGCGATGTCATGCTGAAGATGGAGCGGAAGGACATAGTAGAGGCCGGTGCTCAACAGCGGAAGCAGCGCAAGCCAGGCGAACCGTTCCCTGGCCGCGTCCTGCTGGTGGCCGACGGCTGGTTGTGAAGACAGTCCAGGCTGGATGGGCACCGGAGGCTACTGGAGCTCGATCTTGTAGCGTTCGAGCGTCGTGGCTTTGGTGCGGGCCAGGTTCGAGAGCGACTTGTTATAGTCCACGACCGCCCGCAGTTCGTTGCCCCTGGCGGTGGCCAGGTCGCGCTGGAAGTCCAGCACGAACCGGGTGGTGCTGAGTCCGACGTTGAGCCGTTCCTGCTCCGCCTGGAGCTGTTTCTCAGCCATGATCCGCGCGGAGCGGGTCGTTTCAATCCGTTTGAAATCGGTTTGCACGCGCCGCACCGCCTCGCGCACCCCGACGATCACCTGCTGCCGAACGCTCTGCAGCGAGGCCTGCGCGCTGCGCCCTTCGAGCTGCCGTTTGTTGAACTGGCTTACGGCAGAACGGTTGCCGAGGGGGTAGCTGAGCACGAGCCCGGCGCCATAGTTATAATAATCTCCGCCGAAATTCCTACTGAACATATCGGGGCCGTCTTTCCCCAAGCCGGCCAAGCCTGAAGTGCCCTGAAAGGCCAGGTTGGGGAGGAGCTGGTTCTTGGCGAATTTTGTGTTCAGTTCAGCGGTCTCAGTGTTCTTGCCCGCCTGCAGGACCTCCGGCCGCAACTTCAGCGCGACGTCGATGGCCTCCTCGAGGCTGAGCGGCTCCAGGGCCTTGACCGGTTGATCGAGCAAGACCATCTGAATGTCCTGACGCAGTTCCTCTTCGGCCGGGTTCAGCAAGCGGCGCAGCTGGTCTTCCTGGTCCCGAATGGCCTTCTCCGCGATGATTACCTGTTCGATCCTGGCGGCCACCGCCGCTTCCGCTTGCAGGACATCCACGATGGCCATGACGCCGGCCTTGGCCTTGGCCCGGTTGCTCGCCAGCAATTCCTCCGCCGCCTTCAAGGCCGACTGGGCGACCTTGAGGTTGTCGTTCGTGAAGACCACTTCCCAATAGGTCTGCTCCACGGTCGCGATGACGGTCAGGACCCGGTCTTTGAAAACTTGCTCCTCCACCTTCGCGTTGTTTTGGGCGACCGCGATGAAGGTCTTGTTGATGTCCGTCCCGAAGTTCTTCAGCAAGGGCTGGGTGAGCGTGAAGGCGAGGCCGGAGGTATAGCCGGGGTTGAACAAAAACCCGGTATTGCCGGCCACGAAGGTCCGCTGCGGGCTGAAATTGATATCGTAGTTCGCGCCCGTCAGCAGGTTTTGCGTCATGTCGAAGGTGACGGTGGACTGGTTCTGGTCGAAGGTCTGGATTCTGGTCAAATCCGCCGAGCCGGAGAACCCGAAGACCGGTCGGTTGAGGGGCGAGACTTGGCGGTTGTACTGGCCGTTCGCGCTGACCGTGGGGTCGAACTTGGCCTGTTCGGCGATAATGTCGGTAATCCGACTCTCCTTGGTCTGTCGGCTGATCGTGATGTCCAGATTGCGCTGGAGCGCCTGCAGGACGGCGTCCATCAGCGAGATGGCTTCTTTCCTGGGCTCCGTCGGCCTGGCCGGTGGCGTTTCGGCCCATGAGCCCGTGAGGCCGACTCCTAAGCAGAGGGCAAGGACGGCGGCGCAACCGCGCCACGGTTTTGTCGCCTGGTTGTTTCGGAAGCGGGACATAAAATTCCCCTTGCGTGAATCGGCAAAATACGTCAATACTATACCGCTCGTCGGCGGTTTCTGTCACGGAGAATCGTGGTGCAAACAGGAGTAAGAACAATCCTGGCCGTGACGATCCTCCTCTTGGCGATGGGGATCCTTCCAGCCGAATCGGCCTGGGCCCAGACCGTGTCCGGCGTTCGCGGCATTACCGGTGGGGTCGGCGCCCTGTTCAATCTGACCGGTCCCGCCAACCTGTATGTGGATACAGCGGGAATTCAAGGGTACATCTACACGCCTGGCGCGAACTTCGAGTCCTATAGCTACCGTATGCCAGGCGGCCAGGCTTGGAGCGGGGCCCAGATGACCTTGGGGCCTCAGTTGAGTGTCGGCCTGATCGCCGGTTCCAACCAAGGGGGGTCGCCGGTCGTCTTCCCGCCATTCCCTCGTCAATTGACGCCGGCTCCCCCGATACAATCGACCCTCCTGAACGACAACCCCGACGAGATTCCCTAAACTATAGTCGCACGTCCTTCGTAAAAAGTTACAAGTGTAGGCGGGCCGAGTTTGCTCGAGCAGCTTGGCGCCTTGCTGTTACGGGGCATTCGCGAGGTGCCAGGCCAGGGCCAACAGGTACCGGGCGGCTCTCTCCAGAATTTCCGGCTTTACCGTGTCGGCCGTATCCGACGGTTGATGAAAATGGGGATGAGGCCCGGCGCTGACGATGGTGGCCGTGGGTATGCCGGCTTCCTTGAACGGAACGTGATCGCCGCCGGGAAAGAAGCCGTATAAGTCCAGCAGCTCCGCGACACCGGCCATCTTGCCCGCCTCTATCGCCCCTTCTTTCGAGAGCCCCGTCAGCCCCACCGTCAAGCGTCCGTTGCCAATTCCCGCATGGTCCACATTCAGCATGGCAATCGTCTGGTCCAACGGCAGGGGAGGGGTGGATATGTAGAGGCGGGATCCGACAAGCCCCTGCTCCTCGCCGCTGAACGAGACGAACAGGATCGTCCGCTTGGACGTGAGGCCGGACCGGGCAAGTGTCTTGGCCACTTCGAGCAACACCGCGGTTCCGGAGGCATTGTCGTCGGCGCCGGGAAACAAGAGGCCGGCCTGGCGGCCGAAGTGATCGCGATGCGCGCCGATCACCAGGGTTCGGTCCCGCAGGACCGGGTCTTGGCCGGGGATCGTTCCCACCACATTGACCAACGTGCCCGCTTCTCGCCGGCTGTCCCAGGCAAGATGGAGGGAGACGTTGGTGGGGACTGATTGGGGGGTACGTTGCCGGTTCAGCCGTTCCTGCGCCTCGCGGAGCGAACGGCCATCAACGGCCAGAAGCTGCTCCGCCAGATCCGTGCTGATCCAAGCGCCGGGAAGCGGGCGCTCGTCGTTGGCCTGGCTGTAAAAAGCGGCCGGCGCCCTGTTGATCCCGCGACGGGTTTCATAGGCCGACACGATCGGCCCGGTGGCGGTCAGGAAGGCGATCGCGCCGTGTTTACGCGCCGCCCGCTCCTTATCGGCATGGGTGACTGACGCTGCATAGCCCTCCGGCTTCCCTCGCAGGAAGAGCACGACGCGATCGCGTACATCCAGGTCCGCATACTCATCGAAGCCCTGGGCCGGATCGGAGATGCCGTACCCGACGAAGACCAGCCTTGCGCTGACACTCGCCGAAGGAGAATCCAAGACCGGTAGAAAATCAGGGTCCAAGCGGGCCGAGGTTGTGACATCCTTTGCCGTCCACTCCATACGAGCCGGAGCTTGGATGGAACTGCCCGTGAAGGCTTTCGACTGAGCCCACCGTGGACCGACTGCGCTGCCGGGCAGCGGCTGGTCGCCGGACGGGAACAAGCCCAGCGACTCGAATCGTTCGGCTACGAACTGTGCGGCGCGCACATCGTCGGCGGTGCCGGTCTGCCGGCCGTTGAATGCGGGGCTACTCAAGCGCGCGACATCCGCCATCATTCTGGACCCGGAGATCGCGCCCAACCCTGTAGCGAGTTCGTCCGGGGCCTGGCGTGGGTCGGGCGCCGCTGAGGCTGCCGTTGCAAGCAAGAGGACAAAACCGAGCATGGGCAGGAGCCGGCGCATGGGGGCCTCGTTATCTCGTAGTGGGGCGAAGGGTACCATGCGGCGGGTCGGGCGAAAAGACCAAAAGTCCGAAAGTCAAAAAGTTAAAAGTCGTCCCTTCATATTGGCAAAATTAAAGAAACTGCTATAATCCAGACGGCCTGCGTGCCGATGGGGGTGAGCGGGTTCAGCCATGTACCACAACAGCGAGTCGGGACGATGAGCGACGACGGATTGTTCCCCAAGTCTTATCAAGAATTCCTCAAGCAGCGTGAGGAAGTGAAAGGCTATGAATTTCAGCATGCCCCCGCCGGCAGTGACCCGCCGCCGGTCGTCACCTTTCGGGAGAAGCTGCACTGGTGGACCTGGGGCCGCTGGCGGCGGATGAAAACGATTCGCCAGGAACGGGATAAATTTCAGCAGGAAATTGTGCAGATGCGGAAGGGGCTGTCGTCCCGCGAACACTGACCGAGCCTCCATAGGCGCCAGGCCGGGTCACGTCCTGCCAAATTTCACGACCGAGTTACCACAGGAGAGCGGACATGCCAGAGATGCCGAAGCCCAAGCCGCAGCAAGTTCAAGTGGCGGTGGAACTCACATCGGGGGAGCCGCTGGATCAACCGGTGTTGGCCAACTATGCCACAGTCAGCATTGTGCAAAGTCTGGCCTACCTGGATTTCGGCTTCATTGAACCGGCTGCCCTGGCAGTGGTGGCGCAGGCTGCGCAGCAAAATAAGCCGCTTCCCAAGACCCTCCGGGGCAGGCGTGCGGTGCGGGTGGCCGTCGGGTTGGATGTTTTGCAACGACTCCAGCAGCAATTGAATCAAGCGGTGGCCCAACTTCGCCCCAAGCCTCCCGCAACGTCATAAACAACGGCAGTCAATCATCGCCAGATACAGAGACGGGGCGGTGAGGATGTGCTCGTTGCATTGTGTTCGTGGTGGTTTCCTCCCAATTGTCTACCTAGTCGCAATGGGTACCATTCCCAAGGTACCATCCGAAAATGCACATCGGGTTTTTTTGTGGACCCTGCGTGGCTCCGCCGCCAGATCGGGGTGGTATTGCAAGAGAACTACCTGTTCAACCGAACGGTTCGCGAGAATATCGCGTTGGCGGACCCTGGATTTTCTATGGACCGGGTCATGCAGGCCGCCAAGCTGGCTGGGGCGCATGACTTCATTATGGAACTCCCGCAAGGCTACGACGCGATCATCGGCGAGCACGGCAGCACCCTGTCCGGCGGACAGCGTCAACGGATCGCAATCGCCCGCGCGCTGATCACCAATCCGCGTCTGCTGATCTTCGACGAAGCCACGAGCGCGTTGGATTACGAGTCCGAAGCCATCATCCAGCAGAACCTCGCCCCCATCTGCAAGGGGCGGACGGTCTTCATGATCGCGCACCGGCTGAACATGGTCCAACGCGCCGACGTCATTCTTGTCATCGAGAAGGGCGAGCTCACGGAGCAGGGGACGCACGAGCACCTGCTGCGACTCAACGGCTATTACGCCCGCCTCTACCGGCAACAAAGAGGGCTCTATGCCATCGCCTGAATCCGGCGGCGGCAAGGGGCCGCCCGCCACGCTTGGCCGGCACTTGGATGTCTGGCGGGGGGCCTGGCTGGAGCAACAAAAAGAAGCCAAGAGCCTCACCCTAAGCGCCAGGGAAGCGGAGTTCCTGCCCGCCGTACTGGAAATCCAGGAGTCCCCCCCCCTCGCCGATCGGCCGGGCAATCACCTGGCTGATCATCGCGCTCTTCGTGACGGCGATCGTGTGGGCGACGGTCGGGACGATGGACATCGTGTCGGTCGCGCAGGGCAAGATCATCCCCAGTGGCTACTCGAAAGTGATCCAGCCGCTGGAAAGCGGCGTTATCTCGGCGATCCACGTCCGGGACGGACAGGAGGTGAAGGCCGGCGACGTGTTGATCGACCTGGATTCGACGGTGACGTCGGCGGACGAGGAGAAGACCGCCAACGAATATCGCGCCGCCAAAATGGAGAGCGCGCGGTTACGCGCCCTGCTCGCGTGGAAGGAAACCATCGAGGTGCCGCCCGGTTCGGACCCACAGTACGTGGCCCTCCAGCATCAGCTTCTGCGCGACCAGTTGGCCGAGCAGCGGGCCAGGCTCGGAGCCGTGCAGCAGCAGGTTGAGCAACGGAAGGCGGCGATTGAGGGCACCAAGAGCGAGATCACGAAACTCCAAACCACGCTGCCGATGCTCACGCAAAAGGCCGACGCCTTTAGGAAGCTGCTCAAGGACCAATATGTGGCGGAGTTGCAATATCTGGACGCGGAACAGGCCCGGGTGGAAGCGGTCCAGAATCTGGAAAGTCAGAAGAAACGGCTGAATCAGGACCAGGCGGCGCTGGCCGAGGCGGAGCGGAACTACGACCGGATGAAGTCGGACATCCAGCAGGGGCGGATGGCAGAATTGACTGCCAACGAAACCAAGGCCGCCTCGCTGGCTCAGGAAGCGGTGAAAGCCGGGCAGCGGACTGGCCAGCAACGGCTGACCGCGCCGATCGACGGGGTCATTCAGCAGCTTGCCGTCCATACGATCGGTGGCGTAGTGACGCCTGCGCAGCAGTTAATGCTTGTGGTGCCCAGGGAACACCAACTCGAAGTGGAAGCCATGATCGAGAACAAGGATATCGGGTTCGTCAAAGAAGGACAGCCGGTGGAAGTCAAGATCGAGACCTTTCCGTTCACCATCTACGGCGCGATTCCCGGAAAAGTGTTGACGGTGTCCGACGACGCGATCGAGCAGGAAAAAGTCGGCTTGGTCTATGCGGCTCGGGTGAGCATGGACCGCTCGACCATCGACCTGGGCGACAAGGTGGTGACGCTTTCGCCCGGGATGGCCGTCACGGTGGATATCCAGACAGGCCAGCGACGCCTGATCGAATTCATCCTGAGCCCGTTGCTGAAATCCCTGAAGGAATCGGCCCGCGAACGGTGATCGCCGCTGGATTTTCCCCCCGTGCCCGGCTAGACTCTGCCGTCCCCATCGACGGGGTCGTGTGACCCAGAGCTTCGCATAGACCGATGGCCCGCTATCGCCGCCTCATTATCGCCTTCATGTTGATTGCCGGCGTGAATCTCGCGCTGGCGGGCGGCTACTGGATGATCAACCAAGGCCGCATCAACCCCGATGGGTCCGAGATCGGCTACCTGCAATGTCTCTATATGACGGTGGTCTCGACCTTCACCGTGGGCTATGGGGAATTGGTGCCGGTCACCACGGCGGCGGACCGGATCTACACGATGTTCGTGATCGTGCTTGGCCTGGGCACCATGGGCTACGCGTTGAGTCAAATGACGGCCTTCGTCGTCGAGGGCGATCTGAAAGAGATTATAGAGAGGCGCAAGATGGAGAAGAGCATCGCGGCCTTGCGGGACCATTGCCTCGTGTGCGGCGCGGGCGATGTGGGACGTTACGTGATCGAGGAATTGTTGGCGACGAAGCGGCCCTTCGTGGCCGTGGATACGGATGAAGCGCAGGTCAAAAAACTGGCGGCCAAACAGCCGTTCCCCTATGTCGTGGGGGACGCGACCGACGAAGCGGTGCTGGCGCAGGCCGGCATCGCTGTCGCCGCCGGCGTCATGTGCGCCCTGCCCAACGACCGGGACAACCTGGTGTTGGCCATGACCTGCCGGCAGATCAATTCCAAGGTTCGGATCGTGGCCCAGGCGCATGACATTAAACTGTCCCATCGCATCAAAAGCGCCGGGGCCGACGCTGTCGTGTCGCCGCAGTTCATCGGCGGGATGCGGCTGGTCAGCGAGATGGTCCGCCCCACCGTCGTCAGCTTTCTGGATTTGATGCTGCGCGACATGGACAAGGCGATGCGCGTCGAAGAAGTAGAAGTGCAGCCCGAAAGCACGTTGGCCGGTACGAGATTGGTGGACCGCATTATCGCCAATTCCGACGTGTTGGTGATGGCGCTGAGGGAGCCGGGAGCCGACAAGTTTCTCTATGTGCCTCCGTCGAACGCCCTGTTGAGGCCTGGCTGCACTTTGGTGGTGTTGGGCGAGACGGATGCCGTAGCTAGACTGAGGGAGGCAGGGATCGCAACCGGGCACGCCTAGTAGGCGCCGTGAGGGGAGGGCTTGACGAGGCCTGCGGCGGCATGGCAATAGTTAACGGCGGCCACATGGCCGGTGCGCTTGCGACTCGGTGACGACCTGGTAGGAGGACAATGAACTCGATGCGGTATGGTTTCCTGACCGGATTCTTGCTGGGGTGGGGCCTCATGGCGAGTGCGGGGCCGGCGTCGGTCCAGGCGCAAGGAGGGAGCAATGTCAACGATGCCCTCCAGCAGCCAGAATTAGACCGGCGACACCTTTGGAATTTCGACGGAGAAAAGCCGGGGCAACCGCCGGCCGGGTTCTCGGCCGGCACGATGGGCGAAGGGCCAGCGGGGCAATGGAGCATCGAACCGGATGCCCAGGCGCCGACTGCGCCGCACCGCCTAACCCAAGGCCAAGCGGGTCTGAACAAAGAGAGCCTGCAGATCCTGCTGGCGGACGGAGTGACCTACGATTATGTAGACCTGTCCGTGCGACTCCGCCCCGCAGGGACAAATCCCCAGGCGGCCGGGGGCGGCGGCGTCATCTTCAGGGCCAAAGATGCCCGCAACTTTTATGCGGCCATTGCCGATCTGGCCACGAACAGCCTGGACCTCATTCGCGTCGTGGACGGGCAGGTCACGGTGCTCACGCACGAATCGATCAAGCCGAAAGCCGGACCCTGGCACCTCTTGCGGGTCCTCCACAATACGATTCTCAGCAAGGACCTGATCGAGGTGGCCTTCGACGGCAAGATCATCTACTCCACCTGGGACAAGGCCCAGTTCGGAGGCCAGATCGGGCTGGTGACCAGAGGCGACGCCGCCATCGGGTTCGACAACTTCCACGCGATCCAACTCTACTCGCAGAAACCCCTCTCCAAACCGGCGGCTTACTGAACGGGCCATCGTCGCGCCGTCCAACGCCAACTATAAATGGTACCGTATCGCTCTGCCAATACGCCCGGCTATCGAAGCGTCCTGTGGTAAGATGCCCTATGTCCGCGATCAATACTTTCACGCTGGAGGCTCCATTCACGCCTTGCGGGGACCAGAGACAGGCTATCGAGAAGCTGACAGCCGGAGTGCGTGCCGACAAGAAGCATCAGGTGTTGCTGGGGGTCACTGGGTCCGGCAAAACCTTTACGATGGCCAACTTGGTCGAGCAGGTCCAGAAGCCCACGCTGGTTCTGGTGCACAACAAGACCCTGGCCGGGCAGCTCTACCAGGAGTTCAAGGCCTTTTTCCCGCGCAACGCAGTCGAGTACTTCGTCAGCTACTACGACTACTACCAGCCGGAAGCCTACATCCCTCACACTGACACCTACATTGCCAAAGACGCGTCCATCAACGATGCGATCGACCAGATGCGGCACTCCGCCACCCGCTCGCTCTTGGAGCGGAACGATGTGCTGATCGTGTCCTCCGTTTCCTGCATCTACGGCCTCGGCTCGCCGGAGGTCTACCACAACATGCTGCTCTACCTCGAAGAGGGAATGGAGGTCCGGCGCGAGCAGATTCTGGCCAAGCTGGTGGAGATTCAGTATGCCCGCAACGATACGGACTTCCATCGGGGGACTTTTCGGGCCCGCGGGGATGTCATCGAAATCTTTCCCGCCGCCTCCGATGCCCACTCGGTGCGCATCGAGCTGTTCGGCGATACCGTGGATGCAATCCACGAAATCGATCCGTTAACGGGGAAATCGTTGGCCAGATTGCCGAAGGTGCCCATCTATCCGAACACCCACTATCTGATCGCGCCGGATCGCTATGAGCGGGCCTTGAGCGGCATTGAGACGGAATTGGACGCCCGCATCGCCGAGTTCAAGGCTCACAATCAGTTGCTGGAGATGCAGCGTATCGAACAACGGACGAAGTTCGACCTGGAGATGATCCGGGCCATGGGCTATTGCCACGGCATCGAGAACTATTCCCGCCATTTGAGCGGCCGCGAGGCCGGCGAGCCGCCGCCGACGTTGCTGGATTACTTCCCCAAGGACTTCTTGATGATCATCGACGAGTCCCACGCGACGATCCCGCAAGTCCAGGGGATGTACGAGGGCGATCGGTCCAGAAAGAAAAGCCTTGTGGACTACGGGTTCCGCCTGCCCTCGGCGTTCGACAACCGCCCGCTGACTTTTAAGGAGTTCGAGCGCATTATCCATCAGGTCGTCTATGTGTCGGCTACGCCCGGCTCCTATGAACTGGAGCATTCCGGCGCCTCCGTGGTGGAGCAGATTATCCGGCCGACCGGCCTGATGGACCCGCAGATCGAGGTGCGGCCGGCGCGCGGGCAGGTGGACGATTTGCTTGGGCAGGTGAAGGCCGAGGTGTCGCGCGGCAACCGGGTCTTGGTCACAACGCTCACGAAACGGATGGCGGAAGACCTGACCGAGTACTATCACGACCTGGGCGTGAAGGTCCGGTATCTTCATTCCGACATCAAGACGCTGGAACGGGCGGAGATCGTGCGGGACCTCCGGCGGGGCGTCTTCGACGTCTTGGTGGGCATCAACTTGCTGCGGGAGGGGTTGGACCTTCCGGAAGTCAGTTTGGTGGCGATTCTGGACGCGGACAAGGAAGGCTATCTGCGATCGCACCGGTCGTTGATCCAGACGGCCGGCCGGGCCGCCCGGCACCTGGAGGGGCGTGTCTTGTTTTATGGAGACCGGGTCACCGACTCTATGAAGCTGGCCATCGAGGAAACGGGGCGCCGCCGCCGTATCCAGACCGACTTCAACCAGGCCCACGGCATCACGCCGGAGAGCGTGAAGAAGAGCATCCCGGCGTTGGAATACAAGATGGCGGAGCTGGATTATGTCCAGTTGGAGTTGGCCGCCGAGCCTGAAGCCGCTTACGGCGATTCGGAAGCACTGATCCGCAGACTCGAAGCCGAGATGAAGGCGGCGGCCAAGGAGCTGGCGTTCGAGCGGGCGGCCGAACTGCGCGACCGGATTCGCGCACTGCGACTCAAAGAATTGGAAGTTTGAAAGTCAAAAAGTCTATCAAGTCGAAGAGTGCACAATTCTTAAAGGCCTTGCGACCTTTTGACGTTCAGACTTTTCGACTTTTCAGCTGGCGTTATGCTTGCTTGTAGAGGTAGATGCCCAGAAAGATGCCCAGAAAAGTAAGAAGGTTC
Source organism: Nitrospira sp. (assembly GCA_016873495.1). Lineage (GTDB taxonomy): Bacteria > Nitrospirota > Nitrospiria > Nitrospirales > Nitrospiraceae > SYGV01. Next base: position 160,285 of record VGXC01000002.1, on the reverse strand, counting down.
ATCTTGAGCGTGAACCCGACCGTGAACTTGAGGAGGATGAGGTCAACGGTCAGAGGCGGCTGGATGCCGGGCGTGATGGCGGTTGAAAATAGGCTTTGGATCGTGCCTTGAGGTGCGATGACTCGCAACGTCTCGCCCAGCACTCCGCCGAGTAAGCCTCCCAGCAGGATGAAGAGCAGTAAGACCCAGGGTGATTTTTTCATGCGATCCCGTCCGGCCAGGAACCCAGATTATCTTAAGGAAAATTGCGGGCACGATAGCGAAATGGCCGCGGGAAGTCAAGGATTGGCTTTAGGGGCTGCGTTTTTCAGGGGGCGGGTCAGACTTCGCAGCGTGTGCGTCGTCGTTCGACTTGGAGAGTGAAAATATATTTATTCAAGCGCTCACGGTTTCTTTCGTCGAGCGTGAGGAATTGAAGGCCGATCTGATAGGTTGGCTCCGTCCGCGGCTCATCAAAAGGTACGCTCCGGACGACTTTGGCTTGAGCCAGGATCGGCGGTCCCGACGGCAGAAAGATGGCCAACGACAGGGAATCTCCAGGGGCCAGGTTCCGTTCCGTTAAGAATCCGGCCCCTCCCAGGCTGAGATTGATTGGAGTTGGCGTGGGCAGCGGTTGAGCCGCTTCGCCTTCGAGTCGGAATGTCATCGGCAGCACCGTATTGATGCGAAATGAATCCCGCTTCTCTTCGTAAGCATTTACGGCCAGGTTGTGCGACATCGGCCTTCAGATCTCCTCTTCGGCATGCCTGGGCCTATCTGATACAGGATCGGCCAGACCACAGGAAAACTTAAGATTTCCGGGTCTTGCCTTGGACAGTGCCGCTGTTTTTCACGTAAGCGAAGCTCGGTAGCCAGACCCTCCTCCCTTGACTTCTGAACCCTCTGTTGTTTAGACTGCCCGATGCTCTTTTTATAGATATTTCGAGTGTATAGGTCTGTCTTGAGAGGTCCCGAGTCTTGTTCCAGAGTCTGAGCCAAAAACTCGACAAGGTCTTGAAAAAACTCCGCGGGCAGGGAGTCCTGACGGAGACCAATATTGCCGAGGCATTGAAAGAGGTACGCCTGGCTCTGTTGGAAGCGGACGTTCATTTCAAGATCGTAAAGGATTTCACCGAACGTGTCCGGGAAAAGGCGATCGGGCAGGAAGTCCTTCGGAGCCTGACCCCCGGCCACCAAGTGGTCAAGGTCGTCTGGGAGGAACTCCGCGAGCTGATGGGCCGCGAGCAGGCCGGGTTGCGTCTGGCGTCCGAGCCGCCGACCGTGATCATGATGGTCGGGCTGCAGGGGGCGGGCAAGACCACCACCTGCGGCAAGCTTGCGCGTCTATTCAAGCAGCAAGGCAAGCGCGTGCTCCTTGTGGCGGCGGACCCGCGCCGGCCTGCCGCCGGCGACCAGTTGGCCAGTCTGGGCGCCGATCTGGATGTGCCGGTGTATCGGGCCGAGCCATCCAATTCCGCTTCGCGGGTCGATGCCTCGGTCACGGATGTGGTGCGGATTTGCACGGAGGGGGCGGCACGAGGGCGTGAACAGGGCTACGATGTGGTGGTGCTCGATACGGGCGGCCGCCTGCACATTGACGATGAGCTGATGGGAGAGTTGGCGGAGGTCAAGCGGGCCGTCCAGCCGCAGGAAGTCCTCCTCGTGGCGGATGCGATGACCGGGCAGGACGCCATTTCCATGGCCGAGCAGTTCGATCGGCGCGTCGGCTTGACCGGTCTGATCCTCACAAAGGTGGAAGGCGATGCGCGCGGCGGGGCCGTCCTGTCTATCCGGGCGGTCACGGGCAAGCCGATCAAGTTTCTGGGCGTCGGCGAAAAACTCGACGCGCTCGAGGTCTTCCATCCGGATCGCATGGCGTCCCGCATACTCGGGATGGGCGATGTCCTGTCGTTGATCGAAAAGGCGCAGAAGACCTATTCGCAGGAACAGGCGGAATCGATTCAGAAAACGCTGACGTCCAAGACCCTGACGCTGGAGGATTTTCGTGCACAGATTGTCCAGGTCAACCGTATGGGGTCGATGGAAGAGGTCCTGGGGATGTTGCCCGGTGGCCAGCGTTTCAAAGACCTGGCGGGGGGCGGGGTGCCCGACAAAGAGATCAAACGGGTCGTGGCGATGATCGATTCCATGACGCCGCGCGAACGCCGCGACCACACGGTCATCAACGGCAACCGCAAGAAGCGGATCGCCCGTGGCAGCGGCGCCACGGTGCAGGATGTGAACCGGTTGATCAAGCAGTATCTGGCCGCGCGCAAGATGATGAAAGCCCTCACGGCGGGGGGCGGACGGCGGCAGTTGGCGCAGATGTTGGGAGGGCGGTGAAACGCAGTATTCAGTGATCAGTCGTCAGTCAACAGCGATCTGACCGAAACTGAGAACTGTAAACTGACAACTTGTTTCAAGGAGGACACAGTGGCAGTTCATTTACGGTTGACGCGGGCGGGCCGGCACAAGCTCCCGTTCTATCGCGTGGTGGCGGCGGATTCCCGCAGGCCCCGCGACGGGAAGTACCTGGAAGTGCTGGGCACTTATGACACGTTAAAAAATCCGCCGGTGATCCAGCTCAAGCAGGAGCGGGTGTTGGACTGGTTGAAGAAGGGCGCGCAGCCTTCCGTGACGGTTCGGACCGTGTTGCGGCGGTCAGGCATCTGGAAACAATTCGAAGAATCGCGCAAGGCCAAACCGGCCTCGTAAGGCACAAGCGATGGATATGCCCGTCCCTTCGCCTGCCCAGGCGGCGGACCTGGTCGCCGTCGGAAAAATCGTGAAACCCTTCGGGGTGCGGGGCGACGTGCGGGTCCTGTCGCTCAGTGACGTGCCCGGACGGATCCAGGGTTTGAAACAGGTGATGCTGGTGGCGCCATCCGGCCGGACGGTGTTGGCGTCGGTGACCAGGCTTCGCGAAGAACGCGGGGGTTTCGTGGTCGGGTTCGATGTCTTCTCGACCCCGGAAGAGGCGGCGGTGTTTCGCGGCGGGCTGATCCAGATCGCGCGCGACGAGGTGCCGCCTTTGCCCGAGGGGCAGTACTACGAATGTGATCTGATCGGCGTGACGGTTCGGGATGAAGCCGGGCAATTCGTGGGTACATTGGAGGAGATTGTGGCGACCGGCGGCCATCCCGTGTTTGCGGTCCGTCGGGATGGAAGAGAAGTGTTGATTCCCGCGACGCGGAGCGTCGTCGCCTCGGTGGATCTGGCGGGTCGGACCATGACGGTGCGGGGCATCGAGGAGCTGCTGGAGGCATGATCTTGCGGTGCGACATTGTGACGTTGTTCCCGGACCTGGTCTTGCCGGTCCTGGGGCAGAGCATGCTCAAGCGGGCCCAGGAGAAGGGTTTATTGGAGGCGCGCGTCCTCAATCTGCGGGACTACACCTTGGATCGGCATCAGGTGGCGGATGACGCCCCCTACGGCGGCGGGGCCGGCATGGTGATGAAAGCGGAGCCGATTTTCCGCGCGGTGGACGCGTTGCGCGCTGACTATGGGGAAGCCATGCGGGTGCTGATGCCATCCCCACAGGGCCGGCCGTTTACCCAGCAGGTGGCGGAAGAATTATCCGTGGAGCGGCGCCGCCTGGTGTTCGTCTGCGGACATTATGAGGGCATCGACGAGCGGGTGCGGACGGGGCTGGAGCCGGAGGAGATCTCGATCGGCGATTATGTCATGACCGGCGGGGAATTGCCGGCCCTCGTCATGGTTGATGCCACGGTGCGGTTGATCCCCGGGGTGCTGGGGCATCCGGAGTCGGCGCTGGCCGAGTCCTTTGCCGATTCCCTGTTGGATTTTCCGCAGTACACACGCCCGGCCGAAGTGCGGGGATTGGCGGTGCCGGATGTGCTGGTATCCGGCAATCATGAGGCGGTTCGCCGCTGGCGGCGGAAGGAGGCTCTGCGCAATACCTGGCTCAAGCGCCCGGATTTGCTGCGGGACCGGTTGCTGAGCGACGAAGATCGACGGTTGTTGGATGAAGTGATGCAGGAACGGGCGAATGTCTGTGATGTTTCAGGAGGAGGGAGACTATCATGAATCGGTTGGAGCGAATCCAACGATCGCTGACCAAGAAGACGGTGCCGGCGTTCGAAATCGGGGACACGGTCCGGGTCCATGTCAAGGTCGTGGAGGGCGAGAAAGAGCGTATTCAGGTATTTGAAGGCACGGTGATCAGCCGGAAGGGCGGGCGCAACAGCGAGACCTTCACCGTGCGCAAGATTTCCTATGGCGTGGGCGTCGAGCGAATTTTCCCGGTGCACTCGCCGATCGTGACTAAGGTGGATGTGGTTCGCCAGGGTAAAGTGCGCCGGGCGAAGCTCTACTACCTGCGGGGCCGGAAGGGCAAGATGGCGAAGGTCGGCGAGCGCGAGTTCTCGCCGGAGTCCAGGGCCCAGGCTGTCGCTGCAGCGGCTACGAAGGCAGCGGAGGCAGAGGCGGCGTCGGGCGAGGCTGCGTCTGCCGGCAAGGCCTGACCGGGTTCGATCGTTTGGCCACGGATACGCCCGCGCCGCCGGACGCGTGGCCGCGTGACGGGGGGCCTGCGTGGAGCCAACCGACTGCTTTGAGGTGGAAGCCTGGCGTTGCGGGTATCGTCTGGTGGCGGGTGCAGATGAGGCGGGCCGGGGTCCTTTGGCCGGTCCAGTTGTCGCAGCCGCGGTGATTCTGCCTCGCCGGTGCGTTCTCTTAGGGCTCAACGATTCCAAGCAAGTGGCCGAGGGCGAGCGGGAGCGGCTCTACGAGGAGATCTCCAGGCGTGCCCTGGCATTGGGAGTGGGGCAGGCCAGCGCGCAGGAGATCGATCGTTTGAACATCCTGGAAGCGACCCGGCTGGCGATGCGCCGGGCCATCCAGGCCCTCTCCCTCCAGCCCGACTTTCTGCTCACCGATGCGGTGGCCCTCCCGGGACTGTCCGTGCCTCAGCGCCCCGTTATCAAAGGCGACGGTCTTTCCGTTTCTATCGCGGCGGCCTCCATTATCGCCAAGGTCACGCGAGATCGCGTGATGCTGGACTACCACAGGCGATTCCCTCGCTACAATTTTCAAGAGCACAAGGGCTATCCCACCCCTGAGCACCTGCGGTTGCTGGCCGAGCACGGTCCCTGCGACATCCACCGTCGAAGTTTCCGGCCGGTGTCGGAGAGCGCCGTCCTGTCCGGGGGCGCCGGAGGTCTTAGGGTGGGCCGGTGAGCGCGGATTTACGGCAGTTGTTCGGCCGCCAAGCCGAGTCGGAGGCCGAGGCCTTGCTGCGCCGGAAGGGCTACAAGATACTCGGTCGCAACGTCCGTTCATCGGTGGGCGAACTGGATTTGGTCGCTAAGGATGGCGAGGTGCTGGTGTTCGTGGAGGTCAAGGCCAGGCAAACGGAGGCCATGGGCGGCGCGATCCATGCGGTAGATGGACGGAAGCGGGCTAAGCTCATCAAGCTGGCCTCCCAGTACCTGGCGCAACACAGCCTGGTTGCCCCGGTTTGCCGATTTGACGTGGTTGTGTGCCAGGGCGGACGGGATCAGCCCGGTCGGTTAGAGCATATTCAGAATGCCTTTGAGGTGCCGGCGGATGAGTTGAGACCGTGATGGCATGGCGAGAGGCTGTGACAACCAGAAGGCAGCAGGCGGACAGCGGAAGGCTGCCAGACCGCAGTTGTCTGCCTGCTGCCTGCTGCCTTGTGCCTGTTGCTTTCTGCCGTAGGTTTCGACCCTAGGCTTCGCGATGATTCAACTCTTTCACGTCTGGAAACATTATGCCAAGCGACCGGCCCTGTCCGATATCACGTTACAGATCGAGAAGGGCGAGTTCGTCCTGCTTATGGGGCCCAGCGGCGCGGGCAAGACGACGCTGCTCAAACTGCTCTTCTGCGCCGAGCGGGCCGACGACGGCCAGATTCTGATCCAGGGCAAGAACGTGGCCCGCATCAAACCGTCGGGGGTGCCCTATTTGCGCCGCACGATGGGATTTGTCTTCCAGGACTTTCGGCTGCTCCAAAAGAAATCCGTCTTCGACAATGTGGCCCTGCCGCTGCTGGTGCAAGGCCTCTCGTCGTTCGATATCCGGCGGAAAGCCACCGAGGCCTTGAAGGCCGTGGGGCTGGAGCACAAGAAGGAGAGCCGCCCCGCCATGTTGTCGGCCGGTGAGCAGCAGCGGGCCTGCATCGCGCGGGCCATCGTCAACAGTCCGCTGATCCTCTTGGCCGATGAGCCGACGGGCAACATGGACCCGGACCTCGCCGCGGAAATCATGGACCTGTTCAAGACGATCAATGCGCGAGGCACGACGCTTTTGATCGCGACGCACAACCGGCAAGTGGTGGAGCAGGTGAACCGGCGCGTCGTCACGCTGGCCGAAGGCAAGCTGGCCTCGGACGTGGGGGCCGGGCAATGAGACGGCTCGGTTACTGGGTCTGCGAGGCCGTCACGAACATCCGGGTCAACCAGACGACCACGTTCATTGCCATCGTGACCACGGCCTTCACACTGGCCTGCTTCGGCGTATTTCTGCTGCTGTACCTGAATCTCCGGGGCGCCGTCAGTTCGCTGCAGGACGATATCAAGGTGATCGTCTATCTGCACGACAACCTGTCGGCGCAGGGCCTGGCGGATCTCCAGCGCCGGCTGGGCGGGGAGCCGGAGGTGGCGGATCTGACCTACGTGTCCAAGGACAAGGCGCTGGCCGATTTTCGCACCCAGTTCCCGTCGGAGCAGAGTCTGCTGCAAGGCCTGGGCGAAAATCCGTTGCCCGCCTCGTTCGAAGTGACGCTGGCGCCACGCTACCGATCGACGGACGCCGTCAAGCGCTGGACCGATCGGCTCAAGGCGGTGCCCGGGGTGGCGCAGGTCCAGTACAGCCGGGATTGGATCGACAACCTGGCGACCATGATCGGTTATGTGGAGCTGGCGTCGGTGGCTGTGGGGATGCTGTTGGCCGCGGCGTCGGTGACCATCATCGCCAATACGATCCGCCTGACTCTGTATGCGCGGCGCGAAGAAATCGAGATTATGCGGTTGATCGGCGCCACCGGGGCCTTCATTAAGATCCCATACCTGCTGGAAGGGGCGGTCCTGGGGACGCTGGGCGCGATGCTGGCCCTGGCGCTGCTTAAGGGTGGGTTCGAGTTCATGACCCTCCATCTGGGCCTGCCGAGCCAGGTGTTGGGGCTTGCGCCAAAGCTTGGATTTTTCCCCTTCCAGGTGTCGGTCTGGCTGGTCTTAGCCGGGTTGCTCCTGGGCACCGTCGGTAGTCTCCTCTCGCTGGTCAGACTGGAGCGGAGTCGGGTATGAAGGCCGTGAGACTGGCGCTGCTGATCGGAATCGCAGGAGGCTGCTGGCCGGCGGGCGATCCGGCTCTGGCCGCGAAAGATCGCAGCGACCCCATCTCCCAGAAGATCGAGCGCGAGCGGAAAAACCTGGAGAAGTTGAAGGACGAGATCCAGGAAAAGAAAAAGCATGCGGTCGAGGCGGAAAAGAAGCGGGAGTTTACCATGCAGGCGATCCAGGACCTGGACGAGCGCCTGATGAAAAGCCGCCACGAGCGGCAGGACATCGGTCGCAAGCTGGCGCAGAAGGACCGGGAAATCGAGGAGATCAACGGCCAGATCGGGTCGCTCCGCGCGCGGATCGGCGACCGCCGCAGTTCGATCCTCACGCGCATCCGCGTCCAGTACATGGAGGGTCGGTTCGGCTATCTAAAGGCGTTGCTGTCCGTGGACGACTACGGGAACCTGCAGCGGAGGTTCCAATACCTTTCCGCCGTCTCCAAACGGGAGTATGATCTGTTGGACGCCTATCAGGACGATGTGGGGCGGTTGCAACGGATCGAAGGGCAGCGGGCGGAAGCCCGCGAAGAAATGCTGGCCTACAAGCAGCATACGGAACGGAAACTGCAAGAGATTCAGGGCATCAAGCGGGAGAAAAATCTCTTCCTCGCCAAGGTTACCCATGAGAAGCACGCCTATGACCGGATGGTCGAGGAGTTGGAACGGTCTGCGGGCCGGATCGATGCGCTGCTCAAGGAGCTGGAAGCGCGCCGGCGGGCGGCGGTCGCCAAGCCCAGGAAGGATGTGGCGGGTATTCACCCGTTCAAAGGCTCCCTGCACTGGCCGGCCGACGGGCATGTGGTGTCCCATTTCGGGCGGCAGAAGCACCCGACGTTCGACACGTACGTGCAGAAGAAGGGCATCGAGATCCGGACCGAGGAAGGCAGCGCGATCCGTGCAGTGATGCCAGGCTCGGTGGCCTATGCGGATTGGCTCAAGGGCTATGGCTTGGTGGTGATCCTGGACCATGTGAACGGCTTCTTCTCGCTTTATGCGCATGCCTCCAAGCTGATGGCGAAAGTCGGAGACCAGGTGCAGACGGGGCAGGTCATCGGAGAGACCGGAGATACGGGATTGACCGGGGAAAACACGCTCTACTTCGAGTTGCGCGAGGGCGCGGAGCCGGTGGATCCTCTGCCCTGGTTGGCTAAACGGCGGTAAGATTGAAGGGACAAGAGAAAGGAAAATTCAGCTATGCAACAGGACCCTCAACGAAGATCGTGGTATCTGGGCCCGCTCGTTGTGCTGACGCTGTTCGTGGGCGTATTGATCGGGAAGGGATGGGAGCGGACCGGCCACGCAACGGAAACGTACGAGGAGCTGAAAACCTTCTCGGAGGTGCTGACCCAGGTCCAGAAGCATTACGTCGAGGAGGTCAAGTCTAAGGAACTGATACAAGGCGCCATCCGCGGGATGCTCTCCACGCTGGACCCTCATTCCGCCTACATGACCCCGGAGATGTACAAAGAGATCCAAGTCGAGACCAAGGGGGAGTTCGGGGGCGTGGGTATCCAGATCGGCATCAAGGATAACCGCTTGGCGGTGATCGCGCCGATCGAGGGCACGCCGGCCCAGCGGGCGGGAATCAAGGCCGGAGACTTCATCGTCAAGGTCAACGAGGAATCCACCAAAGACTTGACCCTGATGGATGCCGTGCAGAAGATGCGCGGGCCGAAGGGGTCCAAGGTCTCGCTCACGGTCCAACGGGACGGGGTGGCGGACCCGCTGGTGTTTGCGTTGGAGCGGGACATCATCAAGATCGAAAGCGTCCGTACGAAGGTCATCGACAACAATATCGCCTACGTGCGACTTACCCAGTTCCAGGAAGCCTCGGGCCGGGATCTGACCAAGGCGTTGAAAAAATTCAAGGAGCAGAAGTTTCAGTCCACGATCCTGGACCTGCGGAACAATCCCGGCGGTCTGCTCACGGCGGCGGTGGAGGTGTCGGAGCAATTCGTCGCGCCGGGCAAGTTGATCGTCTATATCAAAGGGCGGGACGGGCGGAAGGACGAGTACCTGTCCCGGATGAAGGAAGCCCCCGAAGAGTTTCCGCTGATCGTCCTGGTGAACGAAGGCTCAGCCAGCGCCTCGGAGATCGTGGCCGGCGCCTTGCAAGATTGGGGGCGGGCCGTGATCATCGGGACCACGACGTTCGGCAAGGGCTCGGTGCAGACGATTCTGCCACTGGCCGACGGGTCCGGTTTACGCCTGACCACGGCCAAGTACTACACGCCCAAGGGCCGCTCCATCCAGTCCACCGGCATCATCCCTGACATCGTCGTGAAGCCACAGCAGCCGGTGATAGCGGCCAAGGCTACGGAAAAGGATAAGGAAGGGGAGGGGAAGCCGGTGCTTCCTCATCCTGCCGCGAAGGCCCCGACGACTCCTCCGGCGGCCGCCAAGCCTGGTGACGAGTCCAGCGCCAAGAGCAATCCTGGCGAGCCAACTGGCGAGGCTTCGTTGGAGGAAGACGCCCAGCTCCAGAAGGCAGTCGAACTGTTGAAGACCTGGAAGATTTTTAAGGACCTCAAGCCTCTGTAACGATTTTCCGATCTGCGCCCAGATTTGGTCAGGGGGCTGCTTGGCGGCGGGTCTGAATCGCCGCCAGCAGCTCTTCTTCCGAAGCGGTAACGCCGGGGAGAGTGCGCAGGAGGTGGGAGCGGACGAGGCTTTCCAAGTCGTCCAGCGTTTTGATCCCGAGTCGGTTATAGAGGTGGTGAATGACGTTGTCCGAGAGGCCCGGAAGAGTCGACCAACTGGCCACCTCCCGCGGCAGAGGGGATTTCATCTCTTCATAAGCCTGGATCTTGCCCGTTTTGAGAAATTCTTGAATCTTGGCCGATAGGTCTTTCCCTATGCCGGGAATCTCCTGTAACGCGCCCCGCTCGGCCACGAGGGACACATCTTCTTCCAGCTCCACCAGTGACTCAGCCGCGCGCCGGTAGGCCCGCACCCGATGCGGATTGGCTTGCTGTGTCGCCAGCTTGTCCGCCATCGAGACGAAGATTTGAGCCAAGGCTTTGTTGTGGGCGGTCATCTGCTTCCTTCTTGAGACGGACTAGCTCCCATGGTAGCAGGGCAAGGGATACTCCGCTAGTGCCTTTCGGCCTTTGTTGACAAGGGCTTTGAGCGTCCCGTAGGATACATCATCGTTGCCTATGCAGATTCAGGTGAATGGGGAGTCTCGAGAGGTCAAGGTCGGCACGACGGTGGCGGACCTGTTGCGCGAGTTGGACATCAAGTCCGAGCGTGTGGCCGTGGAAGTGAATTTGGAAATTTTGGACAAAGGGGGCTTTGCGCAGCGGGGCTTGCAAGAAGGGGATCGGGTCGAGATCATCAGTTTCATCGGAGGGGGGAGCCAAGAGCCTTCAGCAATCAGCTTTCAGATGAGAACAGCATTGAGTTTTCCCGAAAGCTGAGAGCTGACGGCTGAGTGCTGGTCGAGTTTCCAGGGAGTCAACCATGAGTGACGATCGGCTGGTGATTGCAGGCCGCGAATTCAAGTCCCGCCTGTGGGTCGGGACCGGAAAATACAAGGATTTTGTCGAGACGAAGAAAGCCATCGAGGCCTCCGGCGCCGATGTGGTCACGGTGGCGGTGCGTCGGGTCAATATCACCGACCGCTCCAAAGAAAACCTGCTCGATTACCTGGACCCGAAGAAGTACCAGATTCTGCCCAATACGGCCGGCTGTTACACGGTCGAGGACGCGGTGCGCTATGCCCGGCTGGGTCGGGCCGCAGGGGTCTCCGATCTGGTCAAGCTGGAAGTGATCGGGGACGAAAAGACGCTCTTCCCCGATACGGCCGGGTTGATTGAGGCGGCGAAGATCCTCATCAAGGAAGGCTTTATCGTCTTGCCCTATACGAACGACGATCCGATCGTGGCCAAGAAGCTGGTGGACATCGGCTGTCCGGCGGTGATGCCGTTAGCTGCGCCGATCGGGTCCGGGCTCGGCATCCGCAATCCCTACAACCTCAAGATCATTCTGGAAACCGTCAAGGTCCCGATCATCGTGGATGCGGGGGTCGGCACGGCGTCCGATGCGGCGTTGGCCATGGAGTTGGGGGCCGATGCGGTACTGATGAACACGGCCATCGCCGGCGCAAAAGATCCGATCATGATGGCCGAGGCTATGAAATACGCCGTGGACGCAGGCCGCTTGGCGTTCAAGGCCGGCCGCATTCCCCGGAAACTCTACGCGACCGCCAGCAGCCCGATCGAGGGGATGTTGTAAGTTGAGTGAAACGTGAGGCGTGAAGCGCAAGATGATCCGATGAGCTGCATTTCGCGAGATACGCTTCACGAACAACGCCTCACGAAGCATGCCCCGCATTGATTTCTCACTCTACCTCGTCACCGACCGGAATCAGACCGCCGGCCGGCCGCTCCTGACATTGCTGCGCGAGGCCCTGGCGGCCGGGTTGCGCGCCGTGCAACTGCGGGAAAAAGATCTTCCAACCGGGGCCCTGTTGGAATTGGCACGCGAGGTGCGTGTGGTGACGCGCGAGTATGGAGCCAAGCTGCTCATCAACGACCGGCTGGACATTGCCATGGCCATCGAGGCCGACGGGGTGCATTTGCGCGCCGACAGCCTCCCAGTGGCGGTGACGCGCCGATTGCTGGGGCCGGACCGGTTGATCGGGGTGTCGGTCCATTCGGCGACGGAGGCCTTGCGCGTCGAATCGGAGGGGGCTGATTTTGCCCTGCTGGGCCCTATCTATGAGACTCGGTCGAAGCTGGCCTATGGGGCTCCGCTCGGGCTCGGACCGATTGAAGCGGCGGCTCAACGGTGCCGGTTACCGGTCTTTGTCATCGGAGGGATCACGGCCGCTCGTTTGGGCGAGGTGCGGCGCGCCGGGGCCCAAGGAGTGGCGGTGATCTCGGCGCTCTTGTCGGCGGATTCGGTGGCGTCGGCGACGCGCGCGTTGCTGGCTGCCCCGCATGGAACTATGAGCGAGAGTTGACCGTATGTGGGGGCGATGATAGAATTCGCCAAGGCTTGGGTGCGTTGCCTGCTCGACATGGTGAACCGATGGACGTAGGGGATCATGGCTGAGTCGAAACGAAATCCGGGCCGTCTGCGTACCCTCCGGGATTCGGTCAAGAAACTTACCGAACGTCTGTCCGATGGAGAGGCGCCCCCCGTGAGAAAGAGCGACGACGACAGCCGTGAAGTAGAGAAGCTCCGGCTCCAGATTCAAACACTGGAGGAGGAGCTGCGTCGGTTGCAGCAATCCCGCTATCAGGCGGATCAAGTCCACCGGCAAAACGAGCGGCTGACCGCTACCCTCCAAGAAGCCAAGACCCAGATTGAGGCGCTGCGGGCCGAGGTCGAGAAGCTGACGGCGCCGCCCTCGACCTACGCGATCTTTTCCAGTCTGAACCGCGATTCGACGGCCAACGTATATGTGACGGGCCGCAAGATGAAGGTCAACCTCCATCCCTCGATCAAGCCGAAGGATCTGCGCAAGGGGCAGGAGGTGGTCCTCAACGAGGCCTTCAACATCATCGAGTCACGCGGCTTCGACGGGCAGGGCGAAGTCGTTCGTCTCAAAGACCTTCTCGAGGGCCGGCGAGCGCTCGTGACCTTGCATTTCGACGAAGAAAAGGTGGCGGAGTTGGGCGAGCCGCTGCTCATCGAACACCTGAGCGTCGGGGACCATCTGCTGTACGACCCGCGTTCTGGCTATGTGATCGAGAAACTGCCGAAGTCCGAAGCGGAAGAACTGGTTTTGGAAGAGGTGCCCGACGTCAGTTACGACCACATCGGCGGCCTGGCCAAGGAGATCGAACAGGTACGGGATGCGGTGGAACTGCCGTTCCTCCATCCGCACTTGTTCGCCGAGCACAAGCTGAATCCTCCCAAGGGCGTGCTGCTCTATGGCCCGCCCGGATGCGGCAAGACGCTGATCGCCAAAGCCGTGGCGAACTCGATCGCCAAGAAGTTGAGCCACCTCACGGGCAAGCAGCTGCGGAGTTTCTTTCTGCACGTCAAAGGCCCGGAGCTGCTGAACAAGTATGTGGGTGAATCGGAGCGGCAAGTTCGCGAGGTCTTCAAGAAGGCCAAGGAACGGGCGGCCGACGGCAATCCGGTGATCGTGTTCTTCGACGAGATGGACGCCCTGTTCCGTACGCGCGGCTCCGGGATCTCCTCGGACATCGAATCCACGATCGTCCCGCAGTTTCTCTCCGAGATCGACGGGGTGGAGCGGTTGCGCAATGTGATCGTGATCGGCGCCAGCAACCGGCAGGACTTGATCGATCCCGCCGTGCTGCGTGCGGGCCGCTTGGACATTAAGATCAAAATCTCCAGGCCCGACGCACTCTCGGCGCGTGAAATCTTCGCCAAGTATGTGATCGCCGACCTGCCCTTCGCCGCCGACGAGGTGGAGCGGCACGGAGGGGACCGGAGCGTCATGGTGGAGCGGCTGGTTGGGATGACCGTGGAGTCCATGTACGCCACCTCCGAAGAAAACAAGTTCCTGGAGGTCACCTACGCGAACGGCGAGAAGGAAACCCTCTACTTCAAAGACTTTTCCAGCGGGGCTGTGATCGAGGGCATCGTCTCGCGGGCCAAGAAGTTCGCCATCAAGCGGGCCATCGCCACGAACGAGAAGGGCCTCAAGGCGGACGATCTGCTCCGGGCCATCCGGGAAGAGTTCAAGGAACACGAGGACCTCCCGAACACCACCAATCCGGACGACTGGGCCAAGATCGCCGGCAAGAAGGGCGAGAAGATCGTGCATGTGCGGACGATCACGGCCGGCTCCAACGAATCCCGGAGCATCGAAACGATCAGCACCGGCCACTATTTCTGAGCAGGGCCTGGAGACTCACACCATGATCGTGCCGCGGGTATTAGGAACGGAAACGGAATTCGGTATTGCGGCGAGAGAGCCGGATGCGATGGACCCGGTCTCCAACTCCATCCAGCTCATCGGCCACTATCCCGGCCTGCCCGCGCCGCAGGCCCTCTGGGACTACGAAAACGAAAATCCCTTGCTCGATGCGCGGGGCTTCGAGGTGGAGGGCGAGCGGGAACGACCGGGCCCCGATTACAACCGGCTGCTGAACAAACTGCTGGTCAACGGCGGCCGCCTCTACGTGGACGGCGCCCATCCGGAATATTCCACGCCGGAGTGCACGAACGCGCGCGAGGTTGTCGCCTTCGAACGGGCCGGCGAGCGGGTGATGGCCGATTGTCTGAAGGCCTTGGCCCGGGATCGGGGCAGCGAGAAGTTCGTCCTCTACAAGAACAATTCGGACGGCAAGGGGAACAGTTACGGGTATCACGAGAATTATTTACTGGCCCGGTCCCTTTCCTTCGAGCGTATCGTACAAGTGCTGGTGCCGTTCCTGGTGACCCGGCCCATCTTTGCCGGCTCGGGAAAAGTCGGGGCGGAAAACCAGACGAGCCCGACGGACTATCAGATTTCCCAGCGAGCCGACTTCTTCGAATGTCTGGTGGATCTGAACACGATGGTCAAGCGGCCGATCGTGAACACGCGCGACGAGCCCCATGCCGATCCGGCCAAGTACCGCCGGCTGCACGTGATTGTGGGCGACGCGAACATGTGCGAGCTTTCCACCTATTTGAAGGTCGGAACCCTCTCGATCGTGCTGGAAATGGCCGAGGCCGGGGTGGAGTTCCCCAAGCTGGAGTTGGACGAGCCGGTGCGGGCGATCAAAGCGGTGTCGCGTGACCTGGATTTGAAAGGCACGCTGAAGCTGGCGGATGGGCGGGTCACGTCGGCGATCGAAATCCAACGCGCCTACCTCCGGACGGCGCAGGACTATTTTGCCTGCCACGAACTGCCCCAAGTGACCAAGGACGTGCTGGTGCGCTGGGAGGAAGTGCTGGACAAGCTGGAGCGGGACCCCCTGCTCCTGGTGCGGGAACTGGATTGGGTGGCCAAGCGCCAGATGATTCGGTCTTACATGGAACGGAAGGGGTGCGGCTGGGATGACCCGCGGGTTTTTCTCATGGACCTCCAGTATCACGATGTGCGACCAGAAAAGGGACTTTACTTTACTCTGGAGCGCAGCAACCTGGTGGACCGACTGCTGCAGGACAGCGAGATCGACCGGGCCGAACGGAACGCCCCCTCCGGGACCAGGGCGTTTTTTCGCGGCAGCTGTTTGAAAAAGTTCCCCCGGCAGGTCTATGCCGCCAGCTGGACCTCGGTGCTGTTCGATGTCGGCAACACCACGATCAAGAAAATCCCCTTGATGGAGCCCTTGCGCGGCTCCGAGGCGCTTACGCGCGAGTTGCTCGAGGGGTGCGACACGGCCGAGTCGCTGCTCGCCAAACTGACCGGCTGATTTCCGTCCGATGCGTCCGCGCCGCTCCGTGCCCCGCACGAGGAGGATGTGCGGGCGCGACGGGGAGAAGGAGTGACCGACCGTGCCCTTGATCCCCGACGATCCGGGATCCAGCTTTTTCGATTATCTGATGCAACAACGTCCGGACTTGGTTCCGTCCGGCCGGGTCTGGCCGGTCGTTTCGTCTCTGCCCGACGGCAATCGGATGACGCCGCTGCAACCCTTGCCCCACGGCACGACGGTTCTGGCGATCAAGTATCGGGGCGGGGTCGTGATCGCCGGGGATCGGCGGGCGACCGAGGGGTATCAGATCGCCGGACGCCGGATGGACAAGGTGTTCAAGATCGACGAGCATTCGGCGATGGCCATTGCCGGGGCGGCCGGTCCCTGCATCGAAATGGCGAAACTGTTTCAGACCGAGCTCGAACATTACGAAAAGCTGGAAGGGGTCCAGCTCTCCTGCGAGGGCAAGGCGAATAAGCTCGGCCAGATGATCAAAGCCAATCTTCCGATGGTCTTTCAGGGGCTGGTCGTGCTCCCGATCTACGTCGGCTACGACCAGAAGCGGGACGAGGGGCGGATCTTCAAGTATGACATCACCGGCGGCCGCTACGAGGAGTCGGACTATCATGCGATCGGCTCCGGCGGCAAGGACGCGCGCAACAGCATGCGGGAGTATTTCCGCAAAGATCTGAGCGAAGCCGACGCGTTACGGATCGCCTTGTTGGCGCTTTACAACGCCGCGGAAGATGATGTCGGCACCGGGGGGCCGGATCTGGTGCGGGGCATCTATCCGACAGCCAAGCAAGTCTCGGCCGCCGGCATCAAGGACGTGGAGGAGCCGCACATCGCGACGGTCTATGCCACCTTGATCGACGCGCGCAAGAAGGGGACCTGACCATGCCGCTGCCCTATTACGTCTCGCCCGAACAGATGATGCAGGACAAGGCGGAGTACGCCAAGAAGGGCATCGCCAAGGGCCGTTCGATCATTGCGATGGAATACGAACAGGGAGTGCTCCTGGTGGCCGACAATCCCAGCGCGTCCCTCTACAAAATCTCCGAGATTTACGATAGCATCGCGTTGTCCGGAGCCGGCAAGTACAGCGAGTTCGAGAACCTGCGCAAGGCCGGCATCCGCCATGCGGACCTCAAGGGGTTCATGTACAGTCGGGAGGACGTAACCGCCCGGTCCCTCGCCAACGGCTACTCCCAGACGCTGGGCACGATTTTCAGCCAGGAGATTAAGCCGCTGGAGGTGGAAATCTTGGTCGCGCAGGTCGGAGAGCCTGGTCGCCAGAACGAAATGTATCGAATCTCTTTCGACGGAAGCATTTTCGACGAGCGGGGCTATGCGGCCATCGGCGGGAAGGCCGACGCCTTGCAGTCGTTCCTCAAGGAGCGGTACAAAGGCGAGCCGCCGGCCCTGAAGGCGGCCCTGGCCTTGTGCACGTCAGCCCTCGAGAGCATCACCAATCAGAAGCTGCCGCTCGAAGGGATCGAGATCGCCGCGTTGGACCGCACCCGGGCCGGGCGCAAGTTCCGGCGTATCCCTGTTAGCGAATCCCGTCAGCTCCTCTCCTGATCGCCGTTTCGGTCACGGCCGTTCCCCCCCCCGGTTTCGTTCACGCGGTTGAAGAACCCTGCCCGGGAGTGTATGCTGGAAATGTTCGATTCACCGCTGGTCCAATCCGCATGCAACAGCGCATCTTCGGTCTCGAGAACGAGTATGGCCTGATCTTCTCTCCGAACGGGCGCATTTACCTGCCGATGGAGAAGGTCCTGGGGTATATTTTCGAAGGCCTTATCCCCAACAGCTGGCCTTCCAACGCCTTTCTCGTCAACGGCGCACGCTTTTACCAGGACACCGGCTGCCACCCCGAATATTCGACCCCCGAATGCGACAACATCATGGACCTGGTGATCCATGACAAAGCGGGGGAGCGGCTGCTGGAGGCCTGTCTGCCGGCGGCGGAGGAGCGGCTCAAGGAGGAAGGGCTTTCGGGCGAAATCTACATCTTCAAAAACAACACGGATTCCTTGGGCAACACCTACGGCTGCCATGAAAACTATCTCATGCGCCGGGACGTGGATTTCTGGAAAGTCACCGAGCAACTCATCCCGTTTTTCGTAAGCCGGCAGATCTACTCCGGCGCGGGAAAAGTGCTGAAAGTCTCGGGCAAGCCCCAGTATTTTATTTCCCAGCGGGCCCAGCATATCCACGAAAAGACCTCCTCGTCCACGACCTCCTCCCGCAGCATCATCAATACCCGGGATGAGCCTCATGCGGACGCGGAGAAGTACCGCCGGCTGCACATCATCGTCGGCGATTCCAACATGTCGGAGTATGCGACCTACTTGAAAGTCGGGACCGCGGCGCTGGTCTTGTCCATGATCGAGGACGGTTTCACCGTAACCGGGATCGAGCTGGAGGATCCCGTGAAGGCAATTCGGGAAATTTCCCGCGACCCGACGCTCAAGAAGAAGGTCAAGCTGGACGACGGCCGCCAGATGACTGCGATTGAAATCCAGCGCGCGTATCTTGATCGCGCACAGGATTATCTGGCCACGCGGGTGCATGACCTGGTCATGGAGGACGTGTTGGCCAAGTGGAAGGACATCCTCGACCGGCTCGAAGAGGATCCGATGCAGCTCTCGCGCGAGGTGGATTGGGTGAGCAAGAAGGTGCTGATCGATCGCTACGTCGAGAAGAAAGGTTGCGGGATGGACGATCCGAGGGTCTTTCTCATGGACCTTCAGTATCACGATGTGAAGCGGACGCGCGGGCTCTACTACCTGTTGGAGGGGCGCGGCCTGACCGAGCGTGTGGTGGACGAGGAGGCCGTGCAGCGGGCCATGTCGGTTCCGCCGCAGACCACCAGAGCCAAGGTGCGCGGCGATTTCATCCGGTTTGCCCGCGCCAAGAACCGATCTTATACGGTGGACTGGACCTACTTGAAGCTCAACGGCTATTGGGAAGAAACGATCCTGTGCATGGATCCGTTCAGTGCGGTCAACCGACGGGTCGAGGAGTTGGTCGCACAGGTCTCGGGGTTGAGGTTCTACCGATGATGTCCGCGCAACCACTCTGGCAGACGGGGGAGGGGCGCCGTCCGGATCTGTGGGCCGTTGTCGCGATCGTGCTGCTGGCCAGCGTGTTCCCCGTGGATTTGTTCCCGGGCGCGCCGCACGGACAACATGGGGTTGATGGGCAGCTCAGCGGCAAGCAAGGGCAGGTGCTGCTGGTCCACGTGCCGGTCAAGGGGCAGCCGACGGACATCGCCGGCCGGTTCTTGAGCCGACGCGTACCCTTCTTTCAGGGCGAGTCCGGACCGGTGGGCTTGCTGGGCATCGACATGCAAGATGCTCCGGGCACTCACGAACTTTCCATCGACGTGACCGACTCTCAGGGAAGCAAGCGCTTGAGTTTTAATGTGCTGGTCATGAAGGAAAAATACCCGGTGCAACATTTGACCTTGCCCAAGGACAAGGTCGATCTGGATGACGAGAGTCTGGTGCGTGTCAAGGCCGAACAGGAGCAAGTCAAAACCGCGTTGGAGGAGGTCTCCCCTGAGCGTTTCTGGGAAGGGGGGTTCGTAGAACCGGTCCACGGGACGATCAGCGGCGCATTCGGTCGGGTGCGGATCATCAACGGTCAGGCGCGAAGTCCTCATAATGGAGAGGATATTGCGGCGCCCCTGGGCGCCGAGGTGTTGGCGATGAACGATGGTGTGGCGCGCCTGACGGTGGACCACTTTTTTGCCGGCAAGGGAGTGTTCCTGGACCACGGGTTGGGGCTCTACTCCATGTATTTCCACCTGTCGGACATCACCGTGCAGAACGGCGACCGGGTCAAACGTGGACAGGTGATCGGTAAGGTGGGCGCCTCCGGACGCGCCACCGGCCCGCATCTGCATTGGGGCGTCCGGCTGA
Source organism: Nitrospira sp. (assembly GCA_016873495.1). Taxonomy (GTDB): domain Bacteria; phylum Nitrospirota; class Nitrospiria; order Nitrospirales; family Nitrospiraceae; genus SYGV01. The sequence continues at coordinate 140,729 of VGXC01000002.1, read as the reverse complement.
ATGGGGCCCGTGTGAATCCCTATTCATTGTTGGCGCTTTCGGTGGGCCAGCCCCTGTCCGCGCGCCAATAGCCGATCAACTGGACGGGACAACGTGCGTCAAGCATCAGTCCGGAAACGGGGCGTCCCTATTATCCTCCTGGTCTGTGTCATAGCGGCCGGTCTCTGGGCCTGTGCCTCGTCGGTGCCGAGTCGCTACCTCAAGCAGGCGGAGCCGGGGGTGACGCTGACGGCGCTCAAGAGTAGGCCCGCTGCGTATCGGGGGAAGACGGTGATCCTGGGCGGAGTGATTGTGGAGCAACGGCAGGAGGCCGGCCGGATCTGGCTCTTAATGAAGAACCGGCCGTTGGATGCGGACTACGTGCCCCATCGGGATGCCACGCTGATTCCGTCGGAATCCGCCCTCTATTGGGTGATTGTGGAACGGGACAGCCTGCCCAAGCAATATCGCGACTGGGCCAGGGTGACGGTGGTGGGGTGGGTCTCGGACATGAAGCCGCCCAAACCGGACCCGACACATGATCGGAGCCAAGGCGGGGAGCCAGTATTGGACGGGCTGTACCTGAAGGGATGGGGGTACGGGGACCAGGGACTCGATGTCTGGGAAGACAAGCAGGACCCGAACTATGTCCAATCCAATCCGCTCGGGGGACTGCGACAATAAGGCGGTACCGTCCAGCTACGCGGCATCTCCAGGCACTCGCTCAGATATGCGTCGTGAGGCCTGATGGTGCCTTGTTCAGTACCGTCGCGGCGGCCCGCGACAGGGCTGCGTCCTGCTGGTGGGAGAGGGCGAAGAGGCGGAACTGCACCAGTCGCGTGGGCAGCAAGTCCAGAAATTCTTCCAGCGGCTCCGTCGAGACGGTGCCCGTTCCATGATCGTAGACGTAGAGGGGAATGCCCCGTTGATCCTTGGGGTCCGGGCGGGGATCCAAGGGGGCCATGTCCACCTTGAACGGAATCTGGCGCAGGTGCGCCGGTAGCTCCTTGCGAATCAACTGCTCGAACTGGTCGCGGCTCGGGAAATCCATCCCGCGCTCCTGGCCCTTTTCCTTCAGCACCGTGGTATAGGCCATCTTCCACTTCACGTCCCGACCCAGTATCCGCGCCCATTCTGCGCCGAGCCGCCGCTTGGTTGCGTGCCTTGCCTTGCCCCATCCCCTGACTTCTTCCATCAGGGACCAGTCGGTGAGCGACCGGTAGGCCTCCATGTTCTTGCGGGGGTCATGGGGAAAAATCAGACGCATCGTGTCGCCGAAAATCTCTCGCAAATGGATGTCGATGGCTCTGGTCGTCCGGTGATAATACACGTTGGAGTAGAGGTACATCCTCGTGTTCAGGAACATCTGCAACGCCGGCAGACCGGTCTTGTGGATCGTGAAGCCCTTGTGCGTGATCAGGGTATAGTGGATCAATCTCGTCAGGTCCACGGGGCCGACCGCCACGCCGCACATGTAGGAGTCGCGCAGCACGTAATCCAGATTGTCTCCGGTATAGCTTCCGGAGATCACCGGCTGTAGGAATTGGAGCCATTCCGGCATCCGCGAATGGTCTTTGCTCTTGTCTTTCAGGATAAGGTGCGCAATCTGATCCGGGTCCAGCGTTTCCCCTGCGGCGAACGGTCCGGTCGGGCTTCGGCGGATTTTCCTGATGATCGGGCCGAGGTGTTCCCGAATGATGATTTGCCCGAGCCGTTCGTGCGTCAGGCCCCACTCCTCCAGAAAGTTCTCGTCGAAGAAATGGCAGAAGGGGCCGTGGCCGATGTCGTGTACCAGCGCCGTCACCCGCAGCAACTCTTCGACATAGTTGGCCGAGGGAACGTGGCGGACCGTTTGCGCCAGAAACGGGTAGAGGTGGCGGGCAAAGCGGCTGGCCACATGCATAGTCCCGAGCGAGTGGACGAACCGGCTGTGCTCGGCCGACGGGTAGACCCAGCGGGCGCTCTGGAGCTGGGAGATGTAGCGGAGCCGCTGAACCCAGGGGGAATCGATCAGGTCCTTTTCGGTCTGCTCCGTTCGGCCGGATGTCGCGTAGGGCACGGTGAAGGAGATGTATTCGTGGATCGGGTCCGCGATGAGCGCCGTGCCATCGTACGGGGCGTTGGGAGCGGCAGGATGGACCTTCACGACGTCATCTTAGCTCAGGCGGGTTCTGAGTGGCAACCGGACCAGCGGCTTGGTTGGCGGTGCGGCGGCGAACCCGGGCCTGAGCGATGATCCAGTAGGCGAGCGGATAAGCGAGTAGGGCGCTCAGAAGGCTCAGGAGGATGCCCCCGACGAAAAACGGCAACGCATAGGACTGGATCTGGGCATAGAGCCCCTCCATCGTGAGCTGGCTCCACTGGACCGGAGCCCCCTCGGGCATGCCCATGATGTGAAAGCCGGTCCAGAAAGTGGCGGCCAGAATCGGCACGACGGTCCAGGGATTGTTGACGAAGGCGCCGGCCATCAAAGCCACGGCATTGAGCCGAAAGGCCCAGGCGCAGAAGACGGCGCTGAGAGTGTGCAGCCCGTAGGTGGGGGAGAAGGCAATGAAAATGCCGACGGCAAAGGCAAGGGCGGTGCGGTGGGGGGATTCGTGCAAGTGCAGGATCTGCTCGAGGTGTGCACGGATGTTGGCGATGGATACCACAATGTCTCCCTCGTCGATCTATCGGACGTTCGATGTGGCTTCAAAATGGCGATAGCTGGTGAGCGCCAGTTTATGTGAGCGGCCCTCCGGCTCGATGACCGTGAGGCCCTGTTGCTGTGATTGTATCCTGCCGATGCGGGACAGCCGGCAGCCAGAGGATCGGGCCAGTAGCTCGACCCGCGTCCGGTTTCTTGGCGAGACCGTCACGAGCAGCTCGTAGTCCTCCCCGCCGGCCAGCGCAAGTTCAAAGGGGTTCTTGCGGCGGGCCTCAGCATAGTCCAAAAAGGCAGGCGAGAGGGGGAGGGTCAACATGTCCAGTTCAGCTCCGACCCGGCTTTGTTTGCAGATGTGCGCTAGGTCTCCCGAAAGCCCATCGGATAGATCGATGGCGGAGGTGGCCAGTCTGTGTTTGGCCAGGAGTTGTCCGAGCGCCAGCCGCGGGGTGGGCCGCAAGTGTCGCTCGACGAGGTAGCGGCGGGCCTCCTTGCGCAGGCCGTTTCCGGTGCGATTCGGCTTCCCGCGTGTGGCTGTCAGCAACTGCAGTCCTGCCAGGGAATCGCCCAATGTGCCGGTCACGTAGAGGAGGTCGCCGACCTTCGCACCGCTGCGGGTTAGAGCATGGCTTGGTTTGGCGGTCCCCGCGAGGGTCAGATTGATGAAGAGTCCTCGCCGGGAGGACGAAGTATCGCCGCCGATCAATGCTACGCCATGGGGTCGGCAGGCGCTCATCATGCCACGATAGAGCCGGCGGATTTCTTCCTGGGTATGGCCGGCAGGAATGGCCAGCGAAACCAACAGATAGCGGGGAATGCCGCCCATGGCGGCGATGTCGCTCAGGTTGGCGACGGCGGCCTTGTAGCCGATGGCCTCGAACGTGGCGGTGGCGCGGTCAAAATGAACCCCTTCGGCCAGCAGATCGGTGGTGAGCAAGAAGAGGTCCCCGGACGGAGGACGCAGGATAGCCGCATCATCTCCGATGCCGAGCAAGACGGACCGGCCGGTTGTCCCGAACCGGCGGGCGAGGTCTTCGATGAGAGGAAATTCCGCCAGCCGTCCGGCAGAGGACAGGCGAGAATGGCGAGACGGCATGTCAACGAACCGATGAGAAAGATCTGGCGGACGCGGCGGCGACCTTTTTGCTCCGTCCGGATCTGGCACGAGCGGGCCCTGCGGCTTGGCCCGATTTGCGATGCAGGCCGCTCGGCTTGGCGGATTTAGGGGCCCTTTCCGGATGGTGCCGAAGCGCGGCCTTGATCACGTCGTCCATCGTCTGGGCGAATACGAGCCGGATCCCTTTCAAAAGATGCTTGGGGATTTCTTCCAGATCCTTCTCGTTTCGCCTCGGTAGAATGACGGTCGACAGTTTGGCCCGCTTGGCCGCGAGGATCTTTTCCTTCAGGCCTCCGATCGGCAGCACCCGCCCGCGCAGCGTGATCTCCCCGGTCATGGCGACGTCCCGGCGGACGGGAATATTCGCCAACAGGGAGGCGAGGGCCGTGGCCATGGTGATGCCGGCCGAGGGGCCGTCCTTGGGGATCGCTCCGGCCGGGACATGGATGTGGATGTCAGTTTTCGCAAAGAGGTCCGGGTTGATGCCCAGCAGGGTTTCCCGCGAACGGACGTAGCTTAGGGCCGCTTGAGCCGATTCTTTCATCACATCGCCCAAGTGTCCGGTGAGCGTCAGCTGTCCCTTGCCCTTCATCGAGGTCGCTTCGATGTACAGCACATCTCCGCCGCTTTCGGTCCAGGCTAAGCCGGTGCAGACGCCGACTTCGTCCCTCTCTTGCTCGGACTCCGGCAGGAATTTAGGCACGCCGAGCGACTTGTGCACGTTGGCCGGCGTGATCTGGCAGCACTGGACTTTCCCCTCGGCTACCTTCTTGGCCACCTTGCGCATGAGGTTGGCGATTTCGCGCTCCAGGTTCCGTACGCCGGCTTCCCGGGTGTACTGCGCAATGACCTGGCGCAAGGCCGGCTCTGTGATCTTGATGTGGGTTTCGGTGATGCCGTGCTCCTTCAACTGGCGCGGAATCAAATAGCGCTGGGCGATGCCTAGTTTTTCTTCCTCCGTATAGCCGGGGATCTCGATGATCTCCATGCGGTCCCGCAAGGCGGAGAGAATCGGATCCATGAGGTTCGCGGTCGTGATGAACATGACCTCGGTGAGGTCGAACGGCACGCCGAGGTAATGGTCGCTGAACGCATGATTTTGTTCCGGGTCCAGGACTTCCAGCAGCGCGGCCGAGGGATCGCCCCGAAAATCCATCCCGACCTTATCCACTTCGTCCATCATGAACACGGGGTTGCTGGTGCCGGCCTGCTTGATCCCCTGGATAATGCGGCCGGGCAGGGCGCCGACATAGGTGCGCCGATGGCCGCGAATCTCGGCCTCGTCGCGCACGCCGCCGAGGCTGACACGAACAAATTCCCGTCCCAGGGCGCGGGCGATGGATTTCCCGAGCGAGGTTTTGCCCACGCCGGGGGGGCCGACGAAACAGAGGATCGGCCCCTTCATCTTCTCTTTCAGTTTTCGGACGGCCAGGTATTCGAGGATGCGCTCCTTGACCTTTTCTAGGTCATAGTGGTCTTCGTTCAAGACCTTGGCGGCCGCCTTGATGTCCAGATTGTCCTTGGACCGTTTGCTCCAGGGGAGGTCTACCATCCATTCCAGATACGTCCGGACCGTCGCCGACTCAGCCGTGTCGGGATGCATCTTTTCGAGCCTCTTGAGCTGCTTGTCGCATTCCTTGAGCACCTTGTCGGGCATCTTGGCGTCTTTGACGCGCTTGCGGAATTCGGCAATTTCCTCGGCCCGTTCGTCCAACTCGCCCAGCTCTTTTTGGATGGCCTTGAGTTGCTCGCGCAGGAAGTACTCCCGCTGCGTCTTGTCCATCTCGCCCTTGGCCTGAGCCTGGATCTTCTGCTGCATGGACAGGACTTCGACTTCTTTGGCGAGAATCTCGCTGACTTTTCTCAGGCGAGCGATCGAGTCTTCCACCTCCAGGACCTCTTGGGTGACTTCCACCTTCAAGCCCAGGTTGGAGGCGATCATGTCGGCCAGACGGCCGGGATCTTCCAGGTTCTCGATCACGACCATGACGTCGGGCATCAGGGTCTTGCCGAGCCCCACGATCCGCTCGAGCTGCTCCTTGACCGTCCGCATCACGGCTTCCGCTTCAAGCGAAGCCCCGGCGGACTTGGCCTCGGCCAGTTTCGTAATTCGGACCGAATAGTAGGGATCGGTCTGGATATAGCTCTGAATCTTGCCCTTGGCGAGGCCTTGCACCAGGATTTTGATCCGTTCATCCGGGAGCTTGAGCATCCGCATGACGATCCCGATGGTGCCGACCTGGTGGATGTCTTCCGGCTTGGGATTCTCGACGTCCAAGGCCTTTTGGGTCGACAGGAAGATCATCCGGTTCCCGGCCAGCGCCGCTTCGATGGCCTTGATCGACATCTCGCGGCCGACGAAAAGGGGCAGGACCATATAAGGGAAGACGACGATGTCCCGGACCGGGAGCAATGGAAGCTGGTCTGGGATCTCAACGTTCTGAGGTTCGGGCTCGGTCGGTTCCGCTGGCATCGCTGGCATAGAGTCAAACCCTCATGGAGAAATCAGGTGCGGAGACGGCCGGAGAACGGACGGCTCTGCAGCCAGTCGTTCAACGTACTTGCTTGAGGTAGCGCGCGAACGAGGGGCCTAACGTGGGATTCTTCAGCGCGAAATCCACCGTCGCCTTGAGGAACCCCAGCTTGTCGCCCGCATCGTGCCGCTGTCCTTTGATTTCCTGCGCATAGATGGGCGCCTTCCTGGTCAGAAGGCGCAATGCATCGGTCAACTGGATCTCGCCGTTTTTCCCTGGTTCGGTCTCCTCCAGACAGGCAAAAATGTCCGGAGACAGCACATAGCGTCCGATGACGGCCCATTGCGAGGGGGCGTCGGCCGGAGCCGGTTTTTCGACCAAGTCGCGCACGCGATGCAGTCCGTCGGCCAGGCGCTCGGTGGCTACAATGCCGTACTGCTTCACCTCGGACTTCGGCACTTTAAGGATGCCGATGACCCCGCCGTTACCTTCGTCGTAGACCTGGATCAACTGTCGCAGCGCCGGGAGGGGGTGGTCGATCACCTCGTCGCTGAGCAGCACGGCAAAGGGTTCGTTGCCGATCAGATGCCGGGCGCAGAGGACGGCATGGCCCAAGCCCAGGGCCGCCGACTGTCGCACATAGCAGAAATTCGCCATTTCCGAGATGCGGCGGATGTCCTTGAGCAGCTGGGATTTCCCGTTGTCCCTGAGATTTTCCTCCAGTTCGAAGGAGCGGTCGAAATGGTCTTCAATGGCCCGTTTCCCGCGACCCGTGACGATGATGATGTCTTCGATACCCGAGGCGACGGCTTCCTCGACCGCGTACTGGATGAGCGGCTTGTCCACCAGCGGGAGCATCTCCTTGGGGGAGGCTTTGGTGGCCGGAAGAAAGCGGGTTCCCAGGCCGGCGGCGGGGATAATGGCTTTCCGAACGGCGACGGGCGACATGCTGTGGATACTATGGGAAGCATCCAAAGAAAGTCAAGGAAACGGGAGGGCCGGGATCGGGCGCAGAACCTGTGCCAGTGCGGCGAATTTCTCTTTACAATACGCCGGCCTATCCCTATAATTCCTCAGATTTTTCAAACTCTTTTGCCGAGTCGTGGCCGGTCTGAGCGGTGGGGATTGCCGTGGCGCCAGCCGGCAGCGCCTCAGGTTCCGGCAAGCAGGTTTTGTCGCGCCATGATGGCAGTATGCAATACGGTGGTTGATACGCACATGCCTCGCAGGGACGTCCCTGCATCCATAGCGGTGGCGGTGTTTGGCGATCATCCGGGTTGTGCGGAAAGGCCGCAGTGACCAATCGGTTCGTAACTGGTTGGATTGGTCTTGTGGCGATGGCGATCGTCGCGCTGCTGGCTCTTTCCTCCGGTTTCGTGCAAGCCCAGGACGGTGGGTTGAAGGTCAAGGCCATCGACGTCCGCGGCAACAAGCGCATTGAAACCACGGCGGTACGCGGCCGGATTACCCTCAAGGCGGGAGACCCGTACACAGCCGAGTCCATCCGCGCCCAGATCCGACTCATCTACGAGATGGGGTTTTTCGAGGACGTTCAGATCGAAACCGAGCGGGTCATCGGGGGCGTCACCCTGACGTTCGTCGTCCGGGAAAAGCCGTTCATCACCGAGATCGTGTTCGACGGCAATCAACAGTTGAGCGACGACAAGCTGCAGGAGAAGACGACGATTCGGAGCCAGTCGTTTCTGGACCAGCAACAGGCCAAGGAAAGCGCGGAAAAGATCAGGCTGGCCTACCAGGAGGACGGCTACTACAGCGCGCAAGTCATTCCGATCATCCAGACGTTGGACGAGGACCGCAAGCGGCTGACGTTTTTCGTCAAGGAGGGAGACCGGGCCAAGGTCAAGAGCGTGATCTTCGACGGCGCGAAGTCCGTCACCAAGAAAGAGCTGTTTAAGACGATGGCCACCCGCGAATGGATCTACCTCCTCTCCAATTTCACGGATGCGGGGATTCTTAAGCGGGAGGAGATGAACAACGACGTCGAGCGGATCCGGGAAGTCTATCTGAACAAAGGGTACCTGAACGTCCAGGTGGGCTTGCCGACCATGGAGCTGACGCCGGACAAAAAGTGGTTCATCATCACCTATCCGATCGTCGAGGGGGACCCTTTCACGGTGTCGGAGGTCGGGTTCCGCGGCAACACGGTGTTCGAGGAGCCGGAGCTCATGGTCGGGTCGAAAATAAAAACCGGCGAGGTGTTCCAGCGGGCCAAGGTCAGGGAGGAAATCACGCGCCTGACGGAATTATACGGAGGGAAGGGCTATGCCTTCACGGATGTAAGCCCGGCGGTGACGCCAGACCAGGACAAGAAGACGGCCCGAGTCCTCTTGCACATCAAGGAGGGCGAACTGATCCGGATCCGCGAGATTCAGATCACGGGCAATGACAAGACCCGCGACAACGTCATCCGGCGTGAGCTGCGGCTGGACGAACAGGACGTCATCGACACGGTGGCGATCAAGCGGAGCTTCCAGCGGTTGAATAACCTCAATTTCTTCGAAACCGTCGAGATCCTGCCCAAGCCGGTGGATGCCGACAAGGTGGACCTGGACGTGAAGGTCAAGGAAAAATCCACCGGTCAGTTCAGCGTCGGCGGCGGATTCAGCACCTTGGACCAGTTCGTGGCCGTGGCCGATATCACCGAGGGCAACCTGGGCGGCAAGGGCTACATGGGGCGGATCAGGGGCCAGTTGGGGCAGCGGCGCAGCCTCGGGTTGATCACCTTCCGCGACCCCTACTGGAACGATTCGCTCACCTCGATGCAGGTGGACGTCTACAGTTCGATCACGAACTATCTGACCTACTTCGAAGACAAGAGCGGCGTCAGCGCCACGTTTGGCCGGTGGTACTCCGAGTATGCTTCCGCCAGCTTCGCCCTCTTTGCGGAAAAACTTCGATATTACGAGCCCCAAGTGAACGCGCCGGAGATCATCTTGCTCCAGATCGGCAACCAGACGACGACCGGGTTCCGGTCCTCTGTGGCCAGGGACTCCCGGGACTATTACCTGGACCCTCGGTTCGGAAACCGCACCGCCGTCAATTTCGACCTCGGCACGCCCTACCTGGGCGGCAGCAACAACTACCTCAAGTATGCGCTCGATGTGATCCAGTATGTCCCGCTTCCCTACGACATCCGGAACGCCTTCCGTTTCCGGATCGGGGCGGCGGAGGGATTGGGCAACAAGCCGATCCCGTTGACGGAGCGGTTCTTCGTCGGCGGCATCAACACCATGCGCGGGTTCGTGTTCGGTCTCGCCGGTCCGGTGACTTCCAGCGGCTCCTTGATCGGCGCGAACCGCGAGCTGATCTTTAACTACGACTTCATTTTTACGGTCTCGCAGGAAGCCAAGCTCAACGCCGTCGTCTTTTTCGACTACGGCAAGGGTTTTGCCGACAACGAGCAGATCAACTTCAACTTGCGCAAGGCGGCGGGGTTGGAGGGGCGCTGGATCTCGCCCTTCGGGCCGTTGCGGGCGGCCTACGGGATCAATCTGGAGCCGCTGCCGGGCGAAAGAAAAGGCGTCTTCGAGTTTTCCGTCGGCAACCTGTTCTAAGCGCAGGGTCAGGAGAATCCGTCCTATGAAAGAGCGTGGCATGGTTCGTTTCGGTTCGTTTCTGGCCTTGGCCTTGCTGTTGTCCGCCGGCTGCGGGAGCGCGGGGACCGTGCCGTCGGCAACCAAGATCGGCCTGGTCGAATTCCAGAAAGTGTTCAGCGACACGACGCTCGGCAAGAAAACGCTGGAGTCGTTGAACTCGTTCATCAAGAATCGCGAAGCGCTGGTCGAGTTGGAGGAAAAAGAACTCAAGCGCCTGCAGGAGGACTTCACCAAACAAGCCAGCGTACTGAGTGAAACCGCCAAGCGGGAGCGGGAGGAGCAGTTCCGCCGTCGCGCGGCGGAGTTCCAGCAGAAGGCCGGTGAGTTGAGCCGCGAGGTGCAGGAAAAGCAGAAGGAAGTGCAGGAAGGGTTCCGGGAGAAGGCGGATCGGGCGGTGGCGAAGGTGGCGCAACAACTCGGTTTGCTGGTCGTGTTCGAGAAGGGCCGCGGGGCGCCGGTCCCCTATGGCGACGCGTCGCTGGATATCACGGCCAAAGTCATCGACGAAATGAATAAGGCCACGCCGTAAAGACGACCGAAGATAAAGGAAAAAGGAACAGTCAAGGGCTGGCTGGGGTGAAAGGAGAGTAGTATGAGGCGAGTCGGATGGGGCGTGCTGGGGATGGTGCTGACGCTGGGCCTGGCCGGCGCCGGCGAGGCGGCCGACCAGATCAAGGTCGCGGTGGTGGATCAACAGGCGGTAGTGGGGCGGAGCGTGGCCGGGAAACGGGCGCTGGAGACGTTGAAAGAGTTTTCGGTGAGCCGCCAACGGATTCTGGCCGCCGACAACGAGGAGATGCAAGCGCTCGAAAAGGATTTGCGCGAGTCCCCTCCGAACCTCAGCGAGGCCGCCAAGCGGGACAAACAAGAACGGTTTCGGACCAAATACGAGGGCTACCAGCGCCGCCTGCAAGACTTTCAGCGCGAAGTCCAGACCAAACAAAAAGAGCTGGACGACGAGTATCAGAAGAAGATCAAAGAGGTGGTCGGCGACGTGGCGCAGAAGCAGGGGTTCACGGCCGTGCTGGACAAAGGCAGCGACGCGACGCTCAAGATCGTGATTTACGCCCAGCCGGCCGTTGATCTGACCGAGGCCGTCCTTAAAGAGTTTGACCGGAGGTATAAGTAGCATGGCGACGACGGGAGCCGGAGACGAGGCAGGCAAGACTTTGAGCCACGAAGAGATTCTGGCCATCCTTCCCCACCGCTATCCGTTCCTGCTGGTGGACCGGGTGAAAGAGTGGGAGACGGGCCAGCGGATTGTCGCGATCAAGAACGTGACGATCAACGAACCCTTTTTTCAGGGGCATTTCCCCGGCCGTCCGATCATGCCGGGTGTGCTGATCCTGGAAGCCCTGGCTCAGGCCGGGTGCGTGCTGTCCTTGAAGTCTGCGCCGGCCGGCGGACGGCCGGTGGTGTATCTGACCGGGGTGGACGGCGCCAAGTTCCGCAAGCCGGTCGTGCCGGGGGATCAACTACGGTTGGAGGTGGAGGTGCTGAAGAAGCGGCCCCCCTTCTGGAAGATGCAAGGCAAGGCCTATGTGGATGCCGATGTGGCCTGCGAAGCCGAGATGACCGCGATGGTGACGGAAGAAAAAGACGTGAAGCGTGAAGCGTGAAGCGTGAAGCGTGAAGCGTGAAGAAAGAATTTTCTCTACGAACCACGAGATACGAGCGACGCGACAGCGAACGACAAGAGACAAGTAACGTTACCGAGGAGGCGAACGAGTGCAGATTCATCCGACGGCGGTGGTGCATCCAAAGGCTGAATTGGGGCCGGATGTGGAGGTCGGCCCCTATTGTGTGATCGGCGAGCATGTGCGGATTGGACGGGCGACCCGGCTGGTGTCCCACGTGGTGGTGGACGGATGGACGGAAATCGGCGAACGGTGCGCCCTGTGGCCCTTTGCGTCGATCGGGACTCCGCCCCAGCATCTGCACTACAAAGGCGAGCCGACCCGGGTGGTCATCGGCCACGACAATGTCCTCCGGGAGTACGTCACGGTCAATCGCGCCACGGTTGAAGGCGGCGGCCTGACGAAATTGGGCAACATGAATTTCCTCATGGCCTATTCGCACATCGCCCACGACTGCCTGCTTGGCAATCACATCATCATGGCGAACTCGGCGAATCTGGCCGGTCATATCGCCATCGGCGATTACGCGGTCATCGGGGGCTTGGCGGGCATTCATCAGTATGTGCGCATCGGCGACTTTGCGATGGTCGGCGGGTGCGCCGCCGTCGCGCAGGACGTGCCGCCGTTTACGCGGGCCAGCGGCGATCGGGCGAGGCTCCACGGTCTGAACTCCATCGGCCTGCGGCGTCATGGGTTTTCCGCAGAGCGGATCAGGGGACTCAAGCGCGCTTACCAGATCTTGTTCCGATCCGGACAGCGTCTGGCCGAGGCGGTGAAACAGGCTAAGGAAGAGTTCAAGGACCACGCGGACGTGTTGGCCATGCTGGCCTTCATGGACGGCTCCAAGCGGGGCATGTGTCGCTCGGTCGGCAAGGGCGAGGAGAACGAGGAGTAGATCGTGCCTGAGGCCTATGCTCGAAGGGACGCGCCGCCGGTGAACGGGGACTGTATCGGGCTTATCGCCGGCAACGGGCGATTTCCCGTCATCTTCGCCGAGAACGTTACGCGGCTGGGCTACAAGGTATCCGCGGTGGCGCACATCGGAGAGACGGCGCCCGAGTTGGAGCAGCATGTGGAGCGGATCCACTGGATCAAGGTCGGCCAGTTCAACAAGCTGATCGAGGCGTTGAAGGAAGACGGGGTACGGCAGGCGGTGATGTTGGGCGGGATCAGCAAGACGCACGTGTTCACAACGGTCCGGCCGGACTTGCGAGCGCTGGCGATTTTCAGCCGATTGAAGCATTGGAAGGACGATGACATCCTGCGGGAATTTGCGGCGGAGCTGGAGCGGGAGGGCATTCACATCCGCGAATCGACCTTCGGACTCACCGGGGTGCTGATGGAGGAGGGGGTGCAGACGTCCCGTCAGCCCAGCGAGAAGGAGTGGGAAGACATTCGCTACGGCTGGGACGTGGCACGGGAGATCGGCCTGCTTGACATCGGCCAGTGCGTGGTCGTCAAAGACCGGGTGGTGGTGGCGGTGGAGGCGGTGGAAGGAACGGACGAGACGATCCGCCGCGGCGGAGCTCTGGCGAAAGAGGGGGCCGTGGTGGTCAAGCGCTGCAAGCCGCAGCAAGATCTCCGGTTCGATTTGCCGGCCGCAGGCCCCAAGACCATCGCCGCCATGCAGTCGGTCAAGGCGTCGGCGTTGGTGTTGGAGGTCGGCCGCAGCGTCCTGTTGGACCGGGTCGAGATGTTGGCGCAGGCGGAGCGGGCGGGGATCGCCGTCGTCGGGCTTGCGGGTGAGCCGGGACCGTGACCGCCTTGCGCGTCGGCGTCATCGGGGTCGGACACCTGGGTCAACACCATGCCCGCCTCTATGCGAGCCTGCCCGGTTCACGTTTGATCGGCCTGGTGGATGCCGATGTGGCACGGGCCAAGTTGATTGCGGATCGGCATGGCGCCTCCGTCATGGCGGACCTGCCGGCGCTGCTGAAACAGGTGGAGGCGGTCAGTGTGGCCGCGACGACCTCGGCCCATTATGAAGTGGTCAAAACCTGTCTCGAAGCCGGGGTCCACGTCCTGGTGGAAAAACCCATCGCCGTCACGCCGGCTGAAGCCTGGGAACTGGTCGAACTGGCGCTGCATCGGAAACTGGTGTTGCAGGTCGGCCATATCGAACGGTTCAATCCGGTCATGCAAGCCATGCGTCCCTACATCGGGAAGCCGGTCTTTATCGAGTGTCACCGGCTGAGCCCGTTCGGCGAGCGGGGCACGGATGTGGATGTCGTACTGGACCTGATGATTCACGACTTGGACTTGGTCCTTTCCATGCAGCCGGGGCCGGTCGAGGACATCCGTGCCGCCGGCGTGCCGGTGCTGACGGCGAGCAACGACATCGCCAACGCCCGGATCGAGTTCCAAAGCGGGTGCGTGGCCAATCTCACGGCCAGCCGTGTTTCCACCTCCCGTATGCGGCGGCTCCGGCTGTTTCAGCGGGACGCCTACTTGTCGGTGGATTTCCAGACACGCCAGGGCATGATCTGCCGCCGGCGAACCGGAGCGGGGGAACGGCCCGTCATCGAAACGGAGTCGGTCAAGGGAAGCGAGGACGAACCGCTCAAGCTGGAGTTGGAGGCGTTTCTTGTTGCCTGTGCGACCGGGCAGCCGCCTCCGGTCACCGGGGCGGACGGGGCTGCGGCGTTGGACCTGGCGTATCGGGTGCTGGAAAAGATCGGAGGATTTGCACGTCGCCACGGAATGGCATGACCAGAGGGGACCGTTCATGCCTCGGATTCTGATCGTGACCGGCGAAGCCTCGGGGGACTTGCACGGGGCCAACTTGGCCGCGGCGTTGAAGGCACATCGGCCGGACCTCGAACTGCTCGGAGTCGGCGGGAGCAAGATGGCCGCGGCCGGCGTTCAATTGATGAAGGGCATCGAGCGGTTGGACGCGATGGGGATTCCCGGTCTGGCTCAGCTCCGCCAGGCGTTCCGCACGTACCGCACGCTGACGCGCTTCTTGAGAGAAACCCGGCTTGACGCCGTCGTGTTCATCGATAACCCCGGGCTGAATTTGCGATTGGCCCGAGCGGCCAAGCGGGCAGGCCACCGGGTCATCTACTATATTGCGCCGCAGATCTGGGCCTGGCATGCCAGCCGGATTCATCTGATTAAACGGGTGGTGGATCTAGTGCTGGTCATCCTGCCGTTCGAAGAGGCGATTTATAGGGAGGCAGCAGTGTCGTGCCGGTTCGTGGGCCATCCGGTGTTGGACGCGGTCGCGCCTGTCTACGACTGCGCCGAGCTGCGTCGGCGCTTCGGGGTCGAACCGGGCGCCCGGGTCGTCGGGTTGTTGCCGGGGAGCCGAGAGCGAGAGGTGTGCGATCTGTTGCCGATCATGCTCGACGCTGCGTCGCTTATAAACCGATCCGGTTTGCCGGGCGGACCGCTTACGTTTCTCCTGGCGCAGGCCTCCTCGGTATCGTCTGGGCTTATCGACGAATTGATCGCCGGGGCCGGCGTGAAGGTGCAGGTCATCCGGGATCAGCCCCATGAGGTGATGGCGGCTTCCGACCTGCTGCTGGCCGCCTCCGGGACGGCGACGTTGCAGGCGGCGGTGATCGGGACGCCCACGGTGCTTGTGTACCGGACCACCTGGTTGACCTACCGGGTCGCGCGAGCGCTGGTAAAAGTCCGGTGGATCGGTCTTGCCAACCTGGTGGCGGGCCGGAGCGTCATGCCGGAATTGATCCAGTACGACGCGACGCCAGCCCGACTGGCAGAGGAAGCCGGTCGGTTGTTATCCGACGAGGGGGCGCACCGAGCCATGAAGGATGCGTTCAAGGAGGTCCGGGCTTCGCTTGGCGCCCCGGGCGCTTCCAAACGCGCGGCGGAGGCGATTCTGGCGGAGTGTCGGGCATGAAGGTGTTTGTCAGGCTCCTGCGGTATCTTGCCCGTTACCGGGTGAGGCTGGGTGCGGCGTTTGTCTGTTCAGCCGCGGTCGCTGGGTTGTCGGGTGCATATGCCTGGCTGGTCCGTCCGGTCCTGGACGACATCTTTATCAAGAAAGACGAGTGGATGCTCATGGTGCTGCCGGTCGCGATTCTTGCGGTGGCGGCGCTGAAGGGCCTGTTCAACTATGGCCAAAGTTATCTGATGAACTACGTGGGTACACGCGCGGTGGCGGATATCCGCGAGGAGCTGTTTCTCCATCTCATGCGGCTACCCGTCGGCTTTCACGATGGCAACACCTCCGGCCGCCTGATGTCCCGCGTCTTCAACGACGTGAGCCTCATGGCCAATGCCGTCGCCGGCGTGCTCAAGGATTTGTTCCAGCAGGGACTGACGTTTTTGGCGATGTTAGGCGTGATCTTCTACCAAAACTGGAAGCTGGCGGCCGTCTCGATCGTGGTGGTGCCGATTTCCTCGTTGACGATGGTTCGTATGGGGAAGCGGCTGCGGGGATTAGCGTCGAGCGGTCAGGAACAAGTTGGGGACATGACCTCCTCGCTGCAAGAGTCGTTGACCGGCATCCGAATCGTGAAGGCATTCGGCTGCGAAGAGGCCGAGACGGACCGCTTTGCGCGCAGCAACAAGGCCTACCTTAGGACGGCGATGAAGGCGATTCAAGTGTCCTCTCTGGCCTCGTCGCACCTGGAGGTGATCGGGGTCGTGGGCGTGGCGGCCATTATCTGGTACGGCGGGTATCTGGTCATCCATGGCTCTATGACGCCGGGCGCGTTCTTCTCGTTCCTGGCCGCGATGTTCATGGCCTATACCCCGATTAGGCGCCTAGCCGGGGCCAACAATACGGTCCAACAGGCCTTGGCCGGAGCGGAGCGGGTTTTTGCCGTGCTTGATCTGGAAACGGAGCAGGCGCGGGATCGGGGACGACGGGATCTCCCCGCCATCAGCCGGACATTGGAGTTCAAAGGGGTGACGTTTCAATACGAGGGGACCGACCGGCCCGCCCTGACCGGGATTGACTTGACCGTCCGGGCCGGGGAGATCGTCGCCCTGGTCGGCAGCAGCGGGAGCGGCAAAAGCACGTTGGTCAGCCTGGTGCCTCGATTTTACGATCCCACGGAGGGAGCGATCCTGCTCGATGGGCAGGATATCCGGGACGGCACGTTGTCGTCCCTGCGCCGTCAGATCGGGATCGTGTCGCAAAGCACGGTTTTGTTCGACGATTCCGTGCGGAACAACATCGCTTACGGCAGACCTTCTGCGACCGAGCGGGAAGTGGTCGAGGCGGCGAAGGCGGCCTACGCGGACGAGTTCATCCTGCGCCTGCCGGAAGGCTATGCCACGCTGATCGGAGAGAATGGGGTGAAGTTGTCGGGCGGCGAGCGGCAGCGGCTGGCCATCGCCCGCGCCATTCTCCGAGACCCTCCGCTCTTGATTCTGGATGAAGCCACGTCCGCCCTGGATTCCGAATCTGAGCGGATCGTGCAACTGGCGATGGCCAACCTGATGAAGGACCGTACGACGCTGGTGATCGCGCATCGGCTGGCGACGGTGCAGAAAGCCGACCGGATCGTCGTGCTGGACCGGGGCTGCATCGTGGAGGCCGGTTCGCACGAAGAACTGCTCCGGCAGGGAGGGTTATATAAGCGGCTCCACGCGATCCAATTCCAGGATGTACCGTTGTGACGGCTGGGAAATTGAGGATATACCGAGTGAGGCTCCGAACCGTATGAAGGCGTTCCTGCACCGGCTGACGTTGACGCTGGTACCGCCGATCGGCGCGGCTTTGATTCGTCTCCTCGGTAAGTCCATGCGAATCGAGACGGAAGGAGCCGAGCCCATGCTGGCGCTGTATGCGCGGGGGCAGCGTTGTATTTTTGCCTTCTGGCACAGCCGCCAGCTCATGATGCCATTGGCCTATCGGGGTTCGCAGATTTATATCTTGATCAGCCGGCATCGGGATGGAGAGTTGATCCGGCGCATCGTGTCCCGGTTCGGTTTCCGTTCGGTCCGGGGTTCGACGACCAGAGGCGGGGCGGCGGCGTTGCGTGAACTGGTGCAGCTCGGCCGCTCCGGGGCGGACCTGGCCATCACGCCGGATGGTCCCAAGGGGCCCAGGCAGGTGGCGCAGATGGGGGTTATCCATCTGGCTAAGGCGACCGGCTTGCCGATCGTCCCGGTAACCTTCAGCTGCTCAAAAAAAAACTCTTCGCGAGCTGGGATCGTTTCATGGTCCCCTATCCATTCGGGCGCGGGCTCTTCCGGATGGGAGAGCCGATCCGGGTTACGGACCAAGCCTCGGCGGACGAGATGGAAGCCAAGCGGCGCGAACTGGAATCGGTGCTGAATCGGCTGACGGCCGAAGCGGATGAAGATGTACAACGTGAGGCGTGACACGTAAGGCGTCAGGCGGAAGAGAGGGGAAATGAGATGGCCGTTCCTCTCACACCTGACCCTCACCTCGCACCCCTCACGAGATGAACCATGTGGTACTTCCTCTACAACGGGCTCCTGCTCCTGTTCTCCCCAGTGATCTTCGCAATTCTGCTGGCCAAGCCACGGTGCCGGCGCGGGTTGCCCCAGCGGCTGGGGCTGGTCTTGCCCGGTGGGATATCAGCAGGCCGGCCGTTGCTCTGGGTCCATGCCGTGTCGTTGGGAGAAGCGGTGGCTGTCGCGCCGCTGGTCAAGGCCTTGCATGCCCGCTACCCCGCCTACCGGATCATCGTCTCCACCGTTACCGAGACCGGACGGGAAGCGGTCGAGCAGCGGCTGGCGGGGGTGGCCGACCATTACTACGCGCCGCTGGATTTCCCCTGGGTGGTAGCCAAGGTGGTGCGGCACCTCAATCCCTCCCTGTTCCTTTTTGTCGAAACCGAGCTCTGGCCGAATCTACTGCGACAACTGGGACGCTGCGGCATTCCGGCTGTCCTCGTCAACGGCCGGCTGTCCTCGCGCTCCTTTGGCCGGTATCGGTTGATCCGGTCGTTCTTGAGGCAGGTGTTGGAGCCGGTGACCGCTTGCCTGATGCAATCGGATCGAGACGCAGATCGTATGGTGGCCTTGGGGGTGCAACCGGATCGAGTGGTGCGGATAGGGAACATCAAGTTCGATCAGCCCTTGCCCGGCGAGACCACCGGCCCTGGCGCTCTGTCTCGGGCGGCGCTGGGGCTTGCAGAAGGCGAAGAATTGATCGTGGCCGGTAGCACGCACCCAGGCGAGGAGGAAGCCCTGTTTACCGCCTATCGGGCGCTGGTCCGCGAGTTTCCCAACCTGGTGTTCTTGCTTGCGCCCCGACATATCGAACGGGCGGCAGAGGTCGAAGCCACGGTCAAGGGAATCGGACTTGCGGCTCTGAGGCGGAGCCAGTTGAGCAGTGCTGCAGTCACGCCGAGCCTCTCCGGTCCGCGGGTACTGATTCTAGACACGAGGGGTGAATTGGCATCGGTCTACCGCGAAGCGGTAGTAGCTTACGTGGGCGGCACGCTGGTTCCGGTCGGAGGGCATAATCTCTTGGAGCCGGCCGTCTGGGCCAAGCCGGTGTTCTTCGGTCCCTTCACGGACCATTGCGCCGAGATTGCAGACCAACTGAGCCGGGCCGAAGGTATGGCTCCTGTCCGGAACGGCACGGAGTTGGCCGAGGCCATGGCGCATCTGCTCAGGAACAGAGCGGAGCTTCAAAAGGTTGGAAAAGCCGCGCAACAGGTCGTGAACGAGAACCGCGGGGCGCTGCAACGCAGTGTGGATCACATCGGCAAGGTGCTCGATGCGGCTGTTGGGACGAGAGGCGTTGGGGTGTGCGGTTCTTCAGCGGGCCTGGTTCGCAAGGATGCCCTTGCCCCTCTGCCGGGGGAACGAGGCGGGTGAGGGGCCGGGTGGGCCCCATGTGGCTGCTGCAGCTCTTGTCGGTACCTTATGGGCTGATGGTCCGGGCCAGGGCCTGGCTCTATGCTGCCGGCTGGTTCCCGACCTGGACCCTGCCCTGCCGTGTGATCAGCGTGGGGAACCTGACCGTCGGCGGCACGGGCAAAACGCCGGTCGTGATCTGGCTGGTACAATCGTTGTTGCGGCGCGGCCTGCGCGTGGGCGTGCTGAGTCGTGGCTACAAGCGGCAGAGCGGGGAAGAATTCCTGCTGGTGTCGGACGGGAAGGCTGTCCTGGCTGGGCCGGCTGAAGCGGGGGATGAGCCGCACTTGATCGCGTCCCGTTGCCCCGGCGCCGTCGTGGTCGTGGGGGCGGACCGGTACAGGGCAGGGCTGTGGGCCTTGAGCCGGTTTCCCCTCGACTGTGTCGTGCTGGACGACGGGTTTCAGCATCTGGCCCTGCATCGCGATGTGAACCTGTTGCTCGTGGACGCCTCGGCGCCCCGTGACCTGAACGCCTTGCTGCCGGCCGGGCGTCTGCGGGAGCCGCTCACGGCCGCCGCCCGCGCGACGCTGGTGCTGATGACCCGCGTCGATCAGATGCGGCAGCAAGAGGCGCTTGCAGACATGGTCGGAGTCCTGGGCTGCAAGGAGCAGCCGATTCTCGTGCGGTTTCAGCCGGACCTGTTCGTGGATGTGGCGAGCGGCGGAGCGCAAGGATTGGATGATGTGAGGGGCCGGGCGATCTTGCTCTTCAGCGGCATCGGCAATAGTGATTCGTTCAGGGCGACGATGTCCGGCCTCGGCGTGAACGTGGTGGATGAGGTGCGGTTTCCTGACCATCATGACTACCGGAACGGCGATCTGAAGCGGATTAACGATCGGGCCAGGCGCTGCATGGCCCAACTGCTGGTGACGACGGAGAAGGATGCCGTCAAGGTGGCCCCCCTGTTGAGGCCGGGCGAGCGGGTGCTGGCTTTACGGCTGGGTATGGACATAGTAGACGGGCGGGAGCGGATGGAACGGGTCGTTTTCGGAGGGGCGGAACGTGCGTAAGGAGTCGGTCAGGCGCTTGCTGGTGCGGGGGCCCAACTGGATCGGGGATGCGGTCATGTGCGAGCCGGCGTTGAGCGAGGTTCGCAGACTGTTTCCCGAGGCGGAGGTGACCCTGCTGGTCAAGCCGATCATCGCCGAGCTGCTGGCGCATCATCCGGCGGTGGACCTCACCCTGGTCTACGAAGATCGCCGGAAATATGCGGGGCTGGCCGGGAAATGGGCCCTAGCCGATGAGTTGCGCCGTCGTCGGTTCGATCTGGCGATCCTGTTTCAGAACGCGTTTGAAGCGGCGTTGATTTCCTTCCTGGCGGGGATTGCCCGCCGCTATGGCTATGCCACGGACGGACGGGGGTGGCTCCTCACCGATCCCATCGAGCGTGGCTCCAAGACCGTCTGTAAGCACCAGGTCCAGTATTACCTGGATCTGCTCCGGCCGCTGGGCGACATCGGATCGGTTGTCTCTCCCAGGCTGTTCCTGTCGGAGCAGGAAGAACGGGAAATGACCGCCAAGCTGGCGGAACGGGGGGTGGGCGCGGGGGATCTGGTGATCGGCCTCAATCCCGGCTCAACCTATGGCGGGGCGAAGCGCTGGTTGCCGGATCGGTTTGCGGAAACAGCCCAGCGGGTCGCTGACGATCAACACCGGAGCGGTCGGCAGGCTCACGTTGTGATCGTCGGCGCCAAGGGGGAAGAAGCCTTGGCGCGCAGTATTGCGGAGCGACTGCGTTTGCCGACGGTCGTGCTTGCCGGGCAGACGACGGTCCGGGAACTCATGGCGGTCACGAAGCGATGCGACCTATTTCTGACCAACGATACGGGACCGATGCACATGGCGGCGGCCTTCGGGGTTCCGGTGGTGGCCGTGTTCGGGCCGACCGATCATCGGACCACGTCCCCGGTCGGCGAGCGATATGCCATCGTGCGGCAGCCGGTGGACTGTGCGCCCTGTCTGTTGCGCGAATGCCCGATCGACCATCGCTGCATGACCAGGGTTACGGTGGACGAGGTGCATGCGGCGGCCGGCGCACTACTGGACAGGCAGAAGGCAGAAGGCGGAAAGCAGGCAATACAGGCGGCTCCGTCGCATACCGCCTTCCGCATTCTGCCTTCCGTTTTGCAAGGCGTCACCGTGTTTCTGGATCGGGACGGGACCGTGAACCGGGATACGAGTTACATCAAGACACCGGAGGAGCTGCACCTGCTGCCCGGCGTCGTTGAGGCGGTCGCGCGGTTGAAACGAGCCGGGGCCACGCTAGTGCTGGTGACCAACCAGTCGGGTGTCGCGCGGGGCCTCTTCACGGTCGACATGTTGAAAACCATCCATGCCAAGCTGCTGGCTCTGCTGGAAGCGGGTGGGGGCGCTCTGGACGCCATCTATTTCTGCCCGCACCATCCGGACGACGGGTGTCTCTGTCGCAAGCCCGGGACGGCGATGGTGGAGCGGGCGGCGGCGGACCTTGGGCTGGACCTCTCGGCCAGCTATGTGGTGGGGGACCAGAGCCGGGACGTCGAGTTGGGGAGCCGCATCGGAGCGCGCAGGGTCTTGGTGACCACAGGCCCCACGAGCCTGGAGGCGTTGGCGGTCTTGGAACGGGAAGGCCTTAAGCCGGATCATGTCGCCGCAGAGCTGACCGATGCGGCGGCCTGGATCCTGGCCGATGCGGCCAGCCGGCAGCAGTCAGCGTTCAGCTGTCAGGTCCGATCGGATGAAAGCTGATCGCTGAGTGCTGGGAGCGTTCGAGATGACTGACTATCGGCGGATTCTGTTCATCAAACCGAGCTCGCTCGGCGACGTGGTGCATGCGATGCCCACCGCGGCGGCGCTGCGCCGGCTCTTTCCGCAGGCCTCCATGACATGGCTCGTGAAACGGCAGTGGGCGGGGATCGTCGAGCGAGTGGAGGGGGTGGATGAAGTCTGCGCGGTGGAGCCGGGGATTGCCGGGTGGCTCTCGCAGGTCCCGCGTTTGCGCGCCCAGGGCTTCGACCTGGCCGTGGACCTGCAAGGACTCTTCCGCAGCGGCGGGATGGCCTGGCTGTCCGGCTGCGCGACGCGCATCGGTTTTGCCAATGCGCGGGAAGGGAGTCCCTGGTTCTACACCCACAGAGTTCCGGTCCCAACCACGGAGATGCATGCGGTCGACCGGAATCTGCTCGTGGCGCGGGCGCTCGGCGCGCCTGCCCGGGGCGAACCGGAGTTCCGGTTCCGTCCGTTGAGCGACGATCAATCCCCGGTTGCGGATCTGTTGAGCCGGCAG
The DNA here is from genome assembly GCA_016873495.1 of Nitrospira sp. Lineage (GTDB taxonomy): Bacteria > Nitrospirota > Nitrospiria > Nitrospirales > Nitrospiraceae > SYGV01. Next base: position 118,181 of record VGXC01000002.1, on the reverse strand, counting down.
GGCGTGCCGGCTGGCGCGTCGTGGATTGCGGTGAACGTCTCAGCCCGCTGGGCGACCAAGCGTTGGCCCAGGGAATTCTTTGCCGAGTTGGCGGATCGTCTGCAGCAAGAAGGGATGGGGCGCGTGGTGCTGATCGGGGGACCGGATGAACGCGCCGACATAGAGGCGGTCAAACGGCTGATGCGCACGGCGCCGGTCGATCTCACCGGGCAGACCAAGCCGGGGCTCTTGCCGGCCCTGTTGCACACGGCCTCGTTGTTAATCACGAACGACTCGGGGCCGATGCACGTGGCGGCGGCGGTCGGCACGCCCGTCGTCGCGCTCTTCGGTCCGACGAGCCCCGTCCGGACCGGGCCTTATGGCACGCGGCATCGGGTGCTCACGAGCGGAGTGCCGTGCAGCCCTTGCTTCGACCGGCAATGTCGCAACCAGGTCAGGCTCGAATGTTTGACGAGTCTCTCGCCGAACATGGTTTTGGACGCCGTGCGAGAACGGTTGGCGGTCAGGCTGGCCCACTGACGACAAGGCGGCGGTCTGGATGAACATCTTGCTGGTCAGGCCTGATGGAATCGGGGATGAGATTCTTTGTCTTCCGGTCGCCACGGCGTTGCGCCGGTTGCTGCCGGATGCGGAGGTCTCGTTTCTCTCCAGCGCCTATGCGGCTCCGGTGCTGGCGCAGCATCCGGACGTGGCCGCCGTCCTGACCCTGAACGGGCAGGAGCGGTTCGCCGATGTGGTGGCGCTGTTCCGGCGCGGTTTTGATGCGGCGATTTTCTTGAAGCCGTTCCGCCGCTTGATGGCCGCGGCCTTCGTCGCGCGGGTTCCAGTGCGGGTGGCGACCGGCTATCGTTGGTACAGTCTGTTGGCCAACCGGCGGGTCTACGAACACCGGAGCGATTTTTCTCGGCATGAAGCGACGTATAATCTGGGACTGTTGCGGGGCTTGGGCCTGGAGCCGGGCGAACCGGTCCGTCCCCGACTGGTCTTGACGGATGACGAGCGGCAGGCGGCGGCGGTGCGACTGAAGACACTGCCGGCCCCTCGCATTGCGGTGCATCCGGGAGGATTCTCCTCCCGCCAATGGAAACTCCGGCACTACCTTGACCTGGCTCAACGCCTGGCGGAGGACGGGTATGGAGTGGTGCTGAGCGGCAGCCAGACCGAGAGGGACCGCTTTCGGGATGAGACGGGGTGGGGGGGAGCGGCCCATAGCTCGATCCTGGATGTGATGGGAAGCGCGACGTTGCGGCAATTGATGGCGATGATCGGGGCGAGCCAGGCGGTGGTGTCCGGCTCGACGGGCCCCGCGCATATCGCCGCGGGGCTCGGGGTGCCGACCGTCAGTCTCTTCGATCCCCGGCGGAACCAGCTGCCGACCCGATGGCAACCCCTGGGGCCGGGGATCGTGCTGCAGCCTGATGTGCCCACGTGCGAGAAGTGTGTCTATGAGGCCTGCCCCTACTGGGACTGTCTGGACCGTATTTCGGTGGAGGACGTGGTGAATCGGGTCAGGCAGGTGCTGTCTCGTCCGGAAGAGATCGCGGTGGCGCATGTCTAGCGAGTCAGGACGTTCAAAAAGTCCGCCCGGCGAGGCCGCAGCGAGCGAAAAGCCGAGTCGTACTGTTGCCGTACGTGGAGGCTTTGAGCGACGCGAGAACGAAGCCGGAGGGCTTTTTCAACGTCCTGCTAAAGTGTCCGCCTATGTCATTGCCTACAATAATGAGGCGACGATCGGAGCCTGCCTGGAATCGGTCCGCTGGGCGGACGAACTGATCGTGGTGGATTCTCACAGCACCGATGCGACAGAGAAGATCAGCCGGGAGTTTACGGACAAAATCTACCAACACGAGTTCCATGGATTCGGCAGGCTCCGGAACGAGGCCGTGGCTCATGCATCGCACGAATGGGTGTTCAGCCTGGACACGGACGAGGTGGCCACGCCGGAGATTCGGGACGAGATCCGGCGGCTCCTGGACCGGGGTCCGGAGGCCGACGCCTACTTTGTGCCGCGCAAGAATTATTTTCTTGGCCGCTGGATTCGCCACTGTGGCTGGTACCCGGACTATCGTCAGCCCCAGCTGTTCCGCAAGGATCGGATGAAATATTGCGATCAACTGGTGCACGAGACGTTCGAGTTGCATGGCACGGTCGGACATCTGAAGGAGCATGTATTGCAGTACCCTTTCCAGGATATCGATCAGTACCTGGCCAAGATGGACCGCTATTCCGATTTGATGGCCCGGCGCATGGTCGAACAGGGGCGGCGGTTCCGCACGCACCAGCTGATCAGCCATCCGGTCTTTACGTTCTTGAAAATGTATCTCGGACGAATGGGCTTTCTGGATGGAAGGCCGGGCCTGATCCTCTCCGGGCTCTACGCCTATTACACCTTTATCAAGTATGCGAAGTTGTGGGAGTTGCAGCGGGGGCCAACGGCCGGCGGGGAGGGACTCCGATGAAAGTCAGCGCCTTCACGATCTGCCGGAACGCGGTCTCGTTCGACTACCCGATCGTCGAGGTGATCCGGTCCGCCCTCCCGATCGTGGACGAGTTCATCGTGAATGTCGGGCAGTCGGAGGACGGGACGCGCGAATTGATCGACTCGATCGGCTCCGACAAGGTGCGGATTCTGGATTCCGTCTGGGACGATTCGATGAAAAAAGACGGCTTGTTGTTTTCGTACGAGACCAACAAGGCCCTGGCCCGCTGCACCGGCGATTGGGCTCTCTACCTCCAGGCCGACGAAGTGCTGCACGAGGCCGATCACGCGATCATCAGCCGGTCGTTGCGGGAGCATCTTGGGAATCCGACGGTTCTGGGCTTCACCTTCCGCTATCACCATTTCTACGGCGACTACCGGTCGTTGAATCCCTGGTTCTACCACCGTGCGGTGCGGATCATCCGGAACGACGGCCAGGTGGAGTCCTGCGGGGATGCGGTCGGGTTCTGGCTCAAGGCGGATAAGGGCTGGATGCAAAGCGCGCACAAGGACCGCATCCGGCCTTCCGGCGCGACGATCTACCATTACGGCTGGGTCAAGCAGCCGCGTGTCTTGCTGGACAAGTTCCGCTACCAGGTGGCCCGCCACCATGGCGATAGCCCCGGCGCCGAGCAGGCCAAGATGCTGGCCCGCGAAGCCTACGAGTTCGAGGAATACGACATCATGAAGAACTTCACCGGATCTCATCCGGCCGTGATGCGGGAGCGGGTGAGTCGATACCCGGTGCTTAAGCCGGGGCGAAACCGCTGGCTGGAAGCTGCTTTCTACCGTGCCGTCGTCAAACGGGGCTTCAGGGGATGAAGCCCGTAAAGCGTGAGGCGTAAAGGGTTAGGTGTGATCAGCAAGAATTCCACAGGATCAGGGTCTCTGGGGGCCGCTCATGCTCACGAAGGCGTACCCCTCACCCCTCACCCTTCACCCTTCACGGTTTCCATTGCTGCCGTGGTGATTACCAAGGATGAGGAGCGGAACATTGCCGCTTGCCTAGAGTCCTTGCGTTGGGTGGACGAGCTGATCGTGGTGGATGCGGAGAGCCGGGACCGGACTGTGGCTCTCGCGCGTCAGTATACGGATCGGGTCTTTGTACGGCCCTGGCCCGGCTACGGGCCGCAGAAGAATTTCGGGTTCGAGCAGACGAAGGCCGATTGGCTGCTGGTGGTGGATGCGGACGAGCGGGTGACGGACCCGCTTCGCGAGGAGATTCGACGGCTGCTGGCGGCGGGACCTCCGGCTGATATCGCCGGATTCGAAGTTCCGCGGCGAAACTTTTTCTATGGACGTTGGATCAGGGGCGGCGGGATCTATCCGGACTACCAGTTGCGGCTGTTTCGCCGAGCGGCAGGCCGGTACGATGACGTGCTGCTCCATGAGCGGCTGCATTTGGCGGGGCGCATCGAGCGGTTGACGCAGCCGCTCGACCACTACAGCATGCCGGGAGTCCGTGAACACGTCCGCAAGATGGCGCGGTATACGACCCTCGGGGCCCGGGAAAAACTCAAGAGCGGAAGGCGGATCGGCTGGCTGGACCTAGCCGGCAACCACCTGGGCACCATTCTGAAGACGTACCTGTTGCGAGGCGGGTACCAAGACGGGGTGCACGGGATCATCGTGGCCATCTTTGCGGGGATGCATACGTTCGTCAAATATGCCAAGGCGGTGGAAATGAGCCAGGTCAAAGGGAAGCGAGCGGAGGGGGAGGCAGGGTGAGGATCGGAATCGATGCCAATCCGTTGCTCGGGGACCGAGGCGGCGTGGGCTGGCATACCTATCACTTGCTCAAGGCGCTCTTGGACCTGAAGGAAGAGGGGGCCGAGGTCGAATGGGTCGCCTATGTCCGCCCGGGGGCCTTGAGCGCTTGTGCGGCCGCCCTGGAACCCTTCAGGGCGGCCGAGATTGCGGGACGCTTGCACTGGGTGGAGTCGGGCAAACTCGGCATGCGTTGGCGTGGGTGGGTAGACGGCTTGGACCTCTACCACGGCACGAATTTCAAGATGCGCACCAGCGGACGTTTCGGCGGGGTGGTCACGGTGCATGATCTGTGGCTGGATCGGTACCCCCGGTATAGTACAAAACTGTTGGGCCAGCGCGTATCTTTCTATAGGACGAAGAGGACGGCCTGGCGGGCCAGGCGCGTGATCACCGTCTCCGACCACTCCGCGCGTGATATCGAGTCGCTCTACGGACTGCCGCGCAATCGGATAACGGTCATCCCCAATGCCGTGTCTGATGATTTTCGCCCGGTTCAGGACCCGGATGCGCCGGCGCAGATTCGGCGTCGGTTTGGACTTCCCACCGATCGGTTTATCTTGTTCGTCGGCGGAGCGGACCCACGCAAAAATCATCGGACGTTGCTGCGGGCGTATGCGCAGCGAGCCGATCGGTTGAAAGACCATTGCCTGGTGCTGGTCGGCGATATCCACCATCGGTTCGGCGATATGGCGCACACGGCGCGGGAGCTGGGTCTTGAGCGGCACATCGTCTGTACGGGCCGACTACCCCTGGCCGATCTGCGACTGCTCTATTCGTACGCCACGGTCTTTGTGTTTCCGTCGATCTATGAAGGTTTCGGCATGCCGGTCCTGGAGGCCATGGCATGCGGCGCGCCGGTCATCACCTCCAGCACCACGTCGTTGCCGGAAGTGGCAGGGGATGCGGCGCTGCTGATCGATCCGGAGAATGCGGAAGTGTTGGGTGACGCGCTCCAGCGCGTGCTTGAAGATGCCGCGTTACGGAAGACGCTCCGGACCAAGGGCTTCGAGCGAGTCAAAGACTTCACCTGGGACCGGTCGGCGAGATGGCTGATGAACCTCTATCGCGAACTGTGTGCGGTGGCGTAGCGCGGAAGCTCATGCGCAATCTGCTGATCATCAAGCTTCGGTACATCGGGGACGTGCTTCTGGCCACGCCGGTGCTACGGGCGCTCCGTGAACGGTTTCCGGAAGCCCGATTGACCGTGGCGGTCAATCGAGGCACCGAGGATGTCCTTAAATGGAACCCCGACGTGCAGGAGGTGTTGGTGGTCGAGAAGGGCGGACTGGCGGAGCAGCTGCGCTTCCTCCGGACAGTGCGCCGCCGCCGCTTCGACGCGGTGATCGACCTGACCGATGGGGACCGCGCGGCTATTCTCACAGGCCTGAGCAGGGCTCCGCTGCGGATCGGGTTCAATGAAGAGCACCGTTGGCGGGGGCTTCTCTTTACGACGATTGCACCGGCCCTTTCAGGAATGGTCCACCGTGTGGAGCATGATCTACAGGCGCTGTTGCCGCTGGGGATCGAGCCAAGGGTAAGCCTGCCGAGGCTCTATACGTCTCTCGAAGACGACGAACGGGCCGCCCGCCTGCTTGAAGAGGTGGGACTGGCGGGGACGGGGGGGCCGCTGGTTATGTTTCAGCCCGGGGCGCGTTATTGGTTCAAGGCTTGGCCGGCGGAGCGCTTTGCGGCTTTGGCGGACCGGTTGGCCGAATCGTTCGGCTGTCGGGTGGTTATTGGGGGGAGCGGGCAGGAACAGAAACTGGCTGAGGAGGTCCGGCGTCAGGCCCGCTCGGCGCCGACGGTGTTGGCCGGGCGGACGCCGTTGCTCACCTATGCGGCGGTCCTGAAGCGCTGCCAGATATTTGTCGGCAACGATAACGGCCCCATGCACATGGCCGCGGCGCTGGGGGTCTCGGTCGTCGCGCTCTTCGGCCCGTCGAATCCTGGCGAATGGGGGCCGCGGAGTGCAACGATCCGGGTTCTGTATAAAGGGCTCGACTGCCGGCGCTGTTTTCACCCCACCTGCGAGCGGGGCGAGGAGAGTTGCATGAAGCGGATTTCGGTGGATGAGGTTCGGGCTGCCGTCGGGGCGTTGCTGGAATCGCGGGAGCGGATCGGTGAACCTGTCTGAGCCCCTGGTCAGCGTGGTGATCCCTGTCTTCAACGGAGCGCCGTTTGTGGCGAAGGCCGTCGCCAGCGTGCGGGCTCAGACGGTTCGTGACGTCGAAGTGCTCGTGGTGGACGACGGTTCGACGGACGGCACGCAGGCCATCCTGGCCGACTTGCAACGAACGGCGGGGATCACCTGGTTTCAGCAGGATCACGGGGGGCCGGCTCGTTCCCGCAACCGGGGCCTTGCTGAGGCACGGGGGGAGTTCGTGGCGTTGCTGGATTGCGACGACGTCTGGCTTCCGGACAAGCTTGCGGCGCAGCTCGACGTGATGCGCTATCACCCGGAGGTGGGGGTGGTGCATACCGACTTCGAGTCGGTGGACGAGCGGGGGACGGTGCTGGAGACGGTGCGCGCGCGGCATAGTGGAGAGCCGCTTGTGCAAGCGTTTTGCGGGGGGCACGTGACGTTGCCGTCCACGCTGTTGATCAGGCGGATGGTGCTGGACAAGGTGGGGTTGCTGAACCCGGACCTCTACGGATCGGAGGACTCGGATCTGACGATCCGGCTCTATGCCGCCACGCAGTTTGCTTGCGTGGATCATGTGCTGGTTCGCAAGCTGCAGCGCGGGCATGGGTATCGGGACATGGCGTTCGACGAGGCGTTGCATAAGGAGAAAATCCTTTCCAGCCGCGAGCGGTTTTTGGAAGGCCTGGAGCGGATGGACCTGCAGACGGACGGGCAGCGGGCGGCGCTGGACCGCGAATGGGCGAACTATTATCTGGCGCGCGGCGGTGAAGCCGAGCGGACCGGCCGGAGATCCGAGGCGCGCCGGGCATATCGACAGGCCATCCGCAAGGCACCCTGGCGGCTGCGCGGGTACACGCGGTGGTTGAGGACGATGGCGCCATGGGGTTGATCCTCGATATCGGATGCGGGGCCCACAAGCGGCCAGGCACGATCGGGATCGACTGCCGGCTGGTGCCCGGCGTGGATGTGGTTTGCGACTTCGAGCGCGGACTGCCGTTCCGGGACAGCAGCGTCGCGCAGGCCCATTCGATCCATTCGATCGAGCATATGCGCGATCTGATCGCCTTCATGGAGGAACTCTATCGGGTCTGCGCGCCGGGCGCCCGGGTGCTCGTCAAAACGCCTTACTATACATCCCGGAAAGCCTTCGTGGACCCGACCCACGTCCGATTCATGACCGAGGAAAGCTTTGAGTATTTCAAGTCTCCAAACTATTACGGGCTCAGGACCAATTTCCGGACCGTCTCGATCACCTATGACATGCGCAAGCCGTTCAAGTTTCTGCCGGCGTATCTGCAGAAACGCTGCCGCCGGTACCTGTGGAACGTCTGCGAGGAGATGACGGTGGTCCTGGAGGCGGTCAAACCGTAACTGGATGACGGGAGGATGATGCGCGTCAGCGTCGTGATTCCGCTCTACAACGCGCGGGATGTGATCCGGGAAACAGTCCGGAGCGTGCTGGATCAGACGTGGCAGGATTTCGAACTGCTGGTGGTGGATGATGGGTCCACCGACGGGTCCGGAGACCTGATCAAGAACCTGGATCGCCGCCTCCGCAATGTCCGACAGGAGAATGCGGGGGTGGCGGCGGCGAGAAATTGCGGCATCGCCGAAGCGCAGGGGGAGGCGATCGCGCTGCTGGACCATGACGACCTCTGGCATCCGGCCAAGTTGGAGCGGCAGGTGAGGGTGCTGGAGGCGCGGCCCGAGGTGGGGATGGTGATCACGGATGTGGCACACATCGACCGGGCTGGGAAGCCGATGGGAATTGTCGGCGCCGGATATAACCCCAACGAAACGTTTGCCCGACTATTCGTGCAAGGCTACGTGCCGACTCCTTCGGCGGCGATGATTCGCAAGAAGGTCCTGAGCGCGGTGGGCGGGTTCGACGAAGCCTTCGGTTCGGCCGGCATGGATGACCATGATCTCTGGCCCAGGATAGCCGCGGCCTGCACCATTGCCAACATCGGAGAGCCCCTGACCTTCCATCGTAATCGCGAAATAAAACCTGCGCATATTGCATTGGAGCATCGCGCCCTGCTCATCGAGCGGTTGCTCAAGCGGTTTGGCGACCTGTCTGAACGGCGGCAGTATCTTTTTCGGGAGCAGGCCTTCTACTATTGCGATTTTGGCAAGCATCTGATCGCGAGCGGGCAGATTCCACAAGGGCGCGCCATACTTGCGAAGGGGTTGGCGCTCAGTCTGGGCCGGGCGCGAAGCGTGAAGACTGGCTGGCGATGCCTGTCGCGACTTGTTCGATCCTATGGCCGGGTGAGCTGACATGCGCATGGGATCGTTTGCCAAAGGCCAGCCCAACGAGCCGTTACTCACGGGTTCGTCGGCGGAATCGGCATCCGCCGGTGATCCTGTAGCGGCGGCGCGCACATGGGCGGAACGGATGCTGTGCGGGTTGTGCCTCGCCGGATCCGTGGGCGCTTGGGCGACCAGCGGACACCTGGCGTCATATTTATGGACATTATCCGCCAGTAAGCTGGCCAATCCACCAAAGCACGATCTCCTGATCGTCAGCTTCGTCCTGGTGTCTCTGGCGGGGCTGCTGTTGGCCCTGGCCTCGTGGAGGGTCTGGAAGCCACAGGCTCCCCAACGGACGATTGCTGCCTGTTGGTCGCCTGGATGGAGCGGCCTCTGGAGCCTCGTCATTGGAGGGTTCCTGCTGATTAACTACCCGGTTCCGGCCCAAGCCCACCATCTGGATAAGTTCATGCTCGGGTTGCTGGTTGTCATTGCGTGGAGCGGCTGGTTTCTGGCCAGCCCGCAGGGCCTTGCCCGAGCGTTGAATCGCCGGCCGGTTCGCTGGCTGGACGTTGCGCTGGTGAACCTGTTGGTTTTTCTGTTGGTGGGCGAGGTCACGGTCAGGCTGGCGGATCCACTTCTTGCCAGGAGCGGCTTGTTCGGGGACAAGCATACCTCAGCGAACTTGAAGCCCCATATTCCGGTTCGCGGTACGATCGGGTTCAGCAATTCACAAGGGTTCCGAGATCGCGAGCGTCAAGTTAAACGGCCTGGCGCTGCCCCGCGCGTGCTCGCCTTGGGCGATTCCTTTACCTGGGGGGCCGGTGTCAGTTATGACGAGGCCTTCGTCACCCTGCTCGAACGCGGGCTGCAGGCCGACGCGCCGGAGGCTGAAGTCATTAACCTCGGGGTTCCGGCCTGGGGCCCGCACGAAGAGCTGCATCTGCTCAAGACGTATGGAGTCCGCCTTCAGCCGGACCTGGTGGTCCTGAACTTCTTCATCGGGAATGACATTCAAAACAAGCGAGGCGACGACCTCCATTTGCCTCGGATCTTGATTGTTGCCGGGCAGAGCTACTATGTGCACAGCAACGGCAATTGGCTTCATGACACGGTCGGGCTGGACCGCTGGTATCTGTACCATGACCTCAATTATCTGTTCCGGGTCGGCGGTGCCAGGGTCCGGCAGGCATTGACTTGGACAGGGGAGCAAACTTCCAGTGAGGCGTTGCTTGGCGAGACTGCGCCGCTTGTCTCCCGTGAGCAATATGTCCGTGGCATATACGAACGCAGCGACATTTATCTGGCCGACAATACCCGGTTCTTCGCCCAACATTGGGCCAGGACTCAAGAGACATTGCTGGCGTTTCGTGATTTCCTTGGAGAACGGGGAATTCCCTTGTTACTCGTGATCATTCCCGACCATGTTCAGCTTGATAGGGCCTTGCAAATGGAGTATCTTGCCGGCATTGGGCAGGCTGCGGGTCGGCACGACTTTTACAAACCGCACCGGTTGCTCCTGGCTTGGTGCCGTGAACAGGGCATTCCCACGGTGGATCTGCTGCCGGCGTTTGAAGCGGCCGGGAGCCCGGAAACCCTCTATTTCAGCAACGATTTTCATTTGACGGCCTCAGGCCATCGGTTGGCCGCCCAGGTTATTGACCCGGTGCTAAAGGCGCAATTGGGCGCCCTCGGGAACTTGAAAGAGAGCAATAGACCATGAGGCAACCAAGTCCGGACAAACTTAATCGATCGTTCGGCTTGGTCATGGCCGGCGGGCTGGCGGGGCTTGCCCTGCTGCGATACGTGCTGGTCGGAACGGTCGCGTGGTGGCTCGTTGGGCTGAGCGGCGCCTTCTGTGCGGCCGGTCTTTTAGCGCCGCGCACATTGACGCCGCTTCGAGCTGGCTGGATGAAACTGGCCTTGCTGCTGGGCTTTATCAACCAACGGATTCTCCTGACGATCCTCTTCGGTTTGCTGATTACGCCGACGGCGCTGCTGCTTCGCCTGCTCGGCAAGCAGCCGATCCAGTTGCGCGCGGAGGGTGCCGATTCCTACTGGCGCATGCGCCGTGCGGACGAATTTACGGCAAGCCGCATGGAGCGGCAGTTCTGATGAAGACGTGAGGCGTGAAGCGTCGAGCAAAAGAAGCGGTCAAGAAAAGAAAGAGGACACGATGGCGGCGTTTGTGAAAGAACTGTGGGCCTTCATGCGGGAGCGAAAGAAGTTCTGGCTCCTCCCGATTATCCTCGTTCTGTTGCTGTTCGGAGCCTTGTTGGTGTTGACCGAGGGGTCGGCGGTCGCGCCGTTCATCTACACCCTATTTTAGTAGAGCAGGCGGATTCGACGCATGAACGTCCTAGGGCTCTCAGCCTATTACCACGATTCGGCGGCGGCCTTGGTCGTCGACGGGCGCATCGTCGCGGCGGCCCAAGAGGAGCGGTTTACCCGCAAGAAGCATGATGCCGGGTTTCCGCATCAGGCCGTGGCCTATTGCCTCAAGCAGGGGGGCTTGGGTTTGGCGGACCTGGATCGCGTGGCCTTCTACGATAAGCCGCTCCTAAAATTCGAACGGCTGCTGGAGACGTACCTCTCCTTTGCCCCCCGCGGCTGGCGGTCCTTTATCGCGGCCATGCCGGTGTGGTTGAAGGAAAAGCTCTTTCTGGAACGGTTGCTGCGCCAGGAGCTTGACGGATGTGGAGATGTGGCCGGGGGTGCGACATGGACCGGGCCGATCCTTTTCCCTGAGCACCATTTTTCCCACGCGGCCTCGGCTTTCTTCCCCTCTCCGTTCGAAGAGGCGGCGGTGTTGACCATGGACGGGGTGGGGGAGTGGTCCACTACGAGCTTTGGGGTGGGGCGAGGCTCGTCGCTCAGCCTACAGGCCGACATTACCTTCCCCCACTCGCTCGGGCTCCTCTACTCGGCGTTCACCTACTATACCGGTTTCAAAGTGAACTCAGGCGAGTACAAGGTCATGGGTCTGGCGCCCTATGGCGAACCCAAGTATGTGGATTTGATTCTCACCCACCTTATTGATCTGAAGGAGGATGGGTCCTTTCGCCTGAACATGGAGTATTTCGACTATTGCACAGACCTGCGCATGACGAGCGAACGATTCCACCGCCTGTTCGGAGGCGAGCCTCGAAAGCCCGAGTCGGAGTTGACGCAGCGCGAGATGGACCTGGCCCGCTCGATCCAGGAGGTGACCGAAGAAGCGGTCTTGCGGATCGCCGGGCATGTGCGTCGCCAGACCGGGATGAAGGCCCTCTGCCTGGCGGGCGGCGTGTCCCTCAACTGTGTTGCGAACGGCCGGCTGCGGCGGGAACGGATCTTCGACCGGTTATGGATTCAACCGGCAGCAGGGGATGCAGGCGGGGCCCTGGGGGCGGCGCTGGCCGCCGCCCATATCCATGCGGGGGGGCAGCGGGCCCTTCCAAGCGGACAGGCTGACGGCATGGCCGGCTCATACCTGGGGCCCGCTTACACCCAGGAGGAGATCGAAGGCTGGCTGCAAGCTCAGGGCGCCCCGTTCGAGCGACTGGCGGATGAGGCCCTGTTCGGCACGGTGGCTGAGTTACTGGCACAGGAATCGGTCGTGGGCTGGGTGCAGGGAAGGATGGAGTTCGGACCTCGCGCCCTGGGCAACCGCTCGATTATCGGCGATGCCCGTTCGCCCAAGATGCAGTCCGTGATGAACTTGAAGATCAAATACCGCGAATCCTTCCGTCCCTTTGCGCCGGCGGTTCTGGAAGAGCGGGTGGCGGACTATTTTGAGCTGGATGAACCGTCGTCCTACATGTTGTTAGTGGCGGGAGTACGAGAGTCGAGGCGAACACCATTGAGCGAGGCAGATCGACGACTCTTCGGGATCGAACGGCTGAACCGGCCTCGATCGGATATTCCGGCCGTAACCCACCTGGACTATTCCGCGCGCATCCAGACGGTGTCCAAGGACACGAACCCGAGATTCCATGCCCTGCTCAAGGCCTTCGAGGCCAAAACCGGCTATGGCCTGCTTGTGAACACCTCTTTTAATGTGCGGGGAGAGCCGATCGTCTGCACGCCGGCGGATGCCTATCGCTGCTTCATGCGCACCGACATGGACTCGCTGGTCCTGGGGAACTGCCTGGTCCGAAAGGCCGATCAACCACCGCTCGCGTCGGATTCGGACTGGCGGGCCGAGTTTCAACTCGATTGATGCCGCTCGGATCGGGCTTGCAGGGGAGCATGGATGTGTCCCATGTCAGGGAGCGGGGGCCATTGGCTCTGGTTGAACCTCCTGCGCCGCCATGCGCTACGCCGAAGGGGTTCTCAAGTCCGGCTGGATCGAAGCGGCTCCGCTGGCGCCGGCCTGGTGTTTTCTGTCTGCATGCCGGGTTTCCTTGCCCCTGTCGAAGGAACGCATCTCACTGATTTCCCTGGGGATGGTTGTTTCGGCGCTGAACCTCTGTCTCAGGCCGATCCGCAGCGCCAAGCTGCGGGACTCCGACCGCGGGAGTGGCGCTGGTGTCTGACGATGCGCAGGGAACCGTAGAGGGCATGAGGTGATGGCGGCCATGATTGACCGTGAAGTGTCGGGGCCCGGCGGTGTTGCAGTGATCGTGAGGGACGATGATGGAAACGGTCGCCTGTAACCTCTGCGGATCGTCCGGGATGGAACCGGTTGCGATCCATGAGGAGGAAAGTTCGTTATCTGCCCGCGTAAAATTCGCTCTGGTCCGTTGCATGGAGTGCGGATTGTTGTTTGTGAATCCGCGTCCGACGTGGGGCGAGATCGGGGCCTATTACCCGCCCGTTTATTACGTCGGCGCGGTTCCCAGGCAGCCAACTTCAATCGACCGTTTGGGAAAGCGGCTGTCTCGGCTTGTCAAGCGCTGGGTCATGGAGGATTATTATGGATATCCTGCCGCCCGCCTCGGCGCGGGTTGGAGATGGCTGCGGAAGTTTTTGCTGTTTCCGGAGTGGGCCTGGCGGGTCTTGCGGGGCCGGGACATTCTGCCCTATGTGGGCGGGGGGCGTTTGCTCGATGTCGGATGCGGCGGCGGGGTCAATCTCAAGTCGTTCCAGGACCAAGTGTGGAAGGTATTCGGGGTTGAAATGAACGCACAGGCCGTTGCCTATGCGAATGCGCGGGTGGGAGAATGCGTTCACGCCGGAACGCTGGAGGATGCGCCATTCCAGCATGAGTTTTTCGATGTCATCGTGTTCAGTCACTCGCTGGAGCATATGTTCAGTCCTCGCGAGGTCTTGGCTCGGGCCTGGCAGTTGCTCAAGCCCGGAGGGATGTTGGTCGTCACGGTGCCGAATGCCGGCAGCCTGGAAGCCAAGCTATTCGGTACGCAGTGGATCCAATGGGATATCCCCCGCCATCTCTATCATTTCGAGCGACCTACGCTCCGGCGGCTGCTTCGAGACGGAGGGTATCAGGTGCGGCGCGAGAGAACCGGGGTCGGGACGGCCTTCTTTCTGGCCAGCCTGGAGCGTGCCTGGATGCATCGTTTGGGGCGGGAGTTTTCTTTGCATCGAATCGTCAAGCCGTTCGTGAGGCTCTGGTGTCTCGCGGTCGGCCACCTTGGACATGGAACGGAGATCACCGTATATGCTGTGAAGGCGCCGAAGCCGGCGGCGCATTGCTGAAAAGATAGGAGCGAAGCAGCCTGAGCAGAACCTTGTAATTGAGAGGCTGATGGCGGATCGCCCGGCGGAAGGCTTGGCGCGCCTGGCGGATGTGGCCATTGTTCAGATGACACTTCCCCAGGTCTCCGTAATAATGGGCCCAATCGCGGGCAAGGGCTTCGGCCAGTTGGGTGCCCGGGGGGCAGACAGGAGCGTGTTTTTCGAGAAATCGCTGTCTCCCCGTGAGTGCCCGTGCCGATGAAATGTCCCGTGAGACGTTGCGGGCATAGAGCCGATGGCGGTACAGTGGCTTGGGCAGGTGCAGGAGGGGAAAGCGCTGATACAGTCGGATCGCCAGGTCGATATCTTCCCAGACCGCCAAGGAGTCGTCGTAGCCCCCCACGGCGTTGAAACAAGTCTTGCGGAACAGCGAGCCGGACGTGGCGACATCATGGCCGCCGCGCAGCAACTGCGTGATCGTCCGGCCCTGCTTTATAGCGGCGTCATAGTGCAGGGGGGCGCCGCCCTCGTCCATCTGGTATCCGTCGCAGTGGACGAGCGCGACCTCGGGCTGGGCCTGCAACATTGCCAGGGTTTCCTCGATGAACGAGGGGACCCACAGGTCGTCTTGATCGAGGAAGGCCAGGTAGGTGCCGGAGGCGAGGCGAGCCCCGTCGTTGCGTGCCGCTGCCTGTCCGCCGTTCTCGGGCCGCTTGAAGTAACGGGCCCTGGAGAATTGCAAGACGAGCCGGGCCGTTTCGTCGGTCGAGGCATCGTCCACCACGATGAGTTCCAAGTCCTGCCACGTTTGGGCCAGCACGCTGTCGATGGCCTGGTCCAGGTAGCGGGAGGCTCCGTTGTACGCAGGAATGATGGCGCTGACGAGAGGCATGCCTCACCGAAAAAAAGATGGCCGCGATAAACGGGGCTCATCATAGCAGATGGGACGTTGAGGTGGCAGGTGCAAACGCCACTTTTTTGAGCGGTGCTGTCTATCGGGATCGACACGAGATCGTACGGGAGATTGAACGATGACCTTTGACCACGTACACCCGGACCACCAGGGCCCCAATACCGTTCACATGACTCGTCTGCAGGTGGCCCAACTCATCTTGGACGCGGGTCACCGGCGGGTGTTGGACATCCCTTGCGGGACCGGCGCCTTGAGTCAATTGTTGCTCGACGGAGGGCGGGAGGTTGTCTCCGCTGATTTATGCCCCGAGGGTTTCGTCGTTCCCGGGCGCTCCGCTGTCCGCGTGAACCTCAACACCGTCCTGCCGTTCGAGAGCGAGACGTTCGAGGCGGTGGCCTGTGTCGAGGGGATCGAGCATATCGAAAACCCTCACTTGTTGGCCCGGGAAGCCAACCGGATCTTGCGCAAGGGGGGCATGTTCTACGTCACGACCCCCAATGTCTTGTCCATTCGGTCGCGGCTCAGCTACTTATTGCGGGGCTACCCGGACCAATTTCATTACATGGTCGAAGTCGATCCGGCCACCGGAGCGGAGCAGCCGATTGCGCATATCAATCCGATCGGGTTTCTAGAACTGCGGTATGTCCTGAGCCGCTGGGGATTCCGGGTGGACTTGGTCCAGACCAATCGGGAACTGAAGAAGGACTCATGGTTGTATCAGGCAATCCGGCGTCTGCTCTTGACGAAGGGGAAGCGATCGGCCGCAACCCATCCCTCAGTGGCTTCCGTGAGGCAGGCAATCCTCTCGGACGCCGTGCTGTTCGGCGAGGGATTGATCCTCGGAGCGACCAAGGTTGCGACGGCTGCGCAGGAGCCTTGATAAATGATTGACGAACGGCCATGGCTCGGTTATATGGGGGCGCGCCCAGGCCCGGTCCTATGAAAGTGGTGATTGCGGCGTGGCATCTCAAGGACTTCAACGTCGGTCTCGGACGATACAGCCGAGCCTTGATCGAGGCCCTGGGGCGGGTGGATGTCGAGAACCAGTATGAAATCCTGATGCCGGACGAGTCGCACCGGTTTCCGGAGCGACCGAACATGCGCTATCGCCTGATCCGGTTCCCGTTTTTCAAGCGGCGTTTCTGGGAGCAGGTGGCGCCTTGCCTGGCCGGGCGGTACGAC
This sequence comes from Nitrospira sp., assembly GCA_016873495.1. Taxonomy (GTDB): domain Bacteria; phylum Nitrospirota; class Nitrospiria; order Nitrospirales; family Nitrospiraceae; genus SYGV01. Next base: position 101,822 of record VGXC01000002.1, on the reverse strand, counting down.
CTGCTGCATTTTCCCTATGATTCCTGTGTGGCCTGGAAGCGCGGCAAGTTCATGGCCACGGTCCACGATGTGAAGCCGCTGATCTTCGGAGCCGGTCGGCGTCGGCGGTGGAATGTAAACGAGTTGATCGAGCGGGCGTTGATGCGTGACCGGTGGGGCCGGGTCGATCACGTTCTGACGGACTCCCGTTGCTCGAATAGGGATATCATGGAACGGCTTGGGGTGCCGGCCGATCGGATTACCGTGGTGTATCCGGGAGTTGAACTGGAGCGTTTCCACCCTTCCCCTACGCCTCAAGCTGTTGGTAGGGTGGATCGTCCTTATGTGCTCTGTGTCGCCGGAGCCGATCCGACCAAAAATGTCGAAACGCTGGCGGAGGCGTTCAGTCGCCTGCCCGGAATGCTTCGACAACGGTATGATCTAGTGCTCGCCGGAGATTTTCGCCGACGGATCGATCTGCACGAGCTGATCCGACAGACGGGCATTGCACGGCAGACGGTCTTCACTGGAGTGGTCGGTGACGGGCGTCTGATCGAACTCTATCAACGAGCGAGTCTCTTTGTGTTTCCGTCCCGGTACGAAGGCTTTGGGCTTCCCGTCTTGGAAGCCATGGCCTGCGGTTGCCCGGTCATCAGTTCCAGCGCTTCGTCGTTGCCGGAAGTGGCGGGAGAAGCGGCGATTCTGGTCGAGCCCTCGGATGTTGACGGCTTCACGCGTCATATGGAACGGGTATTGACGGACCGGGCCCTCTGGACCGATCTGCGTGAACGGGGCATGGCCAGGGCTGCGCAGTTTTCCTGGGATCGGACGGCGAGAGAAACCGTAGCGGTGTATTGTCGGGTCGTGAGTCAAGCCGGTTGGGCCGCCTGAGATGCGTGTGTATGCGAGGTTGGGGAGCAGCGCGTCCGAGATGACCTGGATGAGAGGGGATGGCAGATGCGAATTTTAATCACGGGCGGGGCCGGGTTCCTCGGAAGTCATTTGTGCGATGTGCTGATCGGCCAGGGGCATCGGGTGCTCGCAGTGGACAATCTGGTGACCGGTCGTCCCGAGAACATCGCCCATTTGATGGGGGACGAACGGTTCTCGTTCATTAAGTACAATGTCTGCGACTATCTGCATGTGGAGGGGCCGCTAGATGCGGTGATGCATTTCGCTTCGCCGGCAAGCCCGCAGGACTATCTGGATCTGCCGATTGCCACTTTGAAGGTGGGTGCGCTGGGTACCCACAAGGCGCTTGGACTGGCGAAAGCCAAGGGGGCGAGGTTTTTGTTGGCCAGTACCTCGGAAGTATATGGGGACCCCTTGGTGAACCCCCAGTCTGAGTCGTACTGGGGCAATGTCAATCCGCTGAGCCCTCGGGGCGTCTACGATGAAGCCAAGCGGTTTGCCGAGGCCATGACGATGGCCTATCACCGCTACCATGGCCTAGATACGCGCATCGTGAGAATCTTTAATACCTTCGGTCCTCGCATGAGGCCGCACGATGGCCGTGTAGTGTCCAACTTCATCGTACAAGCGCTGCAGGGACATCCACTGACGATGTTCGGAGACGGGTCGCAAACCCGCAGCTTTTGTTATGTGGACGATCTGGTCAGGGGTATCGTAGCGCTGCTCATGATCGAGTCGGATACGAGCGTGGCGGAGCGGACGGATCGCGCCGAATTCCTGACTCAGCGGACCGAACGAACTCGCGAGACCGTACACGATCCCGTCAATATCGGAAACCCGCGCGAGCTGACCGTCGCGGAGATCGGTCGACTGGTGCTGAAGTTGACGGAATCGAAGAGTGCGATCGTGCAAAAACCGCTTCCGGTCGACGACCCGAAGGTTCGGCGGCCCGACATCCGGAGGGCCAAGGCGCTGTTGCATTGGGAGCCGGCCATTGCCTTAGAGGATGGACTCCAACAGACTATCGAATATTTCCGGAAGATTCTGTAGCGGTCGAGGCGGGAGGGGCAATGAAAGGGGTGGTGCTGGCTGGCGGCCTGGGAACTAGGCTGCATCCGTTGACGAAGGTCACCAATAAACACTTGCTGCCGGTGTACAACCGGCCGATGATTTATTATCCCATCCAGACATTGGTGAATGCTGGGATCCACGAGATTCTTATCGTGACCGGCGGGAATAATGCGGGAGACTTCCTCCGATTGTTGGGAAACGGCAAGGAGTTCGGGCTGCAGCACCTGGGCTATACCTATCAGGAAGGGGAAGGCGGCATTGCGGATGCGTTGCGGCTGGCCGAGCACTTCGCGGAGGGAGAGGCCGTCTGTGTCATGCTCGGCGATAACATCATAGAAGGGAATGTACTGCGCGCCGCGCAGGCTTTTCGGAAACAGCAGGTCGGGGCCAAGATCCTGTTGAAGGAGGTGAAGGACCCTCAACGCTTCGGCGTGCCGGTGTTGGAAGGGGAGCGGGTGGTCAAGATTGAGGAGAAGCCGGCCAATCCGCGATCGACCTATGCCGTGACAGGGATTTATTTTTACGATTCACGGGTCTTCGAGATCATCAAGACGCTCAAGCCGTCTGGGCGGGGAGAACTGGAGATTACGGATGTCAACAATGCCTATATCCAGGCTGGACAGTTGACATGGGATGTCCTAGACGGATGGTGGACCGACGCCGGAACCATCGAATCGCTGCTGCTGGCCAATCAGTTGGTTGCTCAGAGCGGTGCGAATAAGTTGGACGTCGGGGCCGCCAGCGTCAGGCAGGGGGCCTAACGATGCGGATCCTGGTCACGGGCGGAGCAGGCTTCATCGGATCACATCTTGTCCGGCGCTTGCTTGCCAATGAGTCCGACTCGGTTGTCAATTTAGATGCCCTTCGCTACTCCGGGAACCTTGAGAATCTCACCGACGTAGCTGGTCACCCGCGGTATACGTTCGTTCAGGCCGATATCTGTGATGCCTCGAAGGTCGCCAAAGTCATGAAAGAGCACCGGATCGAAGGCGTGATCAATTGCGCGGCGGAGACGCATGTGGATCGGTCGATCGTCGAGCCGGGGGCGTTTGCGAAGACCGACGTGATCGGTACGGCGGTTTTGCTCGACGAGGCGCGGCGGATAGGAGTGACCAAATTTTTACATGTTAGTACCGATGAAGTCTACGGAAGCGTGGAAGCCGGATCCTCCAAAGAGGGTGATCCCCTGGACCCTCGCAGTCCTTATTCAGCCAGCAAGGCCGGCGGCGACCTGCTGGTTCGTAGCTACTGGACCACCTATCAATTCCCGGTGCTGATCACGAGGGGAAGCAATACCTATGGGCCCAATCAGTACCCAGAAAAGTTCATTCCTTTGTTCGTAACCAATGCCCTGGAGGACCAGCCGCTTCCCATGTATGGCGACGGGCGTTACCGGCGGGATTGGCTCTCCGTGTTCGACCACTGTGCGGGCATTGAGCATGTTTTTCGCCACGGTCAGCCGGGCACAATTTACAATATCGGGGGCGGCAACGAACGAGAAAATATGGCGGTCGCGGACATGATCCTGGCCCACTTGGGCAAGCCCAAGTCCCTGATCCGGTTTGTGCAAGATCGGCCTGGCCATGATCGCCGCTATGCCGTGGACTGCAGCGGTCTTCGCGCCTTGGGATGGGCTCCCACCGTATCCTTCGAGCAAGGACTCTGCGCCACGGTGGATTGGTATCGGAACCATCAGGCGTGGTGGCGGAAGATCAAATCCGGCGAGTTCCGGACCTACTATGAGCAGACGTATGGGCAACGGCTCAAGGGTGGATCGGCGTGCGCATCCTGATCACCGGCGCCAAAGGCCAGTTGGGGCATGAGCTGGCCAGGGCGTTGTGCGGCCACGACCTTGTCCTTGCAGACGTGCCCACATTCGATCTGCTGAAGCCGGAGGCTGAGCGGTTCATTTGTAACGCACGTCCCGAATCGGTGATCCATGCGGCTGCCTATACCGACGTGGAAGGGGCAGAGCGGGAACCGGATCTCGCCATGGCCGTAAATGCTGAGGGAACTGAGCGGGTCGCCAGAGCAGCTGCGGCCGTCGGATCCCGGTTGATCGTCATCTCCACAGATTACGTATTCGACGGACGGAAGCATACTCCTTACGACGAACAGGACCAGCCCAATCCTCTCGGTTCATACGGCCGGTCGAAATACGAAGGAGAGCGGTTGGCGCGGCAAGCTTGCCCCGATACATTGATCGTCCGCACCTCCTGGCTCTACGGTCTTCATGGAAAGAACTTCGTCAAAACCATCATGCGCTTGGCTGCCGAACAACCGGAGCTGCGCGTGGTGGCTGATCAACGTGGCTGTCCCACCCATGCTGGGGACTTGGCCGATGCCCTCGCACGTTTGGCCAATGTGCCTTTGCGCGGGGTGGCCCATGCGACCGGCTCGGGGGACTGTACTTGGCATGAATTCGCCAGCGAGATCGTGGCACTCATGGGCCGCTCGGTTCCGGTGCGCCCGATCACGACGGTGGAGACGCGTAGCGTGGTTCCCCGCCCGGCCTATACGGTCCTTGGGAACCGTGTGCTGGCCGGCGTTGGCATTACGCTACCGCATTGGAAAGAAGCGCTGGTTCGATTTGTGAACGATGTACAGGCTGGCGCGCCGGCCATGTCCTAAGGAGATGCAAGAGATGGATGTGAAGCGAGCGTTGATCACGGGGATTACAGGGCAGGATGGTTCTTACCTGGCCGAGTTTCTACTCGAAAAAGGCTACGAGGTTCACGGGATTGTCCGTCGTGTGGCGATCGAAGACCCTGAGCATCGCCTCTGGCGGATTTTGCACATCAAAGACCGAGTCAAACTCCATGCGGCCTCCTTGGAGAGCCTGCCCAGCATCTATCGGGTCTTTCGAGCGGTCGAACCGGATGAATGCTATCATCTCGCGGCGCAAAGCTTCGTGACCTATTCCTTTGAGGATGAATTTTCCACCCTGAACTCAAACATCAACGGCACCCACTTCGTTCTCTCTGCGTTGCACGATTGTGTCCCGCATTGCCGGTTTTATTTCGCCGCGTCGAGTGAAATGTTCGGCAAAGTCTCGCAGGTCCCCCAGACGGAGGTCACGCCGTTTCATCCTCGGTCTGCCTACGGCATCTCGAAGGTGGCCGGGTTCCACTTGACCCGTAATTACCGTGAGGCTTACGGAATCAAGGCTGCAAGCGGAATTTTGTATAATCATGAGTCGCCCCGCCGCGGGTTTGAATTCGTCACCAGGAAAATTTCCTCCCATGCGGCCCGGATCAAGCAGGGCCTAGCCAAAGAAGTCAGGCTTGGCAATTTGGATGCTCAGCGAGACTGGGGTCATGCCCGCGAATACGTCCGAGCCATGTGGATGATGCTGCAGCAGGATGAGCCGGGGGATTATGTGATTGCCACCGGTGAAACGCATACGGTTCGCCAGTTCGCAGAGGCAGCGTTTGCACACCTGGGATTGGACTACCGGGACTACGTGGTCCTGGATTCCAGCTTCAAGCGACCGGCGGAAGTCGAAATTTTGTTGGGCGATGCCACAATGGCGAGACAGCAACTCGGATGGTCCTGTCAGGTGAAGTTCAAGGAGTTGGTGCGAGAAATGGTCGAAGCCGATATGTCCCTCCTGACTGAGCCAGGCGGGGTCGGAATGCGTGGCCGCACACGCCCTTAAATTGTGTTCAGTCGGCGCACTCTGTTAAGATCGCTCGCGTTCTAACATCGCGCAGCTTTATTGACGATGGCTCGACGTTCAATGAATCGTAGGCAGGAAACGGGCCGTACTGTCCGACTAGCAGTGTTCCGATCAATCCGTCTGTTCGCAACGGACGTAGACGGGGTGCTGACCGATGGGGGCATGTGCTATTCGGATTCTGGCGATGAATGGAAGCGGTTTCATGTGCGCGACGGAATGGGCATCAAACTGTTGCAGCATGCGGGGCTTCTCACGGCGTTGATTACCCAGGAACAGACCAAGCTGGTGGCTCGACGGGCCGAGAAACTTACGATTCCGGAAGTGCATCAGGGGGCTCACGACAAACTGGCGGTGCTGAGAGACATTGTCGGACGTCACGGGCTTGAGTTAAACCAGGTCGCGTATATTGGCGACGATGTCAACGATCTGGAAGTATTGCAGGCGGTCGGGTTTTCGGCGGCTCCGGCGGATGCCATTCCTGTTGTTCGCAAGGCGGTACACTACGTGTGTAAAAAAGTAGGTGGGGGAGGAGCAGTGCGAGAAGTGGCCGATCTGATTCTGGCTGCACAGGCACGTCCGTCAGTAAAGAGAAAGTAATTCACCTCTGAAATGTTCTCGTGAACAAGTACTATCAGGCCCTCCTTGGTCGATTGATCTTGTGGGACTATGAAATCTGATGTCCATCTCTATGCGGTGATTCTCGCCGGAGGCAGCGGTACCCGCTTTTGGCCTCTCAGTCGGCACCTCTATCCCAAACAGCTCCTGCGGATCATCGGTGACGAAACGCTGATTCAGCAGACCTTGCGACGGGTGCTGCGGTGCGTGCCTGCGGAGCAGGTGATAATTTCCACCACACCGGCGCAAGCCGACTCGATCCGCCATCAACTCGGGGAATGGAAGGATGCGCTTCAGGACAGCTTCGTAATCGAACCGGAGGGCCGCAATACGGCTCCGGCGATCGGGTTGGTGGCCGCCGAGTTACTCCTTCGAGATCCGATGGCGGTCATGTTGGTGTTGCCCGCCGACCATGTCGTGCAAGGCGATCGGCGATTTCAATCGGCCGTTTCGTTCGGAGTGCAACTGGCTCATCAAGGACAGCTTGTCACGTTCGGTATTCCCCCCCTCAGGCCGGAAACCGGCTATGGCTATATCCAACCGGAACAGAAGATCCGTTTGGGGCGCAAAGGAGGATTAACCGGTTATCCGGTCGCCCGTTTTGTGGAAAAGCCGGATGCAAAGACGGCGATGCGGTATTTGAAGTCGGGCGAGTATTACTGGAACAGCGGCATTTTCGTTTGGCAGGCCAGCGCCATTTTGGAGGAAATTAACCGGCATCAGCCAGAGCTGGGAGCGGCGCTCAAGCCCATCGGACAGGCTCTCCGGTCCGGTTCGAGCGAACGCCTGGCGCGCTTGTATCATAAGCTTGCTCCAGTCTCGATCGACCATGGAGTGATGGAACGGTCCGACCGGGCGGCGGTGATCCCGGTAGAATTCCTCTGGTCCGATGTCGGGAATTGGAGCAGTCTGGAAGAAGTGGCTCCGCGCGACAAGGCCGGTAACGTGGTGAGCGGTAAAGTTGTGGATCTTGGCAGCCGGGATTCGATTCTTTACGCAGATCGCCGACTGGTCGCCACGATCGGGCTCTCCGGCATGGTGGTGGTGGATACGCCCGATGCCACGTTGGTCTGTCCCAAAGACCGGTCCCAGGACGTCAAAGCGATCGTGGAGGTCCTCAAGAAGCAAGGCGCCCCCGAACATCTGGAGCACCGGACGGTCTTCCGTCCCTGGGGCTCGTACACGGTGTTGGAAGAAGGGAAGGGGTACAAAGTCAAACGGGTTTCGGTGAATCCCGGCGGCCGTCTGTCACTCCAGTTGCATCACCAACGCAGCGAACATTGGGTGGTGATTGCCGGGATGGCCCGAGTGACTTGTGGGCGCCGCGTCTTCGACATCAACGTCGGGCAGAGCACGGGGATTCCGAAGAATACCCGGCACAGGTTGGAGAACCCCGGTTCCGAGCAGTTGCACATCATCGAGGTCCAAAACGGTCCATACCTCGGCGAAGATGATATCGTGCGGTTTCAGGATGACTACGGCAGGGGCGTGAAGCGTTGATCGTGAAGCGTATCTTGTCGAGATACGAGATACGAACGACGAGGTGCGAGGAAGATGGCGCTCTTTCGTGAATATGACATTCGAGGCATCGTCGGTCAGGAGCTGACGGAGGCCGTGGCCGAGCAAATCGGACGGGCCTTCGCCACCGTGGCGCGCGACAGGGGGGCCAAAACCGTCAGCGTCGGGCGTGACGGACGGGAAAGTTCGCCGGCCTTGCGCGACCGGCTGGTCCAAGGGCTGGCGGCCGGCGGAATCAATGTGTTGGATATTGGAGTCTGTCCTACCCCCGTACTGTATTTTTCCCTGTTCCAATTACCGGTCGATGGCGGCGTAATGATCACCGGCAGCCACAATGCCTCGGAGTACAACGGCTTCAAGTTGTGTATCGGGCAAGAGGCCCTTCATGGCGACGCCATTCAGCAGCTCCGCCAGAAGATGGAGGCCGGTCATTTTTCCAGCGGCGCCGGAGTGGTTTCCCTCCGGCCGATCCTTCAGGACTATCTCCGCTATCTGAAGACTAGCTTCGCGTCGGTCGATGCGCGCCATTTGCATGTGGTCATCGACTGCGGGAACGGGGCTGCAGCGCTGGTGGCCAAGCAGGCCATGGAGCAATTGGGGTGCCGGGTCACCGGGCTCTATTGCGACCTGGACGGCCGGTTCCCGAACCATCACCCGGACCCGACGGTGGTGGAGAACCTTCAGGATCTGATCGCGACGGTGAAAAAAACCGGGGCGAATGTCGGGATCGGCTACGACGGGGACGCGGATCGAATCGGGACGGTGGATGAGGAGGGGCACATTCTCTGGGGCGACCGTCTCATGGTCCTCTATGCCCGGGACATCTTGGCCGTCCGGCCCGGCAGTACGATTATCTCCGAGGTCAAGGCCTCCCAGAGCCTCTATGACGACATTGAACGGCGCGGCGGGCGGCCGATCATGTGGAAGACCGGCCATTCGCTGATCAAAGCCAAGATGAAAGCCGAGTCGGCGGTGCTGGCTGGCGAGATGTCCGGACATATATTCTTTGCCGACCGCTATTTCGGCTATGACGACGCGATTTATGCCTCATGCCGACTGGTCGAAATCCTGGCCAAGACCAAGCAGCCGCTGTCCGCCTTGTTGTCGGACTTGCCGGCGACCTCGGTTACGCCGGAGATTCGCGTGGATTGTCCCGACCACGTGAAGTTCGATTTGGTGGCGCGGGTCCAGGCGCGCCTCCTGGCCCATGCCAAGGCCGGCCGGGCTCCCGGTGAGAAGGGCCTCGTGATCCGCGACGTGGTGACGATCGATGGCATCCGGGTTATGTTTGAAGATGGGTGGGGCTTGATCCGGGCCTCCAATACGCAGCCGGCCCTTGTCCTCCGCTTCGAAGCCTCTTCTTCCCAGCGCCTGGATGTGATTCGAGCGTTGATTGAATCCGAGCTGGACCAAGCCAGACGAACCCTCGCAGCTTAACGGTGCGGCACGCTGCCTTCCGACACCTCGCCGCTCTGTCGACAGCGGCCGTCCTCTGTGGTGCGGTGACCTTTCCCCCGTTGGTTTCCGCCGAACCGGCTTCCCCTCCGTCCATGTCAACCGATCACCCCTTCATACCGGGAGAGCGGTTGACCTACGCCCTCACGTGGCTGAATATCCGCGCCGGCACCGCCGTGCTCGAAGTGGCCGGTGCTGCGCCGGTTCAGGGGCGCGCGGCGCTTCGTCTCCTGACCACCGCGGTCTCCAGCCCCTTGGTGACAAAATTCTATCCGGTCGACAACCGGGTGGACTCGCTCGTGGATGCGGAGAAGCTGATCCCATATCGGATGGTATTTAGACGGAGAGAGGGTAAACGAAGCAACGACTTCGATGTCGCCTTCGATCAGGCCGCAGGCACCATCACCTCAATCAAGGATGGGATCACGGACCAGCTGCCGCTTCTCCCGCAGACCTATGACTCGATTTCTTGCCTCTATTACATTCGGACGTTGCCTTCCCTGGTCCCTGGTGCTTCGATCACCTTCAACGTCCACCACGACAAGAAGACGTACAGGTTGGAGGTCCGAGTCGAGGCGGTTGAAACCATCAAGGGACCCTGGGGGGAAGTCGAGACGGTGCGGGTCTTGGCGGTCATGCCGTTTCAAGGCATTTTCCTCAACGAAGGGAACATCCGGGTCTGGTTGACCAACGACAGCCGCCGGGTGCCGGTGCTTATGAAAGCCAAGGTGAAAATCGGGTCCGTGGTGGCCAGTCTAGTCGAAGGGTTTCAGGTTTCTGGATCCCCCTGACCGGCGCGGCCCCATCCTCGTCTGCGGGCTTCGTCCATTGCCCGCATCGTTGAAAACCTATATAATCCACCGCTATTATGCCCGACAGGACGCGATACTGGTAAGGAAGGACTGAACTGTGGGGCCGTTTCCCATTACCTTGACCCGACACATTCTGCAAGCGCAGGCAGCGTATCCTGGCGCTACGGGGGAATTCTCGGCCCTCATGGCCCAGATCGGGCTCGCCGGCAAGATGATCGCCTCGGATCTTCGCCGGGCCGGCTTGATCAATATCTTGGGCTACACGGGCGACACGAATGTGCAGGGGGAGGCCGTCAAGAAGCTGGACGAAATCGCCAACGAGATCTTCGTCAAGGTGTTCCAGCACAGCGGCCTGGTCTGCGCCCTGGCTTCAGAAGAGATGGAAAAGCCGGTGAAATTGGAAGAAAACTGGCCCAAGGGCAAGTACATGCTGTTGTATGACCCCCTGGATGGTTCCTCGAATACCGACGTCAATATGCCGCTGGGAACCATCTTCTCGGTCCTGCGATTTGAAGGCAAGGGCGGGTTACCGTCGGACGCCGAACTGGTTCGGGTCGGCACCGAGCAGGTGGCGGCCGGCTACCTGATGTATGGGTCGAGCACGATGCTTGTCTACACAGCCGGCCACGGGGCCCATGGATTTACGTTGGATCCGGGCGTGGGTGAGTACCTGCTGTCGCACGAACACATTCGCATGCCGGCCAAGGGAAAGGTCTATGCGACCAACGAGGGGAACTATCACAAATGGCCGGCCGGCACGCAGCGCTATGTCGACTATCTCAAGACCCAGGACAGCGACGGCGAAAGGCCTTACAGTGGCCGTTATTCCGGCTGCCTGGCGGCGGATGTCCACCGGATCCTGCTGGGCGGCGGCGTCTACCTCTATCCCGCCGAAACGGACAAGCCGGAGGGCAAGCTGCGCTTGCTGTACGAAGCGAACCCCCTGGCAATGGTCGTGGAGCAGGCGGGCGGGCGGGCCAGTACGGGGGTCGAGCCAATTCTCTCGATCAAGCCGAAAGCCGTGCACCAGCGAGTCCCGCTGGTGATCGGCAGCCGGGAAGATGTCGAGATCGCAGAAGGATTTATCCAAGGCCATCGGACTTCTTAACATCTGTGCCGGAACGTAGTGGGAGGAAGAACATGAACAAGCGTATTCAGGAAATTCTAAGTTGGTATGGGAGCGACAATGCCGGCACGCGCATGAATCTAGCGCGATTGCTGGGTCATGGCAAGCTGGCCGGCACCGGCAAGCTGGTGATCCTGCCGGTGGACCAGGGGTTCGAGCATGGGCCAGCCCGCAGCTTTGCGCCCAACGCTTCCGGCTACAACCCCCACTACCACTTTCAGCTGGCGATCGATGCCGGGTGCAACGGCTATGCGGCCCCGTTGGGATTTCTCCAAGCCGGCGCGGCGGAATTTGCAGGCCGGATCCCGCTCATTTTGAAGTTGAATAACCATGACGTGCTCCACGATGAGAAGGATCCCCTGTCGGCGGTAACCGGCAGCGTGAAGGATGCGTTGCGCTTGGGTTGCTCGGCCATCGGCTTTACGATCTATCCGGGATCGGCCCATAGCGCGACGATGTATGAGCAGTTGCGTGGGCTGTCGGAAGACGCCAGGGACAACGGCCTCGCGGTGGTGGTCTGGTCCTACCCGCGCGGTTCCGCCCTGAGCAAAGAAGGGGAGACCGCGGTGGATGTCGTGGCCTATGCAGCGCAGATTGCCGCGCAGTTGGGCGCGCACATTATCAAGGTCAAGTTGCCCACCGCCCATCTGGAACAGGCGGCGGCCAAAAAGGTGTACGAGGCCGAACAAGTGCCGATCAAGACTCTGGCCGAGCGGGTGCGCCACGTCGTGCAGAGTTCGTTCGACGGCCGACGGATCGTGATTTTTTCTGGCGGGGCCAAGAGCGACGATAAGAACGTGTTCGATGAAGCCCGCGCCATTCGGGACGGCGGCGGGTTCGGCTCGATCATCGGGCGCAATTCGTTCCAGCGGCCGAAGGCTGACGCGATCAAGTTCCTGCAGACGGTCATGGGCATCTATGCGGGAGAGATTCAGTAAGCGGCCTGTCCGGCACGCCGGCGGTCAACGTATGCGTATGGTGATCTAGCCGTTTATGGGTATGGATCAATTGGAAGAAGAGGCGCCGGCACGGAATCGGCGGCGTTCGTCCTGGCTGGCCAGTATCCTGTTGATCGGACTGGGCGTGCTCATCGGGCTGGTGGTGGCGGCGGATCTGGGCTGGCTTCCGTTCGGGCATGCGGTGCCCGAGCCGCCCGTCGCCGAGCTTGCGCCGCCGCCGCCGTCGGTCATCGGGAGCAATCAGAATTTCGTCCAGATCGCCAAGAGCGTCAAGCCTGCCGTGGTGAACATTTTTACCACACGAAGCGGCAAGAGCGGGGAGGGGCCCCAGGCCATGCCCTTCGACGACCCGTTCTTCCGCCGTTTCTTCGGTGACGAGTTTTTCAAGCGGTTCGAGGCGCCGCGCGAGCGGAAGGAGCGGAGCCTAGGGTCGGGCGTGATCGTCGATCCGAACGGCCTGATCATCACGAACAATCACGTGGTCAGCAAGGCCGATGAAATCAAGGTGTTCTTATCTGATAAGCGCGAGTTCAAAGCCAAGTTGATCGGGACTGATTCCAAGACCGACTTAGCGGTGCTGAAAGTCGAAGCGGAGGGCTTGCATACGATTCCCTGGTCCGACTCGGACAAACTGGAGGTCGGAGAGTTCGTGCTCGCAATCGGGAACCCCTTCGGGCTGACCCAGACGGTGACCATGGGCATCGTCAGTGCAGTCGGGCGGGCCAGCATGGGGATTGCAGAGTACGAAGATTTCATCCAAACCGATGCGGCGATCAATCCCGGCAATTCGGGCGGTGCGCTGGTGAATGTTCGCGGCGAGCTGGTCGGGATTAACACGGCGATCTTCAGCCAGAGCGGCGGCAACATGGGCATCGGGTTTGCCGTGCCCAGCAACATGGCGCGATCGATCCTTGATCAACTGGTCAAGGCCGGCAAAGTCGTGCGGGGCTGGCTGGGCGTGTCCATTCAAGAGCTGTCCCCGGAACTGGCCTCGCAGTTCGGGCTGTCGGAGGCCAAGGGGGTGTTGGTCAGCGATGTCCTGGACGGGAGTCCGGCCAAGAAGGCGGGGCTGGAGCGCGGGGATGTGATCCTCGAGTTCGACGGCAAGTCTGTGGAGACCCCCACCCACCTCAGGAACATCGTGGCGCAGACCCAGGTGGGAAAGAAATCCACGGTCAAGTTTATTCGCAACAAGGACCAGCGCACGGTGGATGTGACCATCGTGGAGCAGCCGAAGAATATGGCGCGAGCCGGTGGCGACGGTGGGGATGAAGGCGAGGAGGGTGTCAGGCCCTCCGGGCTTCTGTCGGACCTGGACGTGCACGAACTCAACAGCGAGTGGGCCCGTCGCTTTGGGCTGGGAGGCAACGAAAAAGGTGTGGTGGTGGCGCGAGTCCGCTCCGGCGGGGCGGCGCAGGAGGCAGGCCTTAAAGAAGGCGATCTGATTCTGGAAGTAAACCGGAAACCGACCCCGACGCTCAAGGCCTACGAGCAGGCCGCCGCCAAAGCCGGCAGGAGCGAGGCCGTCCTCTTGTTGATCAAACGCCAGGGCCTCACGACCTACCTCACGTTGAAACCCTAGCCTCCGGCAGGCGGGATGGACTGTGTCCGGAAGCGTTTGCGGCGGGCAGTGTTATAATGGTCGACCGAAGGGGGGTGATGAGATGGCGCGGCGAATTCTATTCGTGCTCCTAAGCGCCCTGGCGGGGATGACCTTGTTCTTGCGTGGGGAGGAGCCGACGGCCCCCGTGCTCATAGCCGGGTTTGCCATCGGCGCAGTCACGGGCGGCTTGATTCTCGTCGCAGAATACCTGCTCCAACAAACATCCTTCGGCATTATTGCGGGGGGAACAGGCGGGTTGGCCATTGGACTGGTCCTGACGGGCCTGGTCGAGTGGGTCGGCAGCGTCATTTTCGACGTGGAGACATTTCTCTTCCATATCGGCGGGCTCATGTTTCTCCTGGGGCTGCCGTATCTGGGGTTGGTGCTGGGGGCGAAGTTCGGCCGGGAGCGGATCACGGGGCAGTCCAAACATCCCGAGCATGCGGTGGTGACCGGCAATCATAAAATTCTCGATACCAGCGTGATCATCGATGGGCGGGTCGCGGACCTCTGCGAGACCGGTTTCCTGGAGGGCACGTTCTTGGTGCCGCAATTCATTCTGCATGAGCTGCAACATATCGCCGACTCGTCGGATTCCTTGAAGCGGGCGCGGGGCCGGCGTGGGCTGGACATCCTGAACAAGATTCAGAAGATGGTGGACATCGACGTGCGGATCATCGACGACGATTTTCCGAACGTGAAAGACGTGGATTCCAAGATCGTCGTCCTGGCCAAGAAAGTGGGCGCCAAAGTCATCACGAACGATCTCAATCTGAACAAGGTCGCGGAGCTGCAGGGCGTGCGCGTGCTGAATATCAACGAACTGTGCAATGCGCTCCGTCCGGTCGTCTTGCCGGGCGAGACCATTCGGGTCTTCGTGCTGAAAGAGGGCAAGGAAGCCGGGCAGGGCGTCGCCTATCTGGACGACGGGACGATGATCGTGGTGGACAACGCCAAACGCTGCATCGGGCGGAATGTGGACGTGGTTGTCACCAGCGTGCTGCAGACGACGGCGGGGCGGATGATCTTCACGCGCTTGCGCGAAGAGACGGAGAAGGAGGAGTTTCAAGTCGCGCGTGGGTAACCGAACGTCTGCTCTCGTACCGGCCGCTGGGCGCGGGATTCGCATGGGGGCTTCGACCCCCAAACAATTTCTGACACTCGGGGGCCTTCCCCTGCTGGTTCATACGCTCCGGGCGCTGGAGGCGGCGGAGGAGATCGTCGAAATCATCCTGGCCGTGCCCGAAGCAGACCGCGAGTTCTGCCTGCGGGAGATCGTCACCCCCCACCGTCTCACCAAAGTCAGGCAAATCGTGGCCGGCGGCGCGCAGCGCCAGGATTCCGTGCATCACGGGCTCCAGGCTGTGAGCGACGGGATCGAGTTCGTGTTGGTGCACGATGCCGTGCGTCCCTTCGTGACCCGCGGAATGATCCGGCTGGTCATCGAAGCGGCGGCGAAACATGGTGCGGCGTTGGTGGCTATCCCGATGAAGGACACGGTCAAGCAAGTTGGCCAGGACGGGCTGGTGAGCGGCACAATGGATCGGGGCCGGCTCTGGCTGGCCCAGACCCCGCAGGCGTTCCGCCGGGCGATTTTTGAAGAGGCGCACCGCAAGGCGGCGCTCGAGGGCGTGCAAGGGACCGACGACACGCAGTTGGTGGAGCGGCTTGGCTATCCGGTGGCGATCGTGGAGGGGAGCGGGGAGAATATCAAGATAACGAGGCCGGAAGACTTCGCCATCGGCGAGGCGATCCTGGCGGCCCGTGGCAGACGTAAAGAGTGAGGCATCATAAGGGGGGCAGATGAAAGTCGGACTCGGGTATGATATCCATCCGTTGGGCAAGGGGCGGAAGCTGATCCTAGGGGGCATCGAGATTCCCCATTCACAAGGCCTGGTCGGCCATTCGGATGCCGATGCGCTGGTCCATGCGGTCTGCGATGCGATGCTCGGGGCCATGGGGGAAGGAGACCTAGGGAAACATTATCCCAGCTCCGATCCGCGCTACAAAAACATCTCCAGCCTGATCCTGCTGGAGGAAGTAAACGGGCTGCTGGCCAAAAAGGGCTATCGCCTGATGAACGTCGACACCGTCATCATCGCCCAGGCTCCCAGACTCGGCCCACATCTGGAGACGATGGCGGTCCGGCTGGCGGACGTGCTGAAGATTGAGCGGGCCGCCGTGAACGTGAAGGTCAAGAGCGGCGAAGGGCTGGATGCCGTCGGGCGGGAAGAAGCGATCGCGGCGCAGGCGATTTGTCTCATCGACAAGGCAACGAAGGCCTAATGTTTTCAAGAATTAATCAAGATCTTCAGGCCGTCTTCGACCGTGACCCGGCGGCCACGAGCAAGCTGGAGGTCGTGCTGACCTATGCCGGGTTCCACGCCCTGCTGGCTTATCGGGTCTCGCATTGGCTCAAAGCACACGGGGTGCCGTTCATCCCGCGCGCCATTTCTCAACTGGCCCGCTGGCTGACGGGAATCGAGATTCACCCGGCCGCCAAGATCGGCCAGAGTTTCTTTATCGACCACGGGATGGGGGTGGTGATCGGGGAAACCGCCGAGATCGGCGATTACGTGACGCTGTTTCAGGGCGTGACGCTGGGCGGGACCGGCAAGGAGCACGGCAAGCGCCATCCCACGCTGGGGAATCATGTAGTCGTCGGGGCGGGAGCCAAGATTCTCGGCGGCATCAAGGTCGGAGACAACGTCAAGATCGGCGCGAACTCCGTCGTGCTCAAGTCCGTGCCGCCCAATTCGACCGTGACCGGCGTGCCGGCCCGGATCATCAAAATGGAAGGGGAGCGCCTTCCCGAAGCCACCATGGACCACATCAACCTGCCGGACCCCATCGCCGACCGCTTTGAAGCCCTCGAACGCGAAATCATCGAACTCCGCAAGAAACTCGACAATCAGAGTCGACCGAACAACTCATAGCTCTTTTCTGGTCCCAGGAGAAATCCGCGCTTGCCCGTGTTCATATCGCTCACGGCGTGTGGCCTTTCTTGCCAAATTGAGATAAGGCCAGTATAGTGACCAGTATTCGAGCTAGTCACGGAGGGTCGTCCTATGCCGCACGTTGACCAATTCGTATCCGTCACGGAAGCGAAAAACAAGCTCCCCGCTCTGATACGGAATCTGAAGCTCAGGCCGGAAGTGGTGGCGATTACACGGGATGGCGTGCCTGCGGCGGTGTTGCTCAGCATGGACCAATTCGAGGGGTTCATGGAGACGATCGAAATTTTGAGCGACGAAAAAACGATGCGGGCATGGCGACGCGCGACGAAGCAAGCCAAGGCCGGAAAGTGGGTGTCCCACGAGGCGGCATTCGGCCGCGAGGCGGTGTGAAAGCCTATCGGGCACGGTATAGCCCTGAAGCTGCCAAACGAATCCGCACGCTGCATCCGCAGATCAAAAGCGAAATACGAGAAGGCATTCGAACGCTTCTTAAGACTCCTCTAGCCGGTCACGAATTGCACTTCGAGCTTGCCGGGCATCGCTCCTTACGAATCCGAGCCCATCGGATTATCTATCAAGTCAATGAAGAAGATTCCACCGTGGACGTCGTCTTAGTCGGGCCGCGCCGGACAATCTACGAGGAATTGAGAGCCTTCTTGCTGGAGCGACGGAACTAGCGGAACCGGGAATCCGCAGGGGGGAGATCGAAAACCAGAACCAACGCCAGGCGCGCTCGCGCCTCCCGGATTAATTAAGGCTCGGCTGACGAAGGGTGGAGGGCGGGTGTGTTAGGACGCCTCGCCTCCGCACCTTCGGAGCGGCCTGTCGGACTCTGCCGGGCGGAATTCCGGCCGCCTCACCGACTCGGCGGCGCGCACAAACGTGGCGCTCTTTATTCATCGCGCCGTGCGTCCTTCGGAAATTCCTTCGCAGACTCAGTCAGTGTCCGCTTTCCTTCCCGGCAGAGTCTCGCCGGTCTGTTTCGCTCCTCCGGTGAAGTCGGCTCGCGCTCCAACACACCCTTTTGGGAAGCAACGGTGAAACGGCTACCCATTCCTTCCAGCCGAGCTAAAAAGAGAGAGTATCGGGGCCAGGCCGCTTGAAAGCCTGGCCCCTCAACAGAACGGTTCGCAACGGCGCTCTGATAACGTGTCGAGTGTCGTCAAACTCCGGCTGTAGCTCTCGCTTTCTTGCTAGGCGAATCTGGCAGGCTTATACTGCAGATGGACTAGGGTAATGGATTAATCTGGAATCAGATAATCTGTAGCTAGCGAGCAGAATGAATGGATAGGACAATGCTCAACCTTCTTTCTTTGCTCATTGGTGGCTCAGGGATTTTTGTTGTTCTGACCAAGTTCAATGTCCCAGAGCTTAATATGTCTTTCTTTGATGAGAATCCTTTTGCTATTAAGAGGGATGTTATCGAGAATGTAATGACTTGGATTTTCACCAGCCTGGCTTTGGTCGGGCTTTTCCTTCAAGTTGGTGGCGAGATATGGAGCGATCGACTTCCATCTAGGCAGCACGCATCTTCATTTTACGCATACTTCTCTGTGGCAAGTTTTTTGGCAGTTGTCGCTACCGTGTATGTTCTTACTTCAATCGGTAATCAGATTGCAAAGCGTACTTGGTTGCCAGTAGTTGTTGCCAAGCAAGCAGAGCTGTATAGTCAGACCCGCTTCGTCGTAGATCATGACGGATGGCGAGAAGATCAGCTCAGTGTAAGGAATACCCTCCCGAATCCGGAGATTTATCGGCAAAAGAATATTGAAGCAGCCGTGAGGAGTATCGCTCAGATCGAAAAACCTCTAGATATTCCTCCTGACGGTGCAGAGTTGAAGCTGCGAGTAGAGAGAATCAAGCCATTCTTTAATAACTTGTAATATTTTCCTGTCGAGATGCTAGCGTCTTAATTATAGTCTACGCGGACCAGATATAGCCCCTGCGGGGGAGCTGTATAGCCGGCGGCGCGGCGGTCTTTTGCTGCCAGAATTTCCTTCATAGCCTCGGGTGGCCTCTTGTCTTGGCCGATCTCGACGAGCGTCCCCACGATCGCACGGACCATCTGTTTGAGGAAGCGGTCGCCGAGGAATTGTATCCGGACCAGAGGCCCTTCCTGGACCAGATCCAACCGCTGTAATTCGCAGATAGTATCCGTCGTGTCGGTCGGGTTGCCTTGAAACGAGCCAAAGTCCTGCTTCCCGACTAAGAAGGTTGCGGCCTGGCGCATCACGTCAAGATGCAGTGGCCCATAAATGTGCCAGACCCGGTTGCGGTCTAAGGCTGGCCGTTCTGGCTGGTTCAGAATCCTATACTCATACTGCTTGGTTTTGGCCGAGTAGCGGGCGTGGAAGTCGTCCGGCACCGATTCGGACGCCTGGACGCTGATGTCAGCCGGGAGGTGGGCGTTGAGCGCGCGTCGCCAGTCGCGAGGGGTCAGGGGCTTGTCCGAGCGGAAGCTCACGACCTGGCCGAGGGCATGGACACCCGCGTCGGTCCGGCCGGCGCCGATGACGGCGATGGACGTTTGTGTGATCTTTTGGAGGGCGTTTTCCAACGCCGCTTGCACGGTCGGCTGGCCCAGTTGCCGTTGCCAGCCGGCATAGCCGGTTCCGTCGTATTCCACTACGAGCTTGAAGGTAGGCACCGCCTGCCTCGATCAGCGCGCGGCAGTCTGGATGGGATTGACGTAATCCCTGATGCCCTGAAAAATGGCGTCGGCCATGCGGCTGGTGAACGTGTCGGTCCGCATGAGCTTCTCTTCGGCGGGGTTGGAAATGAAGGCGATCTCGGCCAGGATGCTGGGCATGGTGGTGAAGCGGATCACATAGAACGGCGCGGTCTTCACGCCATGGTCCACGACATCATAATGGTCGTCCAGATGGGCGACCATGGCCTGTTTGGTCGTCCAGGCCAGCTCCTGCGACTTTTCGATCTTCTTGCTGGTCACGAAATCCGCCAGGATGTACTGCCAGCCCACGCCGGTGCTCTCGATGGGCGTACCGTTTTCCCGCGCGGCCACGGCCAGGGCGCGCCGGTCGCTGGCCTCGCCGAAATGGTAAACCTCCAGCCCCTTGGTGTTGCGTTGCGGGTGGGAGTTGACGTGGATCGATACGAAGAGGTCCGCATCCTTACTGTTGGCGAATTTTGCCCGATCGCCCAGCTCCACGAACACGTCGCGGTCCCGCGTCATGAGCACCTGGGTCCCAAGGTACTTGGTGATTAGGTCGCGGAGCTTCAGCCCCACTTGTAAGGTCACGTCCTTTTCCGCCGTCCGCTGCTGGCCAATGGCGCCGGGGTCCTTGCCTCCGTGCCCCGGGTCGATCACGATCAGCTTGATGTCCTTTCCCGACGCCGGTCGTTGCGAGGAGCGGACCGGCAGCGGTGCGGGGGCCGGTTGGGCTGCAGGAGTCGGTTGGGCTGCAGGAGTCGGTTGGGCTGTCGGAATCTGCTGGGTTGCCGGGGCCGGTTTGGCCTTGGCTGCCTGGGCCTGTGGCGTCGGTTCGGCAATTGGATCAGGGGTGGAGACTGGTGCCCTGGCCACAGTCGTTGTAGGTGCCGGTGGCTCGATAGGCTGAGCGACAACCGGCTCGTCCTTTTCGCTCCGGTAGTAGAGGTCCACCACGAGCCGCTCCGGTCTGCTGAGGGCGATCAGCTTGTAGTCACGGACTTGGCTCAGGTTGACGGACACGGTCACGGAATGGGTGTGCGGTTGAGCGATGGAGACTTCATGGGGCAGTTTTCTACCGCTGAGCTTCGCCCGCAAGCGCTCGCTGAGCCTGGTATGCTGCAATTCCACGACCGCCCGGTTCGGGCTCTCTTGGCGGCTCTGGGTGAAGGTTGTCTGTTGGTCGAGATCCAGCACCAGGCGCGTATAGTCCGAATAGTCCTTCACCCGGATGTTCTGCACCAGGGCACCGTCATAGGGTTGGGCGACGTCCTTGTGAGCGGGCTTCTTGGCCTTATAAAGCAGGCTACGAGTGGATGCCTTGGAAGCCTGGGCAGGCGAGGCTGTGGCAGCGAGCGACAAGGCAGGGACCAGGATGCTGAAGGACAGCAGCCAGAAGATCAGGCCATAGGCCAAAATCGGTTGAGCAGGGATGGCAATCTTAGTCCGCGATAACATTGAGAAAATTGTGTCAGATGTAGCTGGGATTGTCAAGGTTTTCCCCAGGTTCTCTCTCCTTCGGCATATTCCTGTCGGAAATTGACAGGAGAAAATCCCTCGGCTAGGCTCTGTACCCATGGCGACGCATGTGATTGTGGATGGCTATAACCTCCTTGGAGTAAGGGGCCAGGTCGGACGCACCGATGCCGCCGGTGGCGAGGCAGCCCGCGAACAGCTCCTGCGGGATTTATCGGCCTATCGGCAGCGCAAAGGGCATCCGATCACGGTGGTCTTCGACGGCTGGCAGCAGGGAGTCGGAGCGGAGCGTCAGGAACATCGGGCGGGGCTTCTGGTGATCTATTCTCGGCGCGGAGAGCGGGCCGATCAGGTCATTCAGCGTCTGGCGGAGGAGTATGGGCGGGATTGTGCCGTCGTGTCCTCGGATCGGGAGATTGCGGACTATGCCAAGGCCATCGGGGCCTTCGTGATCGCCGCAGCGGAGTTCGAATCCAGGCTTCGCGTCAAGCCCGCCATGACGACCCAGAGCGGTCCCTATCAGAAAGATGGGCCGGAGGAGGACCTGCCGCGACGGAATCCGGAGAAGAAGGGCAATCCGCGAAAACTGCCCAAGGCGCTTCGCAAACGGAGCCGACAGCTCAGGGGATTTTAAACAGGCGACGGGCGTTGTCGGACGTGACTCGGGCTATGGTTTCCACGCCAGCTACCGCTGCCGTCCCTTTCACTTCTGCAATCTTTTCGGCCACCAGTGTGACGAACGCCGGCTCGTTCCGCTTGCCCCGATGAGGAGCTGGTGTCAGGTAGGGGCAATCCGTCTCGACCAGGATGCGGTCCAGTGGGACGGTCTTGACGATGTCGCGCAACATGGTTGCGTTCTGGAACGTGATCACACCGGAAAAGGATAGATAAAACCCCAGCTCCAATGCGTCTTTGGCCAACCAGGCGTCGCCGGAGAAACAGTGAAAGACGCCGCCGACGTCGCCGGCCTTCTCTTCTTTGAGAATCGCAATCGTGTCCTCCTGGGCTTCGCGCGTGTGGATGACCAGGGGGAGGCGTAGCTCCTTCGCCAGGCCCACCTGCTCGCGAAAGCGTTCACGCTGGAGCTTGGGCGGGGAGTGGTTGTAATGATAATCCAGCCCGATCTCGCCGTAGGCGACGACCTTTTCATGGCCGGACAGCCGGCGGAATGCGTCGTACCAGCCGTCTTCGATGTGTTTCACTTCATGGGGATGCACGCCCACGGCCGCATAGACGAAAGAATAGCGGGTGGCCAAGTCCACGGCTGCCTTGCTGGTCGCCAGGTCGCAGCCGATGGTGACGAAGGTCTCGACCCCGGCATCGCGCGCGCGGGCGATGACGGCTTCCCGATCGCCGTCGTAGCGGGTATCGTCCAGATGGGCGTGGGTGTCGATCAACATGGACGAGAGGGGCTCCTTGGCTGGAAGGTCCGGATTGGCGGCATCCTAGCACAGGGGCCGTGGCGGTGAGAAGCGGCCCGGTAGGGTTGACAGGCTTCGGTCAACCGTGGTAAATGCAAACAAGTTGCAATTAAGAGTGGGGCGGCATGATGACAAACCTGATCGCCGGATTGCGTGCAGAAGGACGCCGGTTGACGCGTCCCCGTAAAGCCATTCTCGACGTTCTGGAAAAATCGAAATATCCCCTGAGCGCGGCCGATGTCCATGCGCGGCTCAAGCGGGAGCAGGTGGCCGTGGATCTGGTCACCGTCTACCGGACCCTGGCCGTCTTGAAGAAGCTCGGTTTGATCGCGCAGGTGGAACTGGGGGAGGGGCAGTTCCGCTATGAATCCCGCCACGGCCGGGAACATCACCATCACATCCGTTGCCGCGGATGCGGGCGCATCGCCGACCTCATGCTCTGCCCGCTGAAGAAATTGACCGCGCTCGTGGAGCGGGAGACCCGCTTTACGGTCGAGGAGCATTCACTCGAGTTTTTCGGATGGTGTCCGAAGTGCCAGTAGCGGGGTTAGGAAGACACGGGTTCCTGCGCAGCTTTGCGCGTGTGCACGTCCGCGAGTTCGAGGAGCAGGGACTCGGTTTCGTCCCATCCCAGACAGGCATCGGTGATGGACACCCCGTAGGCCAGTTGCGCCCCCTCTTTCCAGGTTTGCTTGCCGGGGTGGAGGTTGCTTTCCAGCATGAGGCCTGTAATGGCCCGCTGTCCGCCGGTGAACTGCCCGACGACGGATCGGGCGACCTCGCTTTGCCGCCGATGATCCTTGCTGGAGTTGTCATGCGAACAGTCCACCATGATCGGGCGGGCGATTTGCTCCCCGGCCACCAGGGCCGCGGCGCGCGCCACGTCTTCCGGCCCGTAGTTGGTCTTGCCCCCCCCGCCGCGCAAGACGATGTGCCGGTCCGGGTTGCCGAGGGTCTTGATGATCGAGGTGACCCCGTCCGCGTTGATGCCGACGAAGCTGTGGGGCTGGCGGGCGGTGGTCATGGCGTTGACCGCCACTTGGAGGCCTCCGTCCGTGCCGTTCTTGAATCCCACCGGCATCGAGAGGCCGCTGGCCATCTCGCGGTGGATCTGGCTCTCGGTTGTGCGCGCGCCGATGGCAACCCAGCTCAGCAGGTCGGCGATGTACTGGGGCGTGACCGGGTCCAGCAGTTCGCAGGCGCAGGGCATGCCGCGCTCGTTGATCTCCAGCAGCACCTTCCGGGCCAGTTCGAAGCCAGCCGTGATATCGCAGGAGCCGTCCAGGTGCGGGTCGTTGATCAGCCCCTTCCAGCCGACGGTCGTGCGGGGCTTCTCGAAATAGGTCCGCATCACGATCAAGAGCCGGTCCTTGGTCGCGTCCGCGACCCGCTTCAGGGCCTCCGCATATTCAGTCGCCAGCCGGGCGTCATGAATCGAGCAAGGGCCGACGATGACGAGTAGGCGATCCTGGTCCGTTCCGTGCAGGATATCCCGGATGGCCCGGCGGGTCTGTACGACAAGTTCCGCGGCCGCCGGGGTGATCGGCAGACTGGTTTTGACCGTGCGGGGAGGGGGGAGCGGCCTGATCTCGCCAACGTTCCTATTGTCAACCGGCTCGCGCATGGTCAACTCTCAGTAGTAGAAATAAGGCGTTACCTTACTGCATAGTATGTAGAAGTGTCAAGCAGATGCCTGTCGGTGGCCCGTCCGAACGCCGCGCAGGACAAGGGGTTACACGCAGGCCGACGTTTCGCAAGTCCGCCGTCCTGCATTTGACAGAGCGGAGATGCTTTGACAGGGCCGCAATGCTTTGATAAGTTCGCTGCGTCTATGACCGGTCTATTCTCCAGAGCTGCCTGCCTGATGGTCGGACGGGGTCTCGCCCTGGCCTTGGTGGGCGTCCTTCTGACCCTGGCGCCTTTTGCGGTCGCTCTCGAGGTCCATCACGAACTGGCCGCGGCCGATCATGACGGCCACGAACATTCCGATTCGGACCTCTGCCAGTGGGTCCAGCACCACACAGGCCAGTCCCTGTCGAGCGATGTGCCGACGCTGGTCGCCCTCGTCGTTCCCGACGTCCATCCGTTGCCCGCTCCGGCTCTTCTCGTTTCGGCGACGCTGACCGGTTCCGGCGCTTCGCGCGCTCCGCCCCATTCCTGATCTCCTTGTGTAAAGCGATCCGACTCCCGTTCGCCGTCCGGCTGTCCGTGGCGCGGGGCGTCCCCACGTTTTCAGCAAGCATCAGGAGGTGGTATGCGACGTACATTCACGGGCCCTTTCTGGGCCTGGTTCACGATAATTGGGAAGATCCTATTCGTTCTGTCCGGCTCTGTTGCGCAGGCGCAACCGCCTGAATCTCCGGCAGAGCGGCGGACGGTCACCGGAGTCGTCGAGAATCAGGACTTGCGACGCATTCCCCAAGTGATCGTGGAGGTGCGCAATCAGGAAGGGGAGGTGGTGGAGGTCGGCGTCACCAACGACGCGGGAGAGTTCTCGGTCACCGTCCCCCAGGACGGCGCCTACTCGGTCAGCGCGGTGCAGGAGACGTATCGCAGCCAATACGTGGTGATCCATGTGGGGACCGACAAGCCGGCTCCGCTCAGGTTGACGCTGGCGTTGACGCAAGAGATCGCCTTGGACATCGTGTCGCCGCTGCCGCCGATCCAGTCCAAAGCGTCGAGCGAAACCTACAGTTTGAGCCGTAAGGAGATCGAGCAGATTCCGCGCGGCAACAACAACGACCTGAACGACGTGCTGACCACCATCCCGAGCGTCACCCAGAGCGCCTTGCGGCAGGTTCATATTCGGCAGGAACATGCGCTGATTCAATTGCGCATCGACGGGGTGCCGATTCCGGACACGGTCTCGACCGCCTTCTCCGACGTGATCAGTCCGCGAACCTGGGAGCGGGCCGACATCATCCTGGGCGGCATGGAGGCCCAGTACGGCAACCGGACGGCGGCGCTCATCGACATTACGAGCAAGAGCGGCACCAAGCCCGGTTTCGGCTCGCTTCAGTATTTCGGCGGGTCCAATGCCACGATGAACCCGTCCTTCGAGCAGGGGGGGACCATCGGAGAGAAATTCCGCTTCTATGTGTTGAATAGCTATCTCTCGACCAATCGCGGCCTCGACCCTCCGACCGGCGGGAGGTCCTGGTTCCATAACGACAGCACCAGAAACCAGACGTACCTCCGTGGCGACTACCAGCACGACAATCGCAACAACTTCACCTGGCTGTTCCTGAACTCGGTGGCCAAGTATCAAATCCCAACCCTGCCGGGACAGACTTCCAATGCGACGGTCCTGCCGCTGATTCGTGCGCAGTATGCCGGGTTCAATCCCGTGGCCTCGCAAAACGTCAATCAGTTTCAGCGCGAAAACAACCAGTATGGGCACATGGTCTGGCGGCACGATGTCAGCGCCAACCAATACTTCAGCCTCGCCGGGTATATGCGCCAGTCGAGGGCGACGTTCATCACGGACCCATTGAATTCGTTGGCCTATACGCCGGACGTGTCGGAGCCCTTCTCGACGGCCAGCCAGGACCGCATGGGATTGGCCCTGGGGATCCGGCTGGATTACACCAACGAGCTGACGAGCCAGCATTTGTTGAAGTATGGATTTCAGATCGATCGTACGCAGGCCATCAATAAAGCACGCATTTTCGCGTTTGAACGGGATAATGCCAACAATCCTACCGGCCCCGTCATCAATATCAACGGGGATCGGCGTCTGATCGGCTGGCGCGAGGAACTCTGGGTGCAGGACCAATGGACGCCCAGCGCACAATGGACGGTCAACGCCGGTCTTCGGTACGATCAGATCCAGGCCTTCACGAACGATTGGCAGATCAGCCCGAGGATCGGGGTGACCTATAAGCTGAACCAGGAGAATGCGTTCCACATCTTCTACGGCCGGCTGTTCACGCCGCCGAATCTGGAATCCGTGGCGTTTCTTGTGCCCCGAACGGCTGGGACGACGGCGGCTCCGGAAAATACACAAGCCAATACGGTCCGACCGGAGCGCTCGCATTACGGAGAAATCGGCTGGTATCATGCTTTTGGCCGTCTGGCGACCCTGGAACTGACCGCCTGGTACAAATACAACGAGAACATGTCGGATGCCGGGCAGTTCGGCACGACTCCCCTCTTGAACTATTTTGCCTTTCAGAAGGGCTGGCAGCGAGGTGTGGACGCGGCCCTCAAGGTCAATCTGACAGAGAACCTGACCGGACGAGGGAATGTGGCTTATGGCCAGTGCAAGGGGTATGGGTTGCAGTCCGGGCACTTCCTGCTGGAGCAGGGGGAGATCAACGATATCAATAGAAAAGGCGGCGTGTTCTGCGATCACATGCAGACCGTGACAAGCTCCGCCAATCTGACGTACCGGTTTCTGGAGCGCAACTCCGTTTCCGGCCAGATGCTCTATGGCTCGGGGCTCCGGACCGCAGTGACCGGCGGGCAGACCAACTCGACGCACGAGCCGTCGTACACCATCTATAACATGTCGTTGACTCACGAGATTCCTTTGCCGTATAAGCAAAAATTCCTGCTGGGGTTCGACATGATCAACATGCTCAATCAGGGCTATTTCTACAATCAGGGAGAGGGCAGCATCGGCCTCGGCGTCGCGCACGCGGGCATGCCCCGCACGTTCCTCTTCCGTGGACAGTGGTTCTTCTAAAGAAGGCCAAGGTCGAGGTTCAGGTTAAGGGGAAGCGAACAATGAAATATTCCGGGCTTGCACAGGGCATAGCTTTTCTGAGCCTCAGCCTGAGCCTCAACTTTAGCCTGGCTGCCGAGGGCGATCGTGCCACGCATCAATCGGACCATGCGGAGGATACGGCCGACGTCGTCTTGCCGGACGTCCACGTCCACGGCCTGCCGCTGAACAAGGATCAGCAGCTGGGGCCGGTGCCGACCTACATGCCCTGGCCGAAAATTCCCTCGTCGTTGGACGGGCAGGAGTTGGACGATTGGATGAAGGCGCGGTTCCTCGTCAACAAGGAGGCGCAGGTTACGGTCGTGGTGCTGGAGCCTTGCAAGCACCGGGAGCTGACCGGCGCCGGCCTGACCGCGTTGAATAAGTGGAAATTCGATCCCCAGTTGAAGGGGGACGAGCCGGTGGATGGGGAAATCACCGTCCGTATCCACTTCCGGACCAAATAGTCGCAGGCGAATCGCAAAGGAGATGACGCTGAACGGGGAACAAGCACTATTCGTCAGCATCAACGGCTTGGCCGGTAGCTCCGGCTTAGCCGACGCGGCCATGCTGACGCTGGCCGAGCCGAGCAGCTTGTGGCTGCCGGGGGGCTTGGTCCTGGCCTATTGGGTTTGGGTGAACCGGCGTGAGGCATTGCTCGGAGCCGTGGCGCTTACTGCGCTCGTCGTCGTTGTTGACCAGGTTGGGGCCCAGCTCAAGCACCTGGTCGGTCGCGTGCGGCCCTGTCAAACATTCACGGACATGCATTTACTCGTCGGTTGCGGCGGGACAGGCAGTTTTCCCTCCAACCATGCGCTGAATACGGCGGCGGCTGCCGCCTTTGCCCACGTGCTCTATCCCAAGACCAGCTGGATCACCTGGCCGCTGGTTGCCTTGATCGGGGTATCCCGCGTGTATGTCGGCGCCCACTATCCGACCGACGTGCTGGGGGGGTGGCTCATCGGCGGGTTGCTCGGGGCGGGTGCCGCCTGGTCGCTCCTTCGCTGGCCGGTCTTCCGGCCAGCCCGCTAGTGCGGGGCCTGTTCCGGCACGAACTCCAGAAAATACTGTTTGGGCAGAAAACCATGTTCCCGGAACAGGCGATAGCCGGCCTTGGCCATTTCTGCGACCAGGGTGTCGCGCGCGACCAGGTGATGTTTGGGAAAGCCGAGGTTGCCGGAACGTTTATCGGGGTAAAAATCAATGATGGCGACCCGGCCGCTGGGCTTGAGGGCCGGAATGACGTTGGCAAAATACGTCGACCGATTTTCCAGATGGTGCACCACGTTGCAGACGAAGAGCAGGTCCACGGACTTCGTTGGCAGCTTGGGGCTGTCTGAACCGGCCAGGATGAACTCGACGGAGTAAGGTTGGTGGGCGCGCTCCAGGCTGGCTTTTACGTACTCCAACATTTCCGGCTCCACGTCGACCGCATAGACCTTCCCGTCAGCGGTGACGGCTTCCACAAATCGGCGAGTGAAGTAGCCCGATCCTGAGCCCAGATCCGCCACGGCCAGGCCTGGCTTGAGTGCCAGCGCTTCGATGACTTGCGCCGGTTTCTGGTCCTGATCCCGCTCGGCGCTGTCCAGGTGCTCCAGGTAACTCTTCAGATCTGTCGGGTTCCGATGCTTGCCCTGCTCCTCCTGTCCCCCGTGCCGGTGCTCGTTCTGTGCCAGTGCTGGCGCTGCCCAGAGGGCTATGATCAGTAGCAGGCGAATAGATATCAGTGCAGACCGTGTCATGAGGTGCCCTCCTTATCGTCAGCGGCGGAACTCTGTCGCCGAGTGCGATCCACTTGATAAACAAACACTCCGTTCTTCGAGAAAAGGAGCGTCAAGAGGCGCGGGAACTCTTTGAGGCGATGGTCCGAGCCATAGGCCGCAATCGGGCAAGAAAAGGGAACAAGGAGCAACCAGAGGCGGGGCGGGGCTATGATCGCCGTGCCGAGGAGCACGAGGACGCTGGCGCAGAGCAGCACCGGGACCGGGTGGCATCGGAAGGCAGGTGGGGGATCGCTCATCGTTTGGAGGGCCTGACTTGCTCCGGCAAGACGGGATACTTCGCCTCACCGGCTCCGAAATGGTCCCCAGCCTCGTCCGCCGCAACCACGCGCAGAGTAATCCCGTCCGGGGCCTCGGTGGGCAGCGGCACGAAGAACGGAGCTTCGAAGCGGCTTTTTTCTCCCGTATAAAACATCTGCAGCCGTTCGACCACGTGCTGGCCGATCAGAACCTCCCCGTAGATCTTCACCTTGCGGGAGTCCCAGTCTCCGTATGGCCGTACCAGCGAACCGGAGAGAGTCCGGACGGAGGCCTTCAGCGTCACGTCCTCCTTGGCGACCAAGGGGGTGCCTGGCGCCGGGGCTTCGATCTGGACGATGAAACCATAGAGATGCAGCACGATCCCGTCGTTCTTCATCGCCTGCCCGGGAATCAGCAACACAGTCTTGCTGGCCCGTTGCATGGCCCAGGGGTACTCGAGCGGGCCTTGCACGGCGATATCCACCAGGGTTGGCCGGTCTATAAACAACGTGGTGCTGAACGAGGCGGAGGGGAGGGAGGAGTAGCGCGGCTCCTCCATGATGCGTGGGGTGCGCATGATCTGAGTCTGGTCCCCCGGCTCTCCCCGCTGCAGGCCTGTGGCGAGGAGCCGGCCCGTCGCCACGTCCGTGATCGTGATCCTGGCGCCGCCCACCTCGTCCCCCAGGACCATGGCTCCGTGTGCCACGACCCGCACCAACACATCGGTGGCGATCGACTCGTTGGGTTGGTTGGCCGGTAGGGGTGGAGTTGATGTGTCCTCGGCCGCAAGCAGAGGAGGCAGGGCCGAGAGCAACAGGGTTATGAGGATTGCAGCAAGTTTCACCGGCCTCGGCCCTTGCTCACTTCACCTTCGTGCCGGCCGGCACATCCTCGACCACCGTCATAAGCCCGCCGACGTCCTTGTCGCCGGCTGCCAGGACCATCCCTTGCGATTCGATCCCCATCAACTTGGCCGGCTTCAGGTTGGCCACGATCACGATCCTCTTGCCGATCAGTTGCTCCGGTTCGTACTTCTTGCCGATGCCGGCCACGATCTGGCGCTGCTCGCTCCCCAGGTCCACTTGCAGCTTGAGCAGCTTCTCGGACTTGGGCACTCGCTCGGCGCTCAGCACCAGCGCCGTCTTGAGCTGGATTTTCTGAAACTCGTCGATGGTGATCTGCGACTCCGGTGTTGCGGCCGCTGTCGTGGCGGTGACGGTCGAGGTCGGTTGCGGAGATGCAGTTGGTTCGCTCACGGTCTTTGCTCCTTGTGGCTTCGATTCGATACGAGGGAACAAGTGGCGGCCCTTTCGAATTGGTATGCCGGAGTCGAGTCGTCCCCAGTTTAGATCCGAAGGAGAAAAAGGATTCGTGTAAAAAAGTTCCAACATTCCTAGTTGTGTCAGTAACCCTTTTGCCGTATCCGGGACGAATGGGTAGAGACCCAAGGCCAATATCCGTAGTGTTTCGGCCATGTGGTACAGCACGGTGTGGAATTTTGGGGTGTCTTTTGGATTCTTAGCCAGATTCCAGGGAGCAGTCTTGTCGACATATTGATTGGCTAGTTGAATGACTCGCCAAATCGCCTCCAGTGCCCTATTGAATTCCAAGCGCTCCATGGTTTCTGGGAGTTGTTTGTTAAGCAATTCCAAACATGCCTGGCGCAGTTCTGCCTCGAGTTCGGTCTCTGCTGACGCACTAGGCGTTGGAATAAGGTTGCTCGTATTGCGTTCGATTAAGGTCAGAGTCCGGCTCAGAAGATTTCCAATTCCATTTGCCAGTTCGCTATTAATGCGACCGATCAAAGCATCGTGAGAAAAGTCACCGTCTTGTCCAAATGGGACTTCGCGCAACAGGAAGTAACGAAATGGATCGTGATCCTTCAATTCACTTATTATTTGGTTTGGGTCAACCACGTTGCCCCGGCTCTTGGACATCTTCTCGCCGTTTACCGTCCACCAGCCGTGAGCGAAGATGGTCTGGGGCAGGGGAAGCTCCAGGGCCATGAGCATGGTGGACCAGTAGACCGCGTGGGTGGTGAGGATGTCCTTGCCGATCAAATGGATCGTGGCTGGCCAGAAGCGAGAGCCGTTTCCGTCTTTGACCAGATATTCCAAAGCAGAGATGTAATTTACCAATGCATCAAACCAGACGTAAGTCACGTAGTCTGTATCGAACGGTAGCTCGATGCCCCACGAGAGCCGGGATTTTGGGCGCGAGATTGACAGGTCCCCGAGTTTTTGGGCCTGAAGGAACCCCAGCACTTCGTTGCGCCGCGACTCGGGGCGGATAAAGTTTTCGTGGGCGTTGATGTGGGCGATAAGGCAGTCCTGATACTGACCCATCTTGAAAAAGTAATTGCTCTCGCTGATTTGTTCGATGGGGCGTTTGCAGTCCGGACATTGGCCCTGGACGACGTCCTTTTCGGTCCAGAACCGTTCGTCGAACGTGCAGTACCATCCAGTGTAGTCAGCCTTATAGATCAATTGCTTGTCGTAGAGTTGTTGAAGGTATCGTTGTACAATGGTTTTGTGTGCAGCGTCCGTCGTGCGGATGAAGGCGTCATGCGAAATGTTCAGGCGCTGCCAGAGGTTCTTGAACTGGGGAGCGAGGCGGTCGCAATGGGTTTGCGGGTCGATACCGGCCTTGGCGGCAGCCTGCTGGACTTTCTGTCCATGTTCATCCAGGCCGGTCAGGAAGAAGACGTCATCGCCGCGGAGTCGCCGGTAACGGGCGAGCACGTCGGCGGCCACGGTGGTATAGGCATGGCCGATATGGGGCACGTCGTTGACGTAATAGATCGGCGTGGTGATGTAGAAGGTCTTCCGCATGTCACGTTAAAGATAGCAGGGCAGCGGCCTCGAAAGCTAGATTACCTGGCAGGAGCCGTCGACGTCACCGCATCGCGCAGATGAAGGAGGATCTGTTCCAGAGCCATTTGCAGATTCAGATTACGACCGGCATGGCGCTCGACGGCCTGAATCTCCTCCAGCACTTCGGCCAGCAACTGGGGCTGGACGGATGCTGCCGCCCGCTGCAATTCCGGCAGGCGGTCCCGGTTCAGCAGATGGTCCGGGTCGGCGCCCAGGCGGACCAGCAGAAGGTCGCGGCCCCAGCGTTCCATCCACTCCAGGGCTTCGAGAGCCCGGTCCGATTTATGGAGCGACTCGGCCGCCGTCAAAATCGTCGCAATGGAGCGCAGGGTGGCTGGATCGGTGAGGGAAGAAAACTCGTGCTGTTGCTTGCGGGCCTCGGCCAGGTCGGTCCGCAGCGCCAATCCGATCCGGCCCTGGGCGATCATGGAAAGAAAATGCGCATCGTCCGGAGGGAGGTTCCGCTGCGTGATCAGGGCGGCTTCAACCTGGACTCTGGCGGGCGGCACGAAGCGGATGTTTTGGCAGCGCGAGCGGACGGTCGTCGGCAAGGCCGACGGCCGGCTGCTGACCAAGAGGAACAGACTGTGCGCAGCCGGCTCCTCCAGCGTTTTGAGCAGGGCGTTGGCGGCGCCCTGGGTCAGCCGGTCCGCATCGTCGATGAGGTAGACCTTCCAGGGGCTGACCAGGGGACGATAGACGATCTGTTCTTCCAACTGGCGGACTTGTTCGATCTTGATCTGGGGGTTGGCCAGTTCGCGGTCCGGTTCGATCAGAAGAAAGTCCGGGTGGGTGCGCGCCTCGATCTGAAGGCAGGAACGGCAGGTGCCGCAGGCATCGGGACTCTGGTCGCCGTAGGGCGTCTCGCAGTTGACGGTCTGGGCGAAGAGGATGGCGGCCAGCTTTTTGCCGATTCCTTCTTCGCCATGGAAGAGATAGGCATGGGCGACCCGATCATGGAGGATCGAGGCCTTGAGGATCGCCTTGGGCCGGTCGTGGCCTATGAGTTGGTTGAATGGCATGGTCAGCGAAACTTTCGCGCGTCCTGTTGGGACGGGTTCGTTTGCCGACGGGCCAGCAATCGCTGGACCAAGGTCCAGGCCGCCGCTTCGACCTGATCCAGATCGGCGCGCGCATCCAGCACTTTGATGCGGCGTGGCTCTTTAGCGGCCAGCGCGAGGAATCCCCGGCGCACCCGTTCATGGAATCGTTTGGTCTCTCGATCGAGGCGGTTCAACTCCAGATCGTTGCGGCGCCGCCGGGCCAAGCCTGTCTGGGCCGGGAGGTCGAAGAGCAGTGTCAGCGTTGGGGAGAGTCCGTTGGTAGCAAACCGATTGAGGGTCCGTAGGGTCTTGACGTCCAGACTACGTCCATAGCCTTGGTAGGCGAGAGTGGAGTCCAGGAAGCGGTCGCAGAGCACGATGACGCCTTGCCGGATGGCCGGCTCGATGACCTGAGAGACATGTTGACTACGGCAAGCGAACACCAACAGGGCTTCGCACTCTGGCGTGATCGGTTCGGCGCGGTCTGTGTCTGTCGCTGTGCCGAGGAACAGGGAACGAATCCGTTCGGCCAGGGGTGTCCCCCCCGGTTCCCTGGTTTCCAGGACCCGGTGGCCTGCTTCCCGGAGGCGCTTGGCCAGCCTCGCACACTGGGTGGTTTTGCCGCTTCCTTCGACCCCCTCGACGGTGATCAGGAGACCTCGTCGCCCCCCCCCTTTGGCACCCATTTCCGCCTCCCGATCCTGTGCTATTTGAGACACGCGATCCTAGTCCAAGTGCTTGAAAATAGCAATAAAAGGCTTGCGGCACCATTTTGAAGACTGTATGATGAGGCCGCAAGGAGAGTGCCCCGGTGAAGAGACTCAGAGCCTCCCTCAAACGTTACTTTCTGACGGGGTTGCTGGTTATCACTCCCATCTGGGGGACGGTGCTCATTTTGAAGACCCTGTTCCTGACCGTGGATGGGATCTTGGGGGATGTGCTGTCGAAGTTCGTCATTCCCGAGTACTACGTACCTGGGATCGGCATCCTGACCCTGACCGCGCTGATTTTCACCACCGGCTTGCTGGCGACCAACATCATCGGGGGGCAAGTCGTCAAGCTGTGGGAGGATTGGCTGCACCGAGTCCCGGTGGTCCGCGGCATCTATTCGACGCTCAAAGCCATGATGGACATCCTGTCCTTCAAGGAGAAGGAAAAATACAATCGCGTCGTCCTGATCCAGTTTCCCAAAAACGGCCACTATTGCTTCGCCTTTGTCACCGGCATGACCCAGGGGGAAGTGCAGCAGATTTCCACGGAGCCTCTGTTGAATGTGTATGTGCCCACGTCGCCGAATCCGACCTCCGGGTATTTCCTGCTGGTGCCCGAGAAGGAAGTCGTCTCGCTGGAGATCAGCGTGGAAGAGGCCATGAAGCTGATCGTGTCGGGCGGCCTCTACCAGCCCTCGCCGACCATGCCGGCGGTCGTGCAGCCCGCGTCGAGTCCGGATTCGGTCGAACGGGTTGGAGCGGCGATTTCGTGAGGGAGTAATGCCGCCAGCGGCGCATCAACCGATCGGCCAGTCGCCCGTCCCGGGTCTTGCCGCGATCATCATGGCGGCGGGGCTGGGGAAACGGATGAAGTCCAAGCGGGTCAAGGTGCTGCACGCGGTCGCGGGCCGTCCCATGGTCCTGTACGCGCTGGATCTGGCTGATCGGCTGGCCGGCGCGGGGACGGTGGTGGTGGTCGGCCATCAGGGAGAACAGGTGAAGGCGGTGATCGACGCTCGTGGCGCGGCCTGCGCGCCGGCCGTCGCGCGTGGTTCGGCAAAGCGCGAGAAGGGGCTCACGGCTCATGTCGGTCGAGGGGCCCCTTCGACGCCATCGATTCTCCTTGCCGAGCAGAAGCAGCAGCTGGGCACCGGCCATGCCGTGATGCAAGCCCGTGGCGCGTTCCTGCGCGCGCGGGGCGCGCCGGCCTCGGCCTATGTGATCCTGAACGGCGATACCCCCTTGTTGCGGGAGGAAACGCTGCGCGCGCTGATCCGGTTGCACGAATCACGGCGGGCGACAGTGACGATCCTGACGGCTCTTTTGGACGATCCGGCCGGCTACGGCCGTGTGGTGCGGCGTGGCGTCGAAGGCCCGGTGCTGCGCATCGTGGAGGATCGCGACGCGACCGCAACCGAAGCGGCGATCCGGGAGATCAACGTCGGCACCTACGTCGTGGACGGGGCGTTTTTGTTCGAAGCCCTGGACAAACTGGAGCCGCGGAACGCGCAGCGGGAGTACTACCTCACCGACATCGTCGGCTTGGCGGTGGAGCGGGGGATGACGGTGGCGGCGATGGTGGCGCCGAGCGCCGAAGAGTCGCTGGGCATCAATACGCGCCGCCAGCTTGCGACGGCCGAGCAGGTCATTCGGCAGGAGATTTGCGCCCGATGGATGGAAGCGGGGGTGACGCTGCGCGATCCGGCCACGACCTGGATCGATCACGATGTGGAAATCGGTCAGGACACGGTGCTCTATCCAAACGTGACATTGGAGGGACATACCACGATCGGCGAGGACTGCGTTATCCATGCCCAGACGCGCCTGACGAACAGCGAACTGGGGGCGCACGTGGTGGTGCAGGACGGCTGCGTGGTGAAAGATGCGCGCCTGGAGGAGGGTGTCACGATCGGACCCTTCGCGCATCTTCGGCCCGGCACGGTGCTTCGGAAGGGCGCCAAGGTCGGGAACTTCGTCGAGGTCAAAAAAACCGAGCTGGGCGAAGGGTCCAAGGCCAACCACCTGACATACTTGGGCGATGCCCGGATCGGGCGCGGGGTGAACATCGGCGCCGGGACGATCACCTGCAACTACGACGGGGTGCACAAATACGAGACGGTGATCGAGGATGATGTCTTCGTGGGCAGCGACAGCCAGTTGATCGCGCCGGTGACGGTGGGCCGTGGAGCCATGATCGCCGCCGGCTCGACCGTGACGCAGGACGTGCCGCCCGACGCCCTGGCCGTCGCGCGGGCCCTGCAAGTCAACCGTCCCGGCTGGGCGGCGCGCCGCCGGGTGTTGATGGCCGGGAATAGCTCTAAGACGCCAAGCCTGAAGCGTACAGGCAAGGCCACGAAGCGGAGCAAAGGCTAGAGATCTATGTGCGGTATCGTTGGATATGTCGGGGATCAGGAGGCAGTGCCCATCCTGCTGGATGGGCTGCGGCGCTTGGAGTACCGGGGCTACGACTCGGCCGGGGTGGCGGTGCTGCACGAGGGCACGATCGAGGTGCGGCGCAGCGTGGGCAAGCTAATCAACCTGGAAAAGGCGCTGGCCGACCGGGCGATCCACGGGCGGACCGGCATCGGACATACCCGGTGGGCCACGCACGGGAAGCCCTCCGAACAGAACGCGCATCCGCATCGCTCCGACGGCTGCGTGCTGGTCCATAACGGCATCATCGAGAACTACGTGGCGCTCAAGCAGGAGCTGCAGCGGGACGGTCATCACTTCCAATCTGAGACCGACACGGAAGTCGTGGCGCATCTGATCGGCCGCCATATGAAGCGGGGGGCCAACCTGGTGGAGGCCATGCGCGCCGCTACGCGGGAGATCCGCGGCAGCTATGCCATCGCCGCGCTCTGCGAGCGGGAACCGCAGACGCTGGTTGCGGCTCGGTCCGGTTGTCCGCTGGTGATCGGCCAGTGCGCCGGCGCGACGCTAGTCGCCTCCGATGTGATGGCCATGCTGGCCCATACGCGGGATGTGACCTACCTCGAGGAGGGGGATGTCGCCCTCATGACCCCGTCGCAGGTGTCGATTACGGATGCCGCGGGCGCGCCGGTGCGGCGGACCGTCACGCGAGTGTCCTGGGATGCGGCGGCGGCGGAAAAGGCCGGCTATGCCCACTTCATGCTCAAGGAGATTTATGAGCAACCGCAGGCGATTCGTGACACGATGCGGGGTCGGTACACGTTTGACACCGGCGAAGCCGACCTGCCGGATATCGGATTGACCGACGAGCAGTTTGCGCAGATCGGCCGCATCTGGATCGTGGCGTGTGGCACCTCCTGGCACGCGGGGTTGGTCGGTAAGTATCTGATCGAGGAGATGGTCCGGACGCCGGTGCTAGTGGACATCGGCTCGGAGTTCCGGTACCGGAACCCGCTGGTCGAGAAGGACGACTTGTTTGTGACGATCTCCCAATCCGGGGAGACGGCGGATACGCTGGCGGCGGCCCGCGAGGCCAAGCAGCGGGGCGCCCGCGTGGTCTCCATCGTCAACGTGGTCGGCAGCACGCTGGCGCGGGAATCCGACGGGGTGCTTTACACCCACTGCGGGCCGGAGATCGGCGTGGCCTCGACCAAGGCCTTCACGGCGCAACTCGCGGCACTCTATTTGCTGGCTCTGCACCTGGCCCGCGTGCGCGGGGTGCTGAACGCCAACGACGGGCGTGTGTGGCTGGAGCGTTTTGTGGCGCTACCCTCGCTGGTCGAGCAGATTCTGAAACGCGACGGAGAGATTCAGGCGATCGCGAAACGGTATTATGAGAAACGGAACTTCCTCTACCTGGGGCGCGGGATCAATTATCCGATCGCCCTGGAGGGGGCGCTCAAGCTCAAAGAGATCTCCTACATCCACGCGGAGGGCTATGCGGCCGGGGAGATGAAGCACGGCCCGATCGCGCTGATCGACCAGGACATGCCGGTGGTCGTGCTGGCCCCGCGCGACCGACTCTATGAGAAGACGGTCAGCAACCTGATGGAGGTCAAGGCCCGCAACGCACCCGTCATCGCCTTGGTGAGCGAGGGAGAGCGCGATTTGGGCAACGTGGCGGATGCCGTCTTTACGATTCCCGAGGTGCCGGCGCTGCTCACGCCGATCCTCTTCACGGTGGCCTTGCAATTGTTGGCCTACCACATCGCGGTGCTGCGGGGCACGGACCTGGATCAGCCGAGGAATTTGGCAAAGAGCGTAACCGTCGAATAAAGTGCCGAAAAGTCTCAAAGTCTGAAAGTCGTGGAACGTCCGGCTGACTTTTCAACTTTCAGATTTTCCAACTTGGAGACGCTATGCAAATCAGTAAATCCGATGTCGAGCACGTGGCCAAGCTGGCGCGGCTGGAGATCACCGAGACGGAACGGGATGCATTCAGCAAGCAGCTCAGCGCGATCCTGACCTATGTGGAGCAGCTGAAGACGCTGGACACTGAAGGCGTGGAGCCGACCGCGACGGTGCTGGAGCAAACCAACGTCTTTCGGGAGGACAAGGCGCGGCCGAGCCTGTCGGTGGAGAAGGCCCTGGCGAACGCGCCGGAAAGTGAAAGCGGACATTTTCGGGTGCCACGGATTCTGGAATAGGCTGCTGAGAACATCAGCCGCCGCGGCCCTGCAACATACACAGACCTGAGATAGAGGACAATTATGTTTCGACAAATGCTGCGATCCAAAATACATCGTGCGGCGGTGACCGATGCCTGTCTGGACTACGAGGGCAGTCTGACCGTGGACGAGGATCTGCTCGATGCGGCGGGGATTCTACCCTACGAGGCCATCGTCATTTCCAACCTGAACAACGGCGAGCGCTTCACGACCTATGCGATGGCCGGGAAGCGGGGCAGCGGCGAGGTGATCCTGAACGGCCCGACGGCCCGCAAGGGGGCGGTGGGCGACCAGATCATTATCTTCTGCTACGAGTATTACGCGGAGGACGAGATCAAGCGCCATGTTCCCAAGATCATCCGCGTGGACGAGCGCAACAAGATCGTAAGGTAAACTGTCAGCCGTCCGGTATCGAGGGTTCATGTCGCTCTACAAGTTGACGTTGCGAGAACTGCAGGAGAAGTTCACCAAGGGCGAAGTCACGGCCTGCGAGATCGTGCAAGCCTATACGTTGCGTCTCAATCAGCTGGAGCCCAAGGTCCGGGCCTACATCACGCTGACGAAGGAGGCCGCCCTGGCCCAGGCGGAAGCCCTGGACGAAAAGCTCAAGGGCTGGCGCCGCACGATGGCGCTGATGGGCATGCCGGTGGCGGTCAAGGACAACATCTGTACGCAGGGGGTGCTGACGACCTGCGCCTCGCGGATGCTGAGCAACTTCGTGCCTCCGTACGATGCGTCCGTGATCGCGCGGTTGCGTGGCCAGAGCTATCTCTTGCTGGGCAAGACCAACCTGGATGAATTTGCCATGGGGTCCTCGACCGAGAACTCGGCCTTCGGCCCCAGCCGCAATCCCTGGAACCTGAGCCGGGTGCCCGGCGGATCCAGCGGCGGCTCGGCGGCGGCGGTAGCGGCGGATCTTTGTGCGGCGGCTCTGGGATCGGATACAGGCGGCTCCATCCGGCAGCCGGCCGCCTGCTGCGGCGTGGTCGGGCTGAAACCCACCTACGGGCGGGTCTCCCGGTTCGGTTTGGTGGCGTTCGCCTCGTCGTTGGACCAGATTGGCCCGATCACCAAGGACGTGGCGGATGCGGCGATGTTGTTGGGCGTGATCGCGGGGCACGATCCCTTGGATTCCACCAGCGCCAATCTCCCGGTGCCGGACTATGCCAAGGCGCTCAAGAAGAAAGACTTCAAGAAATTGAAAGTCGGAGTGCCGCGGGAATATTTCGCGGAGGGACTGGATCCGGAGGTGGAGCAAGCGGTGCAGGCGGCCATCGAAGAGATCAAGCAACTGGGGGGCGAGATCAAAGAGATCGCCCTGCCCAGGACCGACGCGGCCATCGCCACCTACTACCTGATTGCGACGGCGGAGGCCAGCTCCAACCTGGCGCGGTACGACGGGGTCAAGTACGGGCTCCGGTCCAAAGAAACCGGGAACCTGCTGGACATGTACATGAAGACCAGGCAGGAGGGGTTCGGGCCGGAGGTGAAACGGCGGATCATGCTGGGCACCTACGCCCTCAGCGCCGGTTACTACGATGCCTTCTACGGCAAGGCCCAGGCCGTGCGGACCTTGATCCGGCAGGATTTCGAAGCGGCGTTCCGCGAGGTGGATCTGATCGTCACGCCGGTGACGCCGACGCCTGCGTTCAAACTGGGTGAAAAATCCGAAGACCCGCTACAGATGTACCTGTCGGACATTTACACGATCTCCGTGAATCTTGCGGGAAACCCGGCCATAGCGGTGCCTTGCGGGTTCAGCAAGGACGGGCTCCCGATCGGGTTGCAGATCATCGGGCGGCCGTTTGAAGAAGAGACGCTCCTGCGCGGCGCCCATGCCTATGAGCAGGCAACCAACTGGCGGACCAAGCGGCCGAATATCAGGTGAAAAGGTGAGCGGTAAATAGTGAGAGGGATCAGGAAGGCAATGGGACTCGCTCGAATTTACTATTCACCGTTCACGTTTCACGGAGGAAGAACATGACTGGCGTGGAGATTGCGGCGATCGTGGTGGCTCTGGGCGTGGCCGTATTTGTCGGGGTCCTGGTCCCTGTGTTGATCGAGATCAAGAAGACCGTGACGGAGTCGGGACGGCTGCTGGCCCAAATGAATACGGAGTTGCCGTCGTTGTTGAAGGAGATTCGCGAGACGACCCAGAATCTGAACCAATTGGCCGAGTATACGCGTGATGGGGTGGAGCATGCGGCGGTGTTCTTCCACGCGGTCGGGGAAGTCGGCGAGACCGTGCAAAACGTGCATGACACGGTCCGAGGTCGAAACGGCGCATGGCTGAGGAATGTGGCCGGTCTGGTGGCCGGGTTCAAAGCCGCGTCGTCGGTGGTGAAAGCACGGATGTCTCATGGAGAAGGAGGACAGTCTAATGGCGGATGATCGTGGATTTTCACCGGGAGCAGTCGGGTTGGCGTTTTTGAGCGGGGCCTTGGTCGGGGCCGCGGTGGCCCTGTTGATGGCCCCGCAATCGGGCCGGGAGACGAGGGATCAATTGCGCGGCTATGCCCGGAAGGCGGAGGATGACCTGCGCGATCTGGCCGGCAAAGCCACCGAGGCGTTCGACCATGTGGTCGAGAAGGGGCGCGAGGCCATCCACGAAAAGAAGTCCATTTTGAGCGAGGCCCTCGATGCCGGCCGCGAGGCCATGCGGCGCGAGCGGGATCGGCTGGCGGGGGAGAAAAAAGGCTGACCCGTGGCGTATGAAGTGGTGATCGGGCTGGAAGTCCACGCCCAGCTGCTCACGCAGTCCAAGATGTTCTGCGCCTGCGGGACCAAGTTCGGTTTGCCGGCCAACAGCCAGACCTGTCCGATTTGTCTCGGGATGCCGGGCACCCTGCCGGTCATCAACAAGAAAGCCATCGAGATGGCGGTCCGGACGGGGCTGGCGTTGCAATGTCGGATCGGCGAGCAAAGCCGGTTCGCGCGCAAGAACTACTTCTACCCGGACTTGCCCAAAGGCTATCAGATCTCGCAGTACGAAGCGCCGATCTGCGAGCACGGGTCGGTGGAGGTCGAGGTCGGCCAGGCAAAGAGGCCGGTTCGCATCCGCCGCGCGCATCTGGAAGAAGACGCGGGCAAGAACATTCATGAGGCTGGCGCCAACGGGAGCCGCGTGGACTTGAACCGGGCGGGCACGCCGCTGCTGGAAATCGTGACCGAGCCGGACATGCGTTCGGCCGATGAGGTGGTGGCCTACCTGAAGATGTTGCGCGAGATCCTCATGTACCTGGAGGTCTGCGACGGCAACATGGAGGAGGGGAGCCTGCGGTGCGAGCCCAACCTCTCGTTGCGGCCGGTCGGACAAAAAGAATTCGGCACGAAGGTCGAGCTCAAGAACATCAACTCCTTCAAATTCGTGAAGGAGGCGATCGAGTATGAAATCAAGCGCCAGACCAAAGTGCTGAACGAGGGCGGGAAAATCGCCCAGGAAACGCGCTTGTGGGATTCGGACAAGGGCGAGACCGCTACGATGCGGAGCAAGGAAGAAGCGCACGACTACCGGTATTTTCCGGACCCTGATCTGGTCCCGCTCAGTCTTGCCTCCGAGTGGATCGACGACCTACGCAAGACCCTGCCCGAGTTGCCGGCGGTCCGCCAGCGGCGCTTCGTCGGCGAGTACGGCCTCCCGGATTATGATGCAGGTGTCTTGACCGGCAGCAAGGCCCTGGCCGATTACTTCGAAGCTTGCGTCCGGCTGTTTCCTCAGCCCAAGACCGTGAGCAACTGGGTGATGGGGGAATTGCTGCGCGAGTTGAACCAGGCGGGGCTGTCCGCTGCCGCCTCGCCGGTCAGCCCGGAGCGCTTGGTGAGTCTGCTCCAGTTGGTGGAGAAGGGCACGGTCAGCCTGAAGGTCGCGCGGGAGATATTCCCGGAGCTGTATGCCAGCGGCAAGGCTCCCGAGGAAATCGTGAAAGCCAAGGGGCTCACGCAGGTCTCGGACGAAGGATCACTCGCAAAGATCATAGACGAGGTGATCGCCAAGAACCAGGCGCAGGCGGAGCAATATAAGGGCGGCAAGGAAGCCGTGCTCGGATTCTTGGTCGGCCAGGTCATGAAATCCTCCGGCGGCAAGGCCAACCCTGGGAAGGTCAATGAGTTGCTGAAAAAGAAACTGGCGGGATAAGTCATTCGATAATCATTTATCTGGAGAAGGTGATGAGCGCGATCAGGGACATCAGGGCGAGACAGATTCTGGATTCCCGCGGCAACCCGACGGTGGAAGTGGATGTCACGCTGGAGAGCGGGGCCAAGGGACGGGCGGCTGTGCCTTCGGGCGCGTCCACAGGCGAGAAGGAAGCGATCGAGCTGCGGGACGGGGACAAGAAGCGCTGGATGGGCAAGGGCGTCTCCAAGGCGGTTGCCAATATCAGCCGGGCCATCGCGCCAAAGCTCCTGGGGATGGAAGCGTTGGATCAGGCGGCGGTGGACGGGACCATGATCACGCTGGACGGAACCAGGGCCAAGAGCCGGCTCGGGGCCAACGCCATTCTAGGCGTTTCCCTCGCCGTCGCGAAGGCGGCGGCGGCCGAATCGGGCCTGCCCCTCTACCGCTACATCGGCGGCGCCAATGCGCGGGTCCTGCCCGTGCCGATGATGAACATCATCAACGGCGGCGCCCATGCCGACAACAGCCTCGACCTCCAGGAGTTCATGATCATGCCGGTCGGCGCAGCACGGTTCAGCGAAGCGCTGCGGATGGCCACGGAGGTCTTCCATACCTTGAAGTCGCTGCTCAAGAAGCAGGGACTCAATACGGCGGTGGGGGACGAGGGCGGATTTGCGCCGGACCTCAAGTCGAACGAAGAAGCCTTGAGCCTGATTATGCAGGCCATCGAGCAGGCCGGGTACCGGCCCGGCAAGGACATCGCCCTGGCCCTTGACGCGGCGGCCAGCGAGTTTTACGAGAAGGGCCGGTACGTGCTCGAGGCGGAAAAAGAAGAGAAGTCCTCCGAGAACATGATCCGCTACTACGCCAAGCTCGTGGACCGGTATCCGATCCTTTCCATCGAGGACGGGTTGTGCGAGCTGGACTGGAAAGGCTGGCGGATGCTTACGGAACGGTTGGGCAACCGGGTGCAGCTCGTGGGCGACGACATTTTCGTGACCAACGTGGAGATTTTCTCGCGGGGAATCAGGGACGGGATCGGCAATTCGATCCTGATCAAGCTGAACCAGATCGGGACGCTGACCGAAACGCTAGAGGCGATCGAGCTGGCCAAGCGGTCTGGCTATACGGCGGTCGTATCCCACCGGTCCGGCGAAACCGAGGACACGACGATTGCGGACGTGGCGGTGGCGCTCAACACCGGCCTGATCAAAACCGGCTCCTTGTCGAGGACGGACCGGGTGGCGAAGTACAACCAGCTGCTGCGTATCGAGGAAGAGTTGGGTGCTCAGGCGGTCTACCGCGGCCGCAGGGCGGTCGGCGCCGCCCGCTAGCGCGATCATCGGAGGAGGTGTGGTGACCAGACGAAACCGCAGCCACAACGCCTTGCACCGGCATCGGCTCACGCTCCGGCGGGCGCCGTGGCTGGTGGGCGGCATCATGGCGGCCCTCGTGGCGGCCTCCTTCTTCGGGGAGATGAGCATTCCGAAATATCTGGAGATGCGAAAGAACGCCCAGGCGCTGGAGCTGGACATCCAGGCCATGGCCAAGGCCAATGCGGAGTTGCGGACCGATATCAGCCGGCTCCAGAGCGATCCGGGGCGCATCGAGGAAGTGGCCCGGGAGCGGCTGGGGTTTGTCCGCAAGGGCGAGACGGTCTATCAGGTCGTGGAAGAGCAGAGCAAATAGCCTATGGCCAATGGCATAGGGTCGGAGACTTTCTAATGTATTGTTCTTGGCCCAGCGATATGCCATACGCCATAGGCTCTTTGAGGCGTGCATGAAGACGGGAACGGTGGCGATCATCGGGCGCCCGAACGTGGGGAAATCCACCCTGCTGAACGCGCTCCTCAAAGAAAAAATCGCGATCGTCTCCGATAAGCCCCAGACCACCCGCACCCGCATTCTGGGCGTGGTGCACCTCCCCGGCGCGCAGTTCGCGCTGCTGGACACGCCGGGCATTCATAAGCCCCAGCATCAATTGAACCGTCGCATGGTCCGCACCACCATGGACTGCATGAAGGAAGCGGACCTGTTTTATGTCATGGTGGATGCCACGGCGGCGCCGGGGCCGGGCGACCGGTTCGCGATCGAACAGGTGCGCGAGGCGCGCAAGGAGGGCCGACCGTCGGCGTTCCTGCTGATCAATAAGGTGGATGCGGTCAACAAGAGCCGGGTGCTGCCGCTCATCGACGCTTACCGGACGATGCTGGACTGGTCGGAGATCGTGCCCCTGTCCGCCAAGAACGGGATCAACGTGGACC
Source organism: Nitrospira sp. (assembly GCA_016873495.1). Taxonomy (GTDB): domain Bacteria; phylum Nitrospirota; class Nitrospiria; order Nitrospirales; family Nitrospiraceae; genus SYGV01. Next base: position 57,237 of record VGXC01000002.1, on the reverse strand, counting down.
GGCTCCTGGAGCTGACCGTCGCCGCGTTGCCGGAGGGAGAGGCGGGGTACGAGGAAGACATGCTTACGGACCAACCCATGCGCACGCTGGCGGCCGAGATCGTTCGGGAGAAGATCCTCCACCTGACGCGCGACGAAGTACCCTATGCGGTAGCAGTGGAGATTGCCAGCTTCAAGGAGGAAGGCAAGCTGGCCCGCATTCAGGCCTCGATCTTCGTCGAGCGCGACTCCCAGAAGGCGATCGTGATTGGGAAGCACGGGGAACTGCTCAAGACAGTGGGGACCGAGGCGCGGGTCGAAATGGAAAAGCTGTTCGGCATGAAAGTGTTTCTGGAGCTGTGGGTGACCGTGAAGGAGGCCTGGCGCGAAGACGAGGAGACGCTCGTCGAGCTGGGCTATTGATAAGAAGTTGGAACGTCGAAAAGTTTGCACGTCTGTCAAGATGAAGAACCGCATGTCACGAGACTTTTCAGCTTTCTCGACTTGTTGACGTGAGAGACTAGACATGCAGCCGACCGACCGTACCAGACCAGCCGAGAAGGATTTTCCGAAGGACCTCACCAAGGAGGCTTCGGAAAAGGGCCAGGGCAAGTTCGAGTTGGTGCTGGCCTCCTTCCAGCGCCTACTGCGTCGCGGCGCGATCACCAATCTGGGCAAGATGATGGGCCGCATGCATCCGGCCGACATCGCCAAGGTCATCGCGCATCTGTCTTCGCAGAAAGAAAAGCGCACGGTGTTCGAACTGGTGCGCGGGGAAGCGGAGCGGGGCAAGGTGCTCAGCGAGTTGGATCACGGAAGCGTGCCGCACGTGCTGGCGGACATGCCCCCCTCGGAAGTGGCCGCGTTGCTGAAGGACCTGGGGCCGGACGACGTGGGCGACATCCTGGGCGTGCTGCCGGAAGAGCAGGCCCAGGAGATCCTCACGTTGATGAAGACGGAGGATTCCACCGAGATCGCCGAGATCCTGAAGTACCCCAAGGACACGGCGGGCGGCATCATGACCACGGAGTTCTTCTCGCTGCCGGAGGACGCGACGGCCCAGGAGGCGATCCGGCGTCTGCAGCAGGCGACTGACGCCGAGATGGTCTTCTACATCTACGTGACCGACAAGGACGAGCATCTCGTCGGGGTCTTGTCGCTGCGCCAGCTCCTGACCGTTCCGCCGGGCACGCCGCTCAAGAACATCATGGCCACCGACGTGATGAGCGTCGCGGTGGATGTGGACCAGGAGGAAGTGGCCCGCCAGGTGGCGCGCTACAACCTGCTGGCCATTCCCGTGGTCGAAAAGGACAACACGCTGGTCGGCATTATCACGGTGGACGACGTGGTGGACGTCATCCGGGAAGAGGCCACGGAAGACATGCTGAAGATGGCCGGAGCTACGGAAGAGGACGCCCTTATGGAGTCCTCCAGCCTGGACTCGTCGCGCCGGCGTCTGCCCTGGCTGTTCACAAACTTGGTCGGTAGCCTGGTCTCGGGCTGGATACTCTGGCTTTTTCGGTTCACCATTCAGGAAGTCGTGGCCATCGTCACGTTCATTCCGGTCATCGCGGCCATGGGCGGCAACGTCGGGCTCCAGTCCTCGACGCTCATCATCCGGGGGTTGGCGACGGGTCGGATCGAGCTGACGGACGTGTGGAAAGTCTTCTTCCGCGAGGTCCGCATCGGGTTCATTCTCGGGGTGACCTGCGGAGTACTGCTCACCGTCGTCGGGTGGCTCTGGCACGGCCAATGGTTCCTCGGCATGGTCGTCGGGGCGTCGCTCATGATCGCCTTTCTGGTGTCTACCAGCATGGCCACGATCATGCCGGTCGTGCTCAAGCGGATCGGTGTGGACCCGGCGGTGGCGGCCGGGCCCTTTGTCACTACGGCCAACGACATCAGCGGCATCACGATTTATCTCGCCCTCTCGACCCTCCTGCTGGAACATCTCCGATGACGGGTGCCCGATGGCCCCAATGGGCTGTTGGCGTTGCTTGTCTCTGGGCAAGCCTTGGCCTCAGTGGGCTTGTGGCGGCCGCGCCCCCTGCTGCGCGCCACGAAAGCGGGGATCGGTCCGTGGTCTTCGAGCTGGCGGAACAACCGGCGTCAGGGACGCTTCAGACTGGGCCACAGGTCGCCCTGACCTTGCGCTTGCATGGTGAGCCGGCAGGGCCACAGGAGATGGTGGCCATCGTCGAAGGAACCCTCCTGACCCGTGTCATGGTCTCGATGGTCCCAGGCGAAGGGTCCCGTTCCTGGCAGGCCGAAGTGAGCCTGGACCTGCCGACCGCGGGAACCGGAATGGAAGAGAGACCCTTGCCGAACGGACAAGCCGGGCGGCGCGATCTCCGGCAGCGGTTTCATCGGGTGGACGTCTCGTTCGCCAGATTACGGGGCATGGGCCTCACGTCGTTTCTGCGTCGCTCCATCTATATCAACCTGGAGCCGCATCCTGAGCGAAAAGTCGAGGCCAAGCCGGAACCGGCCATGCCGGAGGCGGTTCCTGACATTCCGCAACCGGTCGCGCCTGCCGTCATGACCGAATCGGCTCCCCTGCCGGGCATCGAACGGGAGTCGGTCCCTCCGGTGCTGGATGGGATCATTACCGAATCGGACCTGCCCTTGCCCAAACCTGTTCCTGTTGCCCCCGTTGCCATGGACTATTGGCAGGCGGTGGAGCAGCGTGTCACGACGCAGTTCCGGCAGCGGGTGAAGGCTGGGACCACGTCGGTCCGGTTGCCGCGCGTGCAATTCCGGCTCTATTGGGACGGCGTTGCCAGGATGATCGCGCTCGAACGGTCCTCCGGAAGCCCCCAGGTGGATCTGGCGGGGATGGACAGCGTCGTGGATGCCCATCCCTTTCCGCCCTTTCCGGACAACATCAGCGACCTCTACGTGGACGTGCACGTGGAGTTTGCCGCCCCGAAGCCTGCAGTTCCACCGCGAAGGGGGAAGAAACGATGAGGGGCGTATGCCGCTGCTGAAGACCGCCGCCATCACGCTCAAGAGCCGCAAATGGGGCGAGGCAGATCGGATCGTCACCTTTTACACGTTGCGCTTCGGCAAGTTGCGCGGGGTGGCGCGGGGAGCCAGGCGGATCAAGAGCCGGTTCGGCAGCGCGTTGGAGCCGTTCGTCCAATGCGACTTGAACCTGTTCGAGAAGCCCAACGACACGTTGCATCGAGTCTCGCAAGCGGACATCAAGGAAACCTTCCCGGCCTTGCGTGAGGACCTGGCGCTCATGGCCGGGGCGGCCCGCATGGCCAACCTGGTCACGGCCATCACCCCGGACGCGGACCCGGCGCCGAAAATATTCGACACGCTCTTGCGAGGCCTCCGTTCGCTCAACGAGGGCCATGATCCGGGCCTCACCACGCTGCTGTTTCAAATCAAACTGTTGGGACTGACGGGGTTTCGCCCGCAGACCGACCATTGCGTGGCTTGCGGCAAGGACACGCAGGCTTTGGGGGTCGGTTCGGCGGGGCGCTTCTCGGCTCTGGCCGGGGGCCTCGTCTGCGACGGTTGTACGAGCCGACGTTCTGAACGGTACTTGTTCCTGTCACCCGGCAGCCTCGCCTTTCTGCAACAGGCTCTGCGCATGAACCCGGATGTGCTGAATCGTCTCAAGGCTTCGGGCCAGGTACGGAGCGAGCTGGACCTCGCCATCGAGGCTTATGTCACGATTGTGGCAGGCAAGCGCCTCCCGCCGGTGGATTTCCTGGCCGCAGAGCCTGAAATAATGGTGTGAGCGCGCCTTACCGCAAGTCGGGCCGGTAGCGGTCAGGGCGTGGCGGATCGTTCATCTGCGGCCGCGCTGAAGAAGTGGATGGTGTCGAAGGACCGCCGGACTTCGGAGCAGGTAAGAGCGGAGAAGACGAAGAAGGCACGGATGAAGATCCGGAGCCCTGGGCTGGCGAAGGCGTGAGCGGGATCGCGGGAGTCGGAACAGCTTCAGGCGAGATGGGCACACCCACGCTGCAGCCGACTTGGTCCATCACGGCCGGTTTTTTGGCCGGCTCGCCCGGCGTGACCGGGACTCCAACCCGACCTTAGCATGGGAGCGGGCTCCACTCAAGAAGGGTTCCATGGGAAGGCAGGAGAGCCTCTTGCATTGCTTGTCAATGATTCTCCCTCTTAGCCAGAGTCATCTGTCCCTCTGGCCCCGCAAACAAAAATCGTCTTTTGTTTGACAAATCTAGCTAGGTGTGGTTTCTCTAAGCAAAACTTCTTCAGTAGGAGTTTGAGCTAACCGAGGACGTGATGGCGATTCGAGCGAACACTCAGGCGGCGATTCCGGAGGCGATTACCCAGATCGCGTATCCCGCTTATATGGTCAATCGGCAATGGGATATCGAGTGGATCAATCCCCAGGCCGAAGAGCTGATCTTCGGACAGCCGATCCGTACGCTCCGCAATATCGAGGAGCGGCACTTCTTCTCGTTGGCATTCACGAGCAAAGCCCGAGACCTCGTCACAGACTTCGAGGGTTTCATCAAGAGCCACCTGCCGCTTGTGCAGGGAGACATCCCCGCTCCGCCCAGAAATCCGCTTCTTGTGCCTCTGGGAATCGATGCGGTGAGCTGGCTGGGTCGAATCTGGCCCGATGAGGTCGAGGTCTTGCCCCAGATCAATTATCGGGATGAGCGGTTTAGCTTCAAGCAGTCGCCGTTCGAGGGGTATCACCGCGTCGCAGCCATGTTCCGGGAAGGGATCCTGATCATCTGGATCCCAAGCGCCGTGAATTTGGCGCCGGTCTTGGATTTGTTGACCGGACGTCGGAACGTCATCACCGACCTGCTCATCAACAAGCTCCCGGCCCTGCGCGCCATGGCTGTGTTGGTGGCTGATTTGCAGAATTCCGTGAAAATCTCGGCCGATCTGCCGCCCGAGGAATACTTTGATCTGATTACGGCCATGTGGGCTAGGCTGGAAAAGCCGTTCCGCGACTTTGGCTGTTATTCGGGCAAGCACATGGGCGACGGGGTGGTGCAGTTCTTCCTGGCCAAGCCGGGCGATACGTTCGGTCACAGCATCAATGCCCTGCTCTGCGCGGATGCCATTCGGTCATGCATGGTGGATATCAACCGGGAGTGGAAACGGAAAAAACAATGGCTCAATGAGCTGGTGCTGAACGTCGGGCTTCACGAAGGGCGCGAATGGATCGGCTACATTCCTTCGGCCTCCACGCCGGAATTCACCGCGCTGGGAGATACGGTCAACGTGACGGCACGAGTCTCGGGCATAGGGCGGAACGGCTGTGTGTGGGTGAGCAAGCAGTTGCTGAGCGCCTTGCCCTCGCAGATACTGGATCATGTGGAGTATGGGATTCGCCGGCCGATGGAGGGGCAGGACCTGTTTATTCCCAAGACCTATTCCCGTGTCGTAGACCTACCACATCTGGAGCGTATTCCAAAATCAACCGATATCGCCAACTTGTCTGTGACCGAAATGATTCGCATCGATCAACCTGCGGTCCAGGCAGTGCTTCGTTCGATGGTCGCCGAAGACCCCCAGGCTTGACCTGGTCCATCCGGGACCGCGTCCTTCACGGGTTCTTATCCGTTTCCCGACAGCCCCCCGCCCTTCGATCCCGTCCAACTTGTCGGAATCTGTCTGTCTCTGGTATGGTGCGCCTGACGGAAGCAGCGGAGGATCATGCAAGCATGACGACCACCGTTCTTGAACCCAAAGACATGAACTGGCTGGAGAAGGGGGTGCTCGGAATCGACTGGTCCGATGGGCACAAGGGGGTCTATCCCGTCCGGTATTTGCGGCTGCACTGTCCCTGTGCGGCTTGTACGGACGAATGGACCGGAGAGCTGCGCTTGAAGGCAGACGACATTCCGATGTTCGTGGCGGTCAACGATATCGAGCCGGTCGGGCGGTATGCCCTAAAGTTTACATTTAGCGACGGGCACGATACGGGGCTCTTCTCCTACACCTTCTTGCGTCGTTACTGCCAATGTGATACCTGTGTGCCGGTCAAGCCACAAGAGCCCAAGAGCCGGAGGCTCCTCTGAAGCGCCTATTCATTGTCTTGCTGCCCTCTCTCCTTCTGACGGGCTGTTCGTATTTGCCGATCAACTTGCGGCCCTTGCCGCCGATGGATGTGCAAAGAGCCCATATCGAGAACAACGAGCTGATCGGACAGGTCCTGACGTCGGAGGCCTTTGTGCTGGCTTGGGGTCCGCCTACGTACGAACATGGGGAGCAAGCCCAGTTTCTCCCCTCCGACAACGGCAATTGGGTGCCGAGCTTCCGGATTCCCCTGGGCCAGGCACCGCCCGGCTGGGATGCCACGATTCGAACCGGCGACGGCTATTTCATGATCTATGTGGAGCGTGGGGAGTTGCTTGGATTTCTGGATCGTCGGCTGGTCTCCCGGGAAAAATTAGGCGCCGAATCGCTTCACGCGATCGGCAAGGTCTGGAAGCAGGAAGACATCTATAAGACTGGATTGGAAAAGTCCCTGACGGTGCCTAAGTAACTTAGGAGCCTGTGTTCGACGGTGTTGGTTCATCCTCCATCCCACTGATGGCCCACAAGTCCCTCAATATTTTGTTCGTCTCTCCTGAAGCCGCTCCGTTTGCGAAAACCGGTGGTCTGGCGGATGTGGCCGGCGCGCTTCCTTGTGCTTTGGCTAAACTGGGCCATCAGGTGAAGCTTGTCATCCCGCGCTATGGCTCGATCGACGGAACCGCCTATGGGTTCAAGGAATGGCTCAAGATGGAGGTGCCCTCCGCGTCCGGGATGATCCCGGCTGTGGTTGAGCGCGGCTTCTTTTCGGAAGACAGGATTCCGGTCCTGGCCGTGGGGCACGATCCATTTTTTGCGCGAGCCAGCCTGTATGGGGAGGGGGGGCACGACTATCCGGATAACCTGGAGCGGTTCACATTTTTTTGCCGTGCGGTGATGGAATTGCTTCCGCGATTGGCACAGGACGGCTGGACTCCCGACCTGCTCCATGCCCACGACTGGCAGAGCGCCCTCTGTATGGTCTATCCGCGGACCCTCTATGCGCAGCTTCCTGAGGCGAACCATCTTGGCACCGTCTTCACGATCCACAATATCGGATACCAGGGCCACTTTTCCGCGGCCGACTATCACAAGACCGGCCTGGGGATGGACTTATTCACGCCGGCCGGTCTGGAGTTCTACAAGAAGCTGAATTTGATGAAGGGCGGCCTGCTCTTCGCCGACCGGCTGACGACGGTGAGCCCGACCTATAGCCGCGAGATCCAAACGCCCGCGTTCGGATTCGGGTTGGAGGGGGTGGTGCGGGAGCAAGCGGACCGGCTGGTGGGGATCGTGAACGGCATCGATACGGATGTCTGGGACCCGGAGACGGACCATTACCTTACCAGCCGCTACAGCCTGGCCAAGATTGACGGCAAGTCCATCTGCAAGATGGCCTTGCAACAGGAGATGCACCTGCCGGTGCGGAACGTCCCGCTCCTCGTCGTGATTTCACGGCTCTCGGACCAAAAGGGCTTGGACTTGGTGGCCGACATCGTGCCGGATTTGATGACGGAAGAGTTGCAACTGGTGCTGTTGGGCTCCGGCGATCCCGATCTGGAAGCGCGGTTCCGGTCGTTGCATGCACAGTGGCCGCAGAAGTTCGGGTTGCGGATTGGCTTCGATGATGGGCTGGCCCATCGACTTCAGGCGGGCGGAGACTTGCTCTTGATGCCCTCGCGTTACGAGCCCTGCGGCTTGAGCCAGTTGTACAGTTTGCGCTATGGCACGGTGCCGATCGTCCGGCAGACCGGCGGACTGGCCGATACGGTGGCGGCCTATGGGGCGAGTGAGGACCCCACCGGATTCGCTTTCAAAGAGGCTTCTGCCGGGGCGCTCCTGGCCACTGTCCGCACGGCCCTGGCGGTCTATGTTCACCCCAAACGCTGGGCGGCGCTGATGCAGGCCGGCATGAAGACGGATGTGTCCTGGGCCAAATCCGCCCGCGCCTATTCCGATCTGTACGAGCAGATTGCGCGTGTCCGCCCCTAGTGTGAGCGCGGTCGGATCGTCTCTTCCTCATACTGGGCAAAGAGCCGCTTGGCTTCCGGGTGGAGGGCGCCCCCCTGTCCGTGCGGGATGCTGACGGACCGGAAGAGGGGAGAGAGTTTGCCGTTGGGGTGGAGGTAGCCGGCACGCAAGGGGACGGTGCGGCGGTTGTGCCGGATCAGGTGGCAGGGGCTCGGCCTGATGCTGGTGAGCCAGTCGGCCACGTCCTGCGGGTTGCCGATGGAGGCGGAGAGCAGGAGCAGCTTCGCCTGGGCCGGGCAGAAGATGATCGTCTCTTCCCAGACCACGCCGCGTTCCGGGTCGGCGATGTATTGGGACTCGTCCATGATGACCAGCCCCAGGGTATCCAGCCGCACGTCGATCTCGCCGCTTGCGGCATCGTAGAGCAGGTTCCGCAAGATTTCGGTGGTCATGATCAGGAGCGGGGCCTGTGCGTTGTCCTTCCGGTCCCCGGTCAGGATGCCGACCTTATCTGGCCCGAACAGCCTCGAGAACTCGGTAAACTTGGTGTTCGACAGGGCCTTCAGGGGCGACGTATAGATCACCGTCCGATCCGCTGCGATCGCCCTCCTGGTGGCTTCCAGCGCGACATAGGTTTTGCCGCTGCCGGTCGGTACGCTGACGATCACGTCTCCGGAGGCCAGATGGGCCACGGCCTCTTCCTGCCAGGCATCCGGCACGAAGGGGTGCGGCGCGGGGACGCCGATGCCCTCCAGGAACGACGCGAGATCGGTGGCCGGCTCGGTCGGTTCCGCATGGCCCGGATGGGCGTTGCGCTGGCTGCCGGGTCTGGTTGGGAGAGGGCCTGCCGGACGCCGCTCCTTGGCGACAACGGGCGGCGCGGGCAGCGGCTCCTGCATTAGGGCGTGCAGGTCGGATTCCAGCCCTGGCCGGTTCTCCGGCGTGCAACGCAGGAGCGCTTCGACCAGTCGGCGTTTGCCCAGGCGGAAGTGTCGGTGGATACGCCCTCGCGCCAGCCTGTGGAGACGGCTGACCGGCTGTTCGTCGAGGAGTTTTTCAAGTTCTTCAGTAGTCATGGCCGGCATTCCAGTGCGTCAAGTCTATCAAGTTGAAACTTCTTGGAATCTCGACTTTGAGACGTTCCGACGTTGCGGCGTCTTTACGGTAATTCCTCAAGCACGCCACGACGCAGCGCCTTGATGGCCCGACTGGCGCAGTCGGCCAGGCCCGGATGGGTGCCCCGCAGCGTATGGATCTGCGACAGAAATTCCAGGGTTCTGGCCAGCAATCGGTAGATGTCGCCCTCGGCCATGGTGGTCAGGCGGCAGAGGCCGATCCAGGTCAAATTGGGATCGCCGATCCAGCGTTCCGAGACGGCTGCGATGTCGGCGCGCAGGAGGGGCGGGTCTTCGTGCGGCTCCAGCGATTCGGCCAAATGCCGCACCTGTCCCAATAGCGATGCCAACCCCGGGCTGATGCGTGGAAAAGCGCCGGGACGGTCGTCGTCGTGCGCGATGCTGGACATGATGCCGGCCAGCACTTGCGGCTCGATTCCACTGAACGCCTCGGCCCGGATCAGTTCGGTGATCAGCAGGGAATGGTCGATTCGGATCAGCCTGGCCCATTCGCCGATCTCGGTCAACTGGCAGGTGGGCGTCAGATAACCGAGCTGTTGCAAAATCTCGGTGCGTGACTGGAAGCGATGCCAGAGTCCTGTGTGAAGGGCCTGGATCATCTTTTGGTTCCGGTGCACCTCCTGCCGGAGTTTGAGCGCGCCCGCATGGTCCTTCTGGCAGGCGGGCCGCGACGGGCAGGTGGGGCAGGGGAACTCGTCGTTCAACGTCTGTACGATCTGGCTTTCTTCCGGCTCCTCCTGTACGAGGATTGGCAGTGCCGGCATCCGTACCGGCAGGTCGTTTGCCTGGTGCGTCAGTTCGTCTAGACAGCCCGGAGTACACCAGGGGTAGACGGGGGCCTCCGTCACCTCGAAGGTCTTGTCGAACACTTGCGTGACCGTGCCGGCCGGACATTCCGTGACGGCTCCTCCCGGTCGCAAGAGCGTAACCATCGGCTGCTTCTGGCCTTTGCTGCGATACTGGCGCAGGACGATCCCGCGGGCTTTGGGTACCCCGACCACCCGGCCTGGCGTCAGGAATTGCAGCCTGGCGGTGAGCTCGGGCGACTCGTGCCGTTTGACCTGTATGCGGTGGGCTTTCTGCTTCCGGGCATGGTCGAAGACCTGCCATTGCGCGATCCAGTCGGTGCAGACGCGCGGGCCGTAGGGCTCCATCTGGACGTGCAGAGTATCCAGCTTGTTTTCCAAGATTTCCGCCCGGCTGTTAAGTTGGAACTGAGCGAAGCTCTTGGCCAGGATCGCCTGGATCTGATCCAGCGGGTGGGCTTTGAGCAAATTCAGGATCATCGGATAGGAGATCACGAACTGGCTGTCGATCGCCTCCGGCTGGCCGGTCAGGCCCTTGGTGATCACGCTCAAATCAATGTAGGGGGAAGGGGTGAGCACGGCGAAGCCGACCAGATCTTTCCCGCGCCGCCCGGCCCGGCCGGCCAGTTGCTGGACTTCGCTGATGGCGAGGTCGGTGAAGTCTCGGCTCTTGCGCACGCTGGATTGGGTGATCACCACGGTGCGGGCCGGAAAATCCACCCCGGCTGCGAGGGTGGTGGTGGCGAAGACGGCATCCAGACACCCCTGCCGCATGAGTTCTTCAATGGCGATTTTCCAGGACGGCAGGTGCCCCGCATGGTGCGCGGCCACGCCGACGCGCTGCACCACGGATTGCAGAGGGTGCTCGGCGATGCTCGGATACTGCGCGACCAGTTCCGTGAGCACCGCCGCGATGGCATCCTGGCGCGCGGGCGGGATGGCGACTTGGCTGCGCTCGAAGGCTTGCATGGCGTCGTCGCAAGCGCGGCGCGAAGTCAGAAAGACGATGGCCGGAGTCAGGTGCTTAGAGCGCAGCGCGTTGATCAGGTCAACCGGATGAATCGACGGAGGCATGCAATTTCATTCCCTTGGAAATAACCACCAGGCCGGACTCGGTGACGGTGAAGCGGCTTCGGTCGGCGTCCGAATCGTAGCCGATCTCGGTCTTGGGCGGGATGACGACATCTTTGTCGATGATGGCGCGCCGGATGCGGCACTGTTCGCCGATCATCACGTTCTCCATCACGATGGACTCCCGGACGTCCGCATGGTCCTGCACGATGACATTGGGCGAGAGCAGGGAATTTTGCACTCGGCCGCCGGAGATGATGCAGCCGCCGCAGACGATGGAATCCAGCGCCACGCCCATTCGTCCCCCTTGGAAGTCCTGGGCAAAGACGAACTTGGCGGGCGGGAACTGGCCCTGGTAGGTGCGGATCGGCCAGTTCTGGTCGTAGAGATTGAACAGGGGGTCCACGGCGACTAGGTCCAGGTTCGCTTCCCAATAGGCGTCCAGTGTCCCGATGTCGCGCCAATACTTGACGGCTTTGCGGTTAGCGTCGTGGAACTTGAAGGCAAAGACCCGATTTTCATGGATCATGCGGGGGATAATATCCCGGCCAAAATCGTGGCGGCTGTCCTCCTTGGCGTCTCGCATCAAGTGGTCGCGCAAGGCCTCGGTGCGGAACAGATAGATGCCCATGGAGACGAACGCGCGCTCGGGGTCATTGGGGATGGGCGTGGGGTGCTCGGGCTTTTCCTCGAACTGTTGGATCCGATATTGCTCGTCCACGCCAATGACGCCGAACCGGCCGGCCTCGTGCAGCGGAGTCTCGATGGCGCCCACCACCACGTCCGCCTGCTTCTCCTGCAGGAAGTCGAACATTTCCGAGTAATCCATCTTGTAAATATGGTCGCCGGCCAGGATCAGGACGAACGCCGGCTGCTCGTTGTCCAGCAGGAAGAGGTTCTGATGGACGGCATCGGCCGTGCCCCGGTACCAGTCTTCGCTGATCCGCTGCTGAGGCGGGATGGAGGCGATGAATTCGCCGAGTTCCGGATTCAGGATGTTCCAGCCGGTGCGGATGTGCCGATCGAGGGAGTGGGATTTATATTGGATCAGCACCGCGATCTTCCGAAGGCCGGAATTGAGGCAGTTGCTGAGCGTGAAGTCGATGATCCGGTACTTGCCGCCGAAGGGTACCGCCGGTTTGGCGCGATGCTGGGTCAGAGGGAAGAGGCGTTCTCCTTTGCCGCCGGCCAGGACCATAGTGAGGATGCTGTGCATATGGGGGAAATTGTAACAGGAGCGCTCTCAAATAGGAAGCCGCGGGACGATTGACAGCCGACACCGGTCGGACGATACTAGCCTCTCGTACCGGCAATGTATTGATGCAGGAGGAGAAGAGCATGCCCAGGCAAGCAAAGCCGAAGCGGACTACGGGTCTTAAAAAAGCCAAGAAGCGGCTAGACAAGCTGCCTTTGGACGGCGCCGCACAGCCGTTGTTTCAGAGTCTGCTGTGGCGGGTCGATCGCCTGGAGCGTCAGGTCAGGACCCTGTCGGAACTGGTGCGGGATCACGCGGAGGACGCCGACCGCCTAGTCCGGGTTGTGGGCGAGGATCACGAGGTGCTGCGGCGGGAGTTGCTGGAAGAGCACCGGGAGCTGGTGCGCTTGCGGAAGCAGACGCGGCAACGCCGCTCAAAGATAGGCCTGGCTCGGTAGCGGGCGTGCAGAGCATGGCTGAGTCCAGCGTCGAATTGCGGGACGTCAGCAAGCGGCATGGCGACACCCTTGCCGTGGACCGGGTCTCCCTCGTCATCCGGCGCGGCGAGTTCTTTGCCATCCTGGGCCCAAGCGGGTCTGGCAAGACGACGATTTTGCGCATGCTGGCCGGCTTCGAGTCGCCCGACGCGGGCGACATTTTGATCGACGGACGATCGGTGCGCGGGGTGCCTCCCAATCGGCGGTCGGTCAATCTCGTCTTCCAAACCTACGCCTTGTTTCCCCATCTGACCGTCGCCGGCAATATCGCCTTCGGTTTGGAGATGCGCCGCGTGCCGGCGGCGGAGATCGCCGCGCGGGTGGCGGAAGCGCTGGACATGGTGCGCTTGCAGGGCAAGCAGGACCGGTTGCCTGCGCAGCTGTCGGGCGGGGAGCAGCAACGGGTGGCGTTGGCGCGCGCCCTAGTCAATCGGCCGGCGGTCCTGCTGCTCGACGAACCCTTGGGGGCGTTGGATCAGCAGTTGCGCATGGACATGCAGGTGGAGCTCAAAACCATCCAGGAACGGGTGGGGCTGACCTTTATTTGCGTGACCCATCACCAGGAAGAAGCGTTGACGATGTCCGACCGTGTGGCGGTGATGCGGCAGGGGCGGTTGCTGCAAGTCGGGAGTCCGAGGGACATCTACGAGGCGCCGCAGTCGGCCTTCGTGGCCAATTTTATCGGCCGCTCAAACAGTCTGACCGGGCGGATTGAAACGGTGAACGGGCTCCGGTGCACGCTGCGGGCGGCCGATCTGCCTGCGGCGGCTCTTGTGGCGGCCACCTGTCCGGCCGGCGCCGGGATCGGCAGTCCGGCCACGTTGATGCTGCGTCCGGAGCGGCTGCACCTTTCGGCGGACGTGCAGGTGGACGGTTACGACAATATGTTGCCCGCTCGGGTCTGCAAAGCCATCTACAACGGGAGCGAGACGCAGTATCTCCTGGCGCTCTCCGATCGCCTTTCCTGGCAGGTTCTGGTCCCCAATGTCGGCAATGGGCAGAAGCGTTTCCAACCGGGGGAATCCGTGTTTCTCCGCTGGCGCGCCGATGACGCGGTGGTGATGCCCGAGTGAACCTTGAGGTGCTTTCACCCGACCGGCGTGTGTCCGTTCGTGCGGTTCTCGTTCCGCGCCGCCCCGGCCTGCTTCTCCTGCCTGCGCTGGTCTGGCTGGGTCTCTTCTTTTTCGTGCCGCTGGCGCTGATGCTGGCCATCAGCTTCGCGTGGCGCGGGACCTACGGCGGGGTGGAGTGGACCCTGAGTCTGGCCAACTACGTGAACGTCCTCGACCCGCTTTACCTGAAGGTGTTTCTTCGGTCAGTCCTCCTGGCGGCGGTCACAACGGCGGTCTGCCTGGTATTGGGGTTCCCGATCGCCTACTACATCGCGCGCCTCCCCGCCCGTCGACAGGGGATCTGGCTGCTCCTGGTCATGATTCCCTTTTGGACCAACTTTCTGGTCCGGACCTACGCCTGGATCTTCATTCTCCGCACCGAGGGCCTCGTGAATACAGTGCTGATCAGCCTGGGGCTGATCGGCAGCCCGATAGACGTCCTCTATACCGAAACGGCCATCGTGATCGGCTTGGTCTACGGTTACCTGCCTTTTATGATCCTGCCGCTTTACGCGGCGGTGGAACGGTTGCCTCCTTCGTTGGTGGAGGCGGCCTGGGACCTCTATGCCTCCCGCTGGGCCGTCTTGCGGCGTGTGATCGTGCCTCTCACGAAGCCGGGGTTGGTAGCCGGTTGCATCCTGGTGTTCATCCCGTCGTTGGGTGCATTTATGACGCCGGACTTGATGGGTGGCGCGAGGACGATGATGATCGGCAATCTGATACAGCATGAGTTTCTCGTGGCCAGGGATTGGCCCTTTGGGTCGGCGATTTCGCTGGTGTTGATGGCGTTGGTTCTGCTCGGTCTGGCGATCTACTTGCGTGTGGAGGGGGCCGGCAAGCGGCCTGCGACGGAATGGATGAGCCGATGAACCGGAGGAACAGATGGCTGATGAGCGCCAGCGTGGCGAATCTGCTCTTCCTGTACGCGCCGATCGTCGTCCTCATGGTTTTTTCCTTCAATGCCTCGCGTCTCTCGGCCGGTTGGCAGGGGCTGACGCTCCAGTGGTACCGGCTGTTGCTCGAGGACGAGGCCCTGCGTCTCGCCGTTCAGAATAGCCTGGTGGTGGCGGTGGTCTCGACGGTGGTTGCGACCGGGCTGGGTGTGTGTGCCGCGGTGGGGCTGGAACGGCATCCGTTCCGCGGGCGAGAGGTGGTGGAAGGGGCTCTGTTGTTGCCGCTGGTGATTCCGGAAATCATGATGGGTGTCTCGTTGATGCTGTTGTTCCTGCTGGTGAACCTGCCGCTCGGCCTGATTACGGTCACGATCGGCCATGCGGCGTTTAATGTGCCGATCGTACTGGTCATCGTCCGGGCCAGGCTGCGGAAACTGGATCCGTCGTTGGAAGAGGCGGCGCGCGATCTCGGGGCGACGTCGTGGCAGGCCTTTCGCGGCGTCACGTTGCCGCTGCTGATGCCGGCGGTTGCAGGATCGGTCCTGCTGGCATTCACGATCTCACTGGATGATTTCATTGTGACCTTCTTTACGGCGGGACCCGGATCCACGACCTTGCCGCTCTATGTCTATTCTATGGTCAAGTCCGGTGTGACACCGGCGATCAATGCGCTCTCGGCGATTCTGGTGTTGGTCTCCATGGCGCTGATTGGGGCCTCGCTGGCCTTGCAGCGGCGGTGAACAATCGGCCGGTTCGTTGACAGAGGCGCGAGCCTGTGTTAGTGAAAATGAGCCCCGGAGTTTCTAAGGGGACGTTTTCGTTGATGTTGAGGCTTGTGCGTGAAGCTTACGATGACTCAGAACCGGCACCCCTCCATGCTCACCGCCCTACGGGCGAGAGGCTGTTTCTTCGTCGCGCTCTTGCTGTTCTTGTGTCTGATCGGGCTTCCCTCGAGTCAAGCCTCGGATGTCTCGCTCGCGCAGGCGGCGTTGGAGGACTGGGACGAAGCGGATCCGGCCGAAGGCAAGGAGACGCTGTATTTGGTCGATCACCAGCAGGACATGGCTGGCGTTTATCTGTCCCTGCCGGAGCCTGCCGGTGCAATAGGCACGTCCCATCCGCTGCGCCTTGGCGGCTTTTCGTATCTGGTGCTCAGGTTTTCTCCCGCTCGCGCCCCGCCGGCCCTTTAAATCCCGTTCCGTCTCGACCCCCTGGACCCATTGTGAGCGCGCTGGTCTTGCCGCACGGCATGGCGCGCTTGTCCCGATGTGAATAGGGACCACCCTTCGCGTTGAGGGCGTATGAGTTTGTCAAAACCCCGGTGGCCTTGGAAGGTGGTGCAAGGCTTGTTGTTGTCCGCCCTGGGACTCCTTGTGGTCTACCAGCAACGGTCCGGCGATGGCCTCATGAGCGGGTTGCCCTCCAGGCTTGCCGGAGGTCCGCCGGTCACGTTGCATTACTTCACCTGGTCGGACTATGCGGACAAGGATGTGATTCAGGCCTTCGAGCGGGAAGTCGGCGTCCAGGTCGTGGTGGACACCTTCGGCAGCAACGAAGAGCTCCTGGCCAAGCTGCAGAGCGGAGCGGGCGGGTACGACGTGGTGGTACCGTCGGATTTCATGGTCGCCATCATGGTCAAGCAGGGCTTGCTGGCCGAACTGGACCTGGACAGGATTCCAAACGTCCGGTTGGTGTTCGAGCGATTGCAACATCTGCCCTTCGATCCCGACAATCAATACTCCATTCCCTATCTCTGGGGAACAGTGGGCATCGGCTACGATTCGGCCGTGATCCCGGTGCCGCCCGACAGTTGGGAGGCGCTTTGGAATCCTCGCTACAAGCGCAAGATCAGCATGTTGAACGACCAGCGGGAGGTGTTCGGCGTGGCGCTGCGGATGCTGGGGCAGTCCGCCAATACCGTCGATCCTGCGGTGCTTGTCCGGGCCAAGGCCAAACTCATGAGTCAGAAACACTTGGTCAAGACCTATACGAGCGAGAACTACCAGCAACTCTTGGCCTATGGAGACGTGACGCTGGCGCATGGATGGGGTGGGGCGGTGGCCAGAGCCATGGATGAGCGGCCCTCGATCAAATATGTGATTCCCAAGGAGGGCGCGACGGTCTGGGCCGACTGTCTGGTCGTGCTCAAGACGTCCCCGCATAAAGATCTGGCCATGCGCTTTATCAACTATTTACTCGATCGTGACGTGGCCGCCAGGACCACGGAGCGTCTGTTATTTGCGACATCGAATCGAGAAGCCCAAGCGTTGGTGGCGGCGAAATATCGGGACAATCCGGCCATCTATCCCCCGGAATCCGTCTTCGAGCGGCTGGAATGGATGACGGATGTGGGCGAAGCCGCCCGTTTGTACGACCGGGCCTGGACCGAGGTGAAACTGCAATGAAAGCATCGGGAGAAATTGAGCTTTTACGGCCTGTGAGAACTCGCTATAATGACTAGTTGAAGTAGGCTATCCTCGCAGAGGCAGGTTTTCTTGCCCGGTCCGAGTAAAGGGGGCTATGGTTCTTGACATTGTGAGCGGTGGGCATCGGTCTGTGCGCGGGGTGGCGCTACAGAGCTTCGGGATCGCGGTGGTGCTGTTGGCCGTCTGTCTTCAGCCTGGGCGGTCCGACGCAGCCGAGTCTCCCATGAAGGCCGGGACCCAGCCGGCGGCGAAACAAGCGATGCCGCCGGTCGATTCGTCTTTGCCATCCGTCTCAAGGCTCAGTTTGGATGAAGCGGTCGCGCTCTTCCTTCGCGAAAACCTCGACTTGCTGATCACTAAGTTCGGGATCGATCAGGCCAAGGGTCAGCAGATCACGGCCGCCTTGTTTCCGAACCCCTATCTCTCCATTGGGACTTTGAGCGCCTATACCCAAGGCCAAACGATGGACCGCAGCGGACAAATCACCACTCAGGTCCAGCAGCTTTTTGAAATGGCCGGCAAGCGCGGATTCCGCATCGAGAGCGCCGCCTTCGGGGCTAAAACGGCCGAGGCTAACTTCGAAGACACGATCCGTCAACTCAGCTTCACCGTCAAGGATGCCTATTACCGGGTGCAATTGGCCCAGCGGCGGCTGGCCTTGGCCGAGGAGAACCGCGATCGGTTCGCCCGCATCTTGGAGGTGAACACGATCCGATTCAAGAAGGGCTACATCGCGGAGGTGGACCTGATTCGGATCCGCCTCCAGGTGGTGGATTTCCAATCGCAAGTCATCCAGGCCATCCAGGATGCGGAGAATGCCAGGGCCGACTTGCGCGTGCTCCTGAACCTCAGACCGGTTGTGGAGCTGGTGCTGACCACGGAACTGGACTACCACCGGTTCGAGCCGGATGTCAATGCGTTGCGGATCGTCGCATTGGAGACCCGGCCGGATATTCGCGTCAAGCGCCTGACTCAATCCCAGCGGATGGCCGATTTGAAGCTGGCGCAGGCCTACAAGTACCCGGATGTGACGGTCGGGGGCGGCTACGCGGTTCAGGGCCCCCGCGGTCCGGACAACCAACAACAGGTGGTGCTCAATATGGGCGTGCCGCTGCCCCTGTTCAATCGCAATCAGGGCGGCATTGTGCAGGCCGAAGTCGCGGTGCAACAGGCCGAGGCGGATCTCCGCAAGACGTTGATTCAGGTGGAGACCCAGGTGGACGTGGCCTATGTCAATCTGGTGCAGAGCCGTCGGCTGGTGGAGGCCTATCGGGCCGGCGTCTTGGAGGATGCCCGCTCGACCCTGACCATCGTGGAACGGGCCTATGAGCGGGGCGGGGCCACCATCCTGGATCTGCTCGACGCGGCCCGGACGTCGCGGACGATTCAGCAGAGCTACATCGAGGCGCTGTATAGCTATCTCCGGAACGTGTTCCTGTTGGAGAGCGCCGTGGGGCGGGAGATTACATCATGAGACGATGGCTTCGTTCAGTCTTGTGGGTCGCGCCGTTCCTGCTGCTGTCGTCCTGCGGGCAGCATGAAGAGCCGACCACCTCGAACGCAGCGACGCCTCGGCTTGCGCCCCCTTCCTCCGGAGCCGGGCAAGGACGCATTGAAACCGCCGTGGTCTCAACGAGCCAAGTCAATCCCATCGTCACGCTGTCCGGAAAGGTCGCCTATGGGGAGGACCGGTATTCGCGCATTTCCTCGCCCCTGCAGGGGCGGGTTTTGGAAGTGCGGGCCAAGCTGGGCGATCGGGTGAAGGCGGGGGACGTGCTGCTGATCATCGACAGTCCGGACATCACCTCCGCCTATTCCGAGTTCATCAAGGAAGCCTCCGACCTGGACTTCGCCATCCGCGCCTATGATCTGGCGAAAGACCTCTACGAGAACAAAGCCATCCCCCTCAAGGATTTCAAACAAGCGGAGAACGACCTGGTCAAGGCGAAAGCGGAGTTTCGTCGGGCCAAGGAACGCCTCCTTTCGCTGCGGGTTCCGGCCGGGGAATTGGACAAGCCGCTGGCTGAACAAAAGATCACGGCCCGGTTCGAGATGAAGAGCCCGCTGACCGGCACGGTCGTGGAGCGGACCGTCACGCCCGGCTCCATCGTGGGCGGCGACCAGTCCCAGGTGCTGTTTACGGTGGCGGACTTGGACAATCTCCAGGTCGTGGCCGATGTGTACGAGCGGGACTTGGACCTAGTCCATGTCGGGCAGGTGGCGGTCGTGTCCGTGGAGGCCTATCCCCATACCAACTTTCCCGGCGCCATTGCGGCGATCGGCGATGTCGTGGACCCCAACACTAGGACCATCAAAGTTCGGGCCTGGGTGACCAATGTGGATCACAAGCTCAAGCCCGAAATGTTCGCCCGTCTGCACATCCAAGTCGGCGATGCCAGCGCGTTCCTGACCGTTCCCAAGGAGGCGGTGTTGGAGGCGGACGGCAAGCAATTCGTCTATATCGTACAAGGAGAAGGCAAGTATCTCAAACGCGAGGTCAAAATCGCGACGGCTTCGGGAGACCAGGTGCGGGTGGTGGACGGGCTCAAGCCGGGGGAGCGAATCGTGACCAAAGGGGCCGTCTTGGTCAAGGGCCAAGAGGTCAAAGGATAATGTCTGCCGAGCGTCTGCCGTCCGATGGTTCAACCATCCGTACAATCCGATGATTCCACGTATCGTTGAGTTCGCTCTTCGGCAACGATTCTTTGTCTGCGCCCTGGGACTGGTACTGCTGTTTGGGGGGCTCTACGCCTTCCACATCCTAGATGTTGTCGCCTACCCCGACCCGTCGCCTCCAATGGTCGAGATCATCACCCAGTACCCGGGATGGTCTGCCGAGGAGATTGAACGTCAGATCGCCATACCTATAGAAATCAGCCTCGCCGGCATGCCGGGACTCGCGGACACCCGGTCCTTGTCCATCTTCGGCCTCAACGACATCAAGGTGTACTTCGATTTCCGCACCGAATATTTCCGCGATCGGCAGGAGGTGCTCAACCGCCTGACGATGCTCAACCTGCCGGACCCGGCTCAGCCGACCCTATCGCCCTGGTGGGCCATCGCCGAAATCTATCGATATGAGCTGGTCGGAGACGGGACCTCCCTTACCGAGCTGAAAACCCTCCAGGATTGGAAGTTGCAACGGGAGTTCAAACGGGTGCCGGGCGTCATCGACGTAACGGCGTTCGGCGGGACGACCAAGGAATACCATGTCGATCTGAATCCGGGCGCGTTGATCAGCTACGGTGTGAACTTGCCCCAAGTGATGACCGGGTTGACCAACAGCAACGCCAATGTCGGCGGCAATTATCTCACGTCGGGCGCGCAAAATTTCAACGTGCGGGGAGTCGGGCTGATCGACAGCCTCAATGACATCGAGAACGTCGTCGTGGCGGAAAAGGATGGAACGCCGATCTATGTTCGGAATTTGGGCAAGGTCAGCGTCGGGCACCGGGTTCGACTGGGCAAGGTCGGCATTGACGATCGGGACGACGTGGTGGAAGGGGTGGTGCTGCTCGCTCGCGGGTCCAAGGCGCTCTCGGTGCTCGAGAAGGTGAAGGCCAAGGTGGAAGAACTGAACACGTGGAAGTTGCCCAAGGGCGTCCAGGTGAAGACCTTTTACGATCGGATGGTGCTGATCAACACCACGGTCGAGACGGTCATGGACATCCTGATCAGCGGTATCGTGCTGGTCTTCATCATCCTCTACGTGTTCCTGGGGCACATGCGGACTGCGGTGATCGTGGCTTTGACGGTGCCGGCGGCGCTGCTGTTCACGTTCAGCATGATGGTGCTGGTCGGAGAGTCGGCCAACTTGATCTCCCTCGGGGCGATCGACTTCGGCATCATTGTGGACTCCACGCTCATCATGGTGGAGAGCATCTTCGCCCACCTGTCCCATCGGGCCGGACCCGGGTTGACGGTGCCGATGCACATCATGCGGGCTGCGCGGGAAGTCGGCCGTCCGATCTTCTTCGCAACCACGATCATCGTGGTCGCATTCATTCCGCTGTTCACGATGACCGGCGTGCCGGGAAAGATCTTTGCCCCCATGTCGCTGACCTACGGGTTCGCGTTGACCGGGGCCTTGCTGATTGCCTTCACGCTCGCCCCGGCGCTCTGTTCGTTGTTGCTCACGGGGCATATCAGCGAGGAGGAAACCGCCCCGGTCCGTTGGATCCGGCGTGTTTATCTGGACGCGCTCCATTGGGCCCTCAGCCATGAGTATGTCGTGGTCGGTGTGGCGGTCGCGTTGCTGCTGGTAGCATTGGCGGCGGTGCCCTTCCTGGGCGGGGAGTTTATGCCGGCGTTGGAAGAAGGCAATCTGTGGGTCCGCGCCACGATGCCGGTGGACATTTCCTTCGAACAGGCGGACCGCTTGGCGGCAGAAATTCGCGGTATCTTTCGGCGCTACCCGGAGGTGGACCGGGCGGTCTCGCAACTCGGCCGACCTGACGACGGCACCGACCCGACCAGCTTTTCCAACGCCGAATTCCTGGTGAGCCTCAAGCCGAAAAAGGAATGGCGACCGGAAGTAAGCTCGAAAGATAAGCTGATCGAGGAAATCGAAGCGGAGCTCGCGAAGATTCCCGGGGTGAACTTCAATTTTTCCCAGGTCATCCAGGACAATGTCCAGGAGGCGATGTCGGGGGTGAAAGGCGAGAACTCGATCAAGCTGTTCGGGACGGACCTCAAACTAATGGAGGAGAAGGCCGCCGAGATTGAGAAGGTCATGCGGCATGTGCCGGGAGTAAAAGACCTGGGCATCTTCCGACTGCTGGGCCAACCGAACCTGGTCATCAAGGTGGATCGGCAGGAGTGTGCCCGGTATGGGTTGCAGGTGGCGGATGTGAACAGCGTCGTACAGGCCGCGATCGGGGGCCAGGCGGTGACGCAGGTCTATGAGGGTGATCGTTGGTTCGACCTGGTGGTCCGGTTCCTGCCGGAGTTCCGTCAGGATATGGAGGCGATCGGGAACATCCAGGTCAGCACGCCGGAGGGGGCTCGCATTCCCCTGAAGCAGTTAGCCGAAATCTCCAACCAGACTGGGGCGTTCATCATTTATCGAGAGAACAACGAACGCTATATCCCGATTAAGTTCAGCGTCCGGGGCCGCGATCTGGAAAGCACGGTTCAGGACGCAGAGGCGCGGATTCGCGAGCAGGTGCAGTTGCCCGAGCGGTATCGGATCGAATGGCACGGAGAATACGACCAATTGCAGGAGGAGAAGAAACGACTCGCCGCAATTGTCCCGATCAGTTTGGTGATCGTGCTGTTCCTCGTATACCTAGCGGTGAACTCGCTCAAGGATGCGGTGTTGGTGTTCATCGCGGTGCCGTTTGCACTGATTGGAGGAGTCTTTTCGCTGGTGCTCACGGGCACCGATTTCAGCATCTCCGCTGCGGTCGGGTTCATCTCGCTGTTCGGTGTGGCGATTCAGGGCGGCCTGATCCTGATCGTCCGCATTCGCGATTTGCTCGATGAGGGGCATGACCTGCGGACAGCGATTTTGACGAGTGCAGAGGTCCGGATGCGTCCCGTGCTGATGACGACGCTGGCGGCCGCCATCGGGCTGATCCCGGCGGCGGTGGCCACCGGGATTGGGGCGCAATCTCAGCAGCCATTGGCCCGTGTGGTGGTCGGTGGGATGCTCACCTCAGCCGTGCTGATCCTGATGGTCTTGCCGGTTCTCTACCAGCTTGTCTATCGCGGACGGATTGGAGCAGGCGAAGAGGCAATTGCCGAACCATTGGAACCACAGCCAAGCGGCAAATAGTCTGAACATGACGGTGAATGGTCGAAAGGAATTTTAGCGATGACGTTTATGAAGTATTGTCGGAACGGCCACAAACAGCAGGGGCAGTGCGACGTGCGCACGATTCTCTTCCGCAGCATGGCGATATTGTGCCTCGGGCTTGTCGGGGCAACGAGCGAGGCGGGGGCGCAGGCCCGCCTCTTTTCCGTGCAGATGCCCTACGATCTGCCGCCCAAGATGGAATCGGGGGCGGCGACCTCGGTGCCTCCGTCCAACCAGCCGCTTGGGCCGGAGGAGCTGAAGCGCGCTGAAGCGCTCCTGCCGCTGTTGGAGGGGAAACAGGAATTTTGGGCGATGGGGGAGTTCGTCCACATGGGGGCGCCCGCGGTGCCGGTGCTGGTCAAAGCCCTGACGATGCCGAGCCCCAGGATCCGGTACAACGCGATCGAAACCCTAATGATAATCAAAGATCCCAGCGCGGCGCCGGCGCTGGTGGAAGCCGCCAAGGAGCCGAACGACATGCCGCGCGTGCGCGAGCATGCCTTGCGGGCCACCGTCCGGCTCAACCCGGCCCTGGCGCCTCCGGCGATCGAGGCGATGGCCAAGGACCAAAATGCTTCGGTCAGGAAAGTGGCGGCGTTCGAGGCGCGGTATGTCCGGCAGAAAGCCGTCGTGCCGGTCTTGATCGGGCTGCTCTCCGATCGTGAACGGTTCGTGTCGATCTCGGCCATTCACTCGCTTTGGCTGCTGACAAGACATGAGAGCGAGATCCACGACTGGGACTCCTCGAGCAAGGAGAATCGCCAGGAATGGGCCCAGGAATGGGCGGACTGGTGGACGTCGGTCCGGGATACCTTTGAGCTGCCCGATCCGCGCCGTCCCCAAAATCAGCAGCCTCAAGGCTGAATCGGCTGATTTATCAGGTGGATTCTTGCCCGGGCCTTCGGTTGCGGCTCCGCGGGAGCCTATGTTATAAAATGTGCGCAAGGTGGTGGTGCCTTGCGTTGACGTAGCTTGTGCAAGGAGTTGAAGCGATGGCGGTCCTGCCCGTAGCGAAAGTCGGCAATCCAGTTCTCAGGCAACTTGCCCGCCCCGTGGATCCGGCTGAGATTCGATCCAAGGCGATGCAGCAGTTCATCGAGGACCTGTTCGAAACCATGCGCGAAGAGGAAGGCATCGGGTTGGCGGCGCCGCAAGTGTCTCGTTCCGAGCAGCTCCTCGTTATGGGGTGTCCGGGAGAAGGCGGGTTCCCGGATACCGTGCTGATCAATCCGGTGATCGTCTACTACGGTCCTCAACAGGAGGAGATGTGGGAGGGCTGTCTTAGTGTGGACGGGCTCCGCGGGAAGGTGACGCGGCCCTCGATGGTCCGGGTCCGCGCGCTGGACCGGCAAGGGGCGGCGGTGGAGTTCGATGCGACCGGCCTGTTCGCCGTGTGCATCCAACATGAAATGGATCACCTTATCGGGAAGCTATTCCTGGATCGGATGGCCGATCTCTCCACGCTCACTCAGCTCGAGGAATTTGATCAATATTGGCGGAAAGAGCATGCCACGGTCATCTAGGCTTGAATTGTGAATTTTGAATGATGAAGGCTGAATATAGATTTCGGATTCGCGGTCTCCGTCGGCACATCCCGCCCCTGAAGCACGCTCATCGTTCATCATTCGCCGTTTCTACTCGCCCGTGAAATCTCTCCTGCGCGTCCTTCGCTATCTTAGACCCTATCGTGCGCTGGCTCTGTTCACGCTGCTCTGCGCTTGCCTGGTCACGGCGCTGGAGCTGGTGCCGCCCTGGCTGATCAAGGTCGTCATCGACGACGTGATCCAGGCCCGCCGCCCCGATCTGTTGCCCCGGGTGATCGCCGGGCTGCTGCTCGCCTATGCGTTGAAAAATGTGTTCGCCTCCCTCCGTATCCGCTTCAATAACACGCTGGAACAGCGGGTGGTGCACGAGCTGCGCGAGCAGGTCTTTGCCGCCCTGCAGCGACTCTCGGTGAGCTACTACGAGAGCCGTTCCACCGGCGAGATCATGTCGCGGGTCACCAACGATACGGAGCACGTCGAACGGATTTTCATCGACGGCCTCGAAGGGATGCTTACGGCCTCCTTGACCCTCACCGGCATCACGGTCATGCTGTTCGCGCTAAACTGGAAGCTGGCGCTGCTCTCCATGCTCCCGATCCCCGTGCTGATCTTTTCCGCCATGTTCTTCACGAAGCGCGTGCACGGGTATTACCACCAGATCCGCAAGCACGCAGCTGACCTGAACGCCTATCTTCTGGATGCCCTTTCGGGCATCCGGGAGACGATGGGATTCAACCGGCAGGCCTATGAAGAGGGGCGATTCGGCGCCATCAGCCGTCAATACAGCGAGAGCAACCTGCGGGCCATGTGTCTCTGGTCGGTGTACTCACCGGGCATGATCTTCGTGGGCAGCCTCGGGAGCCTGCTGATCCTTTGGTACGGAGCCGGCGAGGTTCTGAACGGTGCCCTCACGGTCGGGGAGTTGGTGATGTTTCTCTCCTACCTGGGGCTGTTCTACGTGCCGATCAACCAAATCCATTCGGTGAACCACATGCTGCAGCATGCCTTGGCCGCCAGCGAACGGGTCTTCGAGATTCTGGACCAACGGCCCGAGGTCGACGACCGGCCTGGGGTTATCTCGCCAAGCCGGCGGTTGGTCGGGGAGGTGCGGTTCGAGCGCGTGTCGTTTCACTACCGGCCAGATGTGCCGATCCTCCGCGAGGTCTCGCTAGGCGTCAAGCCGGGAGAACGCATTGCCTTGGTCGGTCCCAGCGGGGCCGGCAAGAGCACGATGCTCAAGCTGCTCATGCGCTTCTATGACGTGCGGGGAGGGGCGGTCTTGCTCGACGGCCATGACATCCGAACCCTTCCCCTGGCGTTCTTGCGCAGTCAGATCGGGCTGGTGCAGCAGGAACCGTTCCTCTTCAACGGCACGGTGCGGGAGAACATTGCCTACGGAGACCTGGCCGCCGGCCAGGGACGGATCGAGGATGTGGCTCGTGCGGCCCGCGCCCACGAGTTTATTGCCTCGTTGCCGGAGGGCTACGACACCTGGATCGGGGAGCGGGGCGTGAAACTGTCGGTCGGTCAGAAACAGCGGGTGTCCATTGCGCGGGTGCTGTTGAAGGATCCGCCGATCGTAGTTTTCGACGAGGCGACCTCCAATATCGACACCGAGACCGAAGTGAAGATCCGGGAAGCGCTGGCCGTGCTGACCCAGGGGCGGACCACGTTCATCATTGCTCATCGTCTGTCCACCCTGCACGACGTGGACCGGATTCTGGTGGTCGAGCAGGGCCGGATCGTTGAAGCGGGCACCCACGAAACACTGCTGGCGCGCGGTGGTCTTTATGCCGGCCTGTACGAGGCTCAATTCCAGGTATAGCTCCGCCCAACCAACCCCGGCGCTCCAGCGCCTCCCGCCGACTATCGCGTCTGTGTAAGCCGCCCGGTAGGGCCCGCATAGCCGCGCTTGCCACGAGGGACCCGGTTGCGGATACGATCCATGGATGGGTATACTTTGACCTAGTGAAATCAGGAGTCGGAACGATGGTGCTGCTGTACGAAAACGAACCGTTGGATAGCGAGCATGCCAAAGGGCATTTTTTTCACGTCTGTCGGGGGCAGGTTCAGAATATGTCGCTCTCGGTCCCCCCGCCGGACAAGCCCTACGAATGTCCCCGCTGTGGGATCGAGTTGGAGACCGAGGATTTCTGGCACGCGCAAATGAAGGGGTCCGTGTAGCTCTGTTTCATCGGACCGGGAGATAACAATTATGCAGGGGAGCGCCGGGCGAAAGATGGTGTCCGTGATGCGGGGCTTCATGATGCTCTGCGACACGTGTCATGAGCACGTGCTAGCCGACAAGCTGGCGGACGATCGTAACTACGTCGCCGACCATGAAGCGCTGTTCGACGCGATTTGCCTGGGGTGCACCGACATCAATCGTCCGCTGATCGACGATATGCTCGGTAGCTCCGAATAATTGAAAGTCTGAAAATCCGCAAGTTAGAAAGTCGAGCATATTGGGTTGCCGCCGATTGTTCTGACGTGATGACTTTCAGACTTTTCGACTTGCCGCCCTTCTGCCTACTTGCAGGTCTTCCCGTCGAATATCTTGCAGGCCGAGTCGCCTGCTGCGAGCTTCCAGGTCTTGAGCAGGGGCGCGTTTCCGGGTCTCAATTCCACCACGATGTCCAGCATGCCGGAGACCGGTAGCTTGTCCAGATGCGGCCTGGCCGCCTCGGGAACCTCCACGCCGAAGACCGCTCCCGAGTTGGACACCACGATGTAGCCCTTCTCCTTATCCACGAATATGATCGGACTATAAATGCTCTTGTCCTCCGCGGCGGCCGGCACGACCCAGGAGAAGCAGGCCAGTACCGTAGTGGCCAGGAAGAATCTGAAAAAATGGGTAGCGATCTGCACGGGACCCTCCCTGAAGAAGTTTGGAATTATTATGGCATCGTTCGCGGGAACGGTCTACTGGATTTTAGCGCGATGAGCGACGGACGTTGCGCGCGGGCTCAGATCGCCTGAAACTCGATCCGAGTGACCTGGTGGCCTTGGATGGAGTAGGCCCGCAAGTCCGGCGCAGCCTTGTGTTCAAGAGAGATAATGAGATAGGCCGCATCGGGATAGAGGGCCAGGCCTATGTCGGTCATGGAGGGATAGGCGGGGGAATGGGTGTGGGAATGGTAGATTACCGTTAGGTCGAGCTCCCGCTCCCGCATGTCTTTGAAGGCCGCGAGCATCTCCTTGGGATCCATGAAGTAGGCGACTTCGGCTTTTTGGGCCTCCGACAGGTCCGCCAGCTGCTTGACGTTGGCCGCATCGAACACCTCCACGGCCTGCGCGTCTTTGGCCACGGTGTTGGTGATGCGATAGTGCCGAGACACGGCCCCCTCTTTTCCGGCCAATAATCCGCAACACTCGTAAGGATCCAGCGCGCGGGCGTGGGCCACCATTTCATCGAGGATCTGGCGGGGAATCTTCAGGGGCAACACGTCACAAACTACAGGAGACGGTATAATCGCTGAGCAGGTTGGTGATGGTTGGATTGGGCCCGCAGAGGCGGCAGTCCGGGTCCTTGGGACGGCCCAGCTTGCGGAACTTCATCTCCAAGGCGTCATAGAGCAGCAGCCGGTCGGCCAGCGTCTCGCCGATGCCCAAAATTTCCTTGATGGCCTCGGACGCCTGCAGCACGCCGATCGTGCCGGCCAGCACGCCCAGCACGCCGGCTTCCTGACAGTTGGGCACGAGCCCGGCCGGGGGCGGCTCCGGATAGAGGCAGCGATAGCAGGGGTGGCCCTCGTGGGGTTTGATGGTCGTGAGTTGGCCCTCAAACCGGAAGATACTGCCCGAGACGAGCGTCTTCTTGGCGAAGAAGCAGGCGTCGTTCACGAGGAAGCGGGTGGAGAAGTTGTCTGACCCGTCGAGGATGACGTCGTAGTCGTGCAGGAGCCCCATGATGTTGTCGGCCGACACGTTCTCCTGATAGGTCTTGATCGTGATGTCCGGGTTCAGCGCCGCCAGCATCTTGCGTCCCGATTCCACCTTCGGCTGGCCGAGCGTGGCGGTCGTGTGGAGAATCTGCCGCTGAAGATTGGACAGGTCCACCACGTCCCCGTCCACAAGGCCGATTGTGCCGACCCCAGCCGCCGCCAGATAGAGCGCCGCGGGGGAGCCGAGCCCGCCGGCCCCGATCACCAGGACCTTGGCGCGCGCCAGCTTCTTCTGTCCCTTGCCGCCCACATCCTGCAGGATGATATGCCGGCTGTAGCGTTGGACCTGTGCGTCGGTGAATTCCATCGGTGCGGCGCTTACTCCACCACGTTCAGCTCGATCGGGTCCACGAGGACCCCCTTCTTCCTGAGTCCATCGACCGCCCGTTCGATTTCGCCGGTCTCGCCGGTCAGCTCAACGTCCATCCAGCCGGTGGTCTCGCGCACGTCGGCCCGCCGGACGTTGGTGACGACCTTGTACTCATGGCCGATCTGATAGATGATCGGTTCCTTGATCTTTTGTTCCGGGAAGCGGATGTGGAAGCGCAAGCTGGGCATTTAGTTGCCTCCCGCGATCGCCGGCACGATGGACACTTCGTCCCCATCCTTTAAGGTCGTGTCTTTGCCCTTGAGAAACCGGATATCTTCTTCGTTCACGTAAATGTTTACGAACCGGCGCAGTTCACCCTTTTCGTCGCAAAGCCGGCCCTTGATGCCCGGGTGCGCACCCTCCAAATGATCGACCATCTCCTCGATGTTGGCTCCCTTCGCCTCGACTTCCCCCTGACCCTTGGTCAGTGGGCGCAAGGGGGTCGGGATGCGGACCTTGATCATGCGTCGGCTCCTCCGTTCTTGCCCATCTTAAAGGTCTTTTCGAAATTCACCAGGCTGGGCTGGATACGAACGGGGCGGCCGACCGCGTCAATCACCGCTTCCTGTGTCTTGAGCCCGTTCCCGGTGATGTAGGCGACGGTCACATCGCCTTTTTTGATGATGCCCTGTTTGACCAGCTTCTGCAGGACCCCGATGGTCACGCCGCCGGCGGTCTCCGCGAAGATCCCCTCGGTTTGGGCCAGCAGCTTGATCCCCTCGACCACTTCCTCGTCGGACACCATGTCCATGGCCCCGCCGGTCTCGGCCGTGGCCTTCAGCGCATAGTAGCCGTCGGCCGGGTTGCCGATCGCCAGCGACTTGGCGATGGTTTTCGGCTTCACCGGCCGGAAGAAGTCCCGTCCTTCCTTGAAGGCCGTCGAGATCGGGGAGCAGCCCTCGGCTTGGGCCCCGTTGATCTTGGTCTTGACCTTGCCGATCAGTCCCAAGGTTTCCATTTCCTGGAGGCCCTTTTTGATTTTGGTCAGCAGGGAGCCGGACGCCATGGGGATCACCACTTGATCCGGCGCCCGCCAGCCCAATTGCTCGACGGTTTCGAAGGCCAGGGTCTTAGAGCCTTCGGCATAGTAAGGCCGGATGTTGATGTTCACGAAGGCCCACTTGTGCTCGCCAGCGATCTCGCTGCACAGACGGTTGACGTCGTCGTAGTTGCCCTCGACCTCCACCACGTTGGGCTTGTAAATCAGATTGCCCAGCACCTTGGCCGCTTCCAGGTCGCCGGGAATGAACACGTAGCAGCGCATGCCGGCGGCCGCCGCATGGGCCGCGACGGAGTTGGCCAGGTTGCCGGTCGAGGCGCAGGCCACGGTCTCGAACCCCAGCTCCCTCGCCCGGGTCAGGGCTACGGCCACAACCCGGTCCTTGAACGAGAGGGTCGGATGGTTGACCGTGTCGTTCTTGATGTACAGCTCGTCCAGGCCCAGAAAGGCCCCCAGATTCTTCGCCCGCACCATGGGAGTGAAGCCGGCATGGGGCCCGACGGAGGGCGCGCCTTCGACCGGCAGCAGGTCGATATACCGCCACATGCTGTGTGGTCCGGACTCGATCTTCTTGCGGGAAATGTTCTGCTTGATCTCCTCGTAGTTGTATTTCACTTCCAGCGGGCCGAAGCAGAGCTCGCAGACGTGGATCGCCTTGGTCGGGTATTCCTTCCCGCATTCCCGGCAGATCAGCGCTTTCATTTTGGCCATGACATCACCACTTCAGGAAAGGCTAAGGTTCAGGTTAAGTGTGTCAGTACGCTCAGCCTCGGCCTAAGCCTCAACCTGCTTCAAGTCACAAACTTCCGGCTCATGGTCGAACAGCTCCGTGATCGTCGGATGGGAACCGCAGAGCGGGCAGTTCGGGTTCCGTTTGGTCTTGATCTCCCGGAACGTCGTCCGGCGGGCATCGAAGTCCAGCATTCGGTCGGTGAGCGGCCGGCCGATGCCCAGCACCAGCTTCAGGGCTTCCGTGGCCTGGAGGGTGCCGATGATCCCGGCCAGCACGCCGATCACGCCGGCCTCCTGGCAACTGGCGACCAAGCCAGGCGGGGGCGGGGTCTTGAAGACGCACCGGTAACAGGCGGACTTCTTCGGGATGATCGTCGTGACGCGGCCGTCGAACCGCAGGATGCCACCGTGGACCAGCGGCTTTTCGGCGAAGAAACAGGCATCGTTGATCAGGAACTTGGCGGGGAAGTTGTCCACGCCGTCGATGACGACATCGTAGGCACGGATCAATTCCAGCGCGTTCTTGGCCACGAGCCGGTCCTCATAGGTGAGGACTTTCACGTCCGGGTTGATCGCCTCGATCTTTTCCTTGGCCGAGAGCACTTTGGGCCGGCCGACATCTGGGGTCTGGTGAATGACCTGCCGCTGGAGGTTCGAGAGGTCCACCAGGTCGCTGTCGATCAATCCGATGGTGCCCGCGCCGGCGGCGGCCAGGTAGAAGGCGGCAGGGGAGCCGAGGCCGCCGGCGCCGACGATCAGGATCTTCGACTGGGCGATCTTTTTCTGCCCCTTCCCGCCCACTTCGGGCAGGAGGATATGGCGGCTGTAGCGGGTAACTTGTTCGTCGGTGAAATTCATAACGGCTCGTGATGTGTGATCAGTGATGCGTGATGAGTCGGCTGGTCGCTCGCTCGGTGCTCATCACTCTTTCCCCATCACTGTCCACTAGATATTGAAATACTTCTCGATACTGATGTACCGCTCGCCCGTGTCGCAGAGAATCGTCACCACGTTTTTCCCCGGTCCCAATTCCTGGGCCACTTTCTGGGCGGCGACCACGTTGGCGCCGGACGAAATGCCCACGAGCAGCCCTTCCTTCTTCGCGAGCAGCTTGGAGGTCTGGTAGGCCTCGTCATCCGTCACGGTGACGACCCGGTCCAGGATCTTCCGGTTCAACACTTTCGGGATAAACCCGGCGCCGATGCCCTGGATCTTGTGCGGGCCCGGGTCTCCGCCGGAGAGCACCGGCGAGCCGGCTGGCTCGACCGCGATGACCTGCACCTGGGGCTTCCGTTCCTTGAGCACTTCACCGCAGCCGGTGATCGTGCCGCCCGTGCCGACGGCGGCAACGAAGGCGTCGATCTTGCCGTCCAACGCCTCCCAAATCTCCAACGCCGTCGTCTTCCGATGCATGGCCGGATTGGCCGCATTGGAGAACTGATCGGGCATGAAATAGGACGGGTTCTGCGCCACGATGCTCTCGGCTTCCTTGATCGAGCCCTTCATGCCTTCCCAGGCGGCGGTCAGAACCAATTGAGCCCCGTAGGAGGACAGGAGGCTGGCCCGCTCCATGCTCATGCTCTCGGGCATAACCAGGATCAACTTGTACCCGCGCACCGCGGCCACCAAGGCCAGGCCGATGCCCGTATTCCCGCTCGTCGGCTCGACGATCGTCCCGCCCGGCTTGAGTTTGCCTTGCTGCTCCGCCTCGTCGATCATGTTGAGACAGATCCGGTCCTTGACGCTCCCGCCGGGATTGAAATACTCCACCTTGGCGTAAATCGTCGCGCCGCCTTCGGGGGACAAGCAGTTCAACCGCACCAGCGGCGTATTGCCGATGAGTTCGACGATGGTCTTGTGGGAGTGAGCGGTCAACGGCCACCTCCCATATAAAAGAGAAACTCCAGATGGTCCCCGTCCTTCACGTGGGCGGTCCCCAGATGGTCTCGTTCCAGTATCGTGTGGTTCAACTCGACGGCGACCATGTGCGGGTCGATATTCTTGGCTTTGAGGAGGTCCAAAACCGTGGCGCCCTGGACTTCCTCCGATTTCCCGTTGATTTTCACCTGCATGCAACGGCTCCTGAGTCCGTGAGAGAGAAAAGAAGTTTCAAACGCTAACAAACTCTGCAAGCCCTTGTCAAGGAGACTGCCTTGACTTTCCAAGGGTTTCCCCTACAGTATGGCCCATTTTTCGTGTCCTACGAGACACGGATTGGGCAAAGGATTCAACGAAGGGGATTCGTGATTGCATGTGGAAGCAGAACTTCTTGTTTCGACACAATGAAGCGGTGCCGCTGAAAGAGTCCGAAAACGAGCTGTTTCACGATACGGATCCGGCGCTGGACAGCGCCGGTCTCAAGCTGGAAAAGTTTCTCTCCGTCTGGGTGCAGGGAGACGGGGAGGAGGCGCCTGAGGCCTACACGAACATCTATGTCCGCACCGCTACCTTGGACTTCAACAAGCGGGCCGGCTTCCTGCAACCGCTGCAGGGGCGCTCGCATCAGATCAAGCAAATGCTGACTCCCGGCCAGAAGGCCTTCCTCAAAGAGTGGCTCCAAAAAACGTCGCCGCAGGCCTGGGAATCGTCCGAGGATCACTTCCGCGCTCTCTTCGAAGACTGACACATGACATCTCTACCTGCCCGGCGTTTGGCGTCGGTTGTACTGTTGGGGCTGTTGGGGATCGGCTGGGCCCTGCCGGTCTTTTCGCTTCCAACCGCCGCCGCCGCGACGATCGAACTCTACTATGCGCCGGAGGACTTGCCCGGCGACAAGCTCGTGGCTCTCTATGGCAAGGCCAAACGCTACATTTATGTGGCGGTGTATGGCATCACCTTCCCGCCGGTGGTCCACGCCTTGGTGTCCGCCCATAAGCGGGGGGTGGACGTGCGTGTGATTACCGACCGTGAAAAGCTCAAAGACCCTAAGCAACGGGCGGCGTTAGAGACGCTTAGGTTGGCGGGCGTTCCCATCAAGGTCAACCAGCACGACGGGCTCATGCATCTAAAGCAAGTCGTCATCGACGACGAGATCCATACCTCCGGCTCGATGAATCAGACCACGAGTGGCCACCGCTATAACGACGAGCGGCTGGACGTGATCACCGACCCAGTCACCAGCCTCCGCGCACGGGAGAAGTTCCTGTCCATGTGGAAAGACCAAGTTCGGTATGGGGATTGGCGATGAGGGCCCTGTGTCTGCTGCGATGACAGAACGGACGGATGTGGTCGTCATCGGCGCAGGCGGGGGCGGGGCGGTGCTGGGCCTGGCGTTGGCGCAGAAGGGGATCAAGGCGCAGGTCCTGGAGCAGGCGTCCGGCCCACCCGGAGGCCTGCGCGGGGAGATTCTCCAACCCAACGGGCAACAGATTTTGCATCGCCTGGGGCTACTCGACAAACTGCCGGCGGATGCCACCAGACCGGTGCGGTACTTTCACTTCTGCCGTGTGGGTGGCGAACGGCTTTGCACCGTGGACTACGGAATGTTGCCGCCGCCGCACAACCGGGCGTTGGTGACTCTGCCGAACGTGGCCCACCATGCGATCTTGAAGGCGTTGGAGTCTCGGGCGCCAGGCAGCCTTCGGTACGGGGCCACGTTTAAGAGGCTGCTGCGCGAAGGGAATCGGGTTGTCGGCGTGGAGGTGGAATGTGACAGCAAGGCCATGACCGTCTCGGCCAAGCTGGTCGTGGGGGCCGACGGGGCCTTGTCGAAGGTGCGCGATGCCTTGGGCATTGCAGCCAAACTGCACATGTATCCGGAGGGTTATCTGATTGCCATCCTGGAGCGGCCCAAGGAGATGGAAGAGGCCCGCTATTTCGTGGGGAAGAAGACGATCCTCGGGGCTTTCCCTGCGGCAGGCGACAAGGCCTACCTGTTCTACATGATTCCTGCCGGCTCCATGCAGCAGATTAAGGACGCGGGTATCGAGGCGCTGCGTAAACGATGGCTGGCCATCGATCCGACTTTGGAGCCAATGGCAAAAAGTCTGGTAGACTGGAAGCAGACCGCCTACATGCCCACGGGCCGGGTTAAAGCCAAGACCTGGGTGGCCGATGGGGCGGTGCTGATCGGCGACGCGGCGCACGCGATCAATCCTCATGCCTCGCAGGGCCGGATGCAAGCGATGGTGGATGCCATGGCGCTGGCCGATCTGGTGCCCCGGTGGTTGGAGCGCAACGACTGGTCGGCCTCCAGTCTGGCCGAGTACGAGCGGGTCCGGCGGCCGCAAGTGAACATGCTCCAGAAATTGGCAGACGAGCAGGTCTTCTTCTGGAATACGGGCAATCCCTTTCTGGGCTACCTGCGCGACCGGGTATTCAAAGGCATGGATCGCAACAAGCGGTTGAGCTATCGGGTGCTGGCCACGACGGCCGGGTTTCGATCCGAGCCGCCATTCGGACTATTGGACCGGTTGATGATTGCCGGGTTCATGCCCGATCCCCATGCGGATCGGTTGCCGGCGGACGCAGCGGCGCGGGAGGCGTAGATAGAAGATGAGACAGGATTCAACGGAAGGGATCCCCAAGCACCTGCCGGCCGACGTGCGGCAAACACTCCGGTCTTATCTTGAAGAGGTGACAAAACTCTTTGGCCAGGCCTTGGAGGCGGTGATTCTCTATGGGAGCGCCGCGGGTAACGAGTTCCTGCCGGACCGGTCCAATCTAAATATCCTCATCTTACTCGCGAAGCAGGACACAGCATTGCTGGAACAGTACGCGAAGATTCATAAACGCTGGGGCAAAGAGCGCATCGTCGTGCCGCTATTTTTGACGCAGCAAGAGTTACAGGCCTCGGCGGTTCTGTTTCCGCTCGAATATCTGGAAATCAAAGAGCTACATGTCTTGCTCGCCGGCCGCGATCCCTTTCCCACACTCCACGTGGATCAGCGCAACCTTGGCCTGCAATATGAGCAGGAGCTGCGGGGCAATCTGCTCCGGCTGCGGCAGCGGTTTGTCGAAGGCGGCGGTAAGCAGGAGGCCATTCTGAGTCTCTTGCCCCTGTCGCTGACTTCTCTCTTGCCCTGCCTGAGGGGTCTCTTGCGAATCAAGGGCCTGTCCGTGCCGGCTCAGAGCGACGGACTTCTCGATCAGCTTCAATCACACTTGGGTATAGATCCGACTGGATTTCGAGAAGTGTTAAGCCTGAAGCGTGGCCAGAGCACGCCTGGGCCGCTGGAAGTGCCCAGGCTCTTCGACCGGTACGTTGCCTCGCTGGAAGGAGCGATTCAGCGGGTGGAGCAATTGAAGGCGGAGGGCAAGTGGTGAAGGCGCTTTTCACAGCTTGGTTTCTCATGCTGGCATGGGCTGGTTCCGCCGCTCCGGCATTCGCCCTGCCTGGGGAGAAAACGCCGCTGCCGGAACCGCTGGGCTATGTCACAGACCATGCGGGGGTGGTTGGGGTCGAGTGGAAGGCGAATATCCGGTCCGTCTGTCAGGATTTGGAACGGAAGACCGGCGTCGAGATGGTGATCGTCACAGTCAAGACGATCAAGCCCTACAAAACCGCGAACGACTATGCGGAGGCTCTCTATCAACGCTGGGGGATCGGGACGGCCCAGAAGGGCCATGGGGTGCTGGTATTGGCGGCGGTGGAGGAGAGACAGGCGGCCATCACGATGGGGCGGAGCCTCCTGGGCGTGATCACGCCGAAAATCTTGGAGCAAGTCAGCACACAGTACATCGAGCCATCGTTCCGGCATGGACAGTTTGAAGAAGGGCTCTATCGAACCTCCGTGGCCCTGGCCTCAGCGGCGCAGGAGATTCGGGTCGGCGATCCGCCCCGCTCGCATCTGAAGGGGCTGGGTATCGTGCTGACCCTCTTCACCGGCTTCGGCGCGCTAGCCTTTCTCTGGTGGATCAGCCGTCCTGACTTGCGCCATCCCTTTGGCCGTCTCCGGCGCGGCGAATATTGGGGCTGCGGTCAAGGCGGCTTCGGCGGCAACTTCGGCGGCTTCGGCGGAGGCATGGGCGGAGAAGGGTTGAAGTGAGCCTGCTTCGTTGGCACTCGTTGCGCAAACAGCCATTGTGTATTACAATACCGTCCTACAAGAAAGGGACGACCGATGGCGACCAGTATCAGACTTTCGCCGGAACTTGACCATCTTGTTTCTCGTCTAGCCAAACGACGACGCCAGTCGAAGTCCGAGGTCATTCGAAGCGCCCTCGCCACCTTGATGGGAGACGACGCCTCTTCTGAACGGCAACGTACCCCCTACCAGGCGATGAAGCATCTGTTAGGATGCGTTAAGAACGGCCCGCCCGATTTATCTCAACAAACAGGGGAAGCCTTCCGAAAGCTCTTGCGCGCAAGGCAGTGCCGGTGAAATCCACAATCCTGGTCGATGCCGGTCCGCTCGTGGCCCTCCTCAGCAAGAACGATCAAGCCCATCATCTGTGCGTCAAAGCGTTGACCGAGTTGACCGATCCGTTGGTGACGGTGTGGCCGGCGGTGACCGAGGCCATGTACTTGCTGCATTTCTCCTGGGAAGGGCAAGAGGCCTTATGGGAGATGCTCATCGAAGGCATGGTCATGCTCGCTCCGCTGGGGGATGGGGATTTCCTGCGGATGCGGGAACTCATGAAAAAATACCGGTCCTTGCCGATGGACTTGGCCGATGCGGCGCTGGTCCGGGTTGCCGAGCGGGAAAAGATTAGGAGGGTGTTTACGTTGGACCGGAAGGATTTCTCCGTGTATCGCCCCGCCAAGATCGGCAAATTCGTGTTGCTTCCATAGCGGTGCAGACGGGGGCAGCGGGCAAGGAGGCTTCGGCGGGGGCATGGGCGGGGAGGGGCTGAAGTGAGAGGCCGGGCTGGCCGGGCTGAGAAAGGGTAGAAAGGTAGTAGGCGACCCGCTTAGTCCCTGGTATGTTTTTCATACACCGAGGTTGCATCATGGGCAGGGTGGTCAAGAAAACTATTTCGCTTTCTCCGCCGCTCTCGAAAGAACTGGACGAGATGGCGCGTGAAGAAGGCAAGACGGTCAGCGCGGTGATCCAGGAGGCATTGCGGGCGGCCAAGTGTGAACGGCTCAAGCAGAGCTTTGTCGCGGCGCAGGGCTATTGGGCAAAGAAAGCCAAAGAGAAAGGGATACTCACCGAACGAGGCCTTCGCAAATACCTGCGAAGCAGTGAAAAAGTATAGTCAGTGGCTTCGGCGGCAGGATGGACGGAGAGGGATCGTGGTAGATCAGAAATGGTTCCCGGCATCTCCCTCTTTTTCTCAAGCGAGCGGATGCAGTCCATTGCTAGGAAACTGACAAGGGCTTATATTGCTGTCGGACCCATCCAGCTTCTTGTACAGAACCAGATAATCCCTAGTTAGGCGTCATCGGTTGGTGCCATGGCATTTCACAGCGAACCTAGAGTTACCAGCTTGGCTGCCCTTGCTGGGCTAGTCGTGGCCTACGTCCGGCACGCTGTCCAATACCACAGATATACGTGGGATTCGATTTTGGATTTTTTTACCTGGTGGTTCATTCACTATATTGCCGTGATTCTTGTTGTTGGTGTCACTTACGCAGTCACCCGTGGGAAGGAGTCGCTTTTGTTTGGGCGAAACGAGTCATTGCGCAAACTTACGATCGCGGAAGGGATGATTTACGGTTCGATAGTCATTATTGTCGCTGCCATCTCAATCTTTCTAATTGCTCATTGGGCTCCAGTCGACGGCAATGACTAGCGGGCAACAAATGACGCCTAACAACCACGTCGAGTCTACCGCTCAACATCTGCGCTGTTGGGTTCCATCTGCGCTTTGCGTTCCGGCGTCGGCTCACGTGGAACGTTAGGCAGCAGTCGTCGACATGGCAACGTATCAACCCTTTTCCAACTTCACTGCGCAGAGTAGAACGGTCTCTGCACTCATGTCCATGTATGCCCAGTTGGAGCGTGATTCGGCCGCACGAATCGAACTTACCCCAATCGTTGTCTTCCTGGCGTTCGCGATCGAGTCATACCTGAACTCCATTGGTGCAAGGCAGCTCGAAATCTGGGACGAACTGGAGCGGCTCTCGTGGAAGAAGAAGATGGCAATCTTGCACAAGACCGCCAAGCGATCGATCGACTGGGGTAAAGACCCGCTCCGGTTTGCAACTGAGGTCTTTGCGCTGAGAGACAGGCTTGCTCATGGGAAGCCAGAGCGAGTTGTTGGCCCGGTGTTCAATAATCAAGGTGACGCGAATCGGTTTCTGAACAACCAGGATTTGCAACCTGATTGGTACAGCAAGATCACAAGGGAATGGGTAATGGAGGCGAAAGAGCGGTTCAGGCTGCTAATGATCTACCTTGGCGAATTGTTTGGTCTTCACGAGTCCGATCATCTGCTCGCTGCTACTGGCGGACTGTTGGTCGATGATGGAAAGGATGTCTAACCTGCTGCTGCAGGTCCCGATGAAACGGGGCCAGGCTACTTTCCTGCTGACGCTTTCTGAGCCGCGCCGATCGCGTCCAGGCCTGCTTGGGCGCAGGCGTCGTCGAGTTGGGTGCCGGGGGCGCCGCCGACGCCGATCCCGCCGACCACTTCATTGCCGAATTGAATCGGGAGTCCGCCGCCCAGAATGATGATGTTCTCGTTCATTTTGCCCAGCGCTTGCAGGTGGGGCGCCTTGACGAGCAGTTCGCCCAGCTCGCTGGTCGTCCGGCCCAAGCTTGCGGCTGTGTAGGCTTTCTTTCTGCTGCTGTCCACCGTGTGCGGGCCGGCTCCGTCGCCTCGTTGAAAGGCCCTCAGGACTCCGGCCTTGTCCACGACCGAGGCGCTGACTTTGTAGCCGTCTTGTTTGCACTTCTCGACCGCCGCCGCTGCTGCCTTGTTGGCCAGGGCCAGGGGCAGGACCGCTTCACGCGGCAAGTCTTCGGCGACCGCGATGACGTTCCAGTTGATCATCACGGCCAGAGTCAGCAGGCCCATCCATTTTACGAGTTCCATCCTTATCTCCCTACGTTTGCCGTGCGCTTCGGCACCGGTCGTTGTTCGTCCAAGTCCAACAGGTCGGCCCAGGCGGTGATGTCGGTCCTGCTGGAATCCACTGCATCACGCAGTTGTTTGAAGTAGGCCCGCTTCTCTTCCGTGTCTGGAGCCCAGGTCAGGAATGTCTGGTTCCACCGTGCAATGTCATCGGAGCTGTGAGGCGTCGCCGCCTGTGTGAACCACTCCGTCAGGGCTTGGTCGTTCTGTGCATTGCGCACGGCGGCGGTGAACTGTTCCGCCGTGATGCCGGCAAAATCCAGAAGCCGTTGGTCCATCGGGCAGGGGTATTTATACTCGCCCAGTGTTCCAGCGAGACTGGCCCGGCACTTGTCTGTCATGCGGGCCAGATGGACATAGCCGGCCAACTTGTCTTTGGGGCTGCGGGGAAACTGCCTGCGAAGATCCATGCTCACAGCATCTTATGGTTGGTGAATGAGAGCGATCGCACGGCCACTTCTCCGTTGTCGTAGGTGATGATTTGCCGGCCAGCCGGCAGGTCCGACGACCCAATGCGGGTGTGGGTGTCGGTGAAGCTCTCCACGTTGGTGAGCTGGCTGTCTTTCGGGTTGTAGTAATAGACCGTGTAGCGGGTGGTGAGGAACTTGTTGTCCTGGGTCAGGGCGCTGTCCTCCACGTTGATCGTGAAGGCCATGTGGGGCATCTTGCGGTTGATCTGGGTAATCCGGTCGCCCTTGACCCGATAGTATGAATGCATCCCGTCCCCATGGATGGTCAGTTTGGGGCCGAGCGGATGGTCGCGATCTTCCCCCAAGGTCAGGGCATACTTGCCGTCCGCCTCCTCGAACTTGCGGGGGGCTCGGTGGACGGCGATCATGCCGATCTGGCCCTCCGCCCATTTCTGGACGTCCGGGTCGGGGAGACTCACGCTCACATCGCGCGGCCCCTTCACGGTGACGCTGCCCCGGGTTTCCTTCCCGTTCACGTTGACGGTGAGGTCTGCGGTGAACCCTTTGAAATCCGGCTGCCAGCGGGAGGTCTTTTCAAAGGCCCTTTTCAAAAGAGCACGGGCTTTGGGGTCGTCCTGAATATCGGTTTTTCCTTCTTCTCGCTTATACATTTCCATGGGTTAGGCTCCTTTTTGTCGGGGACGGTTATCTTGTGCACATGAAAAAACAGTTGATTATATCGTCGGTTGTCGCCTGGGACAACCTATCAGTCGAGAACTCGATGTTGTGAGAAATCCTCAAATCTAAAATATCGTTTTCATATCAATGCTTTATATTAATTATGAACAGGCCTAAGCGGACTCATTTAGGGTCTTGTGTCATGGAAAGTGCCAAATTTAATGGAAAAACGGAGGCTCTTAGTATATATTTTGTCATTCTACCTCGGAATTGCGAAGTCCAACCCAAAGGAATGGGCTGGAGAAAGGTCAAGGCGATATGGAACGACGAGCAGCGTCCCATACTGAAGAAGAAGAATTGAATCAACGGCGTCGACTGTTGAACTCGGCCCGCAAGGGAGATCCGAAAGCCATCACCAAGCTGTTCGAACTATACCAGGTTCGGGTGTATAGCGGCGAACTCCTGAGCAAGCCCAGCCGGATTCCGGCCTGGCCCACCGCGCATCAGAAGGACGCGAAGAGCCACGCGAAGCCGAAGGCCTCCGTTCGGAAGAAGGTCATCAAGCGGTCGGCTCGATCCACCCAGCGGGCTGCCACCAGCAAAGCTCGGCCCCGCCGGAAAGTTTCGCACCGGTAATCGGCTGTGTAGCCTGGTTCTCCGGCAACCCTCCTGACTCACATACATTGACGAACGAGAGGGGGCGGCGAGAGCATCGCCTCCCCCTCTTGTGTTATTGGAGGGCGACGCGTAAGCCGCCACCGGCGAGGTACTTCGCGATGCCTTCGGCCGTCTTCCACTCTCCCTGATAGACCGTGGCACTGCCTTCGTGGTCGATGCGCCAGGCCAGCTCAAATGCTTTGGCGGGGGTCATGCCGGGAATGGCTTCGCAGAAAAGGGCAATGACTTGCTGGTAGGTGTGGCAGTTGCAGTTGTAGACGATCACACGGGCTTCCAGCCCATCGCCAACGCCAGTGTGTTCTTCTTCGATGGTCTCGGGAACGGCTACTGTGCCTGGAGACTCAGCCATTGCCGAACATTCTAACAAGCAGCCTGCCGCCTGCCAAGCCCGGTCCTTCTCTCAGTAGCCTTCCCGGGAGAGCCACTGATTCGATAGTGCAATTCCGTCTCTGTCACAAGTCCTGGTCAATAAGCGAAAGTGAGGCTCAGAGTCGGTGACCGCCTCCAGCCCATGCTTTCGGGCGAGGCGGATCGTGTAGGCGAGCGAGGCGGAGGTTTTGACCAGGGCCAGCCCATACTCGTAGCTATAGCTCTCCTCCAATGACGAGAGCGATCCGCTGAACCGCTGCAACTCCCCGAATGTCCAAAAGTGAGAGGCCCGCTCGGCTTCGATGAGCCTGAGCAGGGCGGCCGGGCCGGGCACCAGCTTGTTTCCGATCCGTATCCCGTGGGACAGGTCGAAGAGGCCCCGTTGAAAACGCCGGTCTTCCCGCAAGGCTCGGTGGAATTCCGCCCGCCAGGCCGGGTCGGCCAGATCCCGGTTCACAGCGGCGATCGTCTCTTCATTGAGCGGGCCGCTGACGTTGTATCCTTGGACGATGCGGCCTGCTTTGAACAGGGCTTCGTGGTAGCCCCCCATCCGGTCAGCATAAGCCATGGTGCCGGTGAATGGCGTCAGTTGCAAGGCCATGTAGTCCCTGAAATGGACGGATGCATACGAATCGAGCAGGCGCGTGAGCGTGAGCTCGTGGCAGAGATGAAAGGGATAGTAGAGGGCCTGGCGAGAGGACGACGGGGAGCTTTGATTCATCATGGTACAGGACCTCTTCAGGACTATGCCGTTTCGAGCCGGTTATGCTACTCTGCCGCGATGTTCAAGCGGTTCACCCTCGGGCTCAACGTGCTGCTTCTCTTCGTTCCGCTGGCTTTGGCGCTGGAGTGGTTCCACGCCGATCCGATGGCGGTCTTTTTTGCATCCGCATTGGCGATTGTCCCATTGGCCGGTCTGCTGGGCAAGGCTACGGAGCATTTGACCAGCCACGTGGGGGCCGGGGTGGGCGGATTACTGAACGCCTCGCTTGGCAACGCGGCGGAGTTGATCATCGCCTTCGTGGCGCTCAAGGAGGGGTTGCACGACGTCGTCAAGGCCTCCATTACCGG
Source organism: Nitrospira sp. (assembly GCA_016873495.1). Taxonomy (GTDB): domain Bacteria; phylum Nitrospirota; class Nitrospiria; order Nitrospirales; family Nitrospiraceae; genus SYGV01. The sequence goes on along the minus strand of VGXC01000002.1, from coordinate 14,580 downwards.
CTCGATCATCGGCAATATCCTGCTGGTGCTGGGCTTTTCCATGGTGGCGGGAGGGCTGCGTCACGAACAGCAGCGGTTCAACCGCACCGCCGCTGGGGTGGGGGCCAGCCTCCTGTTGCTCTCCGCGGTCGGACTCGTCGTGCCGGCGTTGTTCCATTTTACCGCAACGGGGCAAGGGATAAAGGTTGAGCGTGAATTGAGTCTCGAAATTGCCGTCATCCTCTTCGTGATCTACGCGCTCAGCCTGCTCTTTTCCTTGAAAACTCACCGGCATCTCTACGTCGGAGAAACGGTCGGCGCCGAAGAGGCCGGGGAGGGGACGTGGGGACTACGCAAGTCGCTCTGGCTACTGGCCGTCGTCACGGCCGCCATCGCGGTGATGAGCGAAATCCTGGTCGGCGCGATCGAGCCGGCCGCCAAGGGCTTGGGTCTGACACAGGTGTTCGTCGGGGTCATTCTCGTGGCCCTGGTCGGCAACGCGGCGGAACATTCGACGGCGGTCATGGTGGCGATGAAGAACAAAATGGACCTGGCCTTGGGCATCGCCATCGGGTCCAGCCTGCAAATCGCCCTGTTCGTAGCACCGGTGCTCGTGTTTGCCAGTTATCTGGTGGGGATGCCGTTGGACTTGATCTTTACGCCCTTCGAAGTGGCGGCGGTCACGATCTCGGTGCTGGTGGTCGGCTTTGTCTCGATGGATGGCGAGTCGAACTGGATGGAGGGAGCCATGCTGATCGGGGTCTACTTCATCTTGGCGATCGCGTTCTACTTCCTCCCGGCCTGATCTCGTATCACACAATTATAAATTTTGAATGATGAATGCTGAATTGATGAAATCAAAACTTACGCGCGGTCGCTCATCGTTTATCGTTCAACATTCATCATTGAGTTTGCTACCACCGGTCCATGTCGATGACCTCGGTGGCGTCCCAGAGGTTCTTCCATTCTGCGTCCGCCGCGGCGAGTTCCTTGTCCCGCTCGGTGACTTCTTCGAGGTTTTCTTTTTTCGTCCCCGAGGCAGACTCGCCGCCGGTCTGCGCCGCTGCTTTCTTGCGCTTCTTGGGATCCATGTTTACCGGCATATGAACCCTCTCGTCCTGCAATTGACCAGACCTCTTCCTAACGCTGCGCCGGCCTTTTGTCAAGGTCCCTGCTGCGGGTCATGTTGAAGCCCATGTGCAAGCTCCTGTGCAAACTCATGTGATTGACTCATTCCGACCTGACTGCTAGAGTTGCGCCGTTTGGCCGGCTTGCGTCAGGACGGTCTGAATTCGGAGATACACTATGGTCTTGAGCGCCAAAGTCCTCTGGCCGCTGTTTCCCCTCTTGCTCCTGATCGTAGTCGTGTGCCTGACATGGGCCCTGGTCCATGTGGTGCGTCGTTCCAGCGGTTCCACAACGGTCTGGCTCCAGGCGGGAGCCCTGGGAGGGTATCTGCTGGCGGCGACTGCCGCTGTCGCCAGCGAACGGGGCGCCATCTCCGCCCACGTGCATCGGCCTTTTTCGCTGGTCACCCAGGTGGTCTTGGCTCTAGCCTTGTTCCACATGTGGGGGAAGGATCGGACGCTTGCCGCGCTCAACATGACGGCCTGGGGGGCGATTCTGGCCGATACGGCACTGCATTACTTGCTGACTCGTTAAACGTCTTTACAGTAGTTCCACCGCCACTTGGTCGGCAAAGCGTCGGCCTAACGCAGTCAGCCGGACACGATCCGCTTTCAACTCGATCAACCCCTCCCGTTCCAACCGCTGCAGCTTCTGCTCCCACTGATCCGCGGCGCCTTCCGATGTTCCGTTGAGCGACACTCCCTCGATGAGGCGCAGCCCGAAGACCAGCGCTTCCCGCTGACGTTGCGCGGGGCTCAATTGCTCCGTCTGTACTGTGGCAAGGCGGCCAGCCGATACCTCGGCCTGATACGCGGTCAGGTCCTCCACGTTTCCGAAGCGACAGCCGTTGAGATAGGACTGGGCGCTGGGGCCAAGGCCGAGATACTCGCCGCCTTGCCAGTAGAGCAAGTTATGGCGGCAGGCAAAGCCTGGACGGGAGTAGTTGGAAATCTCGTACCGGTCGAACCCGGCCTCTGCCAGGCGGAGCGCGGCTTGGTCTTCCATGTCGTTTTGCCGGTCCTGGTCCGGCTCAGGCAGGTCGCCCCGGTGCAGGGAGACTTGGAGGTGGGTCTTCTCTTCAACGGTCAGGGCATAGCAGGACAGGTGATCGGGAGCCAAGGCCAGCGCCTGCGCGAGCGTCTCATGCCAACTGGCGAGGGTTTGGCCCGGCAACCCATAGATCAGATCCAGATTGAGGTTGGTGAAACCGGCCGCTCGGGCATGGGCGATTGCAAGGTCGACGGACGCCCGTTCCGTCTTGCGGCCGACCTGGAGCAATTCGTTCTCGTCCGCCGACTGGAGGCCGAAGCTGATCCGGTTGAATCCGGCTCCGCGAAGGGTTTGCAGTCCTTCTTCGGTGACCGAGTCCGGGTGCGCTTCCACGGTCACTTCTGCTTGCCGGGCCAGTCCGAAGCTGTCCCGGACCAGGGCGAGGATTTCGACGAGCTGCCCGACGTGGAGCGTGGTCGGGGTCCCGCCGCCGAAATAGAGGGTGTCCGGCAGACGACCTCGCAAACTGCTCTGCGCCGCATGCAGGCGGATCTCGCGAGTCAGCGCTTCAACATAGGCTTCCGCCCAGTCTTCCCGGTGAATGCGGAGGTAAAAGGCGCAAAAGCTGCAGCGGGTGCGGCAAAAGGGGACGTGAATGTAGATGCCAAGCGCCATACCGAGCTTGCTAGGCCGGCCCCTTCGATCAACTGGGGCCGGAGAAGTATTTTGCCGCCCGTGAAATATGATCGAGCTTGCTAGGCCGGCCCCTTCGATCAACTGGGGCCGGAGAAGTATTTTGTCGCCCGTGAAATATGATCGAGCTTGCTTGAGCCGGCCCCTTCGATCAACTGGGGCCGGAAAGGTCCTTTGCCGACTGTGATCGTTCGGCCTTAACTCAAGCCGAGCGAGGGCTTCGAGAAATCCTTCACCAGGGCGATTTCAATTTCATCCAGCGGAGAGAGGCCGCGGTTCCGCACATGAGCCGACCAGGACGGATGCCGCCGTAAGGAGTCGAAGAGGACCCGCAGGAGTTCGGGCTTGACCATTCGTTCCCATTCCTGGACCCAGGCATAGTTGTCCAATTCGCCTTCATAGTCGTCGGGAAATGAAGCCTCGAGGCTGAAGCGGAACGAAAACGTCTTCTCCTCTTGAAACATGTCACCCCCCATGCCGAGCTTCGCTTGAGCCGGTCCCTACGATCGATGGGGCCGGAGAAGTTTTTTGCCGCCCGTGAAATATGATCGAGCTTGCTAGGCCGGCCCCTTCGATCAACTGGGGCCGGAGAGGTCCTTTGCCGACAGTGAGCGTTGCCGAATTGTGCCAGCCGCCGTTGCGATGCGCGGGGCGAGGTCCTATAATAGCACCCACATGGGTTAACAGGGGAGAGGAACAATGCCGATTTTTGAATATGTGTGCCGAGAGTGCCAGCACAAGTTCGAGATGATCGTCCGGGATTCCACCGTGCCTGCCTGTCCTTCCTGCAAGGCAACGAGGCTGGAGAAGCTGATTTCCGGTTTTGCCGTGGGCGCGACCGGCGTGCCTTCCTCAGGCGGTGCCGGCGGCGGCTGCGGCTCCTGTGGCGATCCGCGCGGCCCTGGCGCCTGTTCGATGAACTAGCAGCCGTTGAAACAACCCTCCAGATGAGCGAAACCGACGAGCAAGCCGTCCGGCAGGCCATTGCGACCCTCTCGCAAGGCGATCCCATCCCGAAATTGCTCCAGCAGGTGAAGCTGGGGAAAATGAAGCCGACCGATGCGGGCCTCAGATCCGTCACGGAAGCCTGGTTGGGCACCTACCAGCAAGTCATCGAGAGGGGCCTGGCGTTCGATGCCACGACCTTGCGGCGCCTGGACCCTTCGCCCCGCCTGGCGGTGCTGATCGAAGCCGGGGTGTTGGCGGATGACCATGCAGCCGTGGCGTCGCTCCGCAAGACGTTCGAGCAGGCGCTGGCCGGCGCTGAGTAGCATGATCATGCGAGGCCTGGCGGTGCTGGCGATCATCGGCCTTGCGACGGCCGATCCGTCGCTCCTCTTCGGCCAGGAGGTCGCCAACGTTCGCCCCCTGCTGGTGGTGGAACGAAACAGGCTCCAGTCCCTTCTCCCGTCTGATACCCATCTCCTTGTCGAAACCGCCGCGATCGAACAGTTTCTAAGCGCACTGGACGGGGAGCCCCCCGACTGGCCGCTGGTCTATGGACAGGGGCATCACGATCCGGGGCACGACGACCGGCTGTTCGCCTTGAATCGCGAACGTGACGCCAAGCGTGTCGGGAAGCCGGCGCTCCAGTGGCAGGTCATGTTTCTCTGGTTCGGCGAATTGTCCGGATACGATCCCAAGACCGGCGGATTCAGCGTGGCGCTTGGCCCAAAGTTCAACCCAACCGGCTGGGGTGTCGTGAGGTTCAAGGCGGAGAATCTCCCCCCCAACCTGAGGGCGATTCCGAACCCCAGTCTGCGGGAATCCCTGCGCAGGAGGTTCGAGACGGGGCAGCGGATCGAGATCGACATAGCCATGACCGGCCGATTGATCCCGGAGGAGTCGCTGGTCTACGACTTCTCGCACGAGGAGGAAGGCCGAGGCTTGATCATGCCGGTCGTGCGCATCGAGCGGGTTGATTGTCTGATGCTCCGCTAAGACGGGGGGTCACGACGCATCTTGCGCGCAGCGGAAGCCGGTCCCGCTCTGGCGGTCGTCCGGAAAGCCGTAATCCCGGTCGGCGGTCCGTAAACTCTTCGCCGGTTTCAACCAGGAACCGCCACGCACCACTTTCAAGAGCACGCCATCCGGTCCCTTGGGATCCGCGGGAGGCGCTTTGAGATAGTAATAGGGTTCGAACCAGTCCTGGACCCACTCCGACGCGTTGCCGGCCATGTCGAGGAGTCCATAAGGGCTGGCTCCTTCCGGGAAACTGCCGACCGGCATCGTCAACACTTCTCCTCTGAGGCCTCGCGCCTCCGACATGCGCGCTCCTTCGCCTGTCACCCAAAAGGCTTTCCACTCAGCTCCGTCTTTGAATTCGACGGTGCGGCCAGCCCAGTAACTGGCGCTGTTCGCCCGCTTCCAGTCCCATTCGTTTCCCCAGGGGTAGCGGCGCCCGTCCGGACCCCGGGCCGCCTTTTCCCATTCCGCTTCGGTCGGGAGTCGTTTGCCAGCCCACTGACAGTAGGCGAAGGCATCGTGCCAAGCGACATTTACCACCGGATGCTGCCTGCTGTCCGGGAGCGGCTTGCCATGAAACCAGAGCGTGACATCCGGGTTCACGTTACTGGGGGGCTTGTGCCCTGTGGCCACGACGAACTGCTCGTATTTGGCGTTGGTGACTTCAAGCCGGTCGATCCGGAACGCGCGGAGGGTCACGGTCTTCTGGGGTCGTTCGTCGGAGAACCCGTCCTCTCCTTCTGGACTGCCCATAGGAAATGGGCCGGCGGGAATGAGGACCATGTCAGGTTCGTCGTGCAGGACAGGGGAGAGCGATTGGCAGCCAACCAGGCTCAACCAGACCGAAGCGGCCAAGAGGGAATATCGCATCACGATCTGAGATGCTTCGCGCCGGGCTTTTTCACGCCGCAGGCGCGGGCGACTCCGTCGCGGTAGCGGAGCCAGAGCGTCAGCGTGGTCTTCAGGCAGACCAGCACCGCCCGTTGCTGCGCCGCCGTCGTCGCACAGCCAAGCACTATGTCGTAGGCGTCGTGTCTGTGTCCTGCCTCGACCAATTGATGGGCACGAGTCAGGTCCATTGAAGCTGGGGACAGCCCATAGTGGCGGACCAACGGATGTCGGGCGATATGGGCTTCGATCTCAGCCGGCGTTTTCGGCTCGGACGGATGGAGCAGTTCCTGACGATCGTTGAGGCTGCCTTCCACGAAGACCGTCATCGCCGCGGCGCCGACCATCCAGTTACGGTTGCCGGTCACTCGATCCAGCCAGTGGCGATAGGCGAGGCTGGCCGGCAGCAGGCGCACTTGCTCAAAATCCTTGGCGGGAAAGCCCAGGCCTTCCATCATCGACAGGAACAGGTCCGGGTGGGAGCGGCCCAGCGATAGGCCGCCCGTGTCCTCTTCGAAGATGTTTTTCGCCAGCATGCTCCGGACCTGCGCGGGCGGGTTCCGGCCGTGGATGCGGGCGAGCAGCACGGGAAAATCACGGACGTACACGGCATATTCCTGCTGGAAGTGAATCTTGAGCTGTTCCCTGGTCGCCAGGCCCTCGCTGAAATGGGGCCAGGCCCAATGGTCCTTGCGGTCCAGGAACCAGAGGAGTCGCTCGCGGAACCGATCGGGAGGCAGGGGACTCTTTACCATGCGCCAGCCTTGCTTTCGTGAGGACCTCTGTCTAGAATCCAGCAGGTGTTCATTGGAAGCCTACGCGATGGCAATGGGGTCGTTGGCATGAACCCGATTACGATTCAAAATCCGGACGATATCCTCAATCTCCTGGCCGAGGTCTCTCTGCGCGGCAAAGGCTTCACGACGGACTGTCTGCTGGATTATGTCCTCGACGAGGGGTTCACCGAGCCGATCTATCTGAACGCCGCAGGCGAGGACCCGGATGCCTTCTTCAAAAATCAGCCGAACGCCTGGGCGACGTATCAAATCCGCGAGTGGAAGCGGGTCCTGACCGTGTCGGGCGGATCCGGCAAAGACCGTCGCGTCCAGATTACCGAGACCCCGTAGCGGCGGTCCTCAGGCGTAAGCGGTCTTCTGTCTTTCCCGTGGCGCACCGAGTGTACGGGGTTTGGCAAGCAAAAGACAATCGGGCCCCAGTCGAACGGAGAGAGGTCTTGCGCAACGGCATGATCACGACACTCGTCGGTTTGGCAGTCTTGGGAGTCTTCCTCGTTTCGCTGACTGCCTGCTGGCCGGTGATCAATGATGTGGAGACCGGCAAGACGCCGGAATATCCGGATCTCCTCCCTCGTACCTATGCGGCCAAACCCGATCTGGTGTTCGACGCGGCGCTGCATGCAATCCATCGTCTTCCACGCTGGTCGCTGGTTGCCCATCGGCCTGACTCGAGCGAGATCAGGGCCGAGGCTGCCAGTCGTCTCTTCCGGTTTGTGGACGATGTGACCATCCTGGTGCGGGAAGAAGGGGGCAAGACGGTGGTGTCGGTCCGATCCGCCTCACGTGTCGGGAAGGGGGACTTCGGGCAGAATGCCAGAAATATTCGCGCCTTCTTCGAAGAGCTGGATACTCAACTGCTGCATCCAGCAGAACATCGGTAACGAACGAGAGCTGCCATGGATATGGTTCGACTGATCGAGCCGCAGGACGAAGGGGAGCTGGCGCTGATCAAGAGCTTGCTGGACGGCAATGGAATTGAATATTTCGTTAAGAACGAACATTTCGGCAGTTTGTACCCGGGGCTGTCCTTACCCTTCAATCGGCGCGAGGTGATGGTGCACGCATCGGAATTGGGGCGGGCGGACACGTTGTTGGGCAATTTGACGCGGCGGTTCGATCCGCACGAGGCAGGATGAGGGCTACTGATAGTACCAGCCACTCACCAGGATATCTTCTTCAAAATAAAGGTAGCGGTGTTTGATGGTAGCCGAGTCCTTCCAGTCCTCGAAAATCCATTCTTCGCGCCTGACGCCCTCTTTCGTATAGCTGACGTTGATCGTATAGGGTGAGCCCCAGGCCTTGAGGACCTGCTGCCTGGTCATGCCGATGATGACTTGCTTGTTCTGGATGTGCTTCTCGAACGTGGGGTCCAAGTAGCCGGGCAGGTAGCGCCAGGCCAGCATGAGCAGGAAGAAGACGGCCATGCCTGTGTAGATGGCGGCCCTGACCGGTTTCCGGCGTATCCATGGCGTGGGTTCGACCGGGACCGGATCGACCGGAGACCCGGCTTCGGACGGGCCGGAGGCCGCCAAAGCGGTGGGCGGTGGAGCATCCTGAATGTGACCGTGCGATGGTGTCATGACCCGGCGCAGTCTAACAGCCGTACGAAAGGACCGTCAAGCAAGGGGAGGGTGAAGCCTGGCAGGTCCTGTCGCCACCCTCCCCGACCGACCTCGCTCCACCCATTCCCCAGTGGGGCCCTGACGCTGCGGACGGTCTGAGGCCCAGGTTGGCCCCACCCGTCCAGGCATTGGGAAAAGAAGGAAAGGATGCGGAGGACTCATGTTCGTTGAGGTAGAGAGCAATCCCAATTGCGAGTCGTCGGTGTTTGCCAGGTTCAAAGAGGCTGGGCCGGCCAAGCGGGTGGTCCAAGTACGAACCGACGAGCGCGATTCGCAAGGAGAATGGTGTTGGATTACCGGCTGGACTGACGATCCTGCCCTCCCTCTCTGTCCCGCCTATGCTCAGCTGGTCGAAGATTCCGGGGCCGGACTCGCGTACCTGGTCTTTGGGGGGCTCTGGGGCATCAGGATGAAACCGGTTGTCTTAGCGGAGGAGTGGAGCCTGCTCAGTCCCCATCAATGGGGCGAACCCTACCTCTCCCTGGCGGACGCCAAAGACCTGCGTTTCGAAGACACCTAGACGATGCCAGTTGCGGGGGGCTATGGCCTGGAAGTTGGCTGCTGACTTCATCGTCCTCATCCATCTTCTCTGGATTGGCTTGATCCTGTTTGGGGCTGTGGTCGGCCGCCGGCACCGCTGGGCAAAATGGCTGCATGTCGGCGCCCTGGGCTTCAGCCTTTGTTTGCAACTGTTCCACTGGGTCTGTCCCTTGACCTACCTGGAGGTCTGGCTCCGTCGGCAGCACGACCCGACTCTGACGTACACCGGAGACTTCCTGGCCCATTACGCCGAACGATTGGTCTATCTGCAACTATCCCCACCAGTGGTGTTGGGGGGCACGGTACTCGTGATTGGCTTCTCTGTCTGGGCCTACAGGCGATGAGTCAGAAAGTCGTACAGTCGTCAAGGTGAGACTTCAGACCTGACGACTTGATGGACTTTATAGACTTTCGAACTGTTCGCTACTCCGCGTAGTTGGGCAGGGGAATTTTTTTTGCCTGAGGCGGCGGTGGCGTCTGGCGGGCAAATTCCTGGGAAAAGGGATTCAGGATCGGCTCGTGGGTGAGTCGTTGGCGCTGTTTGACCAGTTGAATGCTTTGCGCGCTGATCTCCAAGCGGTCGATAGGGGCCTTCAGAGTCAGGAACTCCGGCAGGCCTTGCAGCGTAAACAGTTGAAAAGCCAGGGTCCAATCCAGCCGGTCTTTGGCCTGCTCGCGCACGATGAAACGGGCTGACGGGGACGGCTGACCTTTGAACACCAGGACCCAAATATTGGAGCGGAATGCCGGCGCTGTGGGCTCGTCCGGTGGGTGGAACTCAGGCACCAGCGAGGAGATCCGCTCGATCGGCACGGCGGGGGAGAATTCGATGTCCACCAAATAGACATAGAGCGGCGGGGAATCCGATGTGTCGCTCAGATCCGTAACGTAGCCGAAGGAGTAGCGGACATCCACGCCCTCCCGTTTGTACGTGTAGACATCCTCGCCGTTCTGGGGGGAAACCAGTTTCTTGTAGAACTTATCCCAGTCCGAAAAAGAATAATAGTTGAACACTCGCAGGGCGGCTTTCCGGTCGCGGACGGCCTGAGGCTGGCCCAGCTTGGCGCGAAGCTCAACTTGCGTGAGGCCCAGGTAGCCGTCTTCGAAGATGGCGGCGGCTTCGGCCTGGCTCAAACCGGGAAGAAGCACCCAGCAGATTCCCAGCGCCGATGCCGCAAATGAACGCAAGGCTAGCCGTAGAAGGGGCAAAATGGACGGGAAAGAGGCATTGAACGTATGCGCAGTCACGAAAACCCTCAGTCCCTGCGCATCGTATCCACGGGTGTGCTCAAAGTCAAGGCAGGGGATGGTGACAGGAGGCAGGAGCAGCGCTCCTATGAGGGTAAAGACCGCGGGCATTCGCGCGGTCCTGTCTTGCGCAGCCTGTGGTTATCCAGTATAGTTGGAAATCTTCAGTGTCTGTGCCGGGTTACGTCGATATTCTCGAGGAGTGCATGGGGCAAGGAATAGATCAATCGCAGGCCCTCCGTCAGATCATGCAGCGCCGCATCGCCGTCATCGACGGGGCGATGGGCACGATGATCCAGACGCAAAAACTCGATGAAGCTGCCTTTCGTGGACGGCAGTTTGCTGCGCATACCCACGACCTGAAGGGCTGCAACGATTTGCTCTGTATCACCCAGCCGGAGATCGTGGCCGGCATCCACCGTCAGTTTCTAGAGGCGGGCGCCGACATCATCGAGACCAACACGTTCAATTCCACATCCATTTCGATGGCGGACTACAAGCTGGAATCTCTGGCTTATGACCTGAACCTGGCCGGGGCCAGGGTTGCCCGCCGGGCCGTCGAGACGGTGATGGAGAAGACGCCGGATCGCCCGCGCTTCGTGGCCGGGGCGGTCGGGCCCACCAACCGCACCGCCTCCATGTCCCCCGACGTGAACAATGCCGCCTTCCGAGCGGTCACATACGATCAACTGGTGGCAGCCTACGCCGAGCAGGTCCGTGGCCTGATGGACGGGGGCGTGGATCTGCTCCTGTGCGAAACGGTCTTCGATACGCTGAACCTCAAAGCCGCCCTGTTCGCGATCGACCAGTATTTCGAGCAGGCGGACCGGCGCGTGCCGGTGATGGTCTCGGTGACGATCACGGACCGGAGCGGGCGCACGCTTTCCGGGCAGACCGTGGAGGCTTTCTGGAACTCCATTGCCCACATGCCGCTGCTCAGCGTAGGGATCAACTGCGCGCTCGGCGCCAAAGAGATGCGCCCTTACATCGAAGAGCTGGCCCGGATTGCGACGGTCCTCATCAGCTGCTATCCCAACGCCGGCTTGCCCAACGCCTTCGGCGGATTTGACGAGACGCCGCAGATTATGGGCGCCGATTTGCGGGACTTTGCCTTGCAGGGCTGGGTGAACATCGTGGGCGGCTGTTGCGGGACGACCCCGGCCCATATCCAGGCCATTGCCGAGGCGGTCCGGGATCTTCCGCCGCATGTGCCGGCCAAGCCGGAGCCCTACACCCGCCTGAGCGGGCTGGAGCCCCTGACGATCAGGCCGGACATGAACTTCATCAATATCGGCGAGCGGGCCAACGTCACCGGGTCGCCCCAGTTCTCCAAGCTGATCCTGGGCGGCCAGTACGAGGAGGCGTTGAACGTCGCCCGGCAGCAAGTGGAGGGCGGTGCGCAGATCGTCGATGTGAACATGGACGAGGGGATGCTGGATTCGAAAGCGGTGATGGAGAAATTTCTCCATCTGATCGCCTCGGAGCCGGACATTGCCCGCGTGCCGATCATGATCGACAGCTCCAAATGGTCGGTCATCGAAGCGGGCCTCAAGTGCGTCCAGGGCAAGGCGGTGGTGAACTCGATCAGCCTGAAGGAGGGGGAAGAGGCGTTTCTGCATCAGGCGCGCCTGGTTCGGCGGTACGGGGCGGCGGTCGTCGTGATGGCCTTCGATGAAGCGGGTCAGGCGGATACGCTGGAACGCAAGGTCGAGATTTGCACCCGCGCCTACAAGCTGTTGACCGAGAAAGTCGGGTTTCCGCCGCAGGATATCATCTTCGATCCGAACATCCTGACCGTGGCCACCGGCATCGAGGAACACAATGCCTATGCCGTGAACTTCATCGAAGCAACCAGGCGGATCAAGGCCACGCTTCCTCTGTGCAAGGTAAGTGGGGGGGTGAGCAACATCTCCTTCTCGTTCCGCGGCAACAACGTCGTGCGGGAAGCCATGCACTCGGCCTTTCTCTACCACGCGATCAAGGCCGGGCTGGACATGGGTATCGTCAACGCGGGCCAGCTGGCCGTGTACGAGGAGATTCCCAAGGACCTGCTGGAGCTGGTCGAGGACGTGCTGCTGAACCGGCGACCCGATGCCACCGAGCGGCTGGTGACCTTTGCGGAGTCGGTCAAGCAACGGGGCAAGGCGGCGGTGGAGGAAGATGCCTGGCGGAGGGGCACGGTCGAGGAGCGGCTCTCGCATGCGTTGGTGAAGGGGATCGTGGAGTACATCGAAGCGGACGTGGAGGAGGCCCGCCGGCAATATGCCCGGCCGCTGCACGTGATCGAAGGGCCGCTGATGGCCGGCATGAACATTGTCGGCGACCTCTTCGGGGCCGGCAAGATGTTCCTGCCCCAGGTGGTCAAGAGCGCCCGGGTCATGAAGAAGGCCGTGGCCTATCTCTTGCCCTTCATGGAGGCGGAGAAGCAGAAGCTGGGCACGTACCAGGCCCAGGGAAAGGTGCTACTGGCCACGGTGAAGGGAGACGTCCACGACATCGGCAAAAACATCGTCGGCGTGGTGCTGGGCTGCAACGGCTATGAGATCACCGACCTGGGAGTCATGGTGTCCTGCGAGAAGATTCTCCAGACCGCGCGCGAGTTGAAGGTGGACATGATCGGCCTGAGCGGTCTGATCACCCCCTCGTTGGATGAGATGGTTTACGTGGCGGGGGAGATGGCGCGCGAGGGGTTCCGCGTGCCCCTGCTCATTGGCGGGGCCACCACCAGCAAAGCCCATACGGCGGTGAAGATCGCCCCGGCCTATGCCTCGCCCGTGGTGCATGTGTTGGATGCGTCCCGCGCGGTCGGGGTGGTGAGTCAGTTGATCAGTCAGGACCAACGGACGGCTTTTGTCGAAAAGACCCGAACGGATCAGGAACAGATCCGTCTGGCGCATCAAACTAAAACGGCGAAGCCGCTGCTGACGCTGGAGCAGGCGCGGCAGGGCCGGCCGACGTTCGACTGGCCGACCGTGGATCGCCCCAAGCCTTCATTCCTCGGCGCCAAGGTGCTGGACGCGATCCCGTTGGAGCGGCTCGTGCCGTTCATCGACTGGTCGCCGTTTTTCCATGCCTGGGAGTTGCGCGGGCACTTTCCCCAGATTCTGGAGGATGCGACCGTCGGCGCCAAGGCCAAGGAACTCTTTGCGGACGCGCAACAGTTGCTCAAGGAGATTGTGGCCGGCAAACTGCTCACCGCCCGCGGGGTCTATGGATTCTTTCCGGCCAATTCGGTCGGGGACGACATCGAGGTCTATGAGGATGACACCCGCCGGGTCGTGCGGGCGGTCTTTCACACGCTCCGCCAGCAGACCGAGAAGCCGACGGATCAGCCCAATCTGGCTCTCGCCGATTATATCGCGCCCCAATCCACCGGGCTCGCGGATTACCTTGGCGTCTTTGCCGTGACCACGGGCCATGGCCTGGACCGCCTCTGCGCGAGGTTCGAGAAAGACCATGATGACTATAACTCGATCATGGCCAAGGCGTTGGCCGATCGGCTGGCGGAAGCCTTTGCGGAGTGTCTGCACAAACAGGTTCGAGAGGAATGGGGCTATGGCAAGATCGAGCAGCTCTCGAACGAGGAGTTGATCAAGGAGCAGTACCGGGGCATCCGTCCTGCTCCCGGGTATCCTGCCTGTCCGGACCATACGGAGAAGCGGCTGCTGTTCGATTTGCTACAGGCGGAGAAACAGGCGGGGATCACGCTCACGGAAAGTTTTGCGATGCTTCCGGCCAGTTCGATCAGCGGGCTCTATTTCGCCCATCCCGAATCCAAGTACTTCGCCGTCGGGAAGCTCGGCCGCGATCAGGTTTCAGACTATGCCCGGCGCAAGCGGATGGATCTGCGGGAGATCGAACGCTGGTTGGCGCCCAACTTGAATTACGATCCGGCGGGGAAGCCGGGATCGTGAGCCCCGCGGAGGCAGGGGTGCGCTCCGAAGAGGCTCAGGAGGTTATCGGTTAGATGGAGGCCGTCGTGGTTTCCATCTCGGACTCGGCCATCCGTCCGGCCACAGCGGATTGGAGGGCCAAGACGATCCAGCCGTACCGCTCTTCGGCCCAGGCGTTGAACGCATCGGCATCGGGGAACACGAGATCCCAGGCCCGAGCGGCATCCAGGAGCAGCAACTGATGGGGCCGGTTTTCGCCGGGGAAATAGACCACCAGCACGGCGGAGTTGCCGATCAGGCTGATGTCGGTGAAGACGTGGATCATCGAGGAGCCGGGCAGGTCCACCGCCCTGGTCGCGGCCTCCACGATCGGGTTGTAGACCCGCTGCAAGAACAAGGAAATGGACTCGTACGGGGACTTCGATTCGTGCAGCCGGGGGTTCGGGGCCTCTCCAAAAAGATTGTCGGTAAAATAAGCTGCGGCTTCCCAGGAGGGCATCGATCCGTTGGACATTTGCGATTCGCAGAGATACCCGAGCCAGTTCCGGGACGCTTGCGGGGCAACGCACGTTGACATGGCACACTCCTTCGCTCAGTTGGAGAGCGTTTGGTTGACGTGGAATTTGAGTTGACCGGATGCAGTGCCTGGCAGGATAAAACCTGAGGACTCACCGGCGCGAATGAAACCGAGTATACTACTGGCGGAGGTCGGGTGTCAATGTACCACTTGACGCGTGTCAACCCAATTTAGAAATGTCCTCTTCTTCCCAAAGTAGAAATGTCCGGTTTTATGTTCCGGCCGCCGCCGCGTGTCGTCCACGTTCCGGCAACAGCCGT
>VGXC01000001.1 GCA_016873495.1 Nitrospira sp. | reverse complement strand
AAGACCAAACTGCGGCGGTACTACGGCATCCGACGGAGTCATTTTGTCCTCTACCTGAAGGAGATGGAATTTCGGTTCAACCATCGACGCGAGGATTTGCCGCGTCTGATCGAGCGAATCTTGAAAAGGGCTCGTCCAAAACTAGACTAGCTCCTATATTTTTTAGGAGTGAGACGCCGCCAAGGTATTGAGACATGGATGCGGCGAAACAGGCTCCGAATGTCCGAAAGCGCGAGCGTATTTCAGTTCGATTCAAGGCATGTGCGAGGATAGCACTGGCTATTGCGACGAGTTGGATCAGTGACACCACGTATCTTACTGGGGTCACCGAGGCCATGCATGAGGTGGATCACCGATTCACAGTTGAAGGGCATGTCTGTGGAATTGACGGCCGTCCTGCTTCTGAAGCCAAGGTGATGGTGAAGGACACACGGGTGTCCATCGGCACGGCGGTGTTCACCGACTCGCACGGATATTACAAGGCCGTTCTTCACCTCCACAATGATAATCGCGGGGACCCGATTTTGGTGACCGCATTGGAACAGGAACAGACCGTCAAGGCGCAGTTCGAGCCGACGGATGTCAAGAACGAGCGGCAGGTCACCGTCAATATCGGGTCTGGCTGTGCGCCCCAGCAGGAAGAATCCTCACGTTGGGTTTACTATGGAGCGGGCATTGGTCTTGCTGCGGTGATAGTGGCGGCTGGAGTAGGATTCGTAAAAAGTCGCCAGCGAGTTCAAAAGCGGGGGAAAGGGCAGCGCAAATAGCTCACGCCGTACTTGGTTCGCAAAGGGGGCGGCGCGCCTCGCGATTGTCTGCGGGGATGACGGCACAGCGCAGTCGGGCGATCTGGCGCGGTGGCGCTTTTGCTCCAGGCCGGTGGGCTTGGGTAAAAGCGTCTTTATTTGTTGAGTACTTCAGTGTCACGTTATTAGAAGTTTTGTGCAGAGGCCGTGTACTAGAAAGGAGCGGGTGGATCAATATGAATCGGATGGCATGGTTCAAAATGACAACGTTGGTTGGGCTGTCGACTATGAGCTTGGGGCTTGCCGGGTGTGGAGGGGGCGAAGGGGGAGGGGAGGGGCCCGTTGTGGCACCACCGCCTCCGCCGGCTGAATATGCCGACAAGCATATGCCTGCTGGCTGGTGGGCTGATGAAAAGATCGTGGAAGAGGGGCGGCAGTTATATATCGGCGCAAAGAACCCGGACGTGAATTGCGCTAGCTGCCATGGAAAAGACGGCAAGCCGGTCAAGGCAGGGGCCCGAGACTTTCGCAACACCGAACGCATGAAGCTGTATTCCGATTCGGTTTGGTTCTGGCGTATTTCAGAGGGCGTGCCGAACACCAAGATGAAGGCCTGGAAGAGCAAGTTGCCCGAGGAGGATCGCTGGAAGTTGGTAGCGTTCGAACGGACCTGGGGACTGAAGGGCCAAGAATGGGATGAAGCCAAGAAGGCCTGGGTGCCTGTGGGCAGTGCGGGGGCAGCGGCTCCGGCGGCTGTTCCTGCTCCTGCGGCTGGAGGCGCGGCGGCTCCGGCTGGTGATGTGAAGGGCGCAGCTCCTGCGGCGCCGGCGGCCGGCGGGAAGTAGGATACGGATTCTGGAGGGGGGCGGCGAGACACCATGAGAATGTGGCAACGAAGCTTGCTCATCGTACTTGGCCTGCTGACGGTATGGGGGGCCACGGCCTATGCCCAGGTGCCCAGTGTGCCGGTCGGAGAGTTTCCCTATACAGGAAATCGAACGGCAGTCTGGATCGTCGCCCAACTCCACATCCTGTTTGCTGGATTCATTCTCGGCGCTCCGATCTTTGTCGTGATCTCGGAGTGGTTGGGGTATCGGCGGCAGGATCCACGGTACGACCGGCTGGCCAAGGAAGTCACCAAGGTCACCGTCATCCTCTACAGCATGACTGCGCTGACCGGGGGGCTGTTCATCTTTGTCCTGCTGGCAACCTATCCGCAGTTTACCACGTGGCTCATCAATCACTTTTTCCTGATTTTTGCGGTGATCTATCCCCTCTTGTTCATCGGGGAGACGATCGTACTGTATCTGTATTTCTACAGTTGGGATTCGTGGAAGGGTGAGAAGAAGGGCCGCCACATCGCGCTCGGTGTGTTGCTCAACTTGATTGGCACGATCACGTTGTTTGTGATCGACGGGCCAACGTCCTTCATGAACACGCCGTCCAAGGCGGTAGAGGGCATCTCGTTGGCGGATTTTATCCAAACGGCCTCGCTGTGGGACAAGATTTTTAATTATTCTTGGATGCCGTTGAATCTGCACCGTCTGGTCGGCAACGTCACCTTCGGCGGATTTATCGCCGGCCTGATCGCGGCCTACATGTTCATGGGAGCCAAGAGCGACGAGGAACGTTCCTACTACGATTGGATGGGCTTCGTCGGAAATCTGATCGGGGTAGGCGCGCTGTTGTTCCTGCCGTTCATGGGGTACCTCCTGGCCTACGAGCTCTGCGACTACGATGCCTCCATCTGTCCCTACATGATGGCGGATCAGCTCTCGATGTTTTTCGAGATGCAGGGGGCCATGATCGGGCTGATCTTCTTGGCGAGTAACTATTATATCTGGCTCAGCATGAAGCGCATCGAGGGGGTCGAACGCGTACGGATGTCTGTGCTGAGCATGTTGGTGATGATCGCGCTGCCCTTTGTGATGACCTATACCTGGACGATCTTCCCGGCGCCTGACCCCAAGTCGCTAGGCGTACTGTTGCCGCTGGTACTTGCGCCGGTGGTCTTAGCCAAGGTCATTCCCCCGCTCGGGCGGATTACCGTGTCCTCCCGGGTGTTTATCAAGGTCGGCTTTCTGATGGTGGTGGTCGGCAACGCGATCTGGATGACCCCGCACGGGTTTGTGGCCACCCAGGCGCTGGCAACCGAGCATCTGGAACTGCCTTCCGACTATGGCTTCCTGGCGCTGATGCCGGCGAAGAATAGCGCGGCCTTTACCCTGGTCTTCGTGACGGTCATGAACTACATTCTCTACAACCGTGCCATCAGGCAGGGGACGATCGTCTGGGGCAAGATCGACTTCGCCTCCCAGTTCGTGTTGATCTTCCTGGCGTTCAGCGCGATCTGGACGATGGGCTTAATGGGGGCGGTGCGGTCGTTGCTTCGGAAATACTTCCATACGTATAACCTGCTGCCCGACTTCACGGTGGAATCCTTTACCCCGACCCTGTCCTATGCGGCTTGGTGGATTACCGGGATCACGCTGGTGTTTTATATTGTGGTGAGCTTCGCCATCGTGGTTACCTTGCGGGTGGCGGATCCGAAGAAGGGGCATGCAGCGGAAGCCAAGCCGGTTCCCGCCGGGGCAGAATAGTGAGCCCATTGGTAGCAGCACTCATGTAGGACGAGGCGCGCATGGCAGAACAGCCGAGTTTGATCAAGAGTATAGTCAAAAAGGGCATCGTCGGGATCGTCATTGGGGGCATCCTGGTGGGGGTCGCGATTGCCTTGCATTTCCCGCCTATTTTCCAGGGAATGTTCTTCGGGTACGCCATGCTGGGGGCGGCGGTCTTTATCCTGCTGGACGCGCCCTCGCTGAAGCCAATCGGCGGCGTGAAGGCGGTCATGGCCCTGGTGGTGTTTTATGCCGTCCTGTCCGTCGTCTATATCGGGGGGGCTTCAAACCTTCCCCAGTACGATCCTGAAGACGAAAAGGGGAAGATCGAGAAACTGCTCAAGGCCAAGCGAGCCGCCTCGGAGCAAGGTAAGGCCGAGGAGCTTCTGGCCCGCGCCAAGGCGCTTTCCGAAAAAGCGGATACGATCATGGCTCGGCTCCAGGCGGTGGGTGAGGGAGCGGCAGCGGAGGCTCCGGCCGGGGAGGGCGGGGCGAAGCCTGCCGGAGTGCCGGCAGCAGCGGGCGACCTCGTAGCGCTGGGCAAAGAGCAGTGGAACTTGCAGGAATGCTATAACTGCCACAAGCTGTTCGGCGAGGGCGGCAAGAAGCGCGGGCCTGAGCTCGACAACATCGGCAACCTGCTCAAACCCGAAGAACTTCGCCAGAAGGTGCTGGAACCTCAAAGCTGGATGGCCGAAGGATTCGAGAAAGAGTACGAGAAGAAGAAGATGCCGGATAAATACAAAGAGCTGATGGAGGAGAAGGAGGTCGATGCGCTGGTGGCATTCCTCTCCACGCTAAAGAACCCGGCGGTCAACACACCGAAACCGATCAAGAAGAAGTGACGTGCAGCAGCCTAAGCTGAAGTCCACAGTTCAGTGCACCGACCGGGAGGTCGGGGAAGTGACCAAGGTGATCGTAGATCCGATCACCAAGGAGGTCAGCCACATTGTTGTCGGCAACGGTGCCGGTGAGCCCGGGCGCCAAGTGCCGATGGCGCAAGTTCAGGCGGTCACCGATGGCACTGTCCAGCTACGGACCGCTTCGACGGACCTGGCGCAGTTTCCACTGTTGAAGCGCGACGAGTATGTCACGATCGATGAGGTGGAGATCGCACATCTCGAAGATCATCTCCACGTCGAGCCGGGCGAAGTCCTGATCCCCCTCCCGGAGCTCGAGCGTAACGTGAAGCGGCGGACCTTCTTCGCCAACTTGACCCACGCCATCGGCGCCCTGGTGGCGCTTCCCCTCGCCTTTCCGGTACTCAAGTACCTAATGAAGCCGATGTATGCTCCCCTCGATAATCACTGGATTAAGATCGGCAGCGCCAACAAGATCAAGGCGGAAGACGTCGGGGTCCAATTCAAGTTCAAAAAGAAATTCAAAGAAGCGTTCATGCCCGAGGCGGAAATCGATAAAAATATCTGGGTTCTAAAAGCTTCTCCGGCGGTATTGGAGCAGGTGTACAAGGGGAAGGACCAGATCTTTCTTGATGCCACGGGCAGGGAGGTCTGGATCAACAAGCAATCAGTTCCATACGTCGCCTATTCGGGAAAATGCCCGCACCTGGGGTGTGGCTATAAGTGGCGTGCGCACAAAGTGCTGGGCCAGGTGTTTCTCTGTCCCTGCCATCTCAGCATCTACGATGCCAGCGGGAAGGTGTTGGATGGGCCGGCGCCGCGCCCGCTCGATACGCTTCCGATCCGTGTGACCGGCAACGGCGATATCGAAGTGATTGATATGGAATTCAAGGCCGGCAAGAAGGAACAGGTCCGGATCGTCTAATGAGCGGGCAACCGACGGCACTCGAAAAGATTCTGGCCTTCGTCGACGAGCGTGTCGGCCTCAAGCACCTACAGGCCAAGATGCTCAACGAGCCGGTCCCTGGCGGATCCCGCTGGGCTTACGTGTTCGGCTCGGTGCTGTTGTTTATCTTCATCATGCAAGCCGTGACAGGCATTCTGCTGATGTTCTATTACGTGCCCAGCGCCGACCATGCCTATGCCAGCACCCAATATATTATCCACGAAGTGGACTATGGCTGGTTCCTGTTGAGCTACCATTTCTGGGGCTCTTCCGCGATGGTCGTGATGGTTTTTGCCCACATGTCCCAGGTCTTCTTGTGGGGAGCCTACAAGAAGCCCCGCGAAATGATTTGGCTGGTCGGCTTGGCATTATTCGGGATCGTGATGGGGTTCGGCTTTACCGGCTACCTGCTCCCCTGGGATCAGCGGGCCTACTGGGCTACGACCGTGGGCGTCGAGATCATGGACAAGACCCCGATCGTGGGGGACTTTATGGCTCGATTCCTGAAAGGCGGTCCCACCCCGGGGCAGATGACGCTCAGCCGGTTCTTTGTGATCCACGTGATGATCTTGCCGGCGACCCTGATGGGGTTGGCCGGACTCCATATATTCCTTTTCCGCAAAGCTGGTCCGGCCGGACCATTCCGGGGCAGCGTGGAAGAGTTGAAAGCCAAGACCGATTATTTCTTCCCTCGGCAAATCTGGAAGGATATGGTAGCCATGGGGGCCGTATTCTTCACCATCTGCAGCCTGGCGTTCATTGAGCCGGTGGTATTGTTGGAGGAAGCCACGCCGGATCCAGGCGAGTACCATCCCGAGCCGGAATGGTATTTTCTCTTTTTGTTTCAACTTCTTAGACTGAAGATTTTTTCCGGTGAATTCGGGCAATTCTTGGGGGCGATTGCTATTCCCGGCGCCTTCATGGCTTTGCTTGCGGCGCTTCCCTTCATCGACCGCAGTCCGGAACGGAACATTTTCAAGCGGCCCGTGGCTCTGGTCGGTTGGATTCTTGTCATGGCCGGCATTTTGATGTTTACCGTGTCCGCGATCATCAATCGCGAGTTTTTGGATTAATTCCTATTGGTTTGAATGGCTTCTTGGCTATGACGGAACAGCCAGTCAACATGCCGCCCGTGAAACTGGGTTTGGCCGTGGCTTGGCCGGCCCTGTGGACCGGGATTCCCATTAAAATCGTCGTGGTTCTATTGTTACTGGCCGCAGGGCTCCATCCATGGGAGCCTGTCGGGCTGGCCTTTCTGCTCCTTCTTTCTATTCCGATCGACATCTGGGCTGTCGGCCTGAGTGCCAGGACGGTGTTCCTGGAGCGGCTTCGTATGCAGCCGCCCGAGGGGCTCGGCATGGCCCTGTGGTGGAAGGGGATGGCGCTCAACGTGGTCTACTTCCCCTTGGCCTACATTATTGAAAGCCAAACTATAGCGTTGTCCAAGGCCGTCGCGGGCCACATCATGGAAATTGAACTCATTAAAGCGTGGCCGGTGGCCGAGCGGATCAGCATTGAGCTGACACTTTGGAGTTCGATTGCCACACTGATGCTTATTATGTTGCTCCTGGGCTGGTTGTTCCTATTTGGAAAGTTCGTTGCCAAGCAGACAACGGCTGCACAATCATCGGATGCTTCATACCAGGCTCTGATCCGGCAATGGGATCTGATACGGGTACCCTCCGATCAGCCTCTCCTGCTGACCGCCTTTACCGCGAGCGGCGTGTTGCTGGTGTTCTTATTCTGGGGGTTCATGCCGGTGACGACGCCGCATCCGCATGAGCAGTACAAGAAGGATGAGGTCAAAGCACCACCGGCAATCAAGCCGACGGAAGTCTTGCAAAAGAGCGAGAAGCTGTTGGCGCAGGCAGAGGGAGCAGTGCAGGCGCTGGAAGAACAGAAAGCCAAGGAAGAGGCGGAGCTAAGCAAGAGCCGAAGCAAGAGCAAGGGAAAGTCCCCAGCGAAGGATGCGGCTCAGGGCAAGGCTGAACCAGGCAAGCCGGCCAAGCCTGGGCCCGGGAAGCCCTGACCTCAGTGTCTGACGAGGAGAATGTCATGATGAACCAGGGCGACGATCCGACTGGCGGCACGGCAGGAGAGCAAGGACGAGGAGCCTGGCTTGCCGGGTTGTTGGTGTTCTTAGCGCTTGGTGTGATGCCGTTGGTAGGCCTTGCGCAGGATGTCCCCGCCGCCTCGGCCACTGCCTACCGCGATATTCCTGGATTGGGCAGCCGGAACATGGTCTGGGTAGTCGCCCAGCTGCATCTGTTGCTGGCCGGTTTCGTGCTCGGCGTGCCGATCTTCGCGTGGCTGTGCGAAATCGTCGGATGGAAGACCGGCGAAAAGCGCTACGACAAGCTGGCCAAGGAGTTTACCAAGCTGTTGACCTCCTCTTATGCGACTACGGCGCTCTTCGGGGGAATCTTGTTGTTCCTGCTGATCGGTTTCTACCCGAAGCTGATGAACTACCTGGCTGATGTCTTCTTCCCGTCGTTCATCGTCTACTGTCTGCTCTTCTTAGTAGAGACGGCAACCCTCTACCTCTACTGGTACGGCTGGGATGCCATGCAGGACAGCAAGAAGGGGCTACACCTATTTTTGGGTTTCCTGCTCAATGTTTTTGCCTTCTTTATCATGATCGTGCCAAATTCCTGGGCGACATTCCAGGCGAGCCCGGTGGTGATCTCGGAAGGGACGGACCTTCAACGGGCCTGGGCCGCCACCTGGAATCCGACCTGGTGGCCGGTCAATATTCACCGCCTGATCGCGAATGTGGTGTTGGGCGGATATATTTGCGGCGCCTATGCCGGCATCCGGTACCTCTCGGCAAAAAACGAGGAGGAGCGGGAGCACTACGATTGGATGGGCTACGTCGGAAACTTCATCGGGGTGTTCGGTCTCCTGCCCCTGCCCTTCGCCGGCTACTGGCTGATGAGGGAAATCTACCAGTACAACCAGCAGATGGGTATCACCCTGATGGGCGGGTTTCTCTCCTGGCTGTTTATCCTTCAGGCGATGCTGATTGGCGTCCTATTTCTCGGCTCCAACTATTACTTCTGGCTCGGGATCACCCATCGGATCCCCGGTTCGGAGGTGAAGTATCGGAAGCCGATGATGGCGATGCTGATTATTCTGCTGCTCTGCCTTGGGGTCTGGATGACGCCGCACTCCTTGGTCGCCAGCCTGGAAGAGGCGAGGAAGATGGGCGGGACACACCATCCGCTGCTGGGCGTCTTCGGGGTCATGTCCGCCAAAATGACGGTGGCCAACCTCATGATCTTGGTTACGTTCATGAGTTTCATCATGTACTGGCGCGCCGGAAAAGAGGAGACCGCCACCTGGGCCAAGGTCGCCAGATCCCTGATGGGCGGGGTGCTCGGGGTGGCCGCGATCGTGGTCATCGTACTTGGGGTCTGGGGCTATTTCGTTCCCGCCATCGTGCGTATCAATTACTTCTCCGTCGCTCAGGTGTTGATCGTACTGTTCGTCATGCTCACCATCACACCGCTGACGGCCCTGCTGCTGCGCAGTGCCAAGACCACGACCGAGATGGTGTGGGGAAAAATGCCGCCGCGGGCCGGCTATGCGCTCGTACTGAACGCGGTGATGGTCATCCTATTGATGACGTTGATGGGGTACGCCCGGTCCTCTTCACGGGTCCACTGGCACATCTATGGGGTGATGCGCGACTCGTCCCAGTATGCCTATTCGCCTGCGCTGGGCTATGCCGCTGCTTTTATGTCGCTGAACACGTTCCTCTTCTGTATGCTGGTGGCGTTCATCTTTTGGGTGGCCACCATGGGGGACAAGGCTAAGGCGAATGACGCGGGGGGCAAGGGTCATGGTGCGCAGGGTACCCTGCCGGCGATGGCTGGCGGGGCTCCGGCGCTGGATGAGCGCAAGTAATCCTGGCTGTAGCTGGGCGACAGCCAGGCGGTCGGGGAACTGACACCTTACAACTGAGAAGGGCGCTATGAGCGAAGTTGCGCTGTTACAGGTCATCGGACTCTGTGTCATCGGAACCGGGGTCTCGATCCTCTTGTTCGTCAAGGCCCGATTCGTCCGCGTCGTCGGCTTCGTCATGATCGTGCTCGGACTCTTTTCCATGACGGCGTTGGGTGTGCCCCAAATGGCGTCCTTGCCGCCGGCGGAAGAGAAGTTCGATGTGGCTAATATCAAGACCGCGTCGGACATGGCGGCCATTGGTCAGAAGATCTTCTTTAGCAAGGGCCAATGCGCGCTCTGCCATTCGATCGGGCCGAGCGAGTCGGCCCGCTGTCCGGACCTGAAGGGGATTGGGGCGAAACTGTCACGAGAGTTTATTTTTGAGAGTTTGACGCAACCCCAGGCCTACATTTATTTGGACTACCGACACGAAGGGCCGCCGAAGGAATACCCGGCCCGCATGCCGTATATCAACAAGAACCCGATCGGCTTGTCGAAGAATGAGATTCTATCCGTGATCGCCTTCTTGCAGCAGATGAGCGGGGAGCCGATCACCGTGAGTCCGGAAGAGATCACGCAGACGGCTCAGGCGACAACACCGGTGGCGATCGCGCACGCGCAGTAGCCACAAGACGACATCTGAGGGCCGGAGTGATGCCGGTCCTGGCACAGAGGGGTGGAAGATTATGAAAGGCGGCGTTTTCCTCAAGCCAGCGATCCTGATCGTCGGGGTTTATGTCTTCCTAAAGATAGTGTTGCCGCTGTTTACGGCCCCGCTTCCGGCCAGCTTGATTTTCCTCTATCTGGCCCTGACGACGACCGGGATCGTGATCTTCGCCACGCTCAGCGGCCCTTCCACGGATGCATTCTTTGGGCCCATCGTGCGGTTCCTGACCGGGGAAGGGCAGGGCGGGGCGGCTCAGGGGGCGCGGATCGCCGTGCTGCTGCTGTTTCCCGTGCTGGTCGGCTGGCAAACCTATACCAGTACGGCTCCGAGCGATCAACCGCCCGCTGAGAACCGCACCATCCATCCGGCGCCTCCCGGGGAGTACACAGGGCTCTCGAATCCCGTGCCGAACACTCCGGAAAACGTCATGACCGGGAAGGGGCTCTATGCCGCGTTTTGCTCTCCCTGTCATGGAGGGAATTTTGATGGGAAGGGGCCTGCGTCGAGGGGGTTCAATCCGCCGCCGGCGAATTTCTCCGATCCGACGACTATCGCGATGCTCCAGGAGAGCTACTTGTTCTGGCGCATTAAAAAGGGCGGGGTCGGCCTGCCGATCGAGGGCATGCCCTGGAAGTCGGCCATGCCGCGCTGGGAAGTGGAGTTGCCCGATGAGTGGATTTGGAAGATCATCATGGGGGAATACGACGGGGCGCATCAGAAACCGAGGACTTGGGAATAGTCTCTGAGGAGGGGCGGCGATGGCCGTCTTCCAAGCCGTGCGAGCGAATCAAGAGGAATCTATGAGGACGTTGGGTCAAGTCAAGCCCTGGTGTGCCGGGATCCTGGTTGGAACGGTGCTGGCTGCTGGTTCTCTGGTCCCTTCCTCCGGTTTTGCGCAGGAAAGCGTGTCGGTCCGAGCGGCGCTGGTCAAGGGAGCGCTGCCGGCCGATGATCCTTCTGCGTCGGCCTGGAATAGTACGCCTGCCTCGGAGTTTCCGATGTCTCCGCAGGTCCACTGGCCCAACCGGATTCAGGAAGTGACGGTCAAGTCCGTCAAGGTCCGTGCGCTGCACGATGGACAGCAGATCGCCGTCCTCTTGGAGTATGAAGATCCGAGCCAGGACCCGGACGATGCCGCCGGCTTGGAGTTCATGGTGGGGGACAAGAAAGCCCACTTTGCGCACGGGCAGCCGATGGCGCAGGTGCAGGGCGGCCCGGTGAACATCTGGTACTGGAAAAACAAGGACAACAACGCGCTGGACATGAATGCCCAGGGCTTTGGCAGCTTGAAAGTGCAAGATCAGCAGGACGTCAAGGCCAAGGGGGTCTACCAGAACGGGACCTGGAAAGTCGTCTTCAGCCGGGCCCTCTCCACGCCCGATGTCGAGCACGACACGCAAATCAAGCCGGGCGACTTCATCAATATTGCCTTTGCCATCTGGGACGGAAAGAAGCTGGAGAGTGGGGATTTGAAGGAAAAGGGCTCGCAGAAGGCGGTCTCTTCCTGGTGGTACTTCAGAGCCGATCCTCCGCCGGACTATTCGGCCTATTATTACGTGGCCCTGGCAGTGGGGCTTGCGGCAGGCTTTCAGTTTGTCATCATCAGGAAGTTGAAGAAAGGGGCGACCTCATGAAGGCGGTGGCGCAGGCGACAGACGGCGCGCGCATGGGGACCACGGGCAGCCGGCGAAGGCTTGTCCTGGCGGCGGCAGTGATCGGAATTGCCGCAGCGGTCGGGGGCGCCGGCTGCGCCCTGTTCCAGAGCGAACAGGTCGCCAAAGGCAAGCATCTGTACGAACACTACTGCATGCATTGCCATGGCGAGCACGGGCAGCAGAACGAAGGATACAACTGGAATCAGATGCCCGATCCCAAGCCCAAGGATCTTTCTAATAAGTCCGAAATGTCCACGTTCAAGGATGAGGAGATCTTCAACACGGTCTCCCGCGACATGAAGGATACGACCCCGGAGATCGGCGATAAGATTGGGGACGACGATTTTGCCGTTCCGACCATGCCTACGTTCAAATACACCCTGTCGGAAGAGGAAATTTGGGCCATCGTCGCTTATGTCCGAACTTTGCACGGGATGCAACTGACCTATAATGTCGAGGGTCGGAAAAAGGAACTCACAGATCAATTGCAGGGCGCCCAGCAGAGATTCGACCAAGCCAAGCAGACGTTCGATGCAGCGGAAAAGAAGGCCAGCGACGAGGCGGAAAAGAGCGGCAAAGACGTGGATGATGCCGCAACCGCCAAAGAACAAGAAGCCATGGGGGCGGCCGCCAAGGAACTTGAGGCGGCCAAGACTGCGGTGGCAAATTTCACTGCCCGACCAAAGTTCGCAGCGGTTCCAAGGCCGGACATGACGATGGCTGCCGATGTGGCCGCCAAGCAGGCCGAAGTGGGTAAACGGCTCTACTCGAATAAGTATGGCTGTAACGCGTGCCACCGGGTAGGGGAGGAAGGCGGCGTCGTCGGTCCGGCCCTGGACCGAGCCGGCTTCCGGCTGAACGGCACGTGGGTGGTGCGTTGGATCAAGTACCCCCAGAGCATGAAGCCGGAAACCCGCATGCCGAACCTTGGGATCAGCGATCCGGACGCCAAGGCCATCGCCATGTATTTGGGCACCCTGCAGGCTCCCAAGCCAGAGAAGCCGATCGAGAAGCCGGCCAGCTAGGTCGATTTCTCCTCCGGCCGGATCGATCTAGGGGAATAGAACTCCGGCCCAGACGCCTGCCAAAATCGATCCGCCGATCCATACGTGCTGTGTGAACAAGGCGAACGCGACAGGCTGCGACACGGCGCCTCTCAATAGGCGTACCTGCCGGCTCATGGTCCAGCCAGCCCAGGCCAGCATGACGAAGAACGCCGGACCCAGACCGGTGAGCCATCCTGCAGCCCCGAGCATGAGCAGTGTTCCGGCGAAGAAGCAGGCCACGGCCAGCCAAGTCCGTGGACCGAAATAGATGGCCGAGGACTTCACGCCAATCCGCTCATCGTCGTCGCGATCCTGCAGCGCATAGATCGTGTCATAGCCCAGAGCCCAGCAGATGGTGCCGGCATAGAGGAACCAGACGGGAAAGTCCAGATGGTTTCGCACTGCGGCCCAAGCCATGACCGCGCCCCAGCCAAACGCAATGCCGAGCACGGCTTGCGGAATTTGCACAAATCGCTTGGAAAAGGGGTAGAGGACGGCCAGCAAGAAAGCCATTGGACTTAGCAAGATGGTGAGACGATTGAGAAAATACAAGAGGCCGGCAGAGGCGGACAAGAGCAGGAAGGCTGTGACCAGTGAGGCCTGCATGCTCAACGCCCCGCTGGCCAGAGGACGTGTTTTGGTGCGCGCGACCTGGCGATCGAATGACCGGTCGGCCAGATCGTTGAGCACGACGCCGGCGCTGCGCATCAGAAACGAGCCAACGACGAACACGGCCAGCAGCGTCCGAGAGGGATGTCCCTCGGAGGCCAAGACCAGACTCCACAGGGTTGGCCACAACAGGAGTAAGGTGCCGGATTGGTTTCGAAGCCGGATCAAGTCAGCCAGTGGCTGCCAATTGGTTTGTCCCCCTTGGCACATGGGTGAGGGACGGATCTCCGGGGAGGGGACTGGAACCATGCCGCTGACCTTAACGCAAGCAAGAAAACCCTGTCAATGCGGTGTCTACATCGACTGCATCCGGCCTTTACGGTTGCCTTGCAGCGAGGAATCCGGTATAACCTTTACGTGTGGGCTCTGTCCACCTTCTTGGCCCCCCTTCTCGTGCGCACACTCCGCATGAATCGCGTTACTACCTGGCTTCTTCTCCTTACGGCCCTCACCGGCTGCAGCGGTCTCACGTCGCGCCCCTGGTTCGGCGGCGATAGCCGCGGCTACTGGCTGCCTCTGACCGTCAATCTGCAGCTAGATCCCACAGTGACCAGCGCAGCATTCGACTATACAAATGCCTGCCAGCAACCGGTCACTCTGGCTTTCGGGGAGAGACTCACTCAATCTGTGACCCGCGAAGTTGGGAAGGCCTTCGAGCATGTCATTGACGGGCAAACCAAATTAATTGGCAAAGAGGTTCCGGATGGAACCGTGAAGGTGGATTTGGGGTTAAAGGATCTGCAGCTCTTTATCCCGCGCCATGAGACCAATAGCTATACGGCTGTCGTGGTGCTCGGGGGAACGGCGACATATCTTGATGGAAGCGGCACCGCTCTCTATACGAAAAGCATCAAGACCGAGGCGCGCGGCAATGTGGAAACGGAGCGGGATAGTTGCGAAGTGCGAGGGCTCGACGGCCTGGTGATCCAGGCAGCGGCCACGTTGGCCCAGGGATTCAAGACGCATCTTGGGTCGTCCAGTCAGGTTCGGCAGGCGGCGGTCGACAGAAAACAGAGGGGCGGGCCCAAGACAGCCATCGCAGACGCGCCGATCCAGACTCAGCCCATAGCGCCGACACCTGCGCAACCCAGCGCCTTGTCGTTCCGGGCCATGCTGAGAGATGAAAGTCAGGATAATGTTTTGGAGGGAACGGAACGGGTCACGGTGGATGTCGAGGTTAATAATGCGGGCCCGGATGTCGCCCGAGGCGTAGTCGTTGCGCTGAAGGGCACTCCGGCCCTGATCCAGATGTTGCAGAATCCGATTCCGGTCGGTGACCTGCAACCGGGAGAGAGCAAACATGTCACGGTCAGCGGAAACCTCCCCCAGGTGCCTGCTGTCCAGCAAGCAGAATTAATCGTTTCCGTGGAAGCTCCTGGAGGTTCGACCAGCCCGCTCCGACCGAAGAAGTTCCTGGTCGCCTTGCGTCCAGCAAAACCGGAGAGTGTGGAGGTTTTGTCGGTTGACGTGGATCAAGTTCCCACGCCGGTCCGCGGTTACGAGCGAAAGAAGGCCGTGGCTCTCGCCATCGGAGTGGGAAGCTTCCGCGAGCCAAACATGCCCGGCATAAAATATGCCGCCCGCGACGCAGAGGTTATGGCCAACTATTTTAAGGCCGTCGGGGGGATTCCTGCGAAACGCGTCAAGCTGCTGACGGATGAGCATGCGCTCAAAGACGATCTCGTGGAGGCCTTCGAAGACTGGCTGCCCCAGCAGGCCGAGGCTGGCGGGGTGGTACTTGTGTTCTTTTCAGGCCGGGCGCAGGTGGATCCAGCCACCGGATCAGTGGTCCTGTTGCCCCATGAAGGAAATGTGGGGGCGCCGCTCAAAGGATTTTCCCTGCGTCGTCTTCAGGCCGCTCTAACCAACCTTCCCGTGCAGCATGCCGTCGTGCTGCTCGATGTTACGCTCGCGCTGCCTCCAGGCGTGGTCTTGCCGGATGGCCGAGCCGACGGGATCGATCCCGTCTGGGGCACGCCGGAGGTGTTTGACGGCAAGCTGGTGCAGATGATCGGGGTCAGCCGAAGCCAACTCACGCACCAGTATGAACAAGGCAAGCATGGGCTCTTCACCTATTTTTTGCTCAAGGGATTGGCCGGGGCAGCCGATCGAGACCATAACGGCATCGTTGCAGTCGGGGAACTGTTTGAGTACGCGCAACGGCAAGTCTCCACGACCGCCAAGGCGGATTTTGGAAACGAGCAAGATCCGGCCTGCGTACCCGCTCTGGTGCCCACCGCGAAGGCCTGGAATCTGCCTCTGGCCCGTGTGAAGTAGAGACGCCCGACTCATTGACAGCCTGGTCCCGACCTGAGTAAGATTCCACGTCCTTCCTGCCAGAGCAGCCACATCGAGAGCCGGCGTAGCTCAGTGGTAGAGCAGCTGATTCGTAATCAGCAGGTCGGTGGTTCAATCCCACTCGCCGGCTCCAGACAATCAAGTGCTTCTCCTGCCGCTTCTAGACTTCTATATCAGCCGTATGTCCACAATGGCTTGAGGGTGGAATCCGGGTGGAGCGGAAAATTGACATAGCTTTACCCGGCCGGATTTCTTATAATTCAACCACATCGTGGTAGTGGCAGTGGGGGCCCTTTCAGGTTGTATCCAGCAGTGTGGTGGTGCAATCCAACCGGCCGCTCCAACCTCCCCACTGTCGAATCCGGCTTTACAGAGCTTTTTCCTATCGGGCCTGGCCGGTCTCCAGGTTCATGTGAATAGGTCCGCAGTCAAGGCCGCCTGGAGCGCTGTCATGCTTATGCTACGCCCAACCATGAGCCTGACGGCGTGAAACGGATGGACTTTCCAAGCGAAGGATTCAAGAAACTGGATACGGTAGCTATCCCACATCGCTCCCACGAGAGATTGCGCAGTGCTATTTGAATCGCAAAGTTCATATCATGCCGGCGACCGGCATGTCCTCTGGGTGCTGCTCCTGGCCCTCCTGCAGGTAATCGGTACACATAATTCCGCCCATGCAGAAATGGCGGTTCATCAAGGGCCAGTGCAGACGGTGAGGGAGGAATCGGTCACGGAAGGGGTCAAAACTGTGATCGAGGATGCACGAGCGCTGGTGACCGCTCCGTTGAGAATGACCGGGGAGGATTGGCTCAAGATTGGGGCCGGAGCGGCGGTCGTTGGAGGCTTTGTTGCCGCCGATCGCAGTATCCAGGACTGGGTTGACCGGAACAACAAGAGTGCGACGGGAAAGAAGGTGGCAGATGGCTTTAACACCTTCGGCAACCCGGTGACCATGGCGGGCGTCAACGTCGGCGTCATTGCGATCGGCCTTGCCAACCAGTCCTACGGGGGAGGCAGTTGGATCAAAGAAGCGGGGCTGGTCGGCTTGGAAGCCGAGGGATTTGCGGTCGTGGCGGCACAGTTGCTCAGCAATGCTACGGGCCGTGCTCGCCCTGAGAAACATCAAGGGGCGACGAACTTCCGTCCGTTCTCCGGGAACACCTCATTCGGCTCCTCGCATTCGGCTGCCAGTTTTGCCGTCGCCGCGGTCTTTGCCGATCGGTTCGACCCGGCTATCGGCTGGTTATCCTATGGTGTGGCGACCGCCGTGGCTGCATCACGGATTTACACGGACAAGCATTTTACCTCTGATGTCATCGTCGGCGGTTTGATCGGCTGGGGCATGGGAAAATTTATCAGTCGGCAACATGCGGGGGATCCGGACGACTGGCAGATTCGTCCTCTGTCCTTGGAGCAAGGCGTGGGTACGGGTCTCATGATCGGGAAACGGTTCTGACTCGAGCGGACAACAAATGTCGCATGGCAACGTCGGCATGTCCCCATTGACGCAAGTGTGGCGAAGGTTTTCCTGTGCCTGGCACGGAATGAAGGCGGCGTATCGCGCGGAGCAAAGTTTTCGTATTCAACTGGCGGTCGCCGGCGCCGTCGGCTTGTCAGGGTTGATCGTCGGACTGTCGCAAACGGAATGGTTGTTCATCGTTACGGCGATCGGCATGGTGCTCTCGCTGGAGCTGTTGAATACCATGGTCGAAAAAACGCTCGACCTGCTGCACCCGATGCAGCATGAGAGGGTGAAGTTCATCAAAGATGTGTCCGCTGCCGCGGTGCTTATTTCGGCCTTGACGTCGGTCATCATCGGCCTCATCATATTCATACGTCACGTCGTTTGATGCAGTCGCAGCCTTGACTCTCCAACGGTTGGACGATATTCTGCCGTTACGCAATTAACTGCCATGGCCATCCCTCAACGCAATACACGTCAACAAGCATCCGGTCAGGGCTCACCTGACTCTCGTCAACAGCCGAAGGCTCCCTTGTTGATGCCAAAGACTTTAGCCGGTGCCCTGCTCCGGCTTTATGATGTGCCTGATCCGCGCAGGCCAGACCGTCTTATTCGAGGCTACGACCGGCTCCATGCCTTGCGGACGGCGCGCATGTGCACTGCGGTCGCAGCCGAATTGGGCCATCCTCCTGACCGGCTTCGCCAGTACCAAATCGCCTGCCTACTGCACGATCTGGGGAGGGCGGGTTTGGATCGGAAACAGTTTGGGGCCATCTGGTCCTGGGCTAGGCGCCGTGGGATTCCGACTAGGCCAAGGGAATGGCGGGCAATTCACCCGAATACGGTTTATGGCCGTGAAACGGAAGCATTTTTGGCTCTATATACGGACAAGCTCGAGCGCGCCGGAATTCGGATGGATCGGTGGAGCCAAGCCCAGGTGGAGATGCGCCTCGGTTATGCGCGCCGACTTTCCCGTCGTCTACGCGAGATTAAGCCGAAGTTGCTGGACTTAGGAGTCCAGTGGAAACCCTGGATGGCTCTTGTCATGTTGTACTACTACTATCCAGAGAAGCTAGAAGGGGCCAAGCCCTGGGTGCGTCAACTAGCCGAGGTACTGGTGGCCTGTGAGCAGTTCGAAGCCTATAGCAACCGGCGACGTGGAGAGGACTATTATACTCGCTCACGAGAAACCCTTGCTGAGGCCTTTGGCTATTTGGAGAAGCTACGACTCGAAGGTATTCTCTCAGATCCTGTCGCACAGACATTGCGGAATTTGGCAGCCAGAGGGGCGTTCGACCGGATTCTCGCGGAGGCCAGGGGCTGCGTATTATCGGCACGCGAACGCCGTGTCCTCAAGCGGCTAGCCAAAGGAGTGGCCTGATGCCAGTGAAGACCGTTCCGCTCTGTATCAAGATGCAGGGGGAATCGCAGCTGGAGAATGTGACCGTCCAGGTGGCGCAGGCAGTGGCCGGGTCTGGTCTGCACGCGGGCGTGGTGACGGTCTTCATCAAGCACACCACAGCCGCGGTCTTGATTATCGAAGACGAGCCAGGCATCAGAGCGGATACCAAGGCGGTCTGGGATCGGCTCATTCCGGCCGACCCGGTTTGGCAGCACAATACGCGTAATCCTGGCGAAAACAACGGACACAGCCATCTGCGGGCCCATTTGCAGGGCCCTTCCGTGACGATCCCCTTTGTGGAGGGGGCCATGATGCTGGGCACATGGCAGCAGATCGTGGTGATTGACTTTGATACCCGCTCCCGCACGCGCGACTTGGTCGTGCAGATCATCGGTGAGTAGCGGCTCCGTGATCCTCCGTGTCGCGGCTCTCCTGCCACTGGGCTTTGTTATGATCCTCATCCATGTTGTGCCGACCCCAATCCATGCCGACTGGGCAACCCCCTTGGGGGCCGGGTATGCGGGCGCGGTGGTGCTTTCCCGTCCGGTGGCCCAGCCGGCGACCGACTTGCTGCCAGATGAGCGGGCTACCATATCGGTGTTTGAAAAAGCGGCAAAGTCTGTAGTCTTTATCACCAACACCGCCATCCGTAGGGATCTATTTTCTCTGGACCTGTTCGAAGTTCCTCAAGGCACAGGGTCCGGATTCGTCTGGAGCAAGTCCGGCCATATCGTGACCAATTTCCACGTGGTCTACGGCGCCGACACGATCAATATCATTATGGCGGATCGAACCGACCACAAGGCCAGAGTCGTGGGGCTTGATCCGGACCATGATCTTGCCGTCCTGCAAATCAAAGCTGCTCCGGACTCCCTTGTGCCTATTCCGGTCGGCAGCTCGTCCGAGCTTCGAGTGGGGCAGAAGGTGCTGGCCATCGGGAATCCGTTTGGGCTGGACCATACGTTGACGACCGGCGGGGTCAGCGCATTAGGACGGACGATCAAGTCCATGACGGGGCGGACGATCGATGGGGTGATCCAGACCGATGCGGCGATCAACCCCGGCAATTCAGGCGGTCCTCTGCTGGACAGTGCCGGACGGTTGATCGGGGTCAACACTCAAATCGTCAGCCCCAGCGGCACCTATGCGGGCATTGGATTTGCGGTTCCGGTAGCCACGATCAACCGCATCGTGCCCGAGCTGATCCAATATGGAAAGCTCATTAAACCGGGCCTCGGTGTGACCCTAATCCCTGACACGATCGCAAAACAATGGGGAATCAATGGCCTGGTGATCGGGCGAATCGTCCGGGGTGGGCCTGCAGAGCGGGTTGGTCTGAAGGGGGTTCGTGAGAGTGCCGGGGGGCGGGTAGAACTTGGCGACATCATAACGGCCATAAATGGGAAGCCGGTTGCGACCGTCGACGATCTCCTGAACATCCTGGAGCAACATAAAGTCGGTGATCGGGTGCTGGTCGAGTATCAGAGGGACAGTCGGCGCCAACAAGTGTCCATAATCTTGCAGCAGGTTGAGTAGTTGCGTCGACCCAGCTTTCAGATAAACGGTGCGGTTTCCACCCCTCTGCTCGGATGGGCCCAGGAAGCCGGACAGATCCGAGATCATCCCCCTTATTCCGAGAATATCTTCAGCGTATTCCTATAGGGCCTCTTCAAGTCGGAACGTGATGGGTTTCCCCAAGTCGGATGGCATCCACAAGACGATTCTCCGCCCAGTAATGGTCCTCATCAAGACGGGATCGCTGGAAGAAGCCGCAATGGCCGCCATGTTTCGGTGCGGTGACTCTGATCATGGGGTTGGACTGGATGGCTGGTGTCGTGAAGGTGTTGAACGGGATAAAGGGATCGTCCTGCGAAGCTATGATCAGTGTCGGAACTTGGATATGGCGCAAGACATGCCTGGCTCCGACCCGTTCATAGTAGTCGCCGGCGCCGGAGAACCCCCCATGGAATGCGGTATACCGGTCGTCGAACTCACGCAAGGAGCGGGTTCGGTCGAGGGATGCTAGATCGAACTTTCCGGGAAAGTGCACGGCCTTGCGGCGCACTCGAGCCTTCAGCCGAGTCAAGAAATAGTGCTGATAGAACCAATTGGTGGGCCGCTCCAAGCCCTCCACGCAGGCAGCCGGGTCGATATTCGGACAGACGGCGACGATCCCTTTGAGTGGCGACAGTGCGGCCCCCGCTTCCCCAGCCATCTTCAACACCAGATTGCCACCCATGGAATAGCCTGCCGCCCAAATGTCGTCCAGCCCATCCGTGTCAGCCAGATCGAGGACCACCGCCGCGAAGTCGCTGCTCATTCCGGAATGGTACAGCGTCGGAGTCAGATGTTCTGTCCCGCCGCAGTTCCGTTGGTTGAGGCGGATGACATTTAGGCCGGCATGCCAAGCTTTGTCGGCGATGCCAAGCATATAGTGCGAGTCGCTACAGCCTTCGAAGCCATGGATGAGGATGAGGGTCCTGGCGGAACGACGGGACGGCTGCCAGTGACAGTAGCCGAGAAGCTGAGTGTCCGGGGCGACCGTAAAGAGCCTGGGGTGGCTAGGCATGTCGATCAGCGACGGTGGGCGCCACCACCTGAACCGGGGAAGGACCGTCATCAGGTGTGGGTGAAAACAAAGCGGGTGCGGGTGAAAGTCGGTCCAGGCCATATTGCTCTTGAAGGCGAGTCTATCATGAGATACGAGAGCAAAAGCTAGCCGGTTTCACGGCCGAGAGACTGTGTCTGGTACGAGAGCGTTCTGGCACTGAGCGGCGGCGAATTGGCGGCGTGCCGAAAAAAAGGAGCGGCTCGGATGAGCCGCTCCTCTGACTACAAAGGGACAGATCTTAGAAGCGGTCGCGACCGCCGCTGCGGCCCCCGCCCCCGCCGCCACCGAACCGGCCCCCGCCACCACCCCCGCCAGTGCGGGGTTCCTGGGGCTTTGCCTCGTTCACCGTCAATGTCCGGCCGTCCATTTGGGTGCCGTGCAGCGCCGTAATGGCAGCCTTGGCTTCTTCGGCTGTGGACATTTCCACAAAGCCAAAACCTCTGGACTGCCCAGTGAACTTGTCCGTGATCACACGCGCGGACTCGACTGCGCCGTGGACGGCGAACAGGTCGTTCAACTGAGACTCAGTCGCCGAATAGGGCAGCCCACCGACATAAATCTTCGAACCCATGGGGTTCCTCCTTTGAGAGAGTGATATTGTCTTGGACTCGAGAAAAAAACGACAGGAAGGAACGGGCCGAAGACGCGAACGCTGAGGCGACTTAGGTCTGGCTTCCGATCAAATTCCCGGACAAAACAACATCGGTTGAAGGCCTTACTTACTCCTGCTCCACCACAGGCCCTGCGCAATGAAGTCCGCACACCGTAGCATGTCATGGGTCCAATAGCAACCACTGTCTTTTCAGCTCTTACCGAGTGGCGCCTCGCCGGCTTGGACGAGCGGCTTCTGCGGGTCGGTCGGAGGCCCCATGCTTCCCGCCCTGAGCCATTGGCTGAGCCCGAGCGCCTTGTCCGAGCGCGCGACCGGCTAGTGCCAGCCCTTGCCGGCGGATCTCTTCGATGGGGACGGTCGGCCGATCCTTGATCGATATCCCCAGCCCCCATTGCTCCATCTTGATCTTCCGCTTCGGAGTGCCGCGCTTTGCTTTGAGGAGATGTTTACCGCCGGGCCATGCCATGAAGCCTCCTTAGACTGTCTGTCTTTGTTATGTTGAGCCGATGGTTTCTTCCACTGCCACTTCCGCTGTCAACGATGCAGGTGCTGATGCCCACGATTGTCGGGTGCGACAGGCAGGCTCGGCCCCGACCAGACTAAGTAGGGCGGTTCTTTCATCGCGTTGGCGCTGTCCGGGAACTGCCGTCGGGCATATTGAAATGCGATATCTTGTGCTTCGCGGCACGTGGGCGCTTCGAGGTGGTCTGACAGGGCACGGAGGTCCAGTTTTTCCATCTTGCAGGGAACGGACAGATATAGCTCGCAGGTGAAACTTCCGGCTCCGGAATATTGGGAGCTGACCAATAACTGCGAGCCATCCGCAAAGGTGATAATCGGTTCGACATTCATTTTTCCCATTCG
Organism: Nitrospira sp.; assembly: GCA_016873495.1. Taxonomy (GTDB): domain Bacteria; phylum Nitrospirota; class Nitrospiria; order Nitrospirales; family Nitrospiraceae; genus SYGV01. Next base: position 165,106 of record VGXC01000001.1, on the reverse strand, counting down.
CGAATTATCCTCGTGGACCGTCCCTAAGCTGAGGCAGTATCTTATGGCTGTGGTCTAGAAGCCAATGGCGTTCCAGGCCAGCTCGCCGCCGGCGATTTCGCGAGGGGAGGAACTCGGCCGTAGGAGCAGCGCATACTTGGGGAATCGGTCGCGCAGGGATCAATTCGACGGTGCGGAAGCGCGAAAGATAGGATAGCGGCTGTGGCTCGTACGGTAAGGCAGTCTACCACATCCCTGGTGCAGGAGCCACCGTGCAATAATTTTCATAAGTCTTTGATTTAAGAGTGATTAAGTGAGCGGTGGAGTATTGGCTCGTTCCATTATGGGACCAAGAAGGTCCCAGCCGCGAGTCCCAGCACGCCCAGTAATAAAACCCCATCGAAACCGCAACCACTCTGTCGCGCCACCCATTCAACATAGCATGTTTCGATATTGGTGCTGTACCGTGGGCAAGACGATGTGCTTGTGGATTTATCTGAGTCCCAATCTTCAACTCCAGCGGACCCGGGGGGTCAGCGTTTGCTCCGCTTTCGTTTGGAAGCACTTGCCCCGGCCAGGTAACGGGGGCGGGTCCGGTCGCGTGCCGGTTCATGATGGCCGATTCGATTGGCGGTGATGCCTGGCTCAATGACCTCACCACAGAGAAGGCATCGCCAGCCTGACAAGGACTGGCAGTTGGTCATTTTCCCCGGATCTTCCAAGCGAATCGGGCCCATCAGGCCTTGGCAGCGTGGGCAGGTCATTGGTTGTCTCCTAGGTCTGCAGGGTATAGTGGCTCAGCGGAGAGGCCGTTGAGTCGGAGCGGCGGAAACAGGGGAATCAGACGCGCAAACGCAGTCAGAAAGCGCAAAGGATAAGGTGGTCGGCACGCCTCTCACAATGCCGCAGTCTACCACACTCGAGAGGGCTGAAACCGTGAAAAGGAAAGGGCTGCATCCAGTATGCGTGCAGCCCTGATGGATTGGCTCCCCGGGCAGGACTCGAACCTGCGGCCACCTGATTAACAGTCAGGCGCTCTACCAACTGAGCTACCGGGGAACGCAGTTAACGCCATTGAAAGGATCTTGGTCCTGAAGCTATCGGTAAGGCCCTATATTAACATAGATGCGGGATTGAATCGCCAGGTTTTGTGTCAGTAGCGATTCTCTCCCGTCCAGGGAAACAGCTCACTAGACGTCAAAGGTCCCCGATTCATCCTCATCATCAGACGCGTCCGATGTGCCTTCCGAGAGCCCGGCAAAGTGACGGGCCCAGGTGATGTACAGATTGCCGCTGTCGCGCATGGCGTCGGCGCCCTTGGCGAGCTTGCTTGCCAACTCGGGGTCCTTCCCAGTAGCCTCGATTTCAGCGGCACGGTGCTCCAGAACTTTGGGAAATCGATTAAGCAGGGTCGTGATCTCCCCAAGCAACTCTCTCACCACATTATCTTCGTTTGTCATAGAGCCTCCGCATTCCACGGGCCTCAATAAAAAACCCCACAGCGCTGGCGCCATGGGGTTTCTTGTTCTCTTGGTAGCGCGCGAGTTGTCAGCCTTGGTAGGCTTGCCCCAGGCCTGCGGACTCACCCTTGTGGGACATAAGCGCGCCGCTCGAGCTGACCGCCTGCATCTCGATTGCGTTGTGCTTGGCCGCGTTACAGACGACCACGCAGAGCTCGCAGCCCTTGCAGCGGCTGATGGTCACCTCCGCCACCATCTTAGACACGTTCAGGTCCAGGCAGTTGGCCTCCGGACAGTACATGATGCAAAGACGGCAGCCTTTCTTGGCCACGCACTTCTCTTCAATGACCTGTGCGATATTATACATGCGTCTGGTATCCCCGTTTGTTACGCCGCGGCCATGGCCGCCACTTGCAATTCATACTTGTTCTTCTCAGCCCATTCGACGCCCAGTTCGTAGGCCCGTGTGACCGTGGCGAGGTTCTTGGCCAGCAACATTTCCTTCTTGGCGAATTTTTTCTTGATCGCCTCGTCCAGGGTTGCCGTTCCGCCGGAGGCCACGAACTTCTTGCCGAACCGCTCCTGGAGGGCCAAATCAAGCGCGTTCATGGAGACACATTTGGTGATTCCGGCGACGGACCCGATCATCGTCATGTTCGTGGATAGCTCGGTGCCCGCGACTTCCAGGGCGATCTGCGTCCCGTTGATGTAGAACACGGCCACCTTGAGGTCCTTCAATCGCTGGATATCCTCCTCGGTGAGCAGGGGGGCGTCCGAGTTGATGATAACCAAGCCGCCTTCCTTGATACCCGAATAGAAGGGCATCGTATAGCTCTTGCCCATCGTGACCACCTGGGGGTGAAACACTTCGATCACGTCCGGGAATACCAGTTCGCCCCGGTCGTAGATGCGTTCGATACCGATTCGGCAGTAGCTTTCTGCCGGTGCCATGCGCTTCTCGGCGCCAAAGAACGGATTTGAAATGGCAAACCTGCCGTCCTTCGATGCGGCCATGGCCATGACGTGCGCCGCGGTCACCGCACCTTGCCCACCCAGGCCGGACATCCGAATGTTGAGACGCTTCTTGATCATGTGTGCTCTCCCCTGCGCCGGATACCGTTAGGCCTGGGCTGCCAGTTGTTCCTTGGCTGCAGCCTTCTTTTCCTTTTCTTTGGCGGCGATTTCTGCGAGCAACTGCTTGGCCGGCTCGCTGATATACTCTTTGTAGGCGAAGCGCTCCGTCGGTTTTTCAGAATCCCGCATTTCTTGGAGACCTTCCATGCTGTTCTTGCCGATTTCCAGGATGCAGGGGGTATAGAGCTGCAGATATGTCGGGCCGATTTCTCGGGCGACGTGGACCGCGTTCCGGATGACTTTTTCCACGAGAGACGGCTTGCTGACCGTACAATTCACCACGTAGTGGCAGCCGGACTCGCGGGCGATTTCTGGCAGCCGTACCTTTTCGAACTGCTTGCCGACCGGCGCCATTTTGGCTACGAAGCCCTTCTGCATCAACCCGCTCTCCTGCCCGCCGGTGTTGGCATACAGCTCGTTGTCGAAGCAAATCGTGGTGAATTTTTCCTGACGAAACCAGGCTTGCAGGGTCATGTCCAAACCGATGTCCACCGTGGCTCCGTCGCCGGCCAGCACCACCACATCCTTGATCCGGCCTGGGAACCGCACCGTCAACGCCCGCTTGAGACCGGAGGCGATGGCGTTCTGGTTGCCGAAGAGCGAGTGGATGTTGTGCACGGCCACGTGGGGGAACACCAGGCTGGTGCAACCGGTGGACCCCACCATGACGGTGTCTTCCGGGTTGGGTAGGGAGGCCAGAATGTACCGGAACGCCATGGATTCAGGGCAACCGGCGCAGAGCGAATGCTCCTCGATCAGCTCCTTGGACGTCCCGATGTCTTTCCATCCTCGGGAGTCGTTCCCATAGGTGGCCCGATTGACCAAGTCTTGGTATTCGGGCGGCATGATCTCGTAGAACTCCGGCGCAATTTTTATCCGCTCTTTGCTCATGGAAGCCTCCTCTCAAGGCTGCTGGCTATCGTCGGTGACTGTGCGCGAACCGTTGAGCTGCTATGGCTCAGCTTCCACGACCGGCGAGGGCCGCGTTGCGGATGCCGAGCGCGTTCTTGATCTCCGATACGATGATCTCCGGGGGCATCGTCATCCCGCCGCCCACGCGAGGGCCGGAAACCACGCGATCACTATCCGGGATGCTGGCCTTGATTTCGCGGGCCATCCAGCCCACCACGTTAAACTCCGGCACGATGATATGCTTGGCGTTCTTGGTGGCCTCGCGGATTTCCTGCCAGGGCCAGGGCCGCAGAGACTTGATCTTGACCAAGCCCACCCGGATGCCTTCGTCGGCCAACAGGCGGATGGCTTCGCGTCCCTGCGACACAGCGGTGCCGGAGGAGACGATGAGAACGTCGGCGTCGGTGTTCTCGGTTTCGATCAGCCCATCGATCCAGGCGATCGTGTGCTTGCGCGACCGTTCCACCGCAGCCCAGACTTCCTGCTGCCAGGAGGCGTGGGTGGCATAGCTAATGTAGTTGCTCTTCATCACGAAGGGGTCCCGCATCATCCGGACCGGAGGACATTCCATGTCCATGCAGGGCACCGGTGAGCGGTATGGGTCATAGGGGGGCAGGCACATGTCCACCGGCGTAAGATTGACCACGTCCTTGGTGTGCGTCACGAAGAACCCGTCGCAGCAAAGGGCCAGCGGCAGGTGCACGTCCGGCTCCTCCGCAACCATGTAGCCCCTGAGAATCCAGTCGTAGAAGTCCTGGGCGGTTTCGGCGTGCCAGACCAGCATCCCGGTCTGGAGCAGGTATGAGATTTCCAACGTGTCGGGCTGGATGGAGAGCGGGGAGTTGATGCCGCGGCAGGTCACGATCATCTGGATCGGGAGCCTGGCTCCGGCCCACATGGGGAAGTTCTCCATCGCCCGCATCGTGCCGGGCCCCGCGGTGGTCGTAAACACCCGAGCGCCGCCGAAGGCTGCGCCGGCGCACTGCGACATCACGGCGAACTCGCTCTCGCCGCGGAAGTACTCCTTCACATACCCTTCCGCGAACAGTTCGCCGCACAGGGCGGCGGCCTCGCTCTGCGGCGTGATCGGATAGGCGATCATCAAGTCCACGTTCGCACGCCGGACGGCTTCCTTGATCACTTCACTGCCCGTGAAAAAGGACGGGGTGCGGGGCGCCTCGAACATCATCTTCCGGGCATCCGTGATGACCTGCCCCTTTTTATTTGTCGTCCCGATCGGTGAATGATTGTCCATGGACCCGGCCTCCTTATCAGTAGGCCCCGCAGCTTGCTGCGCGGCGGTAACGGCTCAGGAACTGCTCCGCTTCAGTTTGAAGACCCGCTCTTGGATATCGTTTGCGAAACCTTCACGGTCCCTTTGAGCTTGCGCACCCACTCGGCCAGTTTCATGATTTTTTCCACGGAGGCGTCGCGGAACGACAGCATGGCATCCTCGTGCCCCGCCTGGGCGCACATGGCAACGGTATAACAAGACGTGCCGCCGCGGATGATCTTCAGCGACAGGTTGGCCTGGTGACAATGCACGCCCACAAACATGCAGCAGTCGATCTTGTTGTGCCAGATGGTTAGATTCGGGTGGTTGGGGTTGATTTCGACTTCAGGGTTGATCTTGGGGTACTTGGGCCGGTAGTCGGGCATCGGGATGAGCATGGCGCGCTGTTGGGGCGTGACACACTCCTTGAGGGTTTCGTACAGATGCCGGATTGCCGTGGCCTTTTTCGCGGCCTTTTCGTTCCAAGCCCACAGGACCAAAGGACCAGGGAAAATGGTGGGGACTTTAGCCATCAAGAACTGGCGGGCCGCTTCTTCGTAAGCCTTCTCCTCCGGCACGATGACGCCGTGGATATGGGACTCGCCAGGATTCGGCAGCCTGATGCCCATGGATGCCGCAGCCGGCGGCAGGAAATGTTCGGGACCTGGCATTACACGGTATTGGTTCATGCGACTTCAGCTCCTATCGCGGCTCCGTCTTCGACGGATCGGCGTCAGCAAGTGACAAATTCTGAAGCAAAAAGAGGCCCCCGCCCATCTTTGCCGGCCTCGTGCCATTCTCCGGGAACGGCGATCTTTACATGCTTACAAGGCCTCGGAGTCCACCGATGCTTCATATATATGCTTTTTCGTCTATTTTCCGCAAGCTCGCAGAAGGCCCACCCTCTTGAGATTAAGGTCCATAACGGCCAGACTCTATGGGTCTTTTGAACTAACCCGCGTCGACGATCAAATGTCAGATTTGACGCCAGCTTTGAGCACCTGAGTATAGCTGTTTTTTTACGCGGTTGTCAACGAACGGACAGGCCATCGGATGGACTATTGGAGGCCGGAACAGCCTTCTTCAGAGCCCAGGGCGCAGGCTCGTTCCAGGTCATCCTTCGCCAGGCGCCCCTGGAGCAGGCGCCGGTAGAGCTGCGCTCGTTGAGTAAACAGGGCTGGGTTGGTCGGGTCCACCCGGATGACTTTGCCGAGGTCCTCTACCGCCCGATCCAGTTCCCCCAGCTCCGTGTAGATCTGGCTGCGCAGCAGCAGCGCTTCTTTCTGTTGGGCCAGCCAACTCGGCGGCAGGTCCGGCTGGAGGACCTGAGCCAATGTGCCCAGGGCCTGCCGCCACTGCTTGGCTGCGACCTGTCTCCTGGCGTTGGTGGTGAGCAATACGATCAGCCGCTGCCGAGCGACATCGAAGAAGGGGTCCATCTGCAAGACCCGGGAGTATTCCTTGGCTGCCTCATCCGGCTTGCGCTGCCAAGTAAACACATCGCCTCGCCCCAGGATCGCCCAAGTGCTGGTAGGATCGAGTGCCGCAGCGCGGTCGAAGTCTTGTAAGGCCTGAACGACATAGCCGTTTAAGTCGGCCGTGGGGCCGGCTTTTGAAAAGGTCACGGCGGCGATCCGCAAATAGGTCTGTCCGCGAATGATGTAGGCGTCCACATAGCGGTCGTCGGCGGCCATGGCTTGCGTGGCCAGGTCGATTTTTTCGGGGAGGCTGTGGGTTTCAAAGGCCGCCCGCCCAAGCCTGACCGCCTCGCGCCGATTCTTGGGGATGACCCTGATGTTGTTGGGTTGCGGGGGGGTGGTTCGCAGCTGTTTTTTCAAATTCTCGAGCTGATTTTTGAGCTGACTGTTCTCCGTTTGGAGCTGCTGATGGTGCTGGGCCAACAGTTCGTCGGATTTCATCCGCTTGACCGCCTCCGTCAACATGTCCACGCGTATGGTGCAGCGAATCTTCACGTAGAACGTCAGCCGGCCGTTCTCCAAGGTTTGCCGTTTCTCCAAAAATTCGGTTTCGGTCACGGCGGATGAGATCGTGCGCACGCTGAGTTGGTTGAGATGCGAAGTGGCGCCGTCGGTATGGGTTTCGACGTCCGTTGAGGCGGCTTCGACGTAGACACCGGCTTCTTCCACGGCCTTACGTTTGGCCCGCATCAGCACGGCCTCTTCGGCCCCGGTCAACGTGTCGGCATCGCCCATGACATAGCTGGCTTCCGCGACGATGACCTTGGTCGGCTGGGCCGGGGTTAGTTGGGCCAAGGCCGAAGCGGTGGGAAGAGCGAGGGCGATCGCGAAGGCGATTGTCACGTTGGGAGTGCCCATGAAGCGGACCTGCGTGTTCATGCCCGTCTTGAGAACGGGCAACTCCAGCGGTTATGGCTTGGAAGCGGTCCCGTCTTTCGGAAACACCTGCATGAACGGGTGGACTTCGAACCGTGCGAAGACGCCGTGGACGACGTAGGGATCCTCCCGGATAAAGGCCTCGGCCTCCGCCAGAGACTCCGCCTCGATGACGATGAGGCTTCCGGCTTGGTCGGTGAGGGGGCCGGCCAGCACGACTCGTCCTTGGGCATCCAGGACGTCCATGCGGGCCAAGTGGGCAGGCCGGTGCACCTTCCGTTTGGCTGCACCCTCAGGCCCGTCGAAGCCAAGAATGACGAATTTCATCCGCTCTGCCGCATGTCTCGTGGCGAGGTTGCGCCCCGGTCAGGAAGGCGCCTACGATTCGTCCGACTCCAGCGGCCGGCGGTCGGCATACCCGCTGTGCACTTCGTGCCACCAGCGGATTTCGGCCTCCCCAAGCTTCCAGCAAAGGTAGACGATCCGTCCGTCCAGCAGGTGCGGGAAGTCGCAGAGACCGATGTCGAGGTCTTTCACATGGACGCCCAGTTCCTGCACGGCCTGGAGGTGTTCGCTGATCTGTTCAAGCGCGGCGATGTAGTGGGGGCCGGCGAAGCTGCCCCCGCCGTATGAGGCCTGCGCGCTGGCCTTTTTGATTTCATCTTTGATGCGGATCAACACGGCCTTGGCCGCTTGAACCGCGGTCAAGTGTTCGCGAAGCTGGGGAAGCAGGCGGGTGGCCTCGGCCAGGGTAAACAGGCGTTCCAAATTCTGTCCTTCTTCGCGCGCCGCCATGGGGAAGACCTTTAGCACAATCCAGCGCCCCGCGCAACGACGAGGGCCTCGACACGAAGGGCTGGCTTGCCTATTTCTGGCTTGATGAAAAGAAAATAGCTATTGACAATGGGCGGCCTCGCCGATACTATATCGACACGATCCAAGCTTCCCTAAATTCGAGCATTCAACCATACGCTTCCGCCACAGTCTCAGTCGAGCTTCCCAGGGCTGCTCTCGACATACCAGATTTTGCCAGTTGTTGATTGTGACTGTCTGATGATTTGGGGTGTGTTGTCCCCCGCAGGTGGAACCACCGCGCTGTCAACCATGGAGATCCAGGGCGCCAAGTTTTAGTCCTTTCGCGGACCATCTCTCTCCGCATACGCCCCATTCACCGCTCAACCGTTGATCCATGCTTCAAGATTCGCTCTGTCGCACCATGTCATACCCACAGCCCCATTGCGGCGCTGTGAGGGGGTTTGTTCCATGTTAAGGGAGAAGACTATGTATCTTGCCGAGCTCAAGCAGAAGTCCATTGCCGACCTCAATGAGGTGGCGCGAGATCTGAAGATCGAGGGCGCTGCCAACCTGCGCAAGCAGGAACTGATCTTCGCCATCCTGCAGGCGCAGACAGAAAAGAACGGGGTCATTTTCGGCGAGGGCGTCCTGGAGACGCTGCCGGACGGCTTCGGATTCTTGCGGGCACCGGACTCCAATTATCTGCCGGGCCCGGACGACATCTATATATCCCCCTCTCAAATCCGTCGGTTCAACCTGCGGACCGGGGACATCGTGTCCGGCCAAATCCGGCCCCCCAAGGAAAGCGAGCGGTACTTTGCCCTCCTCAAGGTGGAGAAGGTCAACTGCGAAGATCCGGAGGTGTCGCGGGACAAGATTCTGTTCGATAACCTGACCCCGCTGTACCCGGAAGAGCGGCTCATTCTGGAGTACGATCAAGGCGAGCATTGCACGCGGGTCATGGATCTGATCACCCCGATCGGCAAGGGCCAGCGCGGGCTGATCGTGGCCGCCCCGCGAACCGGCAAAACGATGTTGCTCCAGGCAATTGCGCGGGCCATTCTGAAAAACCACTCTGAAGTCACGCTGATCGTGTTGTTGATCGACGAGCGTCCGGAAGAGGTGACGGACTGGCAGCGGCAGGTGAAGGCGGAAGTCATCAGTTCGACCTTCGACGAGCCGGCCCAGCGCCATGCCCAGGTGGCAGAGATGGTGTTGGAGAAGGCCAAGCGGTTGGTCGAACACAAGAAAGATGTGGTGATTCTGCTCGACAGCATCACGAGGCTGGCACGGGCGTATAATACGATCGCGCCGCCGAGCGGCAAGGTCCTCTCGGGAGGGTTGGACTCCAACGCCCTTCAGCGCCCCAAACGGTTTTTCGGCGCGGCCCGCAACATCGAGAACGGCGGGAGTCTGACAATTATGGCGACGGCGCTTGTGGATACCGGTAGCCGCATGGACGACGTGATTTTCGAAGAGTTCAAGGGGACCGGCAACATGGAAGTGCATCTGGATCGCCGCCTGGCAGACAAGCGGGTGTTCCCGGCGATCGATATCAGCCAGTCCGGCACCAGGAAGGAAGAGTTGTTGGTGGATCGGGACCGGCTCAACAAGATGTGGATACTCAGAAAGGTGCTGAGTCCGCTGGGCACGATGGAAGCCATGGAGTTTTTAATCGACAAGATCGGCGGAACCAAGAACAACCAGGAGTTTCTGCAGTCGATGAACCGCTGACGGACGCGCCGCGGACGCATCGGTTGTTGAGGAAACGGGCGTGCATCGAAGGCGAAGGGATCGAGCGAAGGAGCTATCATGAAGAAAGGCATTCATCCGGAGTACGTGGAAGTCACCGTCCATTGCGCCTGCGGGGCCCAGTTCAAGACCCGCTCGACCGTGGGCGACCTGAAGGTGGACATCTGTTCGCGCTGCCATCCGTTTTTCACGGGCACGCAGAAAATCGTGGACACCGAAGGACGTGTGGAACGATTCAAGAAGAAGTACACGAAGAAGAAGTAGGGGCCGCGAACTGTGGTGCAAAGAATCCTGCTCCGAGGAGGGGCGGGGTTTTTTGTTTTTTGGCCTAGAATTGTAAGCAGTCACCGGAAACGTTATGGCTGAGGCGCAGACAGCAGAAACGCAGGTCGCGCCCCTGATCGCCAAGTGGGAGGGGGTCGCGCAGCGCTACGACGAGCTGACCAGACAGCTCACGGACCCGTCCGTCCACAGTCAGCCGGCGCTGATCCACAAGCTCAACAAGGAGCGGCGAGAGATCGAGTCCCTCGCGCACCTTTACGGCGACTACCAGGCGTTGGTCAAACAACTCGACGAGGCCACCCACTTGGCCCAGGATCCCGCCACGGAGGGGGAGATGCAGCGGATGGCGGCCGAAGAGGCCGAAAGCCTTCAGGCCCGCTGCCGCGAATTGGAGGCCCAGGCGTTGGAGCAGTTGGTGCCCAAGGACCCGCGCGACGAAAAGAATACCTTCGTGGAAATTCGGGCCGGGACCGGAGGGGACGAGGCGGCGCTTTTTGCCGGGGACCTGTTTCGGATGTATGTGAAGTATGCGGAGCGAAAGAAGCTGCGCGTCGAAGTGATGGAGTCGAGCGAGACCGGGATCGGCGGATACAAGGACGTGGTGATGCTGGTCGAGGGCAAGGGCGCCTACAGCCACTTCAAGCATGAAAGCGGGGTGCATCGCGTCCAGCGGGTTCCGGCCACAGAGGCCAGCGGGCGCATCCATACCTCCACGGTGACGGTGGCCGTGATGCCCGAGGTGGACGAGGTGGAGGTGCAGATCGATCCCAAAGATCTGCGGATCGACACCTTCTGTTCGTCGGGGGCCGGCGGCCAGAGCGTGAACACGACCTATTCGGCGGTGCGCATCACTCACATCCCGACCGGAGTGGTGGTCTCGTGTCAGGACGAACGGTCGCAGCTGAAGAATCGGACGAAGGCCATGCGCACGTTGCGGGCGCGCATCGTGGAGGCCGAGCGGGAGAAGCAGGAGGCGGAGATCGCCCAAAGCCGGAAGGCTCAGGTCGGGACCGGGGAGCGGAGCGAGAAGATCCGGACGTACAACTTTCCGCAAAACCGGGTGACCGATCACCGCATCGGGCTGACCTTGCACAAGCTGGAGCAGGTGCTGGCGGGCGAGTTGGACGAAATCGTGGAAGGCCTCCGGGCAGAGTATGCCCGGGCGGCCACGGAAGCATCCTGATGCCGACGCTGACCCAAGAACCGACGACCTATGGAGCTCTGGTTCGGGAAGGGCAGGTCCTCCTGTCGAACGCGGGCATCGCCAATGCGGCGCAGGAAACGCGGTGGTTGCTCGAGCGGGCGCTGGAGACCACCGGGCTCCGCCTTAGGTTGGAGAGCGACCGCACAGTCTCGGAGGAGAGCCGCAGTCTGGCCTGGTCTCTCCTGACGCGGCGCATGTCCGGAGAGCCGCTCCAGTACCTGCTTGGGACCCAGGAATTTTGCGGGTTGGACTTCGAGGTGACGCCGGCGGTCCTGATTCCCAGGCCGGAAACCGAGTTATTGGTTGGCGAGGTGCGTGAGATCGCGGGCAGGGAAGCCCTTCCGCTCATCGCCGACATCGGCACCGGATCCGGGTGTATTGCGGTCGCACTCGCCCTTGCCCTGCCTGAGGTGAGGGTCTATGCCACGGACCTGTCGGCCGCTGCGCTCGATGTCGCCCGGAGAAATGCCAATCGGCATGGAATGGCGGAACGGGTCCGGTTCCTGGAAGGAGATCTTCTGGCGCCGCTGGCTGGTCTTGGATTGGAATGCCGGCTAGCCGCGGTCGTCTCCAATCCTCCCTACATTCCCGCCGGCGATCTAGCGGGAATCCAACGGGAGGTCCGGCGGGAGCCCCAAGCGGCGCTGGACGGAGGGCCGGACGGACTGGCCTTCTATCGCCGGTTGCTACGCGAAGCCAAACCGTACCTGGCGCCGGGCGGAACGCTTGCGCTTGAAGTGGGCCAGGGCCAGGCGGAGTCCGTGTGTCGCATGGCTGAAGAGTCGGGCGGATACCAATTGATGCAGGTTCGTCAGGATGCGGCAGGCATCGAGCGAGTCGTCAGCGCACAGTTCAAAGGTTAAGGCTAAGGTTGAGCAAGGAAGCAAGAGTTCTTCTGGGTGAACGCGAAGGCGAATCCTGAGCCTTAGCCTTAGCCTCAACCTAGAAGTTACGATATGGATCGCATCGTTATCACCGGTCAGCAGCCCTTGCGGGGGAGCGTCAAGGTCAGCGGGGCCAAGAACGCCGCCCTGCCGATTCTTGCCTCGGTCATTCTGGGCGGCGGTGAATGCACCCTCACGAACGTCCCGCGCGTCATGGACGTGTTCACGATGGGCAAACTGCTGGGCATGCTCGGGGCGACGGTGCAGGCCGACGGCAACCGGGTGTCTATGAAGATGGACGCGCTGCGGTCATCCGAGGCGCCATACGATTTAGTGAGGACCATGCGCGCGTCGGTGGTCGTGCTGGGCCCGTTGCTGGCCCGCTGGGGGGAGGCCACGGTCTCGCTCCCCGGGGGCTGCGCGATCGGCTCCCGGCCGGTGAATCTGCACCTGGCGGGTTTCGAGAAAATGGGCGCGACCGTGACGGTCGAGCACGGCTATATCAAGGCGAAAGCGCCGCGCCTGAAGGGCGCGCGGATCTGCCTGGATTTCCCGACGGTAACGGGCACGGAAAATCTGATGATGGCCGCCTGTCTGGCCGACGGGACGACGGTCATCGAAAATGCGGCCAAAGAGCCGGAGATCGTGGACCTCGCGGCCTTTCTGGTCAAGCGCGGCGCGCGGATCGCCGGCGCCGGCAGCGACCTGATTACGATCGAAGGGGTCAAGGCCTTGCGCGGCGCCGACCATGATGTGATCCCGGACCGCATCGAAGCCGGCACCTATCTGGCCGCCGGGGCGATTACCGGTGGGGACGTCTCGGTGGAGGACTGCCGGCCGCAGCACCTGGAGGCGGTGACCGCGAAGCTGCGCGAGGCGGGCGCCGAAGTGGTGGAGGGCAAGGAGTCGGTGCGGCTCAAGGCTCCGGCGCGCCCCAAGAGCGTGGATGTGAGGACCTACCCCTATCCGGGGTTCGCCACCGACATGCAGGCGCAGATGATGGCGCTCATGTGCGTGGCGCAAGGCACCAGCGTGATCACCGAAACCGTGTTCGAGAGCCGCTTCATCCACGTGCCGGAGTTACAGCGCATGGGGGCGGAGATCAAGGTGGACGGCAGCCACGCGGTCGTGACCGGCACAGCCAGGCTCACCGGCGCGCCGGTAATGGCCTCGGATCTGCGCGCCAGCGCCGGCCTGATCGTCGCGGGACTGGCGGCGGAGGGCGAAACGGACATCGCCCGGGTCTATCACCTGGATCGGGGCTACGAACGGATCGAAGAAAAACTTCGGGGATTGGGCGCGAGAATCGTGCGGGTCAAGGACGGATCGGCCGGGGTGGCAAGCGGAGCAGGGGCATGATCACGGTCGCGCTGGCCAAAGGGACGTTGCTTGCGCCCGCGCTCGAGTTGTTCCGGCGGGCCGGGTACGCCAAGAACGGAATTTCGGCGGAAAGTCGGCGCCTGGTCTTTACGGACGAGAACCGGGGCGTGACCTTCCTGATCGTGCGGCCGACCGACATCCCGACCTACGTCGAATATGGGGCGGCGGATGCGGGCGTGGTCGGAAAAGACGTCCTGCTGGAGCAGGAGAAAGACGTCTACGAACCGCTGGATCTGAAGATCGGCGGCTGCCGGATTTCGGTGGCGGCGTTGCGGGGGTGTGAGCAGCGGGATCGGCTCTCGGCCAAGGTGCGCGTGGCGACCAAGTATCCACACATCACGGAGCGGTACTTCAACCAAAAGGGCGTGCCGGTCGAGATCATTAAGCTGTACGGGTCCATCGAACTGGCGCCGATGGTCGGCCTGGCGGACCGGATCGTGGATCTGGTGTCCACCGGCAAGACGCTCAAGGCCCACGATCTGGTGGAGGTGGACGTCATCGCGCGGTCCACCGCGAGACTGATCGTGAACCGGGCGAGCCTAAAGATGAAGCACGGGAGTCTCACGGATTTGATCGAACGATTGAAGCGCGGGCGTCCGCGCCGTGCCCGGTAGGACCGGGACAGGGCCGAGCGAAGGGGGATGACGATGAAAGTGATCGCCAGCACGGATCGAGCGTTCAAGGGAGCGCTCAAGCGGGTAACGTCACGGTCCAACCTCCAAGGGGGGGGCGTCGAGAATTCCGTCCGAACCATCCTGAAGGCGGTCGAACGGGGCGGAGACAGCGCCGTGTCCCGCTACACGAAGAAATTCGACCGAGTCTCCCTCAAAGCGGCGCAGTTCCGGATCAGTCCCGAGCAAGTCAAAGAAGCCTACTATCAGATTCGCAAGGAAGAGGGGGACGCGCTGCGCTACGCCGCCCAGCGCATCATGGCGTTTCACGAGCGGCAGCGGACGAAGACCTGGATGTACCAGGACGGCGGGGCGACGCTGGGACAAGTGGTCATGCCGCTGGATTCCGTGGGGCTGTACGTGCCCGGCGGCAAGGCGGCCTATCCCTCCTCGGTGCTCATGAGCGCGATTCCCGCCAAGGTGGCCGGGGTCAAGCGGGTGGTCATGTGCACGCCGATGCCCAAGAGCGGCATCAGCCCCTATCTGCTCGTGGCGGCGGATATTGCGGGCGTGGACGAAATCTACCGGATCGGCGGGGTCCAGGCCATTGCGGCCATGGCGCACGGGACGAAAACCATCGCGCGGGTGGATAAGATCATCGGCCCCGGCAACCACTATGTGGCGACCGCCAAGCGCTTGATGTACGGGACCGTGGCGATCGATATGGTGGCGGGGCCCAGCGAACTCCTGGTCGTGGCGGACGAGACGGCGACCCCGGCGCATGTAGCGGCGGACCTGCTGGCCGAAGCCGAGCATGACGAGGAGGCCCAGGTTTACCTGGTGACCACCTCGGAGCGGCTGGCCAAGGAGGTCGTCCGGCAGTTGGGCGAACAGCGCAAGCGCTGCTCGCGCGACAAGATCCTGGCTAAGTCCCTGGCCAAGCACGGGGCGGCCTTCGTGGTGAAGACGATGGAGGAGGCGATCGAGCTGGCCAACGAGATTGCGCCGGAGCATCTAACGCTGGCGGTGGATCAGCCGTTCGATTATTTGGAGAAGGTCCGGCACGCGGGGGCCCTGTTCCTGGGCCGGTACACGCCGCCGGCGGTGGCGGACTATGTCGCCGGCCCCAATCATATTCTGCCCACGGGCGGGACGGCCCGGTTCTTCTCGGCTCTGTCCTTCGACGACTATGTGAAGAAGAGCAACATCATCGCCTATACCAAAGAAGAGCTGACGAAGGTGAAGGACCATATCGCGCGCATTTCACAGATGGAAGGGCTGGACGCGCACGCCAAGTCCGTGGAGAGCCGGTACTCATGAAGAAGACACAGGCGCGGCGCGCGACGATCACGCGCGCGACGAAAGAGACGAACATCCGGGTGGATTGGACACTGGACGGCACCGGCCTGAGCCGGATCAAAACCCCGATCCCGTTCCTGGACCACATGCTCGACCTGCTGGGGCGGCACGGGTTCTTCGATCTGACCGTGCACGCCAAGGGCGACACGCACATCGACGACCACCACACGGTCGAGGACGTCGGCATCGTGCTGGGCGACGCGCTCAAACAGGCGTTGGGCGACAAAAAAGGCATCCGGCGGTATGGCTTCGCCTCGGTCCCGCTGGACGAGACGCTGGCGCAGGTCACGGTGGACCTCAGCGGCCGGCCGTACCTCGTCTACAACGCCAAGTTGCCGAACCGGCGCATTAAAGAGTTCGACCTCTATCTGTTCGAGGATTTTTTCCAGGCCTTCGTCACGCACGGGGCCTTCAATCTGCACGTGAACGTGCTGTATGGGCGGAATCCGCACCACATTGTGGAGGCGACTTTCAAGGCGCTGGCGAAAGCGCTCGATCAGGCGACGGGCCTCGACGGTCGGGTGAAGGGCGTGCTCTCGACTAAGGGGAAATTGTGAAATAGCTCTCAGCAGTAAGCTCTCAGCTTTCAGTTTCAGGAAGCTGACGGCTCACGGCTGATAGCTGAAGGCTATTCCAATGATTGCCATCGTTGATTACGGCATGGGCAACCTCCGCAGCGTCCAAAAGGCGTTCGAAGCGGTGGGGCATGAGGCGGTCGTCACGCGCGACGCGCGCGTGATCGGGGATGCGTCGCACGTCGTGCTCCCGGGCGTGGGGGCGTTCGGCGATTGCATGGCCAATCTGGACCGCTATGGCCTGATCGACCCGGTCCGCCGGGCCGTCCAGTCGGGCAAACCGTTCCTGGGAATCTGCCTCGGCCTCCAGTTGCTCTTTACGGAGAGCGAAGAGTTCGGCCGCCACCAGGGATTGAACCTGATACCGGGCAAAGTCCGGCGGTTTCCGTCCGGGCTGAGCGAGGCAGCCGGGACCGGGACGGCGCACCTAAAGGTTCCGCACATGGGGTGGAATGAGGTGCGGGTAACGCAAGCGGCACCGCCGCTGAAGGGGATTGAGGCGGGCGCGTACCTCTATTTCGTCCATTCCTATTACGTCGAGCCGCAGGATGCCACGATGGTCTCCACCATGACGGACTATGGGCTGTCGTTTGTCTCGAGCATCTGGCGGGACAACGTCTTTGCCTGTCAATTTCACCCGGAAAAGAGTCAGTCGATCGGGCTGCGCATGATTCGGAACTTCGCCGAGTGGCAATAATGTCGAAGGAGACCGCGCCCATAGGCCGGCAGCGGCTGAACCACGGGGGGCCTGCCATGGCCTCGCTGGCGCTGGGGTTGCTCCTCGGCATGTCCTGGTTCGCCCTGGAAGGTTGCGGGCCGACCAAAGTCACGACGAACAGCGCTCCGGACATCGAGAAGTACCGGATCAAGACGATTGCGGTGCTGCCCTTCGAGGCCCTGGCCACGCCGCAAACGACCGAGCGGCGGGATCCGGAGATCATCGGCCCTCAGGGCGTGCTCCGTTCGGACATCTCCCTGGGGATTCCGCCGACGGTCGAACGGCAAAACCAGCCGACCGCTACGGTGCCGGCGGTGGCGGCCGAGCGGGTCACGCAAATCGTCTACGGGAAGCTGCGGCAGTGGGGCGGGATTTTGACGCTCACCCCGTCGGAAACGAGACAGGCATCGGCTGCATTGGGGCCCCAGGCGGCCAACCTTCCCCAACCGCAGCTCGTCAGACAACTGGCGGAGCAGATGAAGGCCGATGCGGTGCTGGTCGGCCGGGTGCTCATCTATCAAGAACGGGGCGGGAGCAAGTGGGGCGGCGATCCGGCGGTCGTGGGATTTGAGTTGAAGCTGGTGGGGGCCGACGGCAAGGTCCTCTGGGTCGGCAGCTATTTCGAGCGGCAACGGCCCTTGACCGAAGACTTCGCCGGCTTTCTGGATCGCGGCGGCCTCTTCGTCACGGCGGACGAGCTGGCCGCTTATGGGGCCGAGCATGTGCTCAAAGAGTTTCCCTTCGGGACGCGGGTCCACTGAAGGCTGACGTCTGAACAATACATGCTGAGATGGAGAACCATCTCCGTTCAGTGGGCATTATTTAACGTGCATGATTGTAAAGCATGCTGATCATTCCCGCCATTGACCTGAAGGATGGGCGGTGCGTGCGTCTCCGGCAAGGAGATTTGCAGGCGGAGACCGTCTATTCCGACGATCCTTCTTCCATGGCGGTGCAGTGGGAACGGCGCGGCGCCCAAATGCTGCACCTGGTGGATCTGAACGGCGCGGTCGAGGGCCAGCCCAAGAACATGGCCGGCATCGAGGCCATCGTGAAAGCCGTCTCCATTCCGGTGCAAGTCGGGGGCGGCGTAAGGGACCTGGAGATCATCCGGCGCTACCTGGACGGAGGGGTCCGCCGCGTGGTGCTGGGCACCGCCGCGCTCAGGGATCGGGGCCTGTTAGAGCGAGCCTGTGCCCTCTATCCGGCGCGCATCCTGGTCGGCCTCGATGCGCGCAACGGCCAGGTGGCGGTGCAAGGCTGGACCAGCCAGTCCGAGACGCTGGCCACCGACTTACTGAAGAGCCTGGCGGAGTTTGCCCTGGCCGGGGTGATTTACACGGACATTGCGCGGGACGGCATGTTGCAGGGGCCAAACCTGGCGGCGCTCCGGGAGATCGTGGCTCGGTCTTCGATGCCGGTCATCGCGTCCGGCGGGATCACGAAGGCCGAGGATATCCAAGCGATCAAGTCCCTGGGCCCGCGCATCGAAGGGGCGATCGTGGGCAAGGCGCTGTACGACGGGAAATTGGACCTCAAGGCCGCCCTGGCCGCCGCCGCCGCGTAATGCTGAATGATAATCGATGAATGATAAGTGATGCATGACGGGCGGAATCTTCCGTTCAGCATTCATCACTCATCATTCGGCACTGGAACGCAATGTTGACCAAGCGCATCATACCCTGCCTTGATGTGAAGGACGGTCGCGTGGTCAAAGGCGTCTCGTTCGTCAATCTTCGGGATGCGGGCGATCCGGTGGAAGTGGCCAGGGCCTATGATCGGGAGGGGGCCGACGAACTCTGCTTTCTGGACATCACGGCTTCCTATGAGAACCGCAAGACGATTCTGGATATCGTGAGCCGGACCGCCGACCAGGTGTTCATGCCCTTGACCGTGGGGGGAGGGGTCAGGACGCTGGACGATATCCGGGCCCTCCTCCAAGCCGGCACGGACAAGGTCAGCATCAATACCGCCGCAGTCGAGCGGCCGGAGTTCGTGAAAGAGGCGGCCGAGCGGTTCGGCACCCAATGCATCGTGGTCGCCATCGACGCGAAGAAGCGCGCCATCGGTTCCGGCTGGGAAGTCTTCACGCACGGAGGACGCAGACCGACCGGTCTGGATGCCGTCGAATGGGCGCGCCGAATGGAGGGCTACGGGGCGGGCGAAATTCTGCTGACCAGCATGGATCAAGACGGCAGGCAAAACGGCTATGATCTGGAGCTGACCGCATCGGTCTCCGACGCGGTCTCGATTCCCGTGATCGCGTCCGGCGGTGTGGGCCAGCTCGATCATCTGTACGACGGCTTCGTGAAGGGCAAGGCGGACGCGGTGCTGGCCGCCTCCATTTTTCACTACCGCCAGCATACGATTCCGGAAGCCAAGGCCTATCTCAGGCAAAAGGGCATCGCCATCAGATGACGGACTTCAGCCGGGTGAAATTCGACGAACAGGGCTTGGTCCCCACGGTCGTCCAGGACTGGCGGGACGGGTCCGTGCTCATGCTGGCCTTCATGAACCGGGAGGCCTTGCAGAAGACGATCGAGACCAAGTCCGTCCACTTTTGGAGCAGGTCGCGGAAGAAACTGTGGGAGAAGGGCGAGACCTCCGGCAACAAGCTGGCCCTCAAGGACCTCTTCGTGGATTGCGACGGCGATACGCTGCTGATCAAGGCGGAGCCGACTGGCCCGACCTGTCACACGGGCGAGAAGGCCTGCTTCTTCTCGCGTCTGGAGGGAAACGGGGAGAAGACGCAGGAGGCCTGGGGCGGGATCGTCGAGCGGCTCTATCAGACGATTCAAGACCGTAAGAAGCAACCATCGAACGACTCCTATACCTCGACGCTTTTGCAAGGCGGGATCGACAAGGTACTCAAGAAGGTGGTCGAGGAGGCGGGTGAGGTCGTCCTGGCAGCCAAGGGCGGGAAGAAGGAGGAGATCGTCTACGAAACCGCCGACCTCCTGTTCCATACGCTGGTCGCGCTCGGGTACCACGATATCACTCCGGAGGAGATCTATCGGGAGCTGGCCGGCCGATACGGGAAGTCCGGGCTCAGGAAGGGCAAGGACAAGGGAAAATCATGAGCGATTGCCTGTTCTGCAAGATCGCCGCGAAGACCATCCCGGCCAAGCTGGTCCATGAAGACGACCAAACGGTCGCCTTCGACGACATTAACCCACAGGCGCCGACCCACGTGCTGGTCATTCCCAAACGGCACGCAGCCTCGATCGCCGAGCTGAACGAGGCCGACGCGGGCCTGCTCGGGCATCTGCTGCTCGTCGGCAACCAGGTCGCCAAGCAGAAGGGGATCGCCGAGGGCGGCTACCGGCTGGTTGTGAACACGGGCAGGAACGGCGGCCAGACGGTGTTCCATCTACATCTCCACCTGCTCGGCGGCCGGCCCATGCACTGGCCTCCTGGGTGAAGTTGACGGGATGGGGCGGCCTGGTTGCTCCCCCGTGCTCGCGCAACGCGCGGCCTCAGAAGGAAAAGAGTAGGGGCGGCCTGCTCGGTCCTCTGTGCTCGCAGAGGCCGCACGATCAGAATGTGCTCCCTCGATGCGCGCAATGGAGGCACAAGCAGGCTGCCCCGGAAGAGAGGGGCGGGGTACGCGCTTGGTGCGCGCAGTTAGGGGATCAACCAGTCCACCCCTTGAGAAAACGTTTTAGCCGCGACTAAAAAAGAGAGAGTGACGGGGCCATGCCGCTTCCAAGCCTGGCCCTTTGTTTTTGGGCTCCCTGCCCTCGACTGGTTGACACCATCTGCAGCAAGACCGATCTCAATTCGGGCCGCAGTGCGAGGCAGCGAGGCAGATTGACGTCCGCTCTGGTTGATGCTAGCATTATGCTATCACACTGAGGAGAGGGGAGCCATGGCGCAAGTCCTTGTTCGGCAGCTCGACGACAAAGTGGTGGAGCGGTTGAAACGCCGGGCCATGGAGCATGGCCGGTCCTTGCAGTCCGAAGTGAAAACGATTCTGGAAGAGGCGGCGCCGGACTACGAGGCGGCATGGCAGCGGATCGAACGGTTCCGAAACCGGCTGAAACGGTCGGGTCGTCGATTCAGTGACAGCACCGAATTAATCCGCGAGGATCGCGATCGGTGACTCGCTATGTGGTGGATGCAAGCGTCGCGATCAAATGGTTCATTCCTGAACGGCTCTCGGAGGCGGCGGGACGGCTCCATCAGGCCCAACACAGCTTGTTGGTACCGGCCTTCTTTTGGCTCGAAATTGGGAACGTCCTCGCTAAGAAGATTCGACGCGGAGAACTCACCAGAGCAGAAGGCGACTTCATCCTGAAAGAGCTTCGCCAGGTGCCGTTGCAGCGGCATGCCGATGAGCGCCTCTTCCGCCCTGCCTACGCACTCGCGCTTCAGATGCAACGCAGCCTGTACGATTGCCTCTATCTGGCCTTGGCCGAAGTTATCGATGGGCGCATGGTCACGGCGGATCGCAAATTCTACACGGCGCTCATGGCTGGCGACCCGGGGCGGCGGGTGCTCTGGATCGAGGATCTGCCGCAGGTGACATGAGAAGGCTTGCTGGCGAACGGCTGGGGGACGGGGCAGCCAGGCCACTTGAAAAGCGGAAGTTCAGCCGTGACTAAAAAAAGAGAGCGACGGGGCCAGGCCGCTTCCAAGCCTGGCCCTTTGTTTTTGGGCTCCCTGCCCTCGACTGGTTGACACCATCTGCAGCAAGACGTAGCCTATTGCCGACCTGAAAGACGGCCGTTTCAGTACAAGGAAAGACCGGAAACATTCTGCAGATTCCGAAGAGTAGAAACGGAGCGACCAGTGGCAACCCCTGACTTCCAAAGCTTCTTTAGGCCATTGCTTGATTTTGCTGCGGATGGGAAAGAGCATTCAATGCAGGAGGCCCGTGACGCAATTGCAAAAAGCATGGTTCTGCCAGAAGCGGACATGAAGGAAATGCTTCCTAGCGGGATTCAGACGAAATTCGACAATCGCGTTGCTTGGGCTAAAAGTTACTTTGTTCAGGCAAAGGTGCTTGAGTCCCCTCGCCGTGGGCATTTTTGTATCACTCAGCGAGGACTCGACCTTCACAAGCTTGGGCACAAGCGCATTGATGTGAAAATTCTAAACCAGTACCCAGAGTTTGTTGAATTTCATAAGACCAAGATGCCTAGAGAAGAGGAGCCGGAGTCGCCTGCGGAAACCCCAGAGGAAACTCTTCAGAAATCGTATGAAAGTATTCGAAGTGACCTGGCGGGACAAATTGTTGAGCGGATCGTAGCTAATTCGCCTCAGTTCTTTGAACGGCTTGTCATCGATCTCATGGTGGCTATGGGTTATGGCGGTTCACGTGTAGATGCTGGTAAATCTGTGGGAGGGACCGGGGACGAAGGGATTGATGGCATTATTAAAGAAGACCGCCTTGGGCTAGACTTGGTATACCTTCAAGCCAAGCGCTGGGGTGGCACAGTGGGGCGACCAGAAGTCCAGAAATTTGTTGGAGCCCTTCACGGTAAAAGGGCTAAGAAGGGTGTGTTCATTACAACTGGTAGATTTTCAGATGATGCTAGAACATATGTGGAAACTATAGACCCCAAGGTAATTTTAATTGATGGACGGATGCTCGCTGAATTGATGATCGATCAGGGCTTGGGAACAACCACGACCGCAACCTACCAGATAAAGCGGATTGACTCCGACTACTTTTCAGAGGAATAAAATGGATCGTTTGTATCGGGACATTTTAAGCATTGATATTGTTTATTGTTGGGCAAATAAGCGAGAGGCCGCATGAAATTAGAAGAAGCCAGGCAGAGGATAGAGGCGGCGATTGAGCAGTATGGGCAGCATGCGGCCAACGCGATCGAGCTGGTGATCAACGAGGTGCGGTCGGACCAGGGCGCGGAGGCGGTGAACGGGCTGATCGATGAATTCGACCTGGAACTGCAGTACAACATCGCTCCGCTGGACTCGGACTTCTCCAACAGCTGACCTTTCTGCTCTTTTCCGATGAGGGATAAGGCTCAAGGCGCCTTTTCCCTCCACCCCCTCTACCCCCTCTCTCTGAACTACGACCGGCTTATCCATACCGTCTCGCCTCCAAGGGGACAGCCTCGTTGCCCTTTACTGCGCGCATCGAGCGAGCACTTTCCGAAGTGCGGGCTCTGCGAGCACAAGGACGATGAGGCTACCTCCTTTTTCCCATTTCCCCTCATTGACTTCATCTTTTCCCGTCTGTTACATTGACCGGTCGATAGCTCAGGAATTTCAAGCCCTTCCGATGCGGTTCACGACAACTGGCAGCACAGGAGCGTACCCGGCGTGAGCCTCGGTCTCATCCCCCAGGACATCATCGAACAGGTCAAAGACCGCATCGATATCCTCGACGTGGTGTCCGGCTACGTGACCCTGTCCAAGGCCGGCCAGCACTTCAAGGGGCTCTGCCCGTTCCACAGCGAAAAGACCCCCTCCTTCACGGTCAGTTCCTCCCGGCAGATCTTCCACTGTTTCGGCTGCGGGGCGGGCGGGAACGTCTTCGGTTTCCTGATGAAAATCGAGGGGACGAGTTTCCCCGAGACGGTGCGCGAGCTGGCCCGCAAGGCCGGCATCGAGGTGCCGGCGGCGCCGAGCGGGCGTCCCTCGCCGGATGCGGGTAGCCGCGAGAAGCTGGAGCGGTTGAACGAGACGGCGCAGGCCTGGTTCATGCGCAATCTGCACGAGGGCGAGGGCGGCGCGGCGGCGCGGGCCTACCTGGACGAGCGGGGCATGGGACAGGCGACGCTGCACACGTTCGGCTTCGGCTATGCGCCCCAGGCCTGGGACGGCCTGTTGAAACATTTGCTGAAAGAAGGCTTTACGCTGCCGGACCTGGTGGCCGGCGGCCTGGTCACCCAGAAGGAGAGTGGGGGCAGGAACCCCAAGGATGTGTCGGGCTACTACGACAAGTTCCGCCAGCGGGTGATGTTTCCGATCTGCGACCTGCGCAAGAAGGTAATCGGCTTCGGCGGCCGCATTCTGGGCGAGGGGATGCCGAAGTATTTGAATTCGCCGGAGACCCCGCTCTTCAACAAGGGCCGGGCGCTCTACCTGCTGGAGAAGGCGCGCGAGTCGGCGGGCAAGCTGGACCGGCTGGTCATCGTCGAGGGCTATTTCGACGCGATCGCCTTGCACCAGGCGGGGATTACGAACGTGGTGGCGACGCTCGGCACGGCCCTGACGCCCGATCATGTGCGGACGATCCGGCGCTACGTGACGAAGGTGGTGCTGCTGTTCGATCCGGACGAAGCCGGCGTGCGGGCGGCCCTACGGACGCTGGACCTGTTCGTGGACAGCGGGATCGGCGTGACGGTGGTGTCGTTGCCGGACGGGGACGACCCGGACACGTTCATCCGCAAGCAGGGCCCTGAGGTCTTCGCGCGGCTGCAAGAGCAGGCGCCGAGCCTGCTGGACTTTTCCGTCGCGCACAGCCTGGAGAAGGCCGGCTCGAGCTCGATCGAGGACCGCATCCGGAGCGTGGACGAAATCCTGCGCATCCTCCAGAAGACGAGCCACCGCCTGGCCAAGGAGGAATGTCTCAAGCTGGTGGCCGAGCGGCTGGGGATCAACCAGTCGCGCCTGATCGAGCGTTACCCGGAATTGCTCGCGCGCGAGGAACGCAAGGGAGCGCGCAAGCCGGAGCCGCCGGTTCCGCCCCCGCCGCCGGGACCATTTAAGGGGTCGCCGGAGGAGCGGGACCTGGCGTTTCTGCTGCTCCAGGGACGGCTGCGCGCCGAGCATATGCAAGCCCTGGACGCCGCCGCCTTCAGCGTGCCCGCCTGCCGACGCCTGGCCGAATTGGGGCTGAAGCATCGCGGCAAGGATGGGCGGGTGCTCGTGCGGGCGGTGCTGGACGAGGCGATGGCCGACGAGACCTGCGCCCCCCTGGCCACCCAACTCTCCCTGATGGAGCAGCAGTACGACGACGAAGAGGCCCATATCCGCGGGTGCCTGGAGCTGCTCGGCCGCAAACAGCGCGAGGCGTCCGAGCGCGACTTGATTGCCAGACTCCGCGCGGCGGAGCGGGAGGGGCGGCTGGAGGACTGGCGCACCTTGAACGCCCAACTGAAAGACATGCACGTGCAAAAGGCCGCGGTGCGGCCGGAAGTCGCCCCATGAGGGCGTCGCATCGTAAGGGAGTCACAATGGCGAAAGAGCAATTGCTTGGCGAAGTAAAGAAGCTGATCTCGCTCGGGAAGTCCAAAGGGTTCCTGACCTACGAGGAGCTGAACAGCAAGCTGCCCTCGGACATGGTGTCCTCCGAGCAGCTGGGGAACCTCATGACCATTTTCGGCGAGATGGACATCGAAATTGTCGACGCCGCCGACGCCGACCGGCATCAGAAGGCCTCGGACAACGAGGATTCGGGTGACGAGGCCGAGGAGCCGGAGGAGGCGGAAGAGACCGAGAAGGAAATCGATCTCACCCCCGGAGTCCTTAGCCGGATCGACGACCCGGTGCGCCTGTATTTGAAGGAAATGGGCAGCGTCGCGCTCTTGAGCCGGGAAGGCGAAATCGAGATCGCCAAGCGCATCGAGGAGGGGAAGAAAGACATCGCGTCCGCGGTCTTCGGGATGCCGATGTCGATCCAGTTCGTGCTCTCGCTGCGGGAGAAGCTCAAGGCGGGCAAGATCAATATCCGCGAGCTGGTGCCGGTCATCGACGAGGAGTTCGAAGAAGACGAGGAGGTGATCGAGCGCGACGATCAGGAACTGCGCGACAAGACCCTCGAGGCCCTGAACAAGGTCCGCAAGGTCTCCCTGACGCTGATGAGCCTCTACGAAAAAAGCCGAAAGACGGGCGGCGACCACGGCAAGCAGCAGAAGATCAAGCTCCAGATCAAGGACATCCGCGCGCAGGTGGTCGAGAAGATGGAGTCCGTGAACCTGCACGCGGCCATTAAAGACCGGATGGTGCAACGTGTGCGGGAGATCGGGCAGGAGTTCCGCGCGGCGGAGCGGGAGCTCGCGCACTGCCAGCGGAAGATTGGTGTGTCCGGGGAAGCGGGCCAGGAATTGCTACGCAAGCTGAGTCGGGGCCGCCGCGATTTCCTGGCCGTGAAGCGGAAGACCGGCTTGTCCGAGGACCAACTCCACGAACTCAAGAAGATGCACCAGACTGCCCGGAGCCGCATCCGGCAGCTGGAGACGGAAGAGGCGCTGGTCACGGCGGACGAGATCAAGGAGGCCGTGCGGCATCTCGACATCGCGGCCGAGAAGGTGAAACGCGGGAAGGCGGAGCTGGTCGAGGCGAACCTCCGCCTGGTCGTGAGCATCGCCAAGAAGTACACCAACCGCGGCTTGCAGTTCCTCGACCTGATCCAGGAGGGCAACATCGGCCTGATGAAGGCCGTGGACAAGTTCGAGTACAAGCGCGGCTACAAATTCAGCACCTACGCCACCTGGTGGATTCGCCAGGCCATCACGCGAGCGATCGCCGACCAGGCCCGGACGATCCGGATTCCGGTCCACATGATCGAGACGATCAACAAGCTGATCCGGACCTCGAGGCATCTGGTCCAGAAGCTGGGGCGCGAACCGACGCCGGAGGAAATCGCCGAGCGGATGGACCTGCCGCTCGACAAGGTCCGCAAGATCCTCAAGATCGCCCGGGAGCCGATCTCGCTCGAAACGCCGATCGGGGAGGAGGAAGACAGCCATCTGGGAGACTTCATCGAGGACAAGAAGGCGATCTCTCCGTTGGAGGCGGCGATCCGCTACGATCTGCAGCGCCAGATCAACAGCGCGCTGGAGACCCTCACCCCGCGCGAAGAAAAAGTGTTGCGGAAGCGCTTCGGGATCGGCGAGAGCACGGACCATACGCTGGAAGAAGTCGGCCAGGACTTCGAGGTCACCCGCGAGCGTATTCGGCAGATCGAGGCCAAGGCCTTGCGCAAGTTGCGCCATCCGAGCCGGAGCAAGAAACTGAAGAGCTTCGTGGAGAATCTCTAGCCGGCGATCCCTGGGAGGCTTGAAGGAGCAGTCGTTCTTTCAGGATGGTCAAAAAGCCGCCCAGCGAGGCCGCAGCGAGCGAGACGCTGAAGCGTACTCTTTGCCATACGTTAAAGCGGCGCGCGACGCGATAAGGACGCTGGGGGGATTTTTCACCATCCTGTTTGGGCCCATAGCTCAGTTGGTCAGAGCGGCGGACTCATAATCCGTTGGTCCCAGGTTCGAGGCCTGGTGGGCCCACCATACCAGCCTTCGGTTGAGCCGCGCGCTATTCATTGCTTTAGCGAATTTGATGCGCGCGGAGAAAACCCTCCAGTGATCCTCGTCTTGAGGTGCGCTTGCGTGGCGGCCACTTTTGAATAGGGTGGCCGCTAACACCTCCAATGATTTTTTTCCTGGTTTTCTGCTTGGCGTGCGAACCACCCGCTTCGATCATGTGCGCGCGGAGAAGTTTTGTGCCTCCCGTGTTATCTTCCTTCATCCCTTCGGTCGAGCCGGCGGCTCTTAATCGTTTTATCGAAGTAGGTGCCGCCGGAGAAGAACCTCCAGAATTTCTGTCTCCCATTGTTCAGGCTGACGGGAGAGAGCCCGCCAGTAAACTCTTTGCCGATTGGGCGAAGGCGATAGAATTACCGCGACACGTCCAATAGTTCGTGCACTTTGCGGATCAGCGTTGTGGGAGACACCGGCTTATGGAGCAGGTGGGCTCTCCATTCCGGCTTCCCCTGCTGAAAGAGCACGTCGTCCGTGTAGCCGCTCATGTAGAGCACCTTTGTTTCGGGGTGTGCGCGGACAAGGCGGTCCGCCAACTCGGGTCCGTTCATCTGGGGCATCACGACATCGGTCAGGAGCAGGTGAATCGGTTCCTTGTGCCGGGCGCTGAGCGTGAGCGCCTCGGCGCCATGGCTGGCTTCCATGACATGATAGCCGGCTTCTTCCAGGCACCGGCGTGCCAACGACCGGACCGTCTCCATGTCGTCCACCAGCAGAATGGTCTCCGAGCTCGTGCCGGGCACTCCCTCCGATTCCGGCTCCGTCGGCGCATGCGCGGCCTCCGTCACCCGCGGCAGATAGATCGAAAAGGTCGTGCCCTGTCCCGGAGCGCTCCGGACATCAATGTGGCCGCCGCTCTGCGCCACCACGCTGTGGGTGGTGGCGAGCCCCAGTCCCGTTCCCTTGTCCTGAGCCTTCGTGGTGAAGAAGGGCTCGAAAATATGCGACAGGGTGTCCGCATCCATGCCGGTTCCCGTGTCCCGCACCGTCAGCACCGCGTAGATGCCTGGCTGGATCGTACTGTGCGAGCCGTTACGGGGCTCGTGCAGTTCGACGGTGGCGGTCGAGATGGTCAGCGTTCCGCCTTGCGGCATGGCGTCTCTGGCGTTGATGGCCAGGTTCATGATGACTTGCTCGATCTGCCCTTTGTCGGCTCGTATGCACCCCAGGCTTGGGTCCAGCGTGGCGACCAGCTCGATCTGTTCTCCGAGGAGGCGCGCGAGCATGCTGCGCATGGCCGCCACCCGACTATTGAGATCGAGCGCTTGTAGGTCGATAGTCTGGCGCCGGCTGAATGCCATCAATTGCTGGGTCAGGGCGGCCGCCCGTTCGCCGGCCTTGGAGATTTCCAGGACATAGTGATAGAGCGGACTGGCTGGGTCCAGTTTGGCCGTGAGCACCTCGCTGTACCCGTTCAGCACCATCAGGAGATTGTTGAAGTCGTGGGCGATGCCGCCTGCCAGACGTCCGACTGCTTCCATCTTCTGCGCCTGGCGCAGGTGTTCCTCACTGCGCCGCAGCGCGTCCTCCACTCTTTTTCGTTCCAGTTCTGCGGACGCGCGAGCGGCAAAGACCTTCAGCAAGGCCGGCGCGAGTTCGTCTTCCGGCATGGGGGCCGTGTGGAGGACCGCGAGCAGGCCGATCGTCCTCCCCGTTCTGTCGGTGAGCCCTGAGGCGAGATAACTTTCCGCCCCTAAATCCGCGAGCAATCCGGCCTGGGGAAATTTCGCGCGGACTGCACGGGGATAGAACCACTGACCGGACTCCGTGCCCTCTCCGCAGGGGGTGCCGGCGATGGCGTACTCGAAATTATCGAGGAAGGTGGTGCCTCCCCAGACGGCGATGGTCCGCACGCGAGTGCGGGCCTCGTCCACGAACTCTCCCACGAGCGCATACCGGACCTCCAACGCCGCGGCGAGCTGTTGGACCAGCGAATGGAAAAATTGATCGCCGACGGTGCCGGCGGTGCCTTCAAGCAGCGAACGGAATGCCTGCTCCGACCGCTTGCGCGCGGTGATGTCGGTAAATGTGGCGACGGCGCCGAGGATGCGACCCTGTTCGACGATGGGATGGGCCCTATACTCGGCCGAGAAGGAGGTCTTGTCCCGCCGCCACAAGACTTCATCGGTCAAGTGGCACCGCTGTCCCTTCTGCCATGCGTGGGCGATGGGGCAGTCTTCGATGGGATACGGCGAGCCGTCGTGGCGGGTATGGTGAATCAGTTCATGCATGTTCCGCCCGAGCGTGTCCGCCGGCGCCTGTCCGATCATGGCCGCCGCGGCCCGGTTGATGAACGTGCAGCGTCCCTGCGTATCGACGCCGAAAATGCCTTCGCCGGTGGAGTCCAGGAGCAAGAGGCGATCCTGCGCGATCTTGTTGCGTTCTTCCTCGACCTGCTTGCGCGCAGAGATGTCGGCGACGAAGGCACTGAACCGGTAGGTGGGCCCGATCTTGATCGGCAAGATCGAGAGCTCGACGGGGAAGGTGGTTCCGTCGCGACGCAAGGCGGTGATTTCGAGCCGTTGGTTGAGGGCTCGCCCTTCCCCGGTGGCGAGGAAACGTCGCAGGCCCTGCTTATGCGCGTCCCGATAATCGGGTGGAATGATCGTCTCGGCGATATCGCGTCCGATGGCTTCTTGGGCCGTCCAGCCGAAGATACGCTCTGCCTGCCGGTTCCAGTCGGTGATGCGGCCCGATTCGTCCATCTCGACGACGGCATCCAGTGCATTGTCGAGGATGCCGGTGAGACGCGTTTGGGCTTGGTGAAGATGTTGGACGGCCGTCTTGCGCTGTGTCAGGAGCCAGGCCGCGACCCAGACGGCGCCGATGGCCATCGTCCGGTTAACAAGAGCAATGTCCGGCGAGGCGCCGGGCGGAGAGCGCAGGGCGCCCACGATGATCAGGACCGTGCCGAGGGTTGCCATCACGATGGGAAGGCGCGGGCTCATTACCCTGGGAGTCAACAGCAGCGGGATTAGGTACAGTGTTCCGATCGACATGCCGATAGGCATCCACAGGTCGAGCAGAAAGATTCCGGCCGTGGCGACGAAGATGGCTGACAGGGCGACGCGTCGGTTATTATCTGCAGTAGGGGGCATGGACGAGTCTGCTTTTCCCATTACACGTTACCCGTAAGCCGCACCAAGAGCCGGTTCGGCGGGTCTTCCAGGCCCTATGCTGCCGCTCTGCAGATTCACCTAGGGCCTCGACCCCGGAAGACCATCATAGCACAGCAGGTGTCAAGTCAAGGCACGCGGGGGTTGAGCCGTGGATCGTCGGAACAGAGATGCAGAGGGGACCGCCACTGTTGACAAGAAATCGGCATCTTGATAGTGAGGGACTGGAATAATGCCTGCCGAGGGCGACGCAGGCGCCGAAGGAAGCAGAGGCCGGTCAGTTGCAAAGGCCGATCGCGCCAATTCTTTCAAAGGAGCAACACTGTGGTGGGATCCGAGGTGAAGCCGATTCGGTTGTTGATCGTGGACGACCAGCCGATTGTGCTGGCAGGGCTGCGGACATTGCTGGAACTGTCGAGTCACCTGCAGGTCGTCGGCGAAGCCGAGACCGTGACCGCCGCGATCGAGGAAACCGGCCGTCTGGCTCCGGATGTGGTGGTGCTGGATCTGCGGCTTTCGGATGGCAGCGGCGTGGAAGCGTGCCGGGAGATTCGAAGTCTCTATCCAGCCGTGCGCGTCTTGGTCTTGACGTCCTGCATGGATGATGAAGCCGTCCTGGCAGCCATGATGGGGGGGGCGCACGGGTACCTTCTGAAGTCGGCCCGCATGGATGAATTGCGCCGGGCCATCGAACGAGTGGCAGCCGGGGAGAAGGTTCTTGATCCGGCTCTGACCCAGACTGCGATCTCACGCATGAAAGCAACTCCTTCCGGTCCTGGCTTGTCGGCGCAGGAAGGGCGCATTCTGGCTCTTTTGGCGAAGGGTCGCACGAACAAGGAGATTGCCGCGGTCCTCGGCCTGAGCGAGAAGACGGTGAAGAATTATTTGAGTCATATTTTCCAGAAGCTGAACGTGACGCGCCGCTCGCAAGCGGTCGCCTTGTTCACCCGTCGCCTGCCGGGCTAGCCGACCCCCTCCTCCGTGACCTCCCCAGCTCAGTGCCGAACGAGGGCGTTTTTTGAGAAGTTATTAGTCCCTACTGCCTAGGGCCATAATACATCTCGTTCCCATTCACCCTGCTTCCGATAAATCCAAACAAGTAGTGGTTGGTTTCTTCAGCCCTCGAAAGCTCTTCTGTCGGCGTCGGCCGAACGGTCTTCCAAGTTCGTGCATGATCCGGCAAGTGAGATGTCTGCCGTGGCGTGTGTCACCGCATCCGCACAATGCCGGCGGAGCTGCACAGAGGCCAGAGAAGTCCTTCCTCGGCCTTCTTCCTTATCCCCCTAAGGAACGACGGCCGGGGCGGCTTCCCTCTTCCCCACTCCCAATTCTATTCGGCCTATAGCGGGAGTGGGGAACAGGTGGCCGCATGGGACAACGTGCTTGTACTCATTGAGTGCGTAGGGTCATGAGCCGATAAGACAACCGTTGCGAGCACTAAAGAGTGCTTGGATTTCTGTCGGCCTGGCCTTAGCCGATCGCGAGGAGCATGCAATGCGATCTGAATCGAACCTGTTTTGGACGATGCCGCTGGCCTCGGGCGGGCTGGGGTGCATCGCGCTGTTAC
Organism: Nitrospira sp.; assembly: GCA_016873495.1. Taxonomy (GTDB): domain Bacteria; phylum Nitrospirota; class Nitrospiria; order Nitrospirales; family Nitrospiraceae; genus SYGV01. The sequence goes on along the minus strand of VGXC01000001.1, from coordinate 133,522 downwards.
AGCAAAGCGGATCGTGGTGGACGAAGGGCCTCTGGGGGGCGCTGCTGGTGGGTGTCGGCGCGGCCACTGGATGGTATCTGTCGACCCGCCATGCCTCGGCGATCCGCCACGTCTTGGAACAGCAGCAATCGAAATTGCAGACGGAGCATCAGGCCGCCCACAGGAAACTCTGCGAGAGCATTCAGCAACTCAATGCGCACGTGGTGCCGGTATGGGCCAGGCAGATCGAAGTTTCGAGGCAAAAGATGGATGAAGCATTCGTGGCCTTGACCGCACGGTTCTCCGGGATCGTGAGCCGGCTTAACGAGGCGATGAGCGCGTCCCATCGGGCCGCGGGAATCGGGACGAAGGGAGCTTCCCGGAACGGACTCGTCACGGTCCTGGCGAGCAGCGAGGAGCGGTTGAACACGATCGTCGGCGCGCTGACGGAGGCGCAACAGGACAAGCGCGATCTGCTCAACGAAACTCGAAAGCTGGTGCAATTCATCGAGGAACTCAAGCAGATGGCGTCGGAGGTGACGAGCATCGCCGACCAGACAAATCTCCTGGCCTTGAACGCGGCGATTGAATCGGCGCGCGCCGGCGAGGCCGGACGGGGGTTCGCGGTGGTGGCGGACGAGGTCCGCAAGTTGTCGACCCGCGCCGGCGAGAATGGGAAGCGGATGAACGACAAGGTGGAAATGATCAATCGAGCCATTGCCTCGTCGTCGTCGATGGTGGAAGTCTCGACGGAGCGAGATGCCAAATCCCTCGGGTTCTCGATGGCGAAAATCCGCGAAGTCCTCGAGGAATTCGGCACGGTCGCCAAAGGGCTGGAGGAATCGTCGGGCATTCTCCAGAAGGAAAGCGAACACATCACGGCCGAGGTCTCCGAGGCGCTGGTGCAACTGCAAGCCCAGGATCGTGTAAACCAGATTTTGATGCATATCCAGACCAATATCGACCAATTGTGCGCGCGACTCGGCAACCTGAACGATGGCCTAGAGGCCGACGATATTGCGGCCATCGCGGCGGCACTTAGGAATTCCTACACCATGGCGGACGAGCGTGAGGCCAATAGCGGCCAACTGACACGGCAATCGCAGCCGTCGGAGATCACATTTTTCTAGGGGTGCAACATGGGTAAAACGGTGTTGATCGTCGACGACTCGGCTTCCTTGCGGCAGGTCGTCAGTATCGCCCTTAGGGGCGCGGGCTATGAGGTGCTCGAGGGGTGCGACGGGAAGGATGCGCTTACGAAACTCGACGGGCAAAAGGTGCATCTCATCATCAGCGACGTGAACATGCCGAACATGGACGGCATCGCCTTCGTGAAGGAAGTGAAGAAGCTGCCCGACTACAAGTTCACCCCGATCATCATGCTCACGACCGAGTCGCAAGAAGCAAAAAAGCAGGAGGGGCAGGCGGCCGGAGCCAAGGCGTGGGTGGTAAAGCCCTTTAAGCCCGAGCAGATGGTCACGGCGGTGTCCAAGCTTATTCTGCCGTGACAGGCCGTGTTCCCGGAGGAAGCGCGAATGCAGGTCCATGTGGAGAAGGCCGGCGGTGCGAGCCGAGTGTCTCTCAACGGTGAGATGACGATTTATTCGGCGAGCGACCTCAAGTCGACTCTGTTGGGAGTCCTGGCCGACTGTACGGAGCTGGAGATCGCGGCATCGAACGTGACCGAGGTGGACACGACCGGAGCGCAACTCCTGCTGCTGGCGAAATTCGAGGCCGTCCGTTCGGGGAAAGCCCTGCGTCTCACGGCGCCGAGTCCCGCCGTTCGGGACGTGCTGGAGTGCTACCGTCTATCGGCTTACTTTGAAGATCCGCGGTCGTGTCCACTCATGCAGGCCGCAGCCGCCGTATAACCCAATTGAGGATTCGGGGGGGCAGGGAGATGGATCTCGATCCCGCAGTCCAGACCTTCGTGGCTGAAAGCCGTGAATTGCTTGAAGCTATGGAGGAGGCCCTCCTGCGGCTGGAAGCCGATTCCTCGGAGCGGGACGGGCTCAACGCCGTGTTTCGGGCTGCGCATACTATTAAGGGGTCGGCCGGCCTGTTTGGGTTCGACGGCATCGTCAGCTTTGCTCACAAGGTCGAGCATCTGCTGGATCGGCTGCGCGAAGGGGCGCTAGGCATCGATGCGGACTGTATCGCCTTGCTCCTGGCCTGTTGCGATCACATCGGAGTCTTAATCGAGGACGCCGTCAGTGGCCGGCCTCTGGACGCGGAGCTTGCCCGAAAATGGCGCGCGCTGATCGATCAGTTGGAAGGGTACCTCGGTCCCGCTTCCATGGCCGAGCCGAATTCCCTCACGCCCAAGACATCCGACGCGGCGGCTCTGCAGGCGAGTCAGTCGCATGAACCGCACTCGTCCGCCGACGACTGGCATATCTCACTGCGGTTCGGCCGCGAGGTCTTGCGCAATGGAATGGACCCGCTGGCATTTATTCGCTATCTCGGAACGTTGGGGGACATCGTCCATTTGACCACGATCACGGAGGCGCTGCCGCGGGCGGACGAGATGGACCCGGAGGCCTGTTATCTGGGGTTCGAAGTGACGCTCAGGAGCCAGGCCGACAAGGCGGCGATCGAGAACGTGTTCGAGTTTGTCCGGGGGGATTGCGCTATCCGCATCCTGCCTCCGAAGAGCAAGCTCTCGGAGTATCTCCGCCTGATCGAGGAACTGCCGGAAGACACCTCGCGTCTTGGAGAGCTCTTGGTCAAGAGCGGAGCCCTGACACAGGCGGAGCTGGAGCGGGGACTGAGCCAGCAACAACGGGAAGTGGCACAGGGGGCCGCCGCCTCGGCCGTCGGCCCTCCGCCTCGTCCCTTAGGCGAGATTCTCGTGCAGGACGCGGCGATCAGTCCGGCCTTGGTGACGGCCGCGCTGGAGAAGCAGCAACAGGCCAAGGATCACAAGGCGCAGGAGAGCCGCTTCATTCGCGTGGAGGCCGACAAGTTGGACCAGCTGATCAACCTGGTGGGCGAACTGGTCATCGCCGGGGCGGGCACGCATCTGTTGGCGCAACGGGCGGGATTGGGCGATGTGCTCGAATCGGCATCGACCCTCTCGCGCCTGCTCGAAGAGGTCCGCAACAATGCCTTGGGTCTTCGGATGGTGCAGATCGGGGCGACGTTTCAGCGTTTCCAGCGTGTGGTGCGCGACGTGAGTCGCGAATTGGGCAAAGACATCGAGCTCGTCATTACCGGGGGCGACACCGAGATGGACAAGTCGGTGGTGGAGCGCATCGGGGACCCGCTGACGCATCTGGTCCGCAATGCCATGGATCACGGCATCGAGTCGCGTGAGGCGCGACTGGCCAAAGGAAAATCGCCCAAGGCCCGGGTCACCCTCAATGCGTATCATGACTCGGGCAGCATCGTGATCGAAGTGTCGGACGATGGGGGCGGGCTGAATCGGGACAAGATCCTGAAGAAAGCCCGAGAGCGGGGCCTGATCGGCGAATCCCAGCATCTGACGGACGCGGATGTCTATCGACTGATCTTCGAAGCAGGGTTCTCCACGGCCGACCAGGTCTCGAACCTCTCGGGACGTGGAGTGGGAATGGATGTCGTGAAGCGCAACATCGAAGCGCTGCGCGGCACCATCGAGTTGGTCAGCCATGAATCGCTCGGCACGACGGTGCGCATCCGCCTCCCTCTGACCCTAGCCATCATCGACGGGTTTTTGGTCGGCGTCGATCAGAACCGGTATGTGATTCCGCTCGATATGGTGTTGGAGTGCGTGGAGCTGCCGGAGGCGGAGCGGCAGGCCCGCACGGACGAGGGGCATATCAATCTTCGCGGTCAGGTGCTGCCCTACCTGCGGGTTCGGACGCTCTTCGACCTCCAGGGCCAAACGGGGTCGCGGGAGAACATCGTCGTGGTGCGGTACGGCGGACACAAGATCGGGTTGGTGGTCGATACCCTCCTGGGGGAATTTCAGACGGTGATCAAGCCGCTGGGCACGCTCTTTAGCCGGCTCAAAGGGTTCAGCGGGTTCACGATTCTCGGCACCGGGGAGGTTGCGCTGATCCTCGATGTGCCGAGCTTGATCCGGTTCGTGACGAACAGGGAGGTTCAAGCCGGTGTCCATGCGCCGCCGGCGGCCACGGCGCATGCGAGCGTCGGCTTGGCAGCGGCCTAAACCAATGTCAAGGAGGAGGGTGTGCGATGTTACAGGAGATGAAACTCGGGATGCGATTGGGGCTGGGCTTCGCGGTGGTGCTGGTGCTCCTGGTGGTCGCGAACGGCTTCGGCATCTACAATCTGAATAGCTTCAAGGACGTGACGAATATAATCGTCAACCAGGTATTCCCCAAGATTGCGTTGGTGAACGATACGATCAAGAACACGCTGGACAACGGGCGGCAGGTTCGCAATATGGCGATGTCTTCCAATCAAGCGGAGATCGAGGACTACTTCAAGAAGATGGAGGCCAACCGGCAGAAGAACGGGGAGAACCTCGAGAAGCTGGACAAGCTGTTGACGATTCCCAAAGGCCGGGAGTTGTTCAAGGCCATTGCGGAGAAGCGCGCAGTCCTGGGCGTCAAGTATGCCGCAATGCAGCAGCTGGTGAAGTCGTCCGACCAGCAGGCGTTGAAAGTTTTTATCAAACAGGAATTCGGCCCGGCCAACAACGCGTTCTGGGAGTCGCTTGAAAATATGGCCAAGTTCCAAGCGGACCTCATGGACAAAGAGGCCAAGCAGATGGAGGCCGCCTATGTGAGCGCCAGGAACATGCTCGTAGGTCTGGCGATCGTGGCGCTCCTTATGGGGACGATCGTTGCAATCTGGATCACGCGTTCGGTCATGGCACAGTTGGGCGGCGAGCCGGCCTATGCGGCCGATTGCGTCAAACGCATCGCCGAGGGCGATCTGACGTTGGATATCCGGACGCAGGACAAGGACAAGGGGAGCTTGCTCTACGCGTTAAAGGCGATGGTGAACAGCCTGACACAGGTCATCGCCCAAGTCCGCCACTCGGCGGATGCGCTCGCCGGCGCCTCCGAAGAGGTCAGCGCCACGGCCCAGTCGTTGAGTCAGGGGTCGAGCGAGCAAGCCTCTAGCGTGGAGGAGTCGTCGGCCTCGATCGAGCAGATGACCGCCTCGATCAATCAGAACAGTGAGCATGCCAAAGTGACCAACGGCATGGCGACGCAGGCGGCGAAGGAGGCGACGGACGGCGGGCAGGCGGTTCAGGAGACCGTCCAGGCGATGAAGCAAATCGCGAGCAAGATCGGCATCATCGACGACATCGCCTATCAGACTAATCTGCTGGCGTTGAACGCGGCGATCGAGGCGGCCCGCGCGGGCACGCATGGCAAGGGATTCGCCGTAGTGGCTGCCGAGGTGCGCAAGCTGGCGGAACGCAGCCAGGTGGCGGCGCAGGAGATCGGCGGGCTGGCCGGCGACAGCGTCGGCATGGCGGAGAAAGCCGGGAAATTGCTGGCCGAGATGGTGCCGGCGATCCAAAAGACTTCCGATCTGGTGCAGGAGATTGCCTCGGCCTCGACCGAGCAGGCGTCCGGCGTGTCCCAAATCAATACGGCCATGACCCAGCTCAACCAGACGACGCAGCAGAATGCCTCGGCCTCGGAGGAATTGGCGGCCACGGCCGAAGAAATGAGCGGGCAGGCGCAGCAGCTCCAGCAGGCGATCGCGTTCTTCAAGGTCGCAGGCAAGGAGTCGTCGCGCGGGCCGGTCTCCGTGATCAAGGTGAAGTCGAAACCAGTCGGCAGTCCCAATGCGCAGGCGAAGACTCCGAAGCCCGCGGGCGCTTCCGAGGGCGAACCGGCGGTTGCAGCGGGACAGCCCGATGCCTCGCAGTTCGTGCGGTTTTAGGAGGTGACCATGGGAACCGTGATGCAGCCGGAGCGGGCGGAAGAGACCGAGCTCGCGGGCGAAGAACAGCAGCAATACCTGACGTTTCACTTGGGAAAAGAAACCTTCGCCATCGGGATACTGGGGGTGAAGGAAATCATCGAGTACGGAGCGTTGACCGGGGTGCCGATGATGCCCGGCTGCGTGCGGGGCGTGATCAACCTCCGGGGGCGGGTGGTTCCCGTGGTGGATCTCTCGGTGCGGTTCGGGCGGGCGTTGACGGAACCGGGCCGGCGGACCTGCATCGTCATTGTGGAAGTGGTGGCGAAGGGCGATCACCGGGACATCGGCATCATCGTCGATGCCGTCAATCAGGTGATCGAAATCCCCGTGGCGGACATCGAACCGACGCCGTCGTTCGGGGCCAATCTGCGCTGCGAATTCATTCACGGCATGGGCAAGGTGGAAGGCCGGTTTGTCATCATCCTGAACATCGCCTCCGTCTTGTCTATCGAGGAGATCGCGCAACTCGGGCAGCGACAGGACCCCGGTCTGGCGGCGTCTCGCGAGGCGGCGGCCGCTGCCTAGGCTTCGCGGATTCGATCGAGCCGCCGGCGAGCGTGAGAGCCGGGGCGCAAGGAGACCCACGGTGCGGAGGGATCCGCAGCCGGATCGGGGAGAGCGCCATGGATGCCTGCACGATTACGGACCAGGAATTCAGGAATTTTCAGGAATTCGTCCGTCAGATGGCCGGGATCAGCCTGTCTCCAGCCAAGAAGGCCTTGGTGTCGGGGCGATTGATGAAGCGGCTGCGCCACTATCACTTGGCCACGTACAAGGATTACTTCCAGTTCATCATGAGCGGGCTGGAACCGTCGGAGTTGCAGACGGCGCTCGATCTGCTGACGACCAACGAGACCTATTTTTTTCGCGAACCGCAGCACTTCGACTTTCTCTCCGACACCATCCTGCCGGCCCATAGGCCGGGACAGCCGTTCCGGGTCTGGAGCGCGGCCTGCTCCAGCGGGGAAGAGCCGTATACGATTGCCATGGTGCTGGCCGACCGGCTTGGCGCGGGAACTTGGGACGTGCTGGCGTCGGACATCAGTGCGCGGGTCTTGGACAAGGCGCGGTCCGGTCATTACAGCATGGACCGCGCCGAAAAGATCCCGCCGCGGTACCTCAACGCCTACTGTCTCAAAGGGATCGGGGCCCAGGCGGGAACGTTTCTCCTGGACAAGCCTGTGCGGAGCCGCGTCCAATTCATGTCGATCAATCTGAACGCCGCGCTGCCGCCACTCGGGCCGTTCGACGTGATCTTTCTTCGCAACGTGATGATCTACTTCGCGCTGGACACCAAGCGTCAAGTGGTGGACCGGCTGTTGGGCGTCCTCAAGCCGGGCGGCTATTTGATCGTTAGCCATTCGGAGACTTTGCACGGGATCACTGACCGCCTGAAGATGCTGCGGTCGTCCGTGTACCGCAAGTCGTAAGCCATGCCGGCGCCTTCCGAGTACACCGAGATTTTTCTTCAGCCGGGCGAGTTTCATTTCGGCGCTGCGGAGACGCGGATTCGGACGCTGCTGGGGTCTTGTGTGGCGATCACGATGTGGCATCCGATCCGGCGGCTCGGCGGTATGTGCCATTACCTGCTGCCTACTCGACAGGAAGGCGTGTCGCAGGACTTGGACGGCCGATACGGGGATGAGGCGATCTTGTTGTTTCTGCGAGCCATCGACGAACGGGAGACGGCGCCTCGTGATTACCAGGTCAAGGTATTCGGGGGCGGCAATATGTTCCCGGCGCTCGCGAAAGGGAAGGCCATGGAGGTCGGGGTGCGCAATATCGCCCTGGCCACCGAGGTGTTGGGGCAGATGGGGTGTTCGGTGGTGGCCCAGCATGTGGGGGACATCGGACATCGCACGATTATCTTCGATGTGTGGAGCGGCGACGTCTGGGTCAAGCATCAACGTCACATGGGGGTCGCCGAACTCGGGGTCAAAGGCTAGGGGCTCTGATGGGGAAGAAGATCAGCGTTCTCGTGGTGGACGACTCGGCCACCGTCCGTCAAGTGGTGTCGGGCATTCTGTCCAAGGACCCAGAAATTCGGGTGATGGCCGTGGCGTCCGATCCCCTCTTTGCCATGGAACACATGAAGAAGGAATGGCCTGACGTCATCACGCTCGACGTGGAAATGCCGCGGATGGACGGCATCTCCTTCCTGAAGCACCTGATGGCGACTCGCCCGGTGCCGGTGGTGGTGTGCTCCTCTCTTACAGCATCGGGGGCCGAGACCACCATGCAAGCGTTGGCCGCCGGCGCGATCAGTATCGTCACCAAACCGAAGCTCGGCGTGAAGCAGTTTTTGGAGGACTCGTCGGCTAACTTGGTCGATGCGGTCAAGGCGGCGGCTCAGGCCAATATGAAGTGTGTGCGAGCCAGCGCAGCCTCGGTCGCCACGCCGCAGCAGAAGCTCACCGCAGACGCGATTTTGCCGGCCGGTTCGCATGCGATGGCCCAGACGACGGAGCGAATTGTGGCTATCGGGACCTCGACCGGCGGCACGCAAGCCCTGGAATCGGTGCTCACGGCCTTGCCCCGTGTTTCGCCGGGCATGGTGATCGTACAACACATGCCGGAGAAATTTACCGCGGCGTTCGCCGAGCGATTGAACAGCGTCTGTGCCGTCGAGGTGGTGGAAGCCAAGCACAACGATCGGGTCATTCCCGGCCGGGCGTTGGTGGCGCCGGGCGGCCGCCACATGCTGCTCAAGCGCAGCGGGGCGCAGTATTATGTCGAGGTCATCGACGGTCCGCTGGTCAATCGTCATCGCCCCTCCGTGGACGTCCTGTTTCGCTCGGTGGCCAAATTTGCCGGGCCGAACGCCCTGGGAATCATTATGACCGGCATGGGCGACGACGGGGCTGTCGGGCTCCTCGAGATGCGCCAGGCCGGTGCGCGGACGATCGGCCAAGACGAGGCGACTTGCGTGGTCTACGGTATGCCGAAGGAAGCGGTAAAGCGCGGCGCAGTCCAGCATCTCGTACCGTTGAACCTCATCCCCACCGAGGTCGGAGCGTTCGGCTGACCGGGTCGGAACCGGACCTGCAACTTGCCGGGGCGCTCCGTCTCTTGAAACGGCGCGAAGGCTTGTGTTACGGTACTCTCTGCCGTCGGTGCCAGTTCTGCGTCCATCCTTCAGGTCGGCAATGAGGCGCAGTTGAATCCGCAGCTTCAGCCGCTTATCGATCTTCAGGCCCTCGACCTCCGCATGGCGGAGATCAAGGAACAGCAGCGCAAGTCCCCCGAACTGATTCAGGCCGCCGAAGCCCCCCTCAAAGACGCGCTGAATCTCCAGCAAGAGGCCAAGGCCACCCTTGAGGCCCTGACCAAGGAACGCAAGGATCGCGAACGCGATCTCGATGCGCACGAGTCCCAAACCGAAAAGATGAAAACCCGCCTCTCCGAACTCAAGACGAACAAGGAGTACCAGGCCCATCTGTTCGAGATCGAGATGGCCAACAAGAAGAAGGGCGAGATCGAGGAGCAGATTTTGGTGCTGATGGAAAAGATCGAGGCCAAGCAGAAAGACGTGAAAGACATTCAGATCAAGGCCGCCGAGGCGGAACGTGTGTTCGCCAAGGAACAGCAACGGCTCCACTCCCTTGCCGCCGAACTGGGGGCGGAATTGGCCCAGTTGGAACAGAGGCAGACGGCAGTGGCCGCCGCCGTGGATAAGACGCTGATGGAGCGATATCGGAAGCTCAAGGCCATGCGGAAGGATCTGGCTCTCGTGCCGGTGCGCGACGGCATCTGCTCCGGGTGCCGCTTGCAGCTTCCCCCGCAGCTCATTGCCGAGGTTAAACGGAAAGAGGACTTACTGGCCTGCTCCTACTGCCACCGCATTCTGTATTGGGAAGGGGAGGTGATCGCAACGGCCCAGGCCGCTCCCTCCGCGCTGGAAAAGGAGGAGTACGATGTAGGGGAAACGGTTTAGGTTCCGCTCGCTGCTCCCAGGACCGTCCGCGTCGTCTTGAAGTGTAGTTTCGCCACCGTTCCCAGTCGCTCCTGCCCCAGTTTCTTCACGACCATCCGCCCGGCCAGCTCGACTTGCGATGACGCTCCCTTCGGCAGGGGCAGTCCTATGTCGTCCGCCAGTCGTTTGAGCCGGAGGAGAAATTCGGCACGGGCCAGGATCGACGCCGCCGCCACCGCCAGGTCCGATTCGGCCTTGGTGCGCTGGATCAAACGAATACGCTTGCCCTTGTCCTGCAAGGCGTTTAGAACGAACCGCTCGTCCCCAAACTGGTCGGCGATCGCCAGCTCGCAGGGCACCTGTTCCAGCAGGTTCTCCAGCGCGCGGGCGTGACCCCAGGCCAGGAGCCGGTTCAGATTGTTGATTTTCTTGTACAGCTCGTTGTACCGCTCCGGGCCGATCGCCACGATGCTGTGCCGGCACAGCAGCTTGATGTCCGGGGCCATCTCGAGGATGCGGCCGTCGGAGATGCGCTTGCTGTCCCGCACTTCCATCAGACGCAGGTCCGGCTCCAATTCCGGCGTGACGTGAACGGCGGCGATGACGAGGGGGCCGAAATAGTCCCCCTTGCCTGACTCGTCGATTCCGATCCGGGATTGGCCTGCGGTCTGGTGTTCGGTTGTCACCGGAAATGCCTATCCATGCGAGATGGGTGGGTTGCCGGGCGGACTGTAACAGAGGCCTCGATGGCGGTCAATCGGCTTGGGCCGCTTGCGCGCGGGCTGTTGAGGGCTTATACTGCACGAGCGTGCTGGAGTGGACCGGGTGGTCGCTCGCCGGTTTGCCGGCGGGAGGAAAGTCCGGACTCCACAGGGCAGGGTGCTGGGTAACCCCCAGGCGGAGCGATCCGACACCGGCGCCACAGAAAACAAACCGCCGATGGCCCGAAAGGGCTCAGGTAAGGGTGAAACGGTGGGGTAAGAGCCCACCGCGTCTGTGGTGACACAGACGGCAGGGTAAGCGTCGCCCGGAGCAAGACCAAATAGGAGGACGCCCGACCGCGAGGTCGGATCGGCTGGCCCGGCCGAGGTCCTCGGGTAGGTCGCCCGAAGCCCGGGGTAACCCGGGCTCCAGAGAAATGATCATCCCCGTGTCTGCGTCAAGCCGAAACGGGACAGAATCCGGCTTATAGGTCTTCTCCAGCGCGCCTTTTTTAGAGCCCGCCGCAAGTCTCCTTCGGTAATCTTGCCGGCACAGGCTTCGACCTGGTCGATCAGGACGACCGGGATCCTCGTTCCATAGCGGCGGGCCAGGTCCGCATCGTTGTTGATATCCACTTTGGTGAGGCTAAACGGGGCCTCCTCCTGCAGGCGACGGGCGATCTTCAAGACCACCTCGCAGAGATGGCAATCGGGGCGCGAAAGAATCGTGATCTCCAGCATCGGGCCTGCCCGCTCCTTGGCCGGTACCGTACCTGATTTGCTGGTGTAGCTCAAGGTGCCGGAGGGCGTAACCTGAAACTGGGACAGTGAATAGCCGGTCCAGGACCTATGGCTGAGTGCAGTGGGAGGGGGATTCTTATTGACTTGAAAGCTTCCCGAATGGTAGCATAACAAACTCTTTTGCCTTGTTTTTCAGAGAGATTCGAGCAATTTGCCGAGTCGGGATAAAGGGCGGCCCGGCTTACGTTCAAAAGACAGGATCTTCCGCGGGACTGTCGACTCAGTCGTCCGCGAGAGGGAGTGGGGTATATGAAGCTGACAGGCGCAGAGATCTTCTTGGAATGCCTCAAGCGCGAAGGAGTAAAGACCCTCTTTGCCTTGCCGGGCGGCGTCGTGCTGAAGATCTTCGATATTCTGCACCAGCAGAAGGACGTCAACGTCATCCTCACACGCCACGAGCAGGGTGCCGGCCATATGGCCGAGGGCTATGCCAAGGCGACGGGCAAGGCCGGTGTCTGTCTGGTCACCTCCGGGCCGGGCATGACCAACGTGATCACTGCGCTGGCCGATGCCTATATGGATTCGGTGCCCTTGGTCTGCTTCTCCGGTCAGGTGCCGACCAGTTTGATCGGCAATGACGCCTTTCAGGAGGCGGACAACATCGGCTTGAGTCGTCCTTGCACGAAGTATAATTTCCTCGTGAAGGATGTGAACGATCTGGCCGTGACCATCAAGGAAGCCTTCTATGTGGCCACGACCGGCCGGCCCGGGCCCGTGCTCGTGGACATTCCGAAAGACGTGTCCATGAACAGGACGGATTTCAAGTATCCGGGGTCCGTGTCGATCCGAGGCTACAATCCGACCTACGACGGCAACAAGTGGCAGATCAAGCAGGCGGCCGAGGCCATCATGAAGGCGCGGAAGCCGATTCTGTACGTCGGCGGCGGGGTGATTTTCTCCGGCGCCTCCGAAGAGCTGTTGGAGTTGGCTGAACTGACCCACATTCCCGTGGACATGACCCTCATGGCCTTGGGGGCGTTTCCGGGAGAGCATCCGCTGTCGATGGGGATGCTGGGCATGCACGGCACCTACTGGGCCAACATGGCCATGCACTATTCCGATCTGGTGATCGCGGTCGGCGCGCGGTTCGACGACCGGGTGACCGGCAAGGTGTCGGAGTTCTGTCCTCAGGCCAAGGTGATCCACATCGATATCGATCCCACGTCCATCCGCAAGAATGTGAACGTGGATATCCCGATCGTCGGGGACTGCAAGTCCGTCCTGCGGGAGTTGGTCCAGATTCTGCGGGCCACGGTCAACGGGGATCAAAAGGATTTGCGGAAACCCTGGCTTGACCAGATCCGCGAGTGGCAGCGGGCGCACCCGTTGGCGTATGAGCAGGATCCGAACGGAGACATCAAGCCCCAGCACCTGATCAAGCGCATCTACGAACTGACGAAAGACCGGGACCCGATCGTGGCGACGGACGTCGGGCAACACCAGATGTGGTCGGCTCAGTACTTCAAGCTGGCCAAGCCGAACCGGTGGTTGACCTCCGGCGGACTGGGAACCATGGGATTCGGCTTTCCGGCCGCCATGGGCGCCCAAGCGGCGTTTCCGGGCAAGCTGGTGCTGTGCATTGCGGGCGACGGCAGTTTCCAGATGAACACCCAGGAATTGGCCACGGCGGTGGTGAGCAAGCTTCCGGTGAAGGTCTTTATCGTGAACAACCGGTTCCACGGGATGGTCCGTCAGTGGCAGGATCTGTTCTACGAGGGCCGCTATGCTGCCAGCTATCTGGACAAAACTCCCGACTTCGTCAAGCTGGCGGAGGCTTACGGGGCCGTGGGGCTGCGCGCGAGCAAGATGTCCGAGGTGGATGACGTGATCCGCGAAGCCATGGCCGTGGACAAGCCGGTCCTGATCGACGTGCCCGTGTACCAGTATGAGAATTGCTATCCGATGATTCCGGCCGGAGGCTGCAATCACGAAATGATCCTGACCGATCCGCCGGAGTTGAAGAAGAAGCAGTCGGCCGGCGCGAAAGTGGCCGGCGAAGACAAGGACACGGTGCTGACCGCGTAGCGGTTGCTGGATACACTATGGACCATATTATTTCCGTCATCGTCGAGAACAAGTTCGGGGTCCTGTCGCGGGTGGCGGGCCTGTTCAGCGGGCGCGGTTTCAACATCGAGAGTCTCTCGGTGGCCCCCACGCTGGACCCCTCCATGTCCATGATGACGATCGTGACCACGGGCGACGATCGGATCATCGAGCAGATCGTCAAGCAGCTGAACAAGCTTATCGACGTGATCAAGGTCGTGGACCTCAACGAGAGCGAGTTCGTCGAGCGCGAAACGGCGCTCATCAAGGTTCACACCAAGCCGGAAGATCGGGCGGAAGCCCTGCGGATCGCGGATATTTTTCGCGCCAGCGTGGTCGACTCCACGCCGACCACCTACACGATCGAGATCACCGGCGACACGAACAAGATCGAAGCGATCATCAACTTGCTGCAGCCGCTCGGCATCAAGGAGTTGGCCAGGACCGGACGGGTGGCGATCGCGCGGGAACCGGTCCGTCCGGCGGCGACACAGCCGAAGCGCGTCGCCAAAGACTAACGTCCGCATCGTTGAACCGACATCTTAGGCGGTCGGCACCCTGTGCCGGCGGCCCTTACCCGGGAGCCAGTGATGAAAATTTATTACGACCAGGACGCCGATCTACAGCAGATTAAGGGCAAGAAGGTGGCGATCATCGGCTACGGCAGCCAAGGCCATGCCCACGCCAATAATTTGAAAGACAGCGGGATGGACGTCGTGGTGGGTCTGCGCGAAGGGGGCTCGTGGCGAAAAGCGGAAGCGAGCGGTCTCAAGGTCATGCCGGTCGCCGACGCAGTGAAGAGCGCGGACGTGGTCATGGTGCTGGCGCCGGATGAAGCGCAAGCCGCAATCTATCGCCAGGACATCGCCCCGCATCTAAAGAACGGAGCCTATTTGGCGTTCGGACATGGCTTCAACATCCATTTCGGCCAGATCGTGCCTCCGGCCGGGGTCAACGTGTTCATGGTGGCGCCCAAAGGGCCTGGCCACTTGGTCCGCTCGGAGTATACGAAGGGTAGCGGCGTTCCCTGTCTGCTTGCCATTCACCAAGATCCCAGCGGAAACACCCGGGCCGTGGGCTTGGCCTATGCCAGCGCCATCGGAGGCGGACGGGCCGGCGTGATCGAGACGAATTTCCGGGAAGAGACCGAAACCGACTTGTTCGGCGAACAGGTGGTCTTGTGCGGCGGCCTGACCGCGCTCATCCAGGCCGGCTACGAGACGTTGGTGGAAGCCGGGTATTCTCCCGAGATGGCCTATTTCGAATGTCTTCACGAGGTCAAACTCATCGTGGATCTGATCTATGAAGGCGGCATCGCCAACATGCGCTACTCGATCAGCACCACGGCCAAGTATGGAGACGTGACGCGGGGCCCCCGGATCGTCACCGAGGAGACCAAGAAGGAAATGAAGAAGGTCCTGGAAGAGATCCAGAGCGGGCGGTTTGCCCGGGAGTGGGTGCTGGAAAACCAGGCCAACCGCCCGGTCTACAACGCCTTGCTTGCGAAGGGCGAGGCCCATCCGATCGAAGCGGTCGGCGGCAAGCTCCGGGCCATGATGCCCTGGCTCAAGAAGGGCAAGCTGGTCGATAAAAATAAGAACTGAGGAGGCATTCATTCGTCAGCATTCAGCTTGGAAAGAACGGCTGCTGAAAGCTGAGAGCTGAAGGCTGAGAGCTGGAAGATGGCGGATCGCGCAGTCGGTATCCCGATCGTCAAGGAAGGTCTCCCGTTCGTCCTGGGCGCCGGCGCTCCGGCCGTCCTTGCGGCGGGTCTCGGATGGACCGGCCTGGCGCTGGCCTTGGGCGCGGTGGCGCTGTTTATCGCTTGGTTTTTCCGGAATCCCAAACGGGTGGCGCCCCCTACGCTCCATGCGGTCGTGGCGCCTGGCGACGGGAAGGTCATTGCGGTGACCGAGGAGTACGAGCCTCGGTTTCTGAAAGACCAGGGAATCCGGATCAGCATTTTTTTGAACATTTTCAATGTGCACGTCAACCGGATTCCCTGCCAGGGCATGGTGGAAGATGTGGCCTACCAACCGGGAACCTTCGTTCCGGCCGATCGCCCGGATGCGACGCTGCGGAACGAGCAGAATGCGTTGATGATCCGGACTGCGCAAGGGGCGAAGGTGCTCTGCGTGCAGGTGGCGGGGCTGATCGCGCGCCGGATCGTCTGCTGGGTGGCGCCAGGCGACCGTGTGGTCTGCGGGGAACGGTATGGGTTGATCCGGTTCGGATCGCGCATGGATATGTTTCTGCCGGCTGGCACGAAGGTGCGGGTCAAGGTCGGCATGCATGTAAAGGGGGGCGAGACGATTCTCGCCGAATTAGGGTAGGATAGGGAAACCGTGATGCGGGGGCCCTTCATGAAGGATAAGGACAACAAGCCGGTGGCCAAGGAATCGAAGCGCAAACGGGCGGTGTATCTGATCCCGAATCTCCTGACGACCGGGAATCTGTTCAGCGGCCTGTTCGCGATCCTGGCCGTCTTTGACGAGCATTATCTGGCGGCGGCGATCGCCATCCTGGTGGCGCTGATCTTCGACATGTTGGATGGAAAGTCCGCGCGGTGGACGAACAGCACCAGCCAGTTTGGAGTGGAGTATGACTCCCTGGCCGATCTGGTTGCGTTTGGCGTGGCGCCCGGCCTGTTGATGTACGGCTGGGGGCTGAAAGCTCAAGGTATGCTGGGCGCGGCGGTCATGTTCGCGTTTGTCGCGTGCGGCGCCTTGCGGTTGGCCCGATTCAATGTGATGGCGTCCACCAGCGAAAGCAAGTACTTTACCGGCTTGCCGATTCCGGCCGCAGCCAGCGTGGTCGCGACATTGGTGATTTTCGACCACCACGTCGTCGGGCTGCCGGTGGAGAACAAGCCGCTGCTGGTCCTCGTCATGACACTCATGCTGGCGTTCTTGATGGTCAGCACGGTCAAGTACCGGAGTTTCAAGGATTTGAAATTCAGGCCGGGCCACCATTTCAACTACCTGGTCTGGGCAATCCTGGGGATCATGCTCGTGATCGCCTGGCCGCAGTTGATGCTGTTTCTGGTGTTTGCCGCCTATGCGGGGCTGGGGCCGATCGAAAAGGCGGTCAGCCTGGTGGCTCGGGCGTTCGGCAAGAAGAGCGGCCAGGAACAGCCTGCGTTGGAGTCGAAAGAGTCGTAGCAGAGCGGCGTCGAAGAGGAGTAGTAGGCGACGGCACAGATTCGAGAGAGCCGGCGGGTGGTGCGAGCCGGTACTGTCGGTCGCTGAACTCACCTCTGAGCCGAGCCCGTGAAGTCGTTCCGATGGTAATGGGCTCCGTTTGACCCACGAAACGGGTCCAATGAAGGGTGTCGGAGTTTCCACCGGAAACTCCGTCGCTGAAGCAGGGTGGTACCACGGAGCGCGATGAGCCTTCGTCCCTGGGCTATGGGGGGGAAGGCTTTTTTTATTGGAGGAGGGTAGGGCCATGACGCGCATGATCCGAATCTTTGACACCACCTTGCGGGATGGAGAACAGTCGCCAGGGGCGAGCATGAACCTGGAAGAGAAGCTCATGATCGCCAAGCAACTGGCCCGCCTGGGGGTGGATATCGTCGAGGCGGGTTTTGCCTACAGCTCGCCCGGTGATTTCGAGGCGGTCCGGCAAGTCGCCCAGGAAGTGGAAGGCCCCACGATTTGCAGTTTGGCTCGGGCGAGGCCGGAAGACATCGACCGGGCCTGGGAAGCGCTGAAGGGCGCGCCGAAGGTGCGCATCCATACATTCCTCTCCGCCTCGGACATTCATCTGAAGCACCAATTCCGGATGAGTCGCGAGGAAGCCTTGAAGCGCGCGGTTGAGATGGTACAGCGGGCGCGAGGCCATGTCGAAGACGTGGAGTTCTCGCCGATGGACGCCAGCCGTTCGGACCCGACCTATCTCTATGAGGTGATCGAGGCGGTCATCGCCGCCGGAGCCGGCACGGTCAACATTCCCGATACGGTGGGCTACACAAGTCCGCAGGAGTTTGGCCGGCTGATCCGCGGGATCCGAGAGAAGGTGAAGAACAGTGACCGGGCGGTCATTTCGGTCCACTGCCACAATGATTTGGGGCTGGCCGTGGCCAACTCCCTGGCGGCCGTTCTGGAAGGGGCCGGACAGGTGGAGTGCACCATCAACGGGATCGGCGAGCGGGCAGGCAACGCCTCGCTGGAAGAGATCGCGATGGGGCTGCGCACCCGCAAGGACTTCTACGGGGCCGATACCAACATCCGGACGGAAGAAATCATCAAGACCAGCCGCCTCGTGAGCAAGATTACGGGGATGGCGGTGCAGCCGAACAAGGCCATCGTGGGCGCCAACGCCTTTGCCCACACCTCCGGCATCCACCAGGATGGCCTCCTCAAAGAGAAGAGCACCTATGAGATCATGCGTCCCGAGTCGGTGGGGTTGACCCAGAGCAAGCTCATCATGGGGAAGCTGTCCGGCCGGCATGCGTTCCGGCAGAAACTCGAGGAGCTGGGGTACAAGCTGTCCGACGAGGAGGTCAATCACGCCTTCACGCGGTTCAAACGGCTGGCGGATCAGAAGAAGGAAGTCTACGAAGAGGACTTGGAAGCCATCGTCTCGGACGAGGTGTCGAAGATTCCGGAGCGCTACGTGCTCAAGTCGCTCTATGTCGAGAGCGGCACGAGCAAGACTCCCACGGCGACGGTCGAACTGGAGATCGATGGGAAGCCGGTGAAACAGACCGGGACCGGCGATGGGCCGGTGGATGCGGCCTATCGCACCATCGCCGCTATGACCCAAACCAAGAGTTGCCTGCTGGGGTACTCGGTGGAGGCGATCACCGGCGGAACCGATTCGCAGGGCGAGGTGTCCGTGCGGCTGCAGGAAGACGGGAAGACGGCCAGCGGACACGGATCCGATACCGACATCATCGTGGCCTCCGCGCGGGCCTATCTCAACGGGTTGAATAAACTGGCGTTCTGGGCTTCGAAGCACTTTGATCCAGGACAGAAGGCCGGCTTGATTTACCAATAATGCAGCGGTACAGTGGCGCCCATTCTGTTGATGGGCTGGTTGAATGGGGAGTGACAGTATGAAGGCGCAGATCGTGGTCTTGGCTGGTGACGGTGTAGGAAAAGAAATCGTGCCTGAAGCGGTCAAACTGCTTCAAGCGGCCGCGGAAAAGTTTGGCCATACGTTGACCTTCGTGCCGGCCCATGTCGGCGGCTCGGCGATCGACGCGGTCGGCGTGCCCTTGCCCGACGAGACCCTGGCTCTGGCCAAGTCGAGCGATGCGGTGTTGCTGGGTGCCGTCGGAGGGCCGAAGTGGGAGGGGTTGGACTACAAGATCCGTCCTGAGCGTGCGCTGCTCGGGCTCCGCGAACAGTTGGGGCTGTTCGCGAATCTCCGTCCGGCCAAGTTGTACCCCATGCTGAGCGACGCCTCTACGTTGAAGCGCGAGGTCATCGAGGGCATTGATCTGCTGGTCGTGCGCGAACTGACCGGCGGGATCTATTTCGGGAAACCGAAAGGCATCGAGAAGACCCCGGACGGTGAACGGGGCATCAATACGGAAGTCTATACGACCCAGGAGATCCAGCGTATCGCCAAGGTCGCATTCGAGGCGGCCCGGAAGCGGCGGCGCAAGGTCACCTCCGTGGACAAGGCCAATGTGCTGGAATCCTCGGAACTGTGGCGCCGGGTGGTGATCGAGGTTCACCGGGGCTATCCGGACGTGGAACTGAGCCATATGTACGTGGATAACTGCGCGATGCAGCTGATCCGGAACCCCAAGCAATTCGACGTGCTGGTGACCAGCAACTTGTTCGGGGATATCCTGAGCGACGAGGCGGCCATGTTGACCGGTTCCATCGGCATGCTGCCCTCGGCGAGCATCGGCGTGAAGGCGGGGATGTACGAGCCGATCCATGGGAGCGCGCCCGACATTGCCGGGAAAAACGTGGCGAATCCGATCGCCACGATCGCCTCCGCCGCCATGCTCCTGTCGAATCAACTCCGTCTGGACAAGGAGGCGGAAGCCATCGAGCGGGCGATCCAGAAGACGCTGGAGCAGGGCTATCGGACCAAGGATATCCAGAGCCCCGGAACCAAACTGGTCGGGACGGTCGAGATGGGCGATGCCATCCTGAAGAATTTTCGGCAAGGCTGAGGCGTAGCTGTCCGATGCTTGCATGCGCCAAATCCGGGACGATCGGAACGGTGGCCGGCACAGGGGAGCCGGGCCATTCGGGTGACGGGAGGGCTGCCACCCTGGCCGCCCTAAACGAGCCCAAGAGCCTCACGGTGGCCAAGGGCTGCTTGTACATTGCCGACAGCGAGAATCATGTCATCCGGAAAGTCGACTTGGCGAGCGGGCTGATCAGCACCGTGGCCGGATGTCCCTCCGACATCGCGCCGGTTCCTGTGGACACAGTGGCAGCCGACGAGTCGTTCGATGACGATCCGCTCGGCGGACCCAGCCAGGCCGTGCCGGAAAAATTCGCCCAGCTCGGCGACCTGAGCGGGACCGTGCGGTTTGTGGTGGGGGCTGCGCCCAAAACCGGCAGGTTCGAAGGCGATGGGGGGGCCGCGACGAAGGCCACGCTGAACTTCCCCTCCGCGGTGGCGCTGGATCGGCAAGGCAACCTCTACATTGCCGACACGATGAACCACCGAGTGCGGCGCGTGGATGCGGCAACCGGCATTATTATCAGCGTGGCTGGCACGGGCCAGCATCGCTGCTCCGGGGACGGAGGCCCGGCCACCGCCGCCAGTTTGAACGAGCCCTCGGCGCTGGTGGTGGACGATCAGGGCAACTTGTTCATTGCGGACCAGAGTAATAACCGGGTGCGCCGGGTGGATGGGCAGACCGGGGTGATCACGACGGTCGCCGGCACGGGGCAAGCGGCCTACACAGGAGATGGAGGGCCGGCCACGGAGTCGGGCTTGGCCGGGCCGAGTGGTCTGGCCCTGGGTCCTGATGGTATGCTCTACGTGGCCGATACTTTCAACGGGCGGATCCGTATGGTCGATCTGTCCACCGGCCTGATCGCGACGGTCGCCGGAGATGGGGGCGAGTACCGGTATCAGGGGCATCCCCAGGAGTTTTCGACGAGCCTCTCCCGCCCCTACGGGATTGCCCTGGATCGGGAGGGACATATCCTGGTGACGGATTCGGACAGTCACCTGATCCGGCGATGGGATCGGCGGAAGAAGATCATCACGCTCGTTGCGGGAAACGGTCAGGCCAGGTTTCATGGGGACGGAGGGCCGCCGCAAGAGAGCAGCCTCAACTATCCCTTCGGTGTGGCGGTGGACGAAACGGGCAACGTCTATGTCGCCGATACGTTCAATCATCGAGTCCGGATGATTGCGGTTTAGCCTGGTGCTGAAAAAGGGACCTGCCGGATGTTGAAGAAGAAAGCGGCTTATCAGGTGGCAGTGGTCGGCGCGACCGGAGCGGTCGGGGCCGAAATGATCCAGGTGTTGGAGGAACGCAAGTTTCCGGTGGAAACGTTGCATCCGCTGGCCTCGTCCCGTACAGCCGGCGGCACGGTGTCGTTCCGCGGTTCGGACGTGACGGTCAAGGAACTGACGAAGGATTCTTTTGCGGGCATCGACATTGCCCTCTTCTCGGCCGGCAGCGACGTCAGCAAGGAATATGCGCCGATCGCGGCCAAAGCCGGCGTGGTGGTAATCGACAACAGCGCCGCCTGGCGGATGGACAAGGACGTGCCGCTCGTGGTGCCGGAGGTGAATCCTCACGATCTGGCCAAGCACGAGGGCATCATCGCGAACCCGAATTGCTCCACGATCCAGATGGTCGTGGCGTTGAAGCCGTTGCACGACGAAGCGCGGATCCAGCGCATTGTCGTGACCACGTTTCAGTCCGTGTCCGGGACCGGCAAGGAAGCTATGGAGGAACTGATGGAGGAGTCCAAGGCGCTCCTCAGCTTCGGGCAGCCGGAACCGAAGGTCTATCCTTATCAAATCGCGTTCAACTGCTTGCCTCATATTGACGAATTTTTGCCGACGGGCTATACGAAGGAAGAGATGAAGATGCTCCATGAGACTAGAAAGATCATGGGGGATGCGACCATCCGGGTCACGGCCACCACGGTCCGGGTTCCGGTCTATATCGGTCATTCGGAGGCGGTCAATATCGAGACGGAGCGAAAACTCACGGCCAACGAGGCGCGGGCGATCCTCTCGACCGCGCCGGGGGTCCAGCTCTACGACGATCCGGCCCATGTCCTGTACCCGATGCCGCTGATCGCAGCCGGGCAGGACGATGTCTACGTCGGCCGTATCCGGGAGGACGAGTCCATTCCCAACGGGCTGAATCTGTGGGTGGTGGCGGATAATCTCAGAAAAGGAGCGGCTTTGAACGCCGTTCAGATTGCCGAACTGCTGGTGCGATAACCATGCAAGAGTGGAACGGTCTCGGCAAATGGCTGCTGGTGGCCGGCGGCCTGCTTGCGCTGCTCGGAGCGTTCCTGCTGGTATTGGGGAAGTGGTCCACGGAAGGAAGCCCTGGCTGGCTGAGCTGGGTCGGCAAACTCCCCGGCGACATTCTCATCAAGCGGGGTCACGTCACCTTCTATTTTCCCCTGGCCACCAGCCTGCTGCTCAGCCTGCTGGTCAGTCTTGTGCTCTACCTCCTTTCCAAACGATGATGGCCCGGTCCCTCAGTGTCCTGCTCGGGTGCGTGGGTCTCGTCACGGCCGCGCCTGCCTTCGGGCAGACGGAGGATACCATCCGTGTGTTGCTTGCCCAGGATGCCTCACGGATCCAGGTCTCCGCCGAACAACGCTTGTCGGTGCAGAGCGTCGGCGGTCATGAGCGTGTCTTTACGGACTCCGTCGTCATTGCCGCATCACACGATGGGACATGGAGCCTCAACGGCGAGGTGTTTTCTGGCACCGCGCTGACGCTCTTAGGCAACGGCGCGGGGCTGACGTTGAGGGTGGGGCAGGGAATCGAATCCACCGCACCCCCCCTCGTCGTGGACGGAACCTTGCGGATTTTACGCGGGAAGGGCCCTGGCGGCCTGGCCGTCGTGAATCACGTGGATGTGGAGGAATATGTCAAGGGCGTGGTCCCGGCCGAGATGAGCGCCGCCTGGCATCCCGAAGCGCTGAAGGTACAGGCCATCGTGGCCAGGACCTATGTCCTTTACCAGCGTCAGGCAAACAAGGAACGGGAGTACGACGTAGTTGCGAGCACGCTGGACCAGGTGTATCGGGGTCGCCAGGGGGTGGATCGGCGGGTCCAGGATGCCGTGGAATCCACCAAGAGCCTGGCGTTGACCTATCAAAACGAGCCGATCCTGGCTGCGTTTTCATCGACGGCGGCAGGACCGACCGAGGACGCGATGAATGTGTGGTCCAAGGACTTGCCTTATTTAAAGGGTGTCGAATGTCCGTTCGATGCCAATTCGCCCTACTACCAATGGCGCGCTGAGTTCAAGCTGCAAGACTTGGAGGACAAGCTCGGCCGCCAGGGCCTCGCGATCGGTACGATCGCGAACCTGACGCCCTTGACCTACAGTGCCGCGGGGCGAGTGGCTAAATTGCGCATCCTGCACTCCCAGGGCGAGTTGGTGCTGCGGGGCGAGGATCTGCGACGGCTCGTGGGCTATGGGGTGATCCAAAGCACTCAATTTGAAGTCGAGTCCATCGGCAAGACCGTGGTCCTCTCCGGGCGGGGTGCCGGCCACGCGGTCGGGCTTTGCCAATGGGGGGCGAAGGAGATGGCCGATCTGGGGTATCGGTTCGACACGATTCTGCGGTACTATTTCCCAGGCACAGAACTCAAGACCGTGCGCACTGCGGCGCCGCTCGCCTGGTCCAAGCCCTAACTTCCGCTGATGCAGCTCGCCGAATTCGATTGTCCCTTCGACCCGTCCCTCATTGCCGAGCGGCCCGTCGAACCGCGGGATCAGGCCCGTCTGCTGGTCGCGCCCAAATCAGGCGGTCCGTTGACCCATAAGAAGGTGGCCGATCTGCCGGACCTGTTGGCGGAGGGAGATCTCCTGGTCGTCAATGACAGCAAGGTCATGGCCGCCAGGTTGACCGGACGGAAGCGGCCGGGGGGCGGGAAAGTCGAGCTACTTCTGGTCAGACCGCTCGGCCCCGATACCTGGGAGGCTTTGGTCAAGGGACGGATGAAGCAAGGGCAGGTGATTGACCTGGATGCCCGGACGAACGTGACCGTTCTTGCGCAGGGTCCGACAGGCAGTACGGTACAGTTCTCGTCCGCGCAGACAGCTGCCGATGTCATGAATCTGCTCGGCCAAATGCCGTTGCCTCCCTATATCAAACGGGAACCGGTCGAGCAGGATCGCACCTGGTACCAGACGATTTTTGCCCGGCCGGAGGGTTCGATCGCCGCTCCGACGGCGAGCCTGCACTTTACGGAAGGGCTCCGCGCCGCCCTGCGCGGGCGGGGGATTGGGCTCGCCACGGTGACGTTGCACGTCGGGCCGGGTACGTTCAGGCCGGTGACGTCCGACCGGATCGAAGACCATGTCATGTATCCGGAGCGCTTCGAGGTGCCGGAGGCCACGGTCGAGGCGATCAGACGAGCCAAGGCGGCCGGCAAGCGGGTGGTGGCCGTGGGAACAACCGTCGTGCGGACACTTGAAGCATCTGCTGCCGAAGCAGGCACAGTCCGGCCCATAATCGGCGACACGGCGCTCTTTATTACCCCCGGGTACCGGTTTCGCGTGGTGGACGCGTTGATGACCAACTTTCATCTGCCCCGCACGACGCTGGTCATGCTGGTCGCGGCCTTCATGGGGCTGGAGCCGTTGCGGGCGGCGTATGAGGAAGCGGTCAAGGAAAAGTATCGGTTCTACTCGTACGGCGACGCGATGCTGGTGCCCTAGTTCCTTGAGTTTTTTCTGAAACCAGCCTAGACTTTTCATGTCCAAGGAAGAATTGCGCCAGTGTCGCAAATCCGTCATTTGATTAGGCTTCCCATGACAAAACCGACCGCCCTTGTGTTCGTCTCTCTCTGGTTCATTCTCACCAGCTGTGCAACCATGACGGTGGATCAAAGTGGCGGCGTTGTCATTGATAACATTTCAGCGGGCAGTCCTGCTCAACTTCAACTACAACGAGGCGATGTCATCCATGAGATAAACCGTCAAGCGATCAAGAACGTGCAGGATTATGAACGAGTATTGTCGAGTATGAATCCAGATGCGAGCCAGGTGCTTATCATGCTCTCAAGAAACGGAAACCTATTGTTTGTTGCTGTGCAGAGGTTCCACGCCCAGAGTCTCGTAGTGCGGGATCAGTCTTCCCAGATGGCCCAGGCACCGGCCGTATCTCCACAGGTCACTTCCGTGTCATCGGCTCCCCCATCACCTGCCGTTCTCACCAGCGACGTGGATCGCCTGTCGCTGACCGATCCACGGGGCGTTCAGGTCTTGGGCAAGGCTCCGCCGGATTATGTCGCCGGGACCTTCGGCAAGTCCTGGGCGGTCGTGATCGGGATTGATGATTACGAGAAAGCGCCGCGGCTCAAGTATGCGGTCGCCGATGCTAAGGCGATGGCGGCGGTGCTTCGGCAGCAAGGCTTTCAAGTGTCGGAGCTGTACAACCGCCAGGCGACGAAGGCCGCCGTCGAAGGCGAATTGAGCGACAAACTCGTCGACCAAGTGGGTCAACAGGATCGCGTGGTGATCTTCTATGCCGGCCATGGCGAGACCAAGACCGCGTCGGGCGGTAAGACCATGGGTTATCTCCTGCCGGTCGAAGGTCAGCCTGATGCGTTGGGCCGGACCGGCGTGAGCATGGGCCGGATCAAGGAACTGGCCGACGCGCTGCCGTCCAAGCAAGTGCTCTTTCTCGTGGATGTCTGCTACGGCGGGATCGCTGGGAACCAGTTCCGGAGCACCTTGCCACCCATGACAGTGGCCTATCTCAAGCAAATCACCCGCGAACGCGGGCGGCAGTTGATCACCGCCGGGGGGCCGGATCAGCAGGCGCTCGAAAGCCCCGAATGGGGCCACAGCGTCTTCACCTATTATCTGCTGGAGGGATTGGGCAAAGGCTTGGCCGATCTCAACGACGACGGGATCATTCCCGCCTCGGAACTTTACAGCTATCTCGATAGTCGCGTCTTTTCCGCCGCCCAACTGAAGGGCCACACCCAGCGGCCGGAACTCTGGTCGTTGGCAGCGGAAAAAGGCGAGTTCGTGTTTATTCCTTCCAAGGGCCGCTAACGCACCACGGCGATACTTTTTCAGCAGCCGAAAAGCCCGCGTTGTTCGTGGCGGTTCGTCGCGAAATCGTGCAGACGCGTCGTGAGACCGGCAAGCACAGCTGCGAGGGAGGGAGGCGTCCTCAGGGCAGGACGTTGACCGACTGAGCGGCGAGCACGCCGGTCACAGCAGCGTATCCACGATTGCAGCAGAAGCGTTCACGGATAACGCGGGCTAGAGCAGTTCCTTGTGAATTTCGATCGGGATGCGGGCTTTCAAGGATTGTGTATAGGCCACCAGCGCCCGCTGTTGTTTTTGGAATAAAAAGTCCTGCAGAATGCGATCGTTGGCCGAAGAGCCGGTCTTCGGGTCGGACTGTGGCTGCCGGGCCATCAGAGCTTGCGCTTCCGCAATCTCGAAGGGCGTCAAGGCGACCGAGTCACGGATCACCATCTTGGCTTTGGCGCTGAGCAGTTCCACCGAATACAGGGATTCGAACAGGGGCGGGGTAAGCCGGTTGGCCGCTAGCAGGCGCCGGTAGAGTTCAGGATCGAATTGGCCGTTTCGTTGAAAGTCTCCCCGCCGCATAATGTCGTCCCGCAGCTCCTCGGGGCTGATGCGCAGCCCCAAGTCTTGCGCAGCCAGCGTCCAGAGCTTGTTCTCGACCAGCCCGTCAATGACGTACTGCTTGATTTCTTCTTCTTTCAGTTCGCCCTTGATGTTCTCTTTGTAATAGCGATAGGTGTTTTCGTAGTTGCGCCGAAATTCGTCCCGGCTGATGGTCTGATCGCCGACCGAGGCGACAGCATTGGAACTCTGTTCTCCAAACCCCCACCAACCCATGGTAATGACAAAGGCGAGGGCCAGGGCGCCCATGATAGATTTCAGCAACCAGGGGTATTTGTGCGCGCTGTCCCGCATCAATTTAATCATGACATGCTCCTGCCCGTGAGAGAATGAAAACAGGGCGGGATTTTACCGGGCTTTGCTGTCAGAAGGCAAGGGACGGATAATATAGTGGCGCATTTGTGATACAGAGCCGGATTTGTTATACTTGTCCGATAATTACGAGGAGGGGACTTGTCGGAAGAAGGTCGGGCCAGAAGCCCTTTGGGCGAAGGAGTCTATCCCAAAGCGCATGTGCTCAACCGACTCATTGCCAAGTCTCTGGATCTGATCCTTGTCGCTGCCGCCGACCGGTTGGTGCCTCCCGTAGGATGGCTGGCCGGGTTGGCCTATGTGTTGATTGCGGATGGATTTGCCGGGGGCCGCAGCGTGGGCAAGCGGTTGATCGGCATGCAGACCGTGATCCCCGGCACCAGGGATGTGGCCGGATTCAAGGAGTCGATCATCAGGAACTTGCCGTTGGCTGTAGCCTATTTGCTGTTCCCGCTGCCGTACGTCGGGTGGCTTTTGACCCTCGGAATTATCGGCTTTGAAACCTTGTTACTGATCGGCAACGACCGGGGCCTGCGCTTGGGGGATGAGATTGCCCGCACGCAGGTGTTGGATGCCGGTCAGCTCGATCCGCAGGACTGACGCTGTTCACAAGCAGGGCGGGGAATGGTCCCGCCGTGACGCCCGCGTGGGGCGTAAAGGAGAACAGAGTGGGGATCACGGGCGACTTCCTAGGCTGGTTCTCGAACGACCTGGCGATTGACCTGGGAACGGCGACGACTCTGGTCTATGTGCACGGCAAGGGAATCGTCTTGAACGAACCCTCGGTCGTGGCTGTCGAGAAGAAAAGCGAAAAGGTGCTCGCGGTCGGCGCCGAAGCCAAGAAGATGCTGGGGCGCACCCCCGGCAACATCACTGCCATCCGGCCCATGAAGGAAGGGGTGATCGCGGATTTCGAAATGGCCGAGCGGATGCTGAAGTACTTCATCACAAAGGCGCACAACCGAAGCACCTTCGTGCGGCCCCGCATTGTGATCGGGGTGCCCTCACGTATCACCCAGGTGGAGCAGCGGGCCGTGCGGGACTCGGCCGAGTTGGCGGGAGCCCGGGAAGTCTATCTGATCGAAGAGCCGGTGGCGGCTGCGATCGGGGCGGGGCTGCCGATTACCGAGCCGTCCGGGAATATGGTCGTGGACGTAGGCGGCGGCACGACCGATATTGCCGTGATCTCGCTCGGTGGAATCGTCTATAGCGAGTCCGTAAAAGTCGCCGGCGACCGGATGGACGATGCGATTATGAACTACATCAAGAAGAAATATAACCTTCTCATCGGCGAGCATATGGCCGAGCGCATCAAGGTGGAAATCGGCTCGGCGTACCCGTTTGAGGAGCGGAAAACGATGACAATCAAAGGGCGGGATTTGATCTCGGGCATCCCACGCACATTGGTGGTGGATGACGCCGAGGTCCGGGAGGCCCTCCAGGAACCGATCGGCACGATCGTCAACGCCATCAAGGTGGCGCTGGAGAACACTCCCCCAGAGCTGGCCGGCGACATCATTGACCGGGGCATTGTGCTGACCGGAGGCGGGTCCTTGCTCAAGGGCATGGATACGCGGTTTCGAGAGGAAACCAATCTGCCGATCATTACGGTGGATGATCCCCTGACATCCGTGGTGCTGGGGGTGGGGAAAATCCTTGATGAACTGGAACTCCTGCGCAAAGTCTCGGTGATGTCGCAGTGTAGCAGCTCCCGCTAGGGCTTCCCGCCCCGCGCGGAGGGCCATGTTTCGCACGACATCCGGAACCAGACGGGTCATGCTGCTCCTGTGCGTGCTGCTGCTCTCGCTCGTCTTCGTCCTCCCCAAACAAAGTCGGAGTCTCCTGCAGGGTATCGGGCAACCCCTCGCGCAACTCCTGTCGCTTCCCATGACCGCTTTAGCCGCGCTGGACCGAGGGGTGCAAGAGGCTTGGTACGGGTACCTCGCCTTGCACCAGGTTTCTGAGGAGAACCGGCGGCTGCAGCGCGAACTCCAAGCCTTGCGGGGCCGGAACAACGAGTTGCGCGAACTGGGGGTGGCCGGCCAGCGCCTGGCCGCCGTGCTGGGGCTGAAGGAACGGTTGAAGGCCAAGACGCTTGCGGCTCAGGTCATCGGCTGGGATGCCACCAACTGGTATCGGGCCATCGTGTTGGACAAGGGTTCGCGGGATGGCGTCAAGGTGGAAATGGGCGTGATGGCGCCGGATGGGGCGGTCGGGCGGGTGGTCAAGGTAATGCCGTTCACCGCCATGGTCCTGTTGATTACGGATCCGAACAACGCGGTGACCGGCTTGATCCAGCGCACGAGGGATGAAGGAATCGTGGAAGGTACTCCTGAGGGCCGAGCGAGAATGAAGTACATTCCGTTGCTGGCCACTCTCCAAAGCGGCGATGTCATCGTCACGTCCGGGCTTACCGGCGGATTTCCCAGGGGCGTGCCCCTGGGCACGATCACCCGGATCGACAAGGCCGAGGGCGAGTTGTTTCAATCGGCGGAGATTGTGCCGGAGGTCGATTTGCACAAGTTGGAGGAGGTGCTGGTGATTACGGATCCCCTGCCCGTGGGCGATGGCCTTGAGCCTCCCGCGGCTCGGCCCGGTCCTGTCTCTTCGGAGGGTCGCCCGTGAAGCCGGCGCTCTATGCAGCGTTGGTGTTGGGACTGGTTCCTCTGCAGACGAGCCTGGTGCACTATCTCAGCTTCGTGGGCGTGCGCCCGGACTTGTGCCTGGTCGCCGCCGGCTTGATTGGGTTTCTCGCAGGTCCCGTCGAGGGGGCGCTGGTCGGGATCGCGCTGGGATTCACGCAAGATCTCTTTTCCGCCGGCGCTCTGTGGCTTAACTTGATCACCAAGGGATCAGTCGGGCTTCTGGCCGGGCTGGCCGGTCGACAAGTCACGAACGCCACGCTGGCGACGCTCGTGATAACCATGGTGAGCCTCTCCGCGCTTGAGAATCTGGTGTTTCTATTCGTGGTCCGGGGGGGAGGGGACCTCGGCGATCGGCTGTCCGCTCTGCCGTCGATCCTGCTCCCGGAGACCCTATTGAACGCGGCTCTCGGCGCGGCTCTGTACTGGCTGCTCCCCGTCCGCCCGTCGGGGGAGCAGGAGATGGGGCGGCGGCCGATCGGAATGGTGGGCTGAGCATGTCATGGAACGTGCGGTCGGGGCGAAAGGCGCCTAAATTCAAGATCGGTCGGGAGGGTTGATGCCGTCATTCGGCACGCAGCAGGAAGAGTTGCGCGAGATTCAGCGGCGCTTGACGATCCTGAAAATCGCGCTGCTGGCGATCGTCGGGTTGTTGGCCCTCCGTCTCTGGGACCTGCAAGTCCGAGACGGGGCCTACTATCGGGACCTGTCGGAGAACAACCGCACCCGCACGGTCATCTTGGAACCGGCGCGCGGGTTGATCTACGACCGACGGGGCGTGCTGTTGGCCAACAATGTCCCCAGCTTCGGCCTCTACGTCACGTTGGAGGATGTCAAGGATCGCAAAGCGCTTATCCAGGGGCTGGTCGGCTTGATCGGCTTGGACGAAACGGTCCTGAAGAAAAAAATCTCCGAGCGGGGCAGCAAGCTGTTGCCCCGGAAGCTCAAAGACGGGTTGTCGCTGAGGGAAGCCGCCTTGATCGAGTCCCATCGCCTGGATCTGCCAGGAGTGATGATCCAGGCCGACTCCCAGCGCAATTACCCGAACGGGCCGGTCCTGGCGCACGTGCTCGGTTATGTCGGGCAAGTCTCGGCGGAGCAGCTCGAGAAGAGCCAGTCCCAGGAGTTGCACCAAGGCAGTATGGTGGGCCAGTATGGCGTGGAGAAGGCCTACGACCGGTTTCTCAGGGGACGGGCCGGGCAAAAGGTGATCGAAGTCGATGCCCTGGGTCATGAGAAGCGAACCGTGTCGGTGGACAAGCCGGCGGCCGGAGACGATCTGTATCTGAGCATCGATCTCCGCCTGCAACGGCTGGCGGAGGAGTTGCTGGGGGAGGAAGCCGGCGCCATTGTGGCGTTGGACCCCACCAACGGGGCGGTCCTCGCGTTGGCAAGCCGTCCGTCGTTCGATCCCAACGTGCTCTCGCGTGAGTTGACCGCGAAGCAATGGGACGCGATCGTTCAGGACGATTCCCATCCGCTCACGAACCGTGCGACGCAGGGGCAGTATCCTCCGGGGTCCACCTTTAAAATCGTGATGGCGACGGCTGCGCTGGAATCGCATACCATCACGCCGTCCACGAAGATACGTTGTGTAGGCGGCTTTCCCTTCGGCCGACGGGTGTATAAGGACTGGAAGGCGGGCGGCCATGGGTTCATGGACGTTACCCAGGCCTTGGTAGAGTCCTGTGACGTGTTCTTTTATACGGTGGGCCAACGGATGGGCATTGACATGATCGCCGATTTTGCGGATCAATTCGGCCTTGGACAAGAAACCGGGGTCGAGTTGCCGTCCGAGCGGACCGGGATCGTGCCTTCCACGGTTTGGAAAGCGAAAGCGAAGGGCCAGCCCTGGCTGCCCGGTGAGACGATTTCGGCCGCGATCGGGCAGGGGTATGTGACCGTGACGCCGATGCAGATGGCGCATTTGATGGCCACGGTGGCGAATGACGGGGTGTCCTTTCGCCCTCGGATTGTTCGGGCGGTCATGGAGCGAGCGAGCGGCCTGGTGCACGAGATCCCGACCGTTCCGCATGGGCAACTGGCGGTGGCACCGGAGACGTTGGCCTTGATCAAAGAGGCCTTGGCCGGCGTGGTCACAAGAGGCACGGCGACGCGTGCGCGTTCGGCGTTGGTCAGTATCGCGGGCAAAACGGGCACGGCTCAGACGGCGGCGCTAAGGACCGGGCCCCAAGAGGATATTCCAAAGAGGTTTCGCGACCATGCCTGGTTCGTGTCGTATGCTCCCGTCGACGCCCCGCGCATCGCCGTCGCAGTGCTGGTGGAGCATATGGGGCATGGCGGGTCGGCTGCCGCGCCCCTGGCCAAGCAGATCATCGAAGCCTTCGTGCGGCACGAACGGGCGGAGCCCAAACTCGCCGAACGGACGGGCGTGGGGAAACCGGAAGGCTTGGAGCTGGCGATGCAGGGGGCCCGATGATCGACCGCGTGATGGACAACCGTGAGCTGGACAGTTTCGACTGGCAGTTCCTGGCGGTCACGGCCGCCATCCTCTCGCTGGGTGTGCTCTCCATTTACAGCGTGACGCATGCCCAAGCGGGAGCGGGCCTGCCGCTCTATATTAAACAGGTGCTCTGGATACTCGTCGGATGCGCCGCCTTTCTGGCCATGCTCATGGTCGATTACCACAAGATTGCCCGCTGGTCCTACGTCCTCTATGCCCTCATCCTGATTCTGCTCGTGGTGGTGCTGATGGCCGGCAAGACGAGCCGCGGGGCGCAGCGGTGGATTCCGATGGGCCCGTTTGCGTTTCAACCGTCCGAGTTTGCGAAGCTGGTGCTGATCTTGGTGTTGGCGACGTACTACGCCCATGCTCCGCGGGAGGGATGGATCCAGCGCGTGGTCTTGCCGGGGTTGCTGATGATGCCCGGGCTCCTGCTGATTCTCAAGCAGCCGGACTTGGGCAGCGGGTTGAGCTTTCTGGCGATCTATGCGGCGTTGTTGCTGGTGGTGGGGATGCGGTCCAAAGCCATGGGCATCCTGCTGCTGTTTGCGGTGATGCTGTTCCCCTTTGCCTGGGAATTGGTGTGGGGCGCCCTGCACGATTACCAGCGCGAACGGATCATGACCTTCCTGGATCCGGCCTACGACACCGGCGGCAAAGGCTACCATGCCTTGCAATCGCGCATTGCCATCGGCTCCGGCGAACTCCTCGGCAAGGGGTTGTATGGCGGGACGCAGAGCCAGCTCAAGTTCCTGCCGGAAGGGCATACGGACTTTGTGTTTGCGGTGTTCGCGGAGGAGTGGGGGTTCCTGGGTACGCTGCTTGTGCTGGCCCTCTTCCTCGGACTCCTTATGTTATCGCTGGAAATCGCCTTGAAGGCGAAAGACGTCCTGGGGGCTCTCTTGGCGGCCGGTATCGTCGGAATGCTCGGCTTCTGTCTGATGGTAAACATAGGGATGACCGCCGGCCTCCTGCCGATCGTCGGGATTCCCTTGCCCCTGATGAGTTATGGCGGCAGCGCGGTCGTCACGACGATGGCCGCTCTGGGATTGCTGCTGAATATCAAGCGACGGCGTCTGACGCTGTTTTATTGACGCCGACACACATGGTCGTCAGCCCTTGTGGCCAAGGCCTGACGAACGACGAATCACAGAGCAAGCGACAGGGCGTGGAGTCCGTGCGCCGGCGCGTACAGGCTCTCAGGCCGGCCGCTTGCCCAGGAATATGAAGGAGATGTTATGGGATTGGAAATTGCCATCAGTATGACCCGGGAGGAAACACGAGCGGCCGTCCTGGACAATCGCGTCGTGACGGAGCTGTATGTCGATCGGGCCAAGCACAAGGATTTTGTCGGCAACATTTACAAGGGCAAGGTGGTCAAAGTCTTGCCGGGCATGCAGGCGGCCTTCGTCGATATCGGCCTGGAAAAAGCGGCGTTCATGCACGTGTCGGACCTGTCGGGCGAAGCGGAGCCGGGCGATACGCTGGTCGATAACGAAGAGGACGACAAGGGGCCCGAGTTGCCGAGGCCCCGTCGTCAGGGGTCCAAGCCGATCGAGCAATTGCTGAACGAGGGCCAGGAACTCATGGTTCAGATTTCAAAGGGCCCGATCGGAACCAAGGGGCCGCGCGTCACCACCTACGTCTCGTTGCCTGGCCGGTATCTGGTCTTCATGCCCAACGTGGAGCACATCGGCGTCTCGCGTCGCATTCCGAAAGACGAGGAACGGGCGCGGCTGAAGGAAATCATGAAGCGCATCCGCCATCCCGGCAGCGGCTATATCGTGCGGACGGTCAGCGAAGGGGTCAAGGAGGAAGAACTGCGCTCGGACGTGGAGTTCCTGAACGTGCTCTGGCAGGACGTGTTGAAAAAGCGGGAACAGGTGCCGGCCCCTTGCGCGCTTCATACGGACTTGACCTTGACCTTCCGGGTGGTTCGCGACCTGTTCACCAAGAAAGTGGACCGGCTGTTGATCGATTCCCGGTCCGAGTACGAGGCGGTGAAGAATTTCGTCCACCGGTTCATGCCGGAGCAGACCTCCCGCATCCACTATTACGACAAGGAGGAAAGTCTCTTCGACTATCTGGGCATCGAGATGGAGATCGCTCGGGCCATGAATCGCAAGGTCTGGCTGAAGTCCGGCGGCCACATCGTGGTGGACCACACGGAGGCGATGACGGTCATCGACGTCAATACGGGCCGGTTCGTCGGCAAGCGCGACCAGGAAGAAACGATCCTCAAAAACAACCTGGAGGCGGTCAAGGAGATCGCCTATCAGATCAAGCTGCGCGGTATCGGGGGGATCATTATCATCGACTTCATCGACATGGAGCGGGAGAAGAACCGCGACAAGGTCTACCAGGCGCTGGTCGAGGCCATGGGAAGCGACAAGGCTCGCACCAGGATTTCCAGGATCTCCGACCTCGGGCTGATCGAGATCTCGCGGGAGCGCGTCCGAGAGGACCTGCTGCGGGCGATGTCCGAGCCCTGCCATTACTGCGAAGGACGCGGGTATACCAAGTCTCCCACGTCGGTGGCCTATGAGATCTTCCGCGAGGTCCGGCGCATCGGGAAGGCGCCTGAAACGCAAACGATCGTCATCGGCGCCCATCCCGCGGTCGTCGATCTGTTGTTCGATGAGGAGCGTCAGGGTCTCGAAGAGCTGGAGCGGCAGGTCGACGGCAAGATTATCGTGAAGCCGGATCTCGGGCTGCATCTCGAGCAGTACGACATCGCCGTGCTCTGACGGAACCATTCGGAGGCCACTATGTCGATTCCGGCCGATCTCCGGTCCTGGCTGGCGTTGCGCGCGATCGAAGGGCTGGGTGATGCGGGCTTGTGTCGGCTTGTGCAGGTATTGGGTTCGGCGGAGGCGGTCTGTCGGGCGCCCGTTGAGGCGCTCATGGAGTCGGGCGGCGTGCGCCGCTCGGTGGCGGAGGCGATCGGCCGCGGCCCCGATCTGGAGAATCAACGGACGATCGATCGAGAGCTGAACGCGCTCGAGCGACTTCAGTGCAGCGTCGTCACGTATCTGGATCCCGAGTATCCAGCGCGACTCCGCATGATTCCTGACCCGCCGCCGCTCTTGTATGTCAGAGGGACCATCGAAGAGCGTGATCAGCATGCGGTGGCCGTCGTGGGGTCGCGCCGCGTTTCTGCGGCGGGCCGCGCCGTCACCGAGGAGCTGAGCCGTGATTTGGCGGGGGCCGGCTTCACGATCGTCAGCGGGCTGGCGCGCGGAGTGGATGCCGCCGCGCATCGCGGCGCGATGGAGGCCAAGGGCCGGACCGTGGCGGTGTTGGGGTGCGGAATCGACCGGACCTATCCGCCCGAGCATGGAGCGTTGCGAGATCGCATCGAAGCGTGCGGGGCCGTCGTGTCGGAGCTGCCCCTGGGGGCGTTTCCCCACAGTTACCATTTCCCGCGCCGGAATCGCATCATCAGCGGAATGTGTCTCGGTGTGGTCGTGACGGAAGCGGCAGCGCAGAGCGGTTCGTTGATCACGGCGCGGCTGGCGGGGGAGCAGGGACGCGAGGTGTTTGCGGTTCCCGGATTCATCAAGGCGGACAATAGCCGTGGCCCCAACGGCCTGATCAAGCAGGGGGCCAAGCTGGTTGAAGGAGCCATGGACGTCATCGAGGAGCTGCTCCCTCAGCTGGAGCCTCCGGTTCGGGACCGCATCCAGGCGCGTATTCCGACTCCATCGGCCACCAGCGGAGGGGTGCCATCGGACCGGAATGAGGCCAGGGTCTATGCCTTGCTGTCTGCGGAGCCTACGCACTTGGATGAGGTAATCGTCAAGGCGGCGATGCCCGCTGCCGATGTGACCAGCCTGCTCCTAGCCATGGAATTGAAAGGGGCGGTGCGCCAATTGCCAGGCCAGTCCTACATCAGGTTATAATCAGCACACTTGCAAACCTGTTCGGGAACGGGTATATCACGGCCCCTGCTCGAAGGGGTGTTGCTCAAGACCTCGCAATGCGGCAATCGAGACGAGAGGAAACATGGCCAAATCGTTGATCATCGTGGAGTCGCCCGCCAAGGCCAGGACCATTACAAAATACCTGGGTCGCGGTTATACGGTGATGGCGTCGATCGGCCACGTCAAAGATCTGCCCACCAGCAAGCTGGGCGTGGATCTCGAGCATGACTTTACGCCGCAGTATGTGACGATCAAAGGCAAGGCCAAGGTCCTGGCCGAGATCAAGAAGAAGGCGCTGGAGTCGGACAAGGTATTTCTGGCGCCGGACCCGGATCGCGAGGGAGAAGCCATCGCCTGGCATATCGCGGAGGAAATCCAGGGCAAGTCCAAAGGGAAAGGGCCGGAGGTCTTCC
Organism: Nitrospira sp.; assembly: GCA_016873495.1. Lineage (GTDB taxonomy): Bacteria > Nitrospirota > Nitrospiria > Nitrospirales > Nitrospiraceae > SYGV01. The sequence goes on along the minus strand of VGXC01000001.1, from coordinate 97,634 downwards.
GGGTCCTGTTCAACGAAATCACCGAATCGGCCATCAAGCGCGCCCTGCAATCCCCCGGTCAGATCGATCTGAAGCTGGTGAACGCCCAGCAGGCCCGCCGGGTGCTGGACCGCATCGTCGGCTATCAGGGCAGCCAGCTACTCTGGACCAAGGTGCGGCGCGGCCTCAGCATGGGCCGCGTGCAGTCGGTCGCAGTGAAATTGATTTGCGATCGGGAGGCGGAGCGGGAGGCGTTCCGCACGGAGGAGTACTGGTCCATCACGGCTACGCTGGCCGGAGCGAATCCGCCTCCATTCGAGGCCAAGCTGCACAGTGTCAACGGTCAGGAGGCGGTCATAGACTCTGCCGCCGAAGCCGAACGGGTCGTCGGGGCGGTGCAGGGAAAGCCCTTTGTCGTCCAGGCCATCGAGCGGAAGGAGAAGCGTCGTCATCCGGTGGCGCCGTTCATCACGAGCCGGCTTCAGCAGGAAGCCTCGCGCAAGCTCCGGTTCACCCCGAAAAAGACCATGGCGCTGGCCCAGCAGCTCTACGAGGGTCTCGAAATCGGAAAAGAAGGTCCGGTGGGGCTCATCACCTATATGCGCACCGACTCGCCGCGCATTGGAGCCGAAGCCGCCGAGGAAGCCCGGCAGGTGATCCGCGAACGCTTCGGCGGCGATTATCTACCCGCGACACCGAATGTCTACAAGACCCAAAAGGCCGCGCAAGAGGCGCATGAAGCGATCCGTCCCACGTCGGCGCATCGGGATCCCGAGTCCATCAAGCAGTTTCTGGAGCGGGATCAGTACATGCTCTACAAGTTGATCTGGAACCGGTTCATTGCCTCCCAGATGGTCCCGGCTATTTTAGAAGTGACCCGCGTGGACTGTGTGCCCCAGGGCATCCGGGACCAGTACCTGTTCCGGGCGAACGGTATGGTCGTCAAATTCCCCGGGCATCAGGCTGTGTATCAAGAAGGGGTTGATGCGGAGGTTGTGCCGCAGAGCAAGACCGCCGACCAGGAGCGAGAAGAAGAATCCGATCGACGTTTGCCGGTGCTGCAAGAAGGGGAGGTGGTGCGCCTGGTGGGCCAGGAAGGGCAAGTGGCGCAAGGGCTGCTGCCGAAGCAACACTTCACGCAGCCGCCGCCGCGCTACAATGAGGCCCTGTTGATCCGGGAATTGGAAGAGCGGGGCATCGGACGGCCCTCCACGTATGCGAGCATCATTTCGACGATTCAGGACCGTAAGTATGTCGATAAGCTGGAGGGCCGCTTGGCGCCCACCGAAACCGGGCGGACGGTGAACAGCTTCCTGGTGAAGGGGTTCCCCGACATCCTGAATACCGACTTTACCTCCCTGATGGAAAAAGAGCTGGACGAGGTCGAAGAGGGAGGAAAGTTCTGGGTCAAAGCGGTGCGCGACTTTTACGGCCCGTTCAGCAAGGATATGGAGAAGGCCAAGGATATCCCCGGTCCCAAGGATACGGTGGAGCCGCCGACCAACATTCCCTGTGAGAAGTGCGGCCGCATGATGGAAATCAAGTGGGGCCGCAACGGCAAGTTCCTGGCATGTCCGGGGTATAAAGAGGATCCGCCTTGTCGGAATACGCAAAACTTTGAGAAGCTTGCCGACGGCACGGTTAAGATCGTGGCCAAGCAGGACATGACGACGGATGAAAAATGCGAGAAATGTGGATCGCCGATGGTGATCAAGTCGGGCCGGTTCGGCCGGTTTATGGCCTGCTCCGCCTATCCGGCCTGCAAGACGACCAAGCCCATTCCGCTCGGCGTCAAATGTCCCCAGGACGGAGGCGACTTGGCCCAGAAACGGAGCAAGAAGGGCCGCACATTTTATGCCTGCTCCAACTATCCCAAATGTGAATTTGCGATCTGGGACCGCCCCATCAACAAGCCCTGCCCGAACTGCCAGGCTCCCTTCCTCGTCGAGAAAACCAGCAAGCAGGCCGGCATCACGGTGCAGTGCCGGAACGAAGACTGCGGCTACCGCGAAGCCAGCTGATCCCCGTTTACGATCCCCCCTACTTTTTCGACTACCTGGCTGGGCGGCCTTCGACGGTACGAGAGGATGATTTTGAGAGCCCCTCTCATTGAATTTGATAACGATTGTCGTTTGTACGTATCGTACCCCGTATCGTACCCATTGACGAGGGCCGGTTTGGCGGTCCATACTTTTAACTTATGGGCCTGGGTTTCGGGCAGTGCAGCCCCCACGGAATGAAAGGAGGCCGGTATGAAAGCCAAAGAAGGTGTTATCGACCTGTTGAACAAGGTGCTCACGTCGGACCTGACCGCCATCAACCAATACTTCGTCCACGCCAAGATGTGCGAAAACTGGGGCTATGAACGGCTCCACCACCACGTGCGGGACCGCAGCATCGACGAGATGAAGGATGCGGATGAGCTCATCGGGCATATCCTCTACCTCGAAGGGGTGCCCAACGTGCAGCGACTGGGGACCGTGCACGTGGGAGAGACGGTCCCGGAGCAGTTCAAGCTGGACCTGAAAGCGGAGCATGAAATGCTCAAGATGTTGAGCGACGGGGTGGCCCATTGCACCAAGGTGGGGGATTTCACGACCCGCCACATGCTCGAAGACATGGCCAAGGATGTGGATGAGCACATCGACTGGATCGAGACGCAGATGGAAACGATCAAACAAGTCGGATTGGAGAATTATCTCAGCGAGCAAATCAAGAAAGAAGGCAGTTAGCGTCTGTGCCTGGCATGCCGGCCACGGAAGAATCGAAGGAACGACGATGAAAGCGAAAGAAGGTGTGCTCGATTATCTGAACAAGATTCTGACCTGCGAGCTGACCGCGATTCACCAATATTTCCTCCACGCAGAGCTGTGCGAGCACTGGGGGTTTGAGCGGCTGGAGCATGCGGTCCGGTCCCGTAGCATCGGCGAGATGCGGCATGCAGAAGCCCTGATCAAGCATATTCTGTATCTCGAAGGGCTTCCGGACATGCAGCGGTTGGAGGCGGTTCATGTCGGCAAGACCGTCCCGGAGCAGCTTACGTTGGACCTTGCGGTGGAAGTCGAAGATATCGCGCTGCTTCGGGCCGCGATCGCTCATTGTGCAACCGTGGGGGACTTTACGACCAGACATCTGCTGGAGCATATGCTCAAAGACTCGGAAGAGCATATCGATTGGATCGAAACCCAGTTGGAGACCATCAAGCAAGTCGGCGCCGAAAAGTACCTCAGCGAGCAGATCCACAAAGAAAGCCAAGAGGCCTGAAAGGACCCCGCCACGTCCGGCCGAACAGTCGTCTGCTCCTCTTTGCCTTGCTTACCTTTCTGCATTGCTGTTACGCGATCCAGCCGAAGTGCGGGATGTCTCCATCGACAGCGCCGTTTGCGTGATGGCGTAGCCGCAGGCCGCGCAGGCCCAATAGACTCCGGTAGAAATTAAACAGCACCGTTGACAGCGCGGACAGGTCAGAATCGTCATGTCTTGCTCCTTTTCAGGTCGTCTCGGGACGCGACCGTACCCGGTCTGTACTCACTTAGCTCACGTCCTGACAAAAGGGTGGGCGGGGGGCCTCGGAGGATAGAAGGCGCCCCGCCCGGAGAGCGGGCGGCACAGCCCGATCCCCAATCGTTCAGCGATCGGTCTGCCTGATCGGCTCGCCGGAAACGGTTTCCAACGGAAGCCGCACAAACAGCTCCACTAAATCCGGATCGAGTTGCGAGCCGGCGATGAGTCTGAGCAGGCGGAGGGCGGAGGCGCTGTCCATCGCCCGGTGGCCGGCGCGTCCCGACGTCATGGCGTCGAATGTGTCGGCGACGGCCAGGATGCGCGAGGCGAACGGAATGTACGTGTCTCTGACTCCGTAGGGGTAGCCCGTCCCGTCCCACCGTTCGTGATGGTGGGCAATCCAGACCGAGGCCACGCGCAGGAAGGGGATGGCTTCGAGCAACTCGGCGCCGGCGCGGGGATGGGACTGGACGAGGACATATTCATCGGCTGTGAGCGGCCCGCGCTTCCGCACAATCGCGCAGGGGATCGTCAGTTTGCCGAGGTCGTGCAGCAACGCGGCGTAGCCCAGGTCGGTCACATCCGGGTCGGACAAGCCGGCCGCTTTGCCCAGCAGGGTCGCATAGCGAACCGTCCGCTGGCCGTGCGCCAGGATGTCCGGGTCGTTCACGCGGATGAGCCGGCTGAGAGCCAGCAGCACCTCCGAGGGCCGGCACTCGGCGCAGACGGCAAATAACAGGTCGGATGTCCAGGTCGACAAGGCCTGGGGTGAGCTGTGCGTGTAAAGCATCCTCGTCCTCCGGTGACAATGCATAGAAACAACAGAGCCCACAGCCGCGGGGGCGGCTGTGGGCTCTGGACGGTGTGTCGCTGGCCTTGGTTTCGATCGTGAAACGCTAGTCGGTCATCAATCGACGCTCTTTCGCGCCATGAGCGGCTGCTTCAGAAACCACATTTCGTAGAGCGGAACGGCCATTGATATGAGAAAAGTTGCGGCCATGAGTATATCGCCCGTCAGCAGCGTCAGCACAAAGAACGGCGAGGCATAGGTAATCAACCAGGGCGAAACGAGGTCCAGTCCCACGCCGGCGAAGGCCGCCCAGGTCGTCCAGGCTTTTATGCGGTCACTGACCCCTGTCAGGTAGAGCACATGCACGAGGATGATAAAGGTGACCGGTACGGTGAACAGGTGAAAGTGGGTGACTTCGGCCAGCTCTCGGAAGGACATCGGCTCCCCGAAGGTGGCGTCTGAGCCTCGATAGTGGTCGGCTATACCTTGCGGGGACAAGCTCGTCATGCTGTGGGCCCAGTAGAAGCTGAAGACAAAGGCAACCAGCGTGAAGAGGAGGAACAACGTATAAATGAGCCGGATGTGACGGTCTGTGTCGCGCAGGCGAAAACGTGCGTTGAAGTTGCGCATGTCGGTCCAGGTTCCTCTCAGCGTCCGAAAATTAGATCTAAGAAATCCTTCTCCTGACGCCGAACTGCCACCTGGTCGCTGCCCTTTCCGATTGGCTTCAGGTAAAACTCGTCGATCAGGACCAGCACCCGTTTGACCCCGGCACTCATGGACCGGACCGACATGGTGGCCCCGGATATATTGATGATGTCCTTATTGATCCGGAGCGGATCGAGGCATGTCTTGCCCCGGTACTGGGAGTTGAACCGCTTCCGGCTGACCTCGCTGCCGCGAGCGTCCCGAAACACCAACAGCTCGACATTCGTGACCTCGCCGAGAGGATCCACGCCAACCATGTAGGTCATATGTTTGTATTTGCCGATGGTATTGGTGACTACCGCGTACCCGTCCACCTTATTCCCGGTCTCTCCGATATAGATATCGAATTCTTCCTCGGGGAACTTCCAGCCGATGCGCGCCTCGACCACGCTCTTCTGATCCGGGTTCACCGTGACGTGTTCTTTCCGGATCCGCTCGGACTTCGGCAGCATCAGCTTCAGGGCCTCCTCCTCATTCATGAACTCCTCGCCCCATTTACTCATTTCGTCCTCGGTCAGATACCGCCGCAGCTCATGGTCCCAGATCCGCTCGGCGGCCCAGGCTGGGGCCAAAGCGGACAGGCACAGCAGTCCGGCTACGAGTCCGAGCACCCGATCTCTCACGCGAGCGTGCATCCGCGCTCCTTCAGTGTTTTGGTGAGACGTTGCATGAGTCTGGCGATGTCTTCGTCGGACGGCTCAGCCTGATCCCACCCATACAGGCGCGAGCCGCCGCGGAATTTCCACCGTTCGCGAACCTCGGCCAGGCTGACCTTGGTCACGTCGTCCATTTTGCGGAGCGTGACCGACACCTTTGTGCGGTCTCTGGCGTTGGCGATATCACGCCCCAATACGCCGTACGTTCGAGCCACGGGCACATCGGTCCAGCCGGTCTCGATAAAGCCTTTAACCTTGTCTTTGATGGCAATGGGACGCTCCTTCAGGGTTTCCAAAGACACATCCCACAGGGTATCGTAGGGACACACGAGATAATGTTCCTGGACACCCGCCAGCGAGGCGCAGCCGGAGATCAGTGATGCAACGAACAGTATGGAGGCACTCCGCATCATCATGTTATCCGTTGTAGCCGGGGGGCCGGCCAGTGACTGGCCGGCCCCCTCCAGTTCCTTTAGAAATACGTAGCCGCCATGGCCATGAACCCGCTTCCGTCCACCCGGTTTCCCCTGGCGGTGGACGTGGGGATGTTGGACGCGTTGTTGTTGATGCTCGTGTTCAGCTGACTGTTCCACTGGTAGTCAAGCTTGAACACCGTGTCCTCGATCGGACGGAAGTTCAAGCCGATCGTCAGGCGTTGAAGCTCCCGGGCGTTGCCGGGGCAGTTGGCGGCGGCGCTGATGCCGGCCAAACAGGCGTTCCTGGTAATGTCGGTCGTGTCGGTGTCGATTTGTTCCCAGCGCACGACCGCGGTGAAGGTTGAGGCGTCCGTGAAATGGTTGGGCGCCAGCTTCTTGAGGAAATCCGGCAGGAAGTGGTAATTGCCCTGCACATAATAGCCGGACATGCCGGAGGGACCGACGTTGCTTCCGAGCTGATTCCCCGAGATCCGAACCCAGTGAGACTCGCCGATGAGTTCCCAGGGGCCTTTCTGGAGCGTCCAATCGATGGCGAACATGTCGACATAGCTGGAGAAGTTATTGACGCCGCTATTGTTTCTGTTGCCGAGGAGTCCATGGTAGCCGGACCCAGCCACTTCGATGCCGAGCATCGGGCTGTAGGCTAAACGGCCGACAATCGCTTTGTCGTCATGCGGAGAGCGGGCATTGCTGCCACGGGCGTTGCGCGTGCCGTTCAAGTCCGTGATTACCGTGCCGGGAGCAGCCAGGGTGCCGTTACTGGTGTTCTGGAGCCCGTTGATCACGTAGATTTCGTAGTCCAGCTTGGACATGCTGCTGGGATAGAATGTGCCGTAGAACCCTGCGCCGCTCTCGCTCCAAGTCGAAGGCATGATCATCCTGGCCACCATCGGCCGGTCCGTCAGGTCGTTCAGCGGCGAGTCGTGCAAGAGGTTGAACTTGCCCATCGGGACCAGGAGGATGCCGGCCCGCAGGTTCACCGCTTCGTTAATCAGGTAGTCGATCTGGGCGAACTCCAGTTTGATTTCGCCGTCGGCTTGATTATTATTCGTTCCGCCTCGCTCGAACTCGATTTCCGTCGCGAACTTGATCCGATCCGTGATGTCCGAGTAAATAAACGGGATCATGCGGACCTGATTGAACGTGTTCCGGCTCCGGTTGTCCAGATTGGAACGGGACAGGGCGTTGAATTGGATGTCTCCGTAGCCGCCGACCGTGGCCTTCGGCGCGGTCAAGAAGGGCTTGGCATAGAGCAAGCGGCCTGACCCGGTCGAGCCGAAGGACAGCGGTACCGCTTCCTCGCCGGCTCGCTCACGGGCGATTTCCGGGATCGAGCCCACACCCGTCGGTTTCGAGCCGCTGAGAAGTGGAGAAGCGGGTTCCTTCATCCGCTCCTTTTCCCGCTCTTTAGCTTCAAGGTCCTGCATTTCCTTCAGTTGCTGCTCCAGTTTCTTGATGCGATCTTCTAGGGCCTTGTCCTCTGCCTGTGCCGGCTTGATCGGCATCAACGAACAGAAAGCCAGAGCCCCGAGCAATACCCAGGTCCTCATCTTGGTGCTCCCTTGTGAACAATAGGTGGTAGATGTGGCTCGGGACTCTTTGGTCTCTGACCGTTGGTTGTCGTGACGTTTATCCGATCATGCCGATAGGCACCTCCTTGGTATAAACTGGTTGTCGGTGACTCGCTTAGGTGGGCGAGTGATGCCCAGCCTTCAATCGATGAAAACGGGATCAGGACGATTCGTTTGCACCGTTTGCATTTCAGTTCGATTCCGCGATCTCGTAACTTTGCAATCAGTTGCCCGCATTCACAGCGGGTTTCCGCCGTTTCTGCGTGTCGATTCTGGTCGGTTTTTGTCAGCATGGTTCTTTGAGAATCAGATTGATCAATGATTGTTTCGGACTTCCTTGTTTTTCGGTCTAATTGAGAACGATTATTGATATCTTAATCAATAGATTCCTGTCAAGCGCTATTTTTACGTTCCTATCGGGGCAGGGGCGATGGGTTTTGGGGTTGGCACGGGCAGGGCATACAATTTCGTAGTCGCTGGCTTATAATGATTTGCATGAGCGGCCGGAGCAACAGACTCATCGGAATGCTGGGTCTTCTGACGGTTGGCTGGTCCCTATGGAGTGGGTGTGCCGTCTCTACTGAATCGGCGAAAGAATATGCCGGGGTACAGACGCCGATCATATTCGGCCGTGCCACGACGGTCCTCATGGCTCAGTCCGGGCGTCGCTATCAACCGAAGGTTAGGTTTTTCGAACTCGTCCGGAAGGAAACAGGGCAGCGCTATCGTGTGGATTTGCAGTCGGCGGACAAACTGTTTGCACTCGAACTGCCGACCGGCCAGTATAGCCTGAGCCGGGTCCAGGTTAGTGAAGGGCCGTTTTTGTCGATGGCTGATCTGAATATCACGTTTGACGTGGGGGCCGAGCCCATGGTGTATGTGGGGACGTGGCGGTTCGGCATCGATTCCCCTCGTTATGAACGTATGGTGTTGCTGTCGGTTGTGCAAGATGAAGAGGGGCAAGCCGCGGCTGTGGCGCCGGTATTGACACAGTATCCTGACTTGGCCGGACGTCCCGTCGCTACGTCCTTGCCCAACCCCCTGTCATCAGAGTCCCGCCTGCACGAAGTCATGCCCTATCCCAACTATCCTCGTTATTATCGTCGGCATTGGTGGTAGGGGCCGGCGTGAACCCAGCTCGCACAGCCGCGTGGATCCGCCGCATGAGGTGTGGATTGGTTCTAGTCCTGTGCGCCATGGCCGGATGTGCGCACAGCGACACAACCGCCTCTCCCGTCGTACTCAAGCGGGCCCAAATGCTGATGGGCACGCTGGTGCAGATCACCGCGGTGGCGCCGTCGGAAGCGGAGGCCCAAGCCGCCGCCACGGCGGGATTTCAAGAGATTCGGCGCTTGGAGGACTTGCTCAGCACCTGGATTCCCACGAGCGAGTTGTCGCGCGTCAATGAGGCCGCCGGTCGTGAACCGGTACGGGTCAGTCCGGACACTCTGCTGATCCTCCAGCAATCCCTCGACATGGCCCGGCTCACGAATGGAGGCTTCAATATTGTGGTTGGACCGGCCATCCAGGCGTGGAGCATCACTGAGCTGCAGCGAGTGCCGTCCGATCGGGAACTGGAGGCGCTGCGCCCGCTGGTCGATCTTGCGCAACTGCAGTTGGATCAGAAGGGCTCCACGGCATTCTTGGCCAGGCCGGGGATGCGCGTGGACGTGGGTGGGATCGGAAAAGGGTTTGCCGCCGATCGGGCGGTCGCTGTGATGCAACGTGTCGGCGCCACCGCCGGCGTTGTGGCCTTGTCAGGGGACATCAAGACGTTCGGCCGGATGCCCAACGGGCATCCCTTTGCGTTCGGCATACAGCATCCCCGCAAAGAAGGGGCGTTGCTGGCCCGGTTGGATCTTCAGGACGAAGCCATTTCCACTGCCGGGGACTACGAACGGTTCTTCGAGCGTGCAGGTATCCGATACCATCATATCCTCGATCCCAAGACATTAGAGCCGGCCCGCGAATGCCAGAGTGTCACGATCGTGGCGACGGAAGGCACCTTCGCCGATGGGTTGGATACGGGCATTTTCGTCATGGGGCCGGAGGCAGGAATGGCACTGATCGAACGCTTGCCGGGAGTGGAAGGGGTGATTGTAGACAGTGAGGGACGGATCCTGGTGTCCTCCGGCCTCAAGGGCCGGCTGAAACTGGAACCGAACCAGCCCTGATTCAGGGGGACCGCCTATTAGTTAGTGGAGGCGGTAGTTGATGGGGACTTGCACGACGACCTGGGGGCGCCCCAATGGCGCCGGCAAGGTCAGTGGAGCGGATTGTTTCAAGACGTCCATGGCAGCTTCATCCAGGATGGAGTGCCCCGAACTCTCCGAGACCTTCAATTCAACCAGCTGCCCGTCCTCGCCGATGACGGCCCGGAGCACCACCCGACCTTCCCACCGGTTTGCGCGGGCGACATGCGGGTAGTGTTTGAGCTGTTCCACCCGTGTTCGAAGCAACTGCCCCAGCCACCCATAGTCGGATTTGGTCTGGGTTCCCTGAGTCGGTTGAGCTTGGGGGCCTGGCTGGATTGGAGGTATCAATGAGGCCACAGTTGCGGGAGGCGTCTGTGGCGCCGGGATGTCCTGAACCTGCGCCTGAGGATCGATAGGGAGGGATTGTGTCTGGATTGCCTTCTGAGTTTGGGTTGCGGGGGCGCTGGCTACGACAGGAGGCGCTGCGATGTGAGTTGAGGGAGCTGTCGTCGGATGTGCGACAGGCGGAGCGACAGGTTCCGATGACGCCGGCTCCTTCGGTGTGATGGCTTCACGGATCACCGGTGCCGGTTCGGCAGGCTTGGCCACCGGCGCCGGTTGTGCGCTCTGCTGTCGGATGGGCGTAACCGGTCGTGTGGGCGGGGCGTCGGCTTCGACAGGCCGGGCCTGTGTCGGGGGCATCGGCTTGCGTGGTCGGGCTGTGGTCGGTTGAGCCTGACTGGGCGTTTCAGCAAGCGTCCGGGCCTCGATCTTGGAGACGACCCATCGAAACGGCTCCGGTTGGGGGGCCAAACGCATGTCTGCGATAAGGATGATCGCGGCGCCGATGGCAAGCCCATGGAGGAGCAGACTGACGGCCCAACTCCACGCCCGGGCCTGGACTTCCCATGAACGGGGTAAGGGCAGAGCGTTCACGAGCGAACCACCTCCAGGCTGACTTGTTGGAATCCCAATCCACGAACGTCGTCCACCAATTGGACAAATCGCTCCAACAACGTGACGCGGTCGGCGCGCACGACGACCAGGGCTTCGCGCGGGTGGGGAAGCAATGCGTCTTTGAGCCCATCCTGCGTGATGGGCCGGTCGTTCATGTACAGGCGACCGTCCGCGGTGAGCGTAATCACCAGCGGAACCTCTTTCCGGTCCCCCACCTCCTTGGCCTTGGCGAGGTCTACGGGGATCTGGCCGGTCGTAATGAAGGTCGCCGTGGTGAGCACGATCACCAGCAACACCAGCATGACGTCCACAAGGGGGATGACGTTGATCTGGTCCAGTTCACGATCCATGTCGCACCTTGTACTGGGTGACCAGCTCGGTTACCCGGCGGCGGAGGACGTTGTTCATGACCACGCAGGGGATCGCGACGAGCAGGCCGGCGGCGGTGGCCTTGAGAGCCAGGCTGAGGCCGATCATGATCGTGCTGACCGCCATGGTGCCCGAGGTGCCCATCGTGTGAAACGTAAGCATGATGCCCAGAACCGTGCCCAGCAGGCCAATATAGGGGGCATTGGCCGCTACCGTGCCGATGATGACCAGGCGTTTCGTCAGGGCCAGCTCGAAGACCTGAAGGTTCGGGTATTGGGCCGGATCGATGCGGCGGTAGAAGAGCCAGCGCTCGACCGCGACCGCAACGGCCCAGAGGCTCAAGGCCAGCAACAGGCCGATCACGCCGTAGTCCACCGTTTCTTTCAGGGCATCCATCCAAGCGCTCCTATAGGTGCTCCAACGTTCGTTAAGCTATCACAAGTCTTGCAAATGAGTCCATGCAGCAGCAGAGGGTGTCTGGCGCAGACCAGGCTAGGTGGGCGTGGGGTGGCCCTGTTCGAACAGGACGGTGTGCGAGGCCAAGACGTGTATGTTCACGCGCGTGCCGATGGGGTAGATACTGGTCGAGGTTTCGCTGCTGTGCAAAATGTCTCCCGAAGCCAGTTGGACAGTGTAGAGATTCTCCGATCCCCGAAATTGCCGGGCCGTGATGCGGGCGGTACCTTGTTCGGACGGGGCAATGTGCACGTCATCCGGACGGATCATGACCACCACCTTGGTGCCTGCCGCGAATTTCTGTTGATTCGGGAAGAGGCCGATCTCGGTGGTCACCGTGCCGTTCTCGATCAAGCCCGGAATGAAGTCGGCCTGGCCGACGAAGTCCGCGACGAAGGGACTGGCGGGGGTATGGTAAATGGCCTCCGGGGAATCGAACTGCTCCAAGCGTCCATCGCGTAGCACGGCGATCCGGTCGGCCATGGCGAAGGCTTCTTCGTGGTCGTGGGTGACGAGGACCGCCGTTGTGTTGGTCTGCAACAGCAGGTCGTATAATTCCTCCCGCATCTTGCCGGTCATGTCCGGGTCGAGGTTGCTGAAAGGTTCGTCGAGCAGCAGGACCGTCGGCTTCTGCGCCAACGCCCGAGCGAGGGCCACCCGCTGCTGCTGCCCCCCGGACAGCTCGTGGGGGTACCGTCGTTCCAACCCCGTCAACCCGATCAAGGCCAGCATGGTGGAGACCCGCGCGCCCCGTTCCTCCTTTGGTAGGTCGCGGAGCCCGAAGGCGATGTTGTCCAGCACGCGCAGGTGGGGGAACAATGCGTAGTCCTGGAAGACCATGCCCACGCGGCGCCGCTCGGTGGCCATGAGCGACTCCGGCGAGGACACGAGGCGGCTTTCCAAGTACACCTCTCCCGCCGTGATGGGTTCGAACCCGGCGATGACCCTCAACGTGGTGGTCTTGCCGCATCCGGACGGGCCGAGTAGGCAGAGAATCTCCCCCTCACGAATGGCGAGGGAGATATCGGAAATCGCCGGCCGGCCCCGTTCGTAGGCGCAGGTGACGTGGCGCAGTTCCAGCACCGTTGGGCAAGATGGTGCCTCCGGGAGCCGCGCTCCGGAGATCGCATCATGGCGCTGACGTTGACCGAGCGACATTAAGATACCCGTGGAAAGAGCGCGTCTAATAGTCTGCAAGTCATCCAGTAAAAAATCCGAGGAGTGCGAGAGCTCAGCTTCCGTCCAACCTTTCGACTTTGCGACCTTCTAACCTTCAAAATTATTATTACGCCGCGCGCCAATCTTTCGAAACCAGCAGCAGAATCGCCGGGATGGTCATAGCCACGATCAAGAGGGCCGAGGGGGCGGCCAATTGATAGTATTCTTCGCTGGCTTCGAGCCACACCCGCACGGCCAGGGTATCATAGCCCACCGGGCGGAGGAGCAGGGTTGCCGGCAGCTCCTTCATACATTGCAGAAACATCAAGACCCAGGCGGCGATGACACCGCCTCGGATGAGGGGCAGGGTCACCGCCCGAAGCGTGCGGACCGGTCCGCAGCCGAGGCTTCGCGCCGCCTCTTCCAGATTCGGCGTGACTTGTTGCAATGCCGGCTCGATGGTCTGGAGGCCGGCCGGAAGAAAGTGGAGGACGTAGGCGGCGATCAGCACCAGTATCGTGCCGTACCAGAACGGAGCTAGGTGGGAAACCAGGACCAGCAAGGCCAGGGCGCCAACCGGGCCGGGCAAGACGTAGCCGGCGTAGACCGCTTGGGCACAGAGGATGTGGAGCTTGGATGGACGCCGGCTTGCCGCGTAGGCCAGGGGCATGCCGATGACGATCGCTAGTGTGGCGGCCGATGCGGACAGCAGGAGGCTGTTTGCGATGAATCCCAGAAACCTGGCGTCCAGCGCTCCGTCCGCCAGGGCCGCGAGGCTCCACTGGATGAGGAGCCAGGCCGGTAGGCCAAACGATGCGCCGAACACGGCGGCCGCATACGTGGTCGAGAGCCACGCGCCTAACGGGTGCAGCGCTTTGCGGGCCGGCGCGCGATAGCGGCCGGTGGTCTGGTAGAACCGACTTTGTTGACGGAACCACCGTTCGGCGATAAGCAAGAGCAACGCGAGCCCGACCAGGAGCAGGCTTAGCGAAGCGGCGGCGGCGCGATCGTAGCGCCCGCTCACCTGTTGGTACACGGCATAGGTGAAGGTCTGGAATCGGAGCAGCGACACGGCCCCGAAGTCGGAGACCACGTACAGCACCACCAACGACAAGCCGGCCACGATGGCCGGGCGCATCAACGGCAAGGTAACGCGGAGCCAGGTCTGGAGACGGGAGACGCCGCAGGCCTGCGCGACCTCCTCAAACGTCACGTTGCAGTTCATGAGGGCTCCCCGGCTGAGCAGATAGACGAAGGGAAAGGTGTCCAGGGTCATGACCAGCGTGGCGCCGGAGAGGCTGTGGGGCGGGAAGATTCTGGCATCGGGCCCTGCCCAGACTTGCCAGGCCTGCTCGACCGGGCCTCCGATTCCGAGCAGATACGTGTAGATGTAGGCCAAGACGTAAGTCGGCATGGCCAGCGGCAGCACCAGCGCCCATTCCCAGAACCGCCTGGCGGGAAATTCGTAGCGGACGACGAGCCAGGCCAGAGAGACGCCCAGTAGAAGGGTGCCGGCCGACACGCTCAGAGCCAGGGACCCGGTGTTGACCAGCAATTCTGGAATCCTGGTGTTCCACAAGCGGGTCCAGACGGTGGCGCCGGCGGTCAGGGCTTGATAGGCAACAAAGGCCAGGGGCAGGCAGATGAGGCCGGCAACGGTCAGCGTAAAAATTGAAAGGGAGGTGGGGAGGGCATGGCGAACTGTGGTGACCATGCAGCGTTAGCGAAGACCTGCCTGTTCGATCAGCGTCATGGCCGGTTCCCGCAATTCGCCCAAGCGTGACAGAGGAACCGACGCGATGCGGAAGGATTCCCGTTTCGGGAGGGCCGGATCGACAGGGACTTCAGGATGGAGGGGGTACTCCTTGTTCAAATCCGCAAACAGCTTCTGTCCTTCGCGTGACACCAGAAATTCCACCAGCAACTTCGCTGCGTCCAGATGGCGGCTTTGTTTCATGATCCCGACTCCGGCGACGTTCATAATCGCCCCCATGCCCTTGTCCTGCTGATCCAGCATGTGGATGGCAATGGGGGCGCCGGGATGGTCGGCCAGGTATCGGTAGAGGTAATAGTGGTTCACCAGGCCCAGGGCCACCTCTCCCTTCGCGAGAGCATCCACGATTTGGGAACTCTTGCCGTAGACGAACGAGCCGGCGTTGGTTTTGAGCCCGAGCAGGAACTGCTGGGTCCGCTCGTCTCCCTGAGCCGCCTTGATCACCGAGACCCCGGCTTGCAGATATTCGCTTCCCGCGTTGGGGATGGCGATCTTGCCTTTCCAGCGGGAGTCCGCCAGGTCCAGCACCGACCGGACATCGCCAGGCTTGACCAGGTTGGTGTTGTAGACCAGGGTCCAGAAGCGTCCGGACAGCCCGATCCAGCTGCCGTCTGCGGCCCTGAAGGCCGGCGGAATGGCTAGCTCGACTTCTTTCATGTGCAGGGCCTGCAAGAGCCCCAACTCCCGGGCCCGCTCCAGACTACCGGCATCGTTGGTGATCAGAAGATCGGCGGGGGTGCGGTCTCCCTCGGCTTGCAGCCGGTTCACTAATTCTGTGGCACCTGAGGAAAGGAGTTCCACTTGGATGCCGGTCTTGGCCTGGAAGGCATCCAGGACCGGCTTGATGAGTTTCTCGGCCCGTCCTGAATAGACGATCAGTTTGTCGGCGGCAGCGCTCTCGCAGATGAGTCCCGGGAGACCGCTGAACAGCAGGGCTGCGAAGCCGCTCAGGAGCGCCAGGGAACCCCGACGACCAAAACGATGGTATGAGGTGCAGGCAGAGGACCGTCGGTGCGACTTCATCGCTAATCCAATACGATAGAGTGAAAATGAAATTGATTCACCATCTCAAGACGGTAACAAAAAAAACCGGCTTAGTCAATGACGGCAATTTGTGCAGACGCCGTACAACTCCAGCTTATGGGTTTTGATGGTGAACCCGTTTCGCCTGGCGACCTCCTCTTGCAGCCGTTCGATGTCGCAGTTTTCAAATTCGACGATCTTGCCGCAATCCGTGCAAATCAAGTGGTCGTGGTGTCCTTTGTGCGAGATATTGTCGTATTGCGTTTGCGTGCCGAAGTGGCGCGCCTGCGCCAGGCCTGCCTCACAAAACAGATTTAAGGTCCGATAGATGGTCGCCAGCCCGATGTGAGGGTCTTTCTTGGCCAACATGCGGTACATTTGCTCCGCCGTGATGTGCTCCATTTTGAGGAACACGGAAAGAATTTGTTCGCGCTGGCGGGTCAACTTCAGTTGGTGCTTGGCCAGGTGATCCCTGAGGAGACCGATCTCTTTGAGGTCCTTGTGCATAGGCGTCACGCGGTGGTTATTAAAAACTAAACCGGCCAACGGGTCAAGCGGGAGTTTCCGCAGCCTGTGCCGGCGATTGCCGGCTCGTTGACGGGCTCACCCACCGCAGACTATAGTTCGGCTCGGGCGCCTGTGGCCGGGCCTCTTGGGTCATTCGGTCACAGGATAGACGCCGCCAAGCGGGGAAGCGTATGCGACAAGCGCATCAGATGACGATTGACCGGACGCTGCTGGTCTATCTGCTGCATCTGGCCGAGCCGCACGGCTTGATGAGCGACGTGAAACTCCAGCAGTTGGCGTTTCTCTGCGAGTTGCAATTGTTCGGCAAGGGGCTCAAGGGCCTGCACTTCGAGTTTTTCCGCTTCGCCTACGGCGCGTTCAGCAAGGACCTGGACAACGACCTGCTCTCGCTCAGACGCAAGGAGCGGGTCGAGAATTTCAGCCTGACCGACAAGGCCGAACCGGTCCTCCAGATTCTGAAGGACGCGGTGGCCGGGGTGGAAACGAACGAACGGGTCATCGAGATTATCGATGCCGTAGCGGGCACCTACGTGCCGCAAGACAGCGGCGCGATCACCCAGTCGGTGGAGGCCGTCGAAATTTCCGTGCCGGAGCAGCCCGAGTTCAAGCTGGCGATCCGGGATATTTCCTTCCACACAACCCTGCTGGTTCCGTCCCGCATCGAAGTCCAGGGGACGTTCGCGCTTCCATCGCCGGTGTTGGCCAAGCTCAACGCGGCGCTGGGCTACTGAAGAGAGTGATGAGTGCAGAAAGCAAAAGCGGAGGGGCAGCGGTCCTCACTGCATCGTTCCTCATTCAGCCTGACAGCCGGTATAGCTCTCCGTATTTCTTTTCCAGATAGGCTAAAAACGGCTCGGGGCTCAGCGGGCCCCCGGTGATGCGCCGGATCAGATGGTCGGCGGTGAAGGCGCGGCCCCACCGGTGGACCTTCTGGTTGAGCCACTGCTTGAGCACGGTGAGCCGGCCCGCGCGAATCTCCTCCTCCAGCCCCTGGATGTCCCGCCGGGCTTGCTCGTACAACTGCACGGAGTAGAGGTTTCCCAAGGCATAGGTCGGGAAGTAGCCGATTGCGCCCAACGACCAGTGGACGTCCTGCAGCACCCCGTCGGCGTCCGTCGGCGGGACGAGGCCCAGATAGGCGCGCATCTTGTCGTTCCACGCGGCCGGCAGGTCCTCCACGGCGATCCGGCCCTCGATCAGATCCCGCTCGATCTCGAACCGCAGCATGATGTGGAGGTTGTAGGTCAGCTCGTCGGCCTCCACCCGGATGAGCGAGGGCGTCACGCGGTTGATGGCCATATAGAACCGATCCAATTCCACGGCCTGCAATTGCTCGGGGAAGAGCTGTTGCAGGAGCGGGTAGAAGCAGCGCCAGAATGAACGGGAGCGGCCCACGCAATTTTCCCAGAGCCGGGACTGGCTTTCGTGGATGCCGAGGGAGAGGGCCTCGCCCAGCGGGGTGCCATAGCGCTCCTGGTCCAGCCCCTGATCGTAGAGGCCGTGCCCCCCTTCGTGGATGCAGCTGAACAGGCAGGCGGAAAACTCCGTTTCGTAGACCCGCGTGGTCACGCGCACGTCGGTCGGGTGGAAGGAGGTGGTGAAGGGATGGGCCGACAGGTCCAGGCGGCCCCGGTCGAAGTCGTAGCCCATAGCGGTCAGCACGAGCTTGCCGAACTCCACCTGGCGGGTTTGGTCGTAGGCCTGGAAGAGCAGGGCATCGTCGACGGCCGTGCGGCTCTGCGTCACCCGATTGAGCAGCGGGACCAGCCTGGCTTTCAGGGTCGCAAAGAGCGGGGTCAGCTCGGCCACGGTGGAGCCGGGCTCGTAGGTGTCCAGCAGCGCATCGTAAGGCGAGTCTCGGTAGCCCAGGTACCGGGTCTCTTCCAATTTGAGCGCGACGATGGTGCGGAGGTTCGGCAGGAACCGTTTGAAGGAATTCTGAGCCCGCGCTTCCGCCCAGACTTGCTGGGCCAGCGAACATTCCCGACCCAGCCGCTTGACGAACTCAGAGGGGAGCTTCCTGGCTCGGCTGAAGTCACGCCAGGTTTCCCGCAACAATGCGCGGGAGGGTTCGTCCCAGGCGTCGCCCAACTGGTCCCTGGCCTGCCCGGTCGACGGGTCTACCCAACGCATGAGCAGCGCTTCGACCTCCGGCGAGACCAGTTTGTCATGAGCCAACCCTTGCAGCGTGGCCAGCTGATCGGCCCGGGCCTGGCCCCCACCCGCGGGCATGTAGGTCTCCTGGTCCCAGGACAGGAGCGAGGCGGCGCTGTTGAGGTGTTGGACCTCGCGGAGCCGTACGATGAGAGGTTCCAATGTCGCCAGCGTGTACAAAGGTCTGTCTCCCGGTCGGATGTGACGAGCGGGTATGATACGCGGCGTCCGTGAGCTGTTGCAATCGGGCGACGATCGCCGCGTGCCCGATGCCTCGAGAGGGAGAGGGCAGGGTCGGGCCGCCGCGGTAAAATCGCTTGACGCGGCACCGGGGGCTTGTTATAGCCCCTAACCCATGCAGAAATCTTCTGAAGCGGCGGCCCATGCCGCGCTGATTTCGGCCGCGGTCCTGTGGGGCGGGTCGATCGTCGCCCAGAAGATGGCGTTGACCTCCTTCTCGGCGGTCGAGGCGTCGGTTCTGCGCGATCTCGGAGGGTTGGCGATCCTCCTGCCCTTGTGGTGGTGGCAGAAAGGGAGGCTGGCTCGGCTCAGCCGTCGCGACTTCGGGATGCTCGCGCTCCTCGGCCTAGGCGTCCTGGGCAATCACTTGTTGATTCTCTTCGGCCTCCGGTTCATCGGCGGGGCAGCGGCCGGTGTCATTATCGGCTCCAGCCCCGTGGTGACCGCGCTCCTGTCCTCGGTGTTGATCAAGGATGTGCCGTTGCGTTCCGTCTGGGGCGGCGCCCTGCTGTCCTTTGCCGGCGTGGGTTTGGTGTCGGCCGCCGGGTTCAGTTCCGTCGGGGATCAGCCTTTGGTCGGCGGAATCCTGGTGTTTCTCGGTGTGGCGAGTTGGGCACTCTACAGCATCGGTAGCCGAACCGTCATGGAACGTCTGTCGGCCTTGACGGTCAATTGGACGACTTTGTTGGTGGCGACGCTGTTGCAGATGCCCTTATTGTGGGTGGACCGCAAGATGATGGAGGCCGGCGTGGCCTCCGTCTCATCGGCCGATTGGCTGGCCCTCGGCTATTTGGTGGTGTTTGCCACGGCGGTCGCCCAACAGGCCTGGCTCTTCGGCGTGAAGGGGATTGGACCATCGAGAGCCTCCGTGCTCGGCAACCTGACCCCCGTGGCCGCTGTGGGCTTGTCCGCGCTTATCCTGAACGAAGCGGTCGGGATGGTCGAACTCATCGGCATCGGATTGATCCTGGCCGGCGTCTGGCTCGTCAACCGGCAGACGGCCAAGTTAGCCGCGGAGTAACGAGGATGCTGTGAGCCGCGAATGTCGGAAGCAGTTGATTTTACGATACCCTGTGCTACTATCACACTCCGCATAAGATACCGCTCAGAAAGGCCGGGCCCCTATGCTGAGAATGTTGGCGCGCTTATTGGCGGTGCTGAACTCCGAGACGCATCCGGGGCAAATTTCTTTGGGGTTCTGCTTCGCCATGGTGGCGGGGTTGACGCCTTTCCTCAGCTTGCACAATCTCCTGGTGCTCCTGCTGGTGCTTGCGATCCGGGTCAACCTCTCCGCATTTCTGCTGGGGTTGACCGTTTTCTCAGGCCTGGCCTTCGGGCTGGACCCGCTTTTTCACCGGATCGGGCTCTCCGTCCTGACCCAGGATACTCTCGAAGGGCTCTGGACCGCTTTGTACAACTCCACATTCTGGCGGCTCGAACATTTCAACAATTCCATCGTGATGGGTAGCCTGCTCTTCTCGCTTGTGTCGTTCGCGCCGCTCTATGTTCTCTCGAACTTCGCCATCCGCCGGTATCGGGCTCATGTTCTCGCCTGGGTGGAAAAGACCCGCGTCATGCAGTTTCTGAAGGCCAGCCGCTTCTACGGCCTGTACCAGTCCTTTTCCGGCATGGGAGGCGGTCTATGACGGAGGAGAAGGCTCCCCAGCCGGCCTACGAGCTTAAAGGCCGGAAGAAGCCAGAGAAGGAAGGCTGGATCCGTTGGTGGGGGCTTGGCGTTTTTGTCGGCCTGACGGGCTTGCTCGCGCTCCTCTGGCTCTTCCTGGTCGATCCCTTCGTCAAGCGGATGATTGAACAGACGGGAACGAAGCTGGTAGGCGCCAAGGTGGAACTCGGGGCCGCTCATGTGACCCTCTCGCCGTTGGGATTGACGCTGAGCCGCCTGCAAGTGACCAACCCCGATGAGCCGATGAGCAATGCCGTAG
The DNA here is from genome assembly GCA_016873495.1 of Nitrospira sp. Taxonomy (GTDB): domain Bacteria; phylum Nitrospirota; class Nitrospiria; order Nitrospirales; family Nitrospiraceae; genus SYGV01. The sequence continues at coordinate 77,192 of VGXC01000001.1, read as the reverse complement.
AGGCGGCGCGTATCGCCATGTCGCTGGACGGGCTGAATCTGTTCCGACGGAAGGTGATCATCGAGGAAATGGCCGTGGAGGGGCTGCGCTTCGGCACGCCCAGGCAGTCCTCTGGCGCGGTGGCCCCCTCGCGGGAGCCGAGTGCCGTCGCCAAACTGGCGGCAAAAGTTCCCATGCCGTCCTTCGAGGTGCCGAACATCAAGACGGTCATGGCCACGGCCGACCTCCAGTCGGTCAAGCTGGTGGAAGCCCTGCAAGCCGACATCAAGAAGGAGCAGGAGAACTGGAAGAGGCGGCTGGCGGAGCTGCCGGACCAAAACAAGCTGAACGACTACAAGACCCGTATAGAAAAACTGAAGTCTTCCACCAAGGGAGGCCTGGGCGGGATGCTGGGCGCGACCGGCGAGGTGGCGGCGATCCAGAAGGACCTTGCCCAGGATCTGGATCGAATCAAGAGCGCCAAGACCGATTTCGACCGGCAACTGGCCGATCTCAAGCAGCGGGTGGACCAGGCGATCAAGTCGCCGCAGGAGGACATTCAGCGCCTCCAGGGGCAATACAGCCTGTCGCCCCAGGGCCTGGCCAACATGAGCGGGATGTTGTTGGGAGGGAAGGGCGGGGACTGGGTGCGGACCGGGCTGACGTGGTACGGCAAAATGCAGCCGATGCTCGCGCAGGCGCAAGTCCAATCGAAGGGGCCGGAAGTGGTGAAGCCGATTCGCGGGAAGGGAGTGGAGGTTCGGTTCAAGGAACGAGCGCCCCTGCCCGATTTCCTGATCCGCGCGGCCACCGTGTCGGCGCAGTTGGAGGTGGGGGACCTGAAGGGCAGGATCGAGAACATCACGCCGGACCAACAGACTCTCGGCAAGCCGCTCACCTTCGCCTTTGCCGGGGACAAGTTGCAAGGCGTCCAGTCTATCCGACTCGACGGGGCGATGAACCGCGTGCGGCCGGCTCAGCCGAAGGATCACGCGCAGGTGCGGGTCCAGGGCTATCAGGTGCAGTCGATGACCCTCTCCGACAGCGCCGACTGGCCTGTGACGCTGGGGAAGGCCGTGGCCGATGCGGATCTGCAGGTGACGGTGGGCGGCCAGGCGTTGGCGGGCCAGGCGACCATCGGGCTCCAGTCGGTGAAGCTGGCGGCGGGCAAGCCGGATGCAGCCAATCCCGTGATCAAGGCAATCGGGGGAGCCTTGTCCACCGTCACTGCGTTCATGGTGAAGGCCGACATGACCGGCACAGTGGAGCAGTATGACATACATCTCACCTCCGACCTGGATCGCATCCTGAAGGACGCGGTGGGGAGGCAAGTGCAGGCGCTGGCGGACCAGTTCAAAAAGGACCTGGAGGCGGCGGTCATGGCCAAAGTCGGCGGGCCGCTGAACGAACTCAAGAGTAGTATCGGCGGGCTGGGGGGCATCGGAAACGAGCTGACGTCGCGTCTGACGCAAGGCTCCCTCGGTTCGACGCTGCCGGCGAATCCCGCGGAGAAGCTGTTGCCCGGAGGCCTGAAGCTCCCGTTTTAATCTCCGGCGCCGCCGTTCGGCATGTGGCGCTGCCCGCCCCGAGGGGACACAACACAGAGGGTTATGGCGATCACGGACCACATGCTCGATCTCCTCGTCACCTACGGGTTTCAAGTGCTGGGAGCCTTGGCGATCCTGAGCCTCGGGCTTGTACTGGGTCGGTGGGTCGGCAACGCCCTCCAACGTCTGCTCCAGCAGCAGGATATGGAGCCGCCGGTCCGGATGCTGCTCGTCCGGATCGTCCGGGGGCTCGTCCTCTTGTTCGTCCTCCTGACCGCCCTGGAGCGACTGGGAGTTCAGATCGGTCCTTTCCTGGCCGGCATCGGCGTGGTGGGGTTGGGCGTCGGCATCGCCATGCAAGGGGTGCTCAGCGACGTGATCGCCGGGCTGACGATCATTTTTACGAAGCCTTACCGGGTGGGCGAATACGTCGAATTGATCGGCGTGGAGGGACAGGTCTCCGCAATCAGCATCGTATCGACTATTCTGGATCTTGCGGACCGGTCCCGCGTCGTGATTCCCAACCGCAAGGTCATCGGGGAGGTACTGCATAATTTCGGCGACGTGCGGCAAATGAGGCTGACGGTGGGGGTGGCGCACGGAGCCGATCTGAACAAGGCGCTGGCGGTGGCGCGTGATCTCGTCCTGGCCAATCCCCCCGTGTTGAAGGAGCCGGCGCCCTTGGTGGGGATTGCGGTGTTGGCCGATTCCGCCGTGACCGTCTCGATTCAGTCCTGGGTCAAGGTGGCGGACTATTTGTGGGCCCAGGCGGAGCTGTACCGCGCGATCGTCGAGGAATTCCGCGCCCAGCGGATCGACATCCCCTTCCCGCAACAGGAAGTGCGCTTACTCGGTTCCTCTTAAGCGCCAAGGGCGGAATGAAGCGGATGCACAATCTCGGCATTGGCGGGCGGGCATGAACGATCTGACGAACACGGCGCAACCACGCATCCTCATCGTGGATGATTCGGATATGGACCGCCTCCTCCTGCGCACGTTTCTGGAGAGGGCGGGCTATCGCGAGGTGCAGGCCGTGGGGTCGGCCCGCGAAGCCTTTCATCTTCTGGGCATGCCTCGGCCGGAGCCGGAACGGATCCAGCCCGATATAATCTTGATGGATTGGAGCTTGGGCGAGATGAACGGCATTGAAGCCTGCCGGCGGATCAAGGCGGTGGAGCGGCTGGCCGGCATCCCCATCGTCATGGTCACGGCCAACACGGATGGGCAGGTGCTCAAAGAGGCGTTCGAAGCCGGGGTGGCCGACTATGTCACCAAGCCGACCAGGGAAGTGGAGTTTCTGGCGCGAATCCGTGGCATCGAGAGCGTGAAGCGGGAACAGGATGCGCGGAAGGCGCATGAGCGGGACCTGCAAGACCTGGCGCTGCGTCTCGAGGCGAGCAACCTGATGTTGCTCCGCGAGGCCTCGTTGGACAGCCTGACGGCTGTCCCGAACCGGCGTCGCTTCGAGGATGCGCTGGAACAGGAATGGCGGCGGGCCATGCGGGATCGGACCCCGACCTCCTTGATCCTGGTTGACCTGGATGCCTTCACGGCTTACAACGACACCTATGGGGTGCCTGCCGGCGATCAATGTTTGAAACGGGTGGCCGGGCTGCTCAGCAGGCAAGTCCGGCGCTCGGGCGATTTGGTCGCCCGGTGGGAAGGAGACGCGTTTGCGATCCTTCTCCCGGCGACCCATGCCGAAGGGGCTCGGTACGTGGCGGAAACGCTCCGAGCCGGGGTGGAGGCTATGGAGTCGCCTGTCTCCCAGCCTGAAGGTCCGGCCCGGGTGACCGCCGGTTTTGGGGTGGCCACGGCCGTGCCGAGGCGTGCGACCGATCCGGAACCGCTCATCCGGGGGGCGCAACAGGCATTGGCGCAAGCTCAGGGGGAGGGGCCGAATCAGGTCCGAGCCGGATTTGTGACGCATAAAGGCAGCTGATCACCGTTCGGGGGGACGGGGACTCCCGAAGCCCCCGTGTTTCGAAAGGGCATCCGGACGGGACACCACGTTTGGCTGCCTCTGCGCAAGGTTGGAGGGACAATGCCCAATGCGACAAGCTCAGGCGCGAGCGAGCCGATCCGAATCCTGATCGTCGACGATGCGGAGGAGAGCCGTCTCCTGCTCCAGTCGATTTTGACGGGTGCGCGATATCACGGTGTGCAGGCGGTCGAGTCCGCTCGTGCCGCGTTCAAGGTGTTGGGGATGCCCCGGCCGGCTCCCAATCACCCGTTGCCCGATCTGATCCTCCTGGACCACATCATGTCGGACATCGACGGGGTGGAGGCCTGCCGCAAGATCAAGGCGGTCGAAGCCTTGAGGGATATCCCGATTATCATGGTGACGGTCGCGACAGGAGAGAAGACGCTAAGGCAGGCGTTTACCGCCGGAGTCGTGGACTACATTATGAAACCCATCCGCAAGGTCGAGTTCTTGGCGCGGGTGTCCGCCGGCCTGACCCTCAAACGCGAGCTTGAGGCGCGCAAGGCCCGCGAGCGGGAGCTGGTGGAGGTGACCCAGAGACTGGAGGCCGCCAACAAAATGTTGTTGAGCCGCTCGGCCCTGGATGGCCTTACGGTCATCCCGAATCGCCGGCGTTTCGATGAAGTACTGGAGCATGAATGGAAGTGGGCCATGCGAACAGGCCGAACCCTGTCCGTGGTGCTGATCGACGTGGACGACTTCAAGCCCTACAACGACACGTACGGTCATCAAGCCGGCGATCTCTGTTTGAAGCGTGTGGCCGGGGTTCTCAGCCAGGGCATCAAGCGTCCCGGCGATCTGGTGGCCAGGTATGGAGGGGAAGAGTTTGCCGTCGTCTTGCCTGGGACGGAGGTCAAAGGGGCGATGGAGATGGCGGAATCGTTCCGCGAGCAAATCGAAGCCTGTGCCATGCCGCATGCCCGGTCTCGATCCAGCCGGGTTGTGACGATCAGTGCCGGCGTGGCAGCGAGCTTGCCGGCGCGGGGGGACAAACCCGCGGGGTTGATCGAAGCGGCCGATCGGGCTCTGTACCGGGCCAAGCACGAGGGACGGAATCGGGTGAAAGCCTCCGGGCGAGACTGATCCCGCCGCCGGCGCCGAGCCGCCGTCGAAAAGGATGCGATATGCAGCAGGTGCCTCTCCCGCAGAATGAAGCGGCCCGGCTCGAGGATCTGGCCCGCTATGAAATTCTCGATACCCCCCCCCGAAGAGGACTTCGACGAACTGACCAAACTTGCGGCGACGATTTGCGGCGCCCCGGTCGCCGCGATCGGTCTGATCGACGCCAGACGGCAGTGGTTCAAGTCCTCGGTGGGGCTGGACCGGTCCGAAACCTCCCGCGAGCTTTCCTTTTGTACCCACACCATTCTTCAACGGGACCTATTGGTCGTGCCTGACGCCGGTCAGGATGAGCGGTTCAAAGACCACCCCTTCGTCACCGCCGATCCCCGGATTCGGTTTTATGCCGGGGTCCCGCTTATGACGCCCAAAGGGCATGCCATCGGCACTCTTTGCGTCATCGATCGGCAGCCGCGGCAGCTCAGCCAGGAGCAATCGGAAGCCTTGCGGCTGCTGAGTCGCCAGGTGGTCAGGAAATTGGAGGTGCGGCGTCAGGTAGCGGCGCTCCAAACCTCTCGGGCATTCGTCGGGAATCTAATCGCCAGTTCGTTGGACATGATTGTGGCGGTGGACAAGAACCGACACATCATCGAGTTCAATCCGGCCGCCGAGGCGGCGTTCGGATATCGTCGGGAAGAAGTGCTGGGGCAATCGGTGAGCCTCCTCTATGCCGAGGCCGGGGAGGGGAAAGCGGTCAACGCGAGGGTAGTCGGACAAGAGCGTCACGTGCAGGAAATTCTCAACAAACGCAAGAACGGGGAGCTGTTTCCCTGTCTCTTGTCGGCCTCGGTCGTCCGCAGCCCCGAAGGCGAGGTGGTCGGGGTGATGGGCGTCTCGCGCGACATTACCGAGCAGAAGCTCGCGGAGGAACGGCTGCGCGAGTCGGAGCAACGCTACCGGAGTTTTCTGGAAACGGCCACCGACGTTATCTTTACGATCTCCCCGGCGGGCGTCATTACATCCCTGAATTCGGCCTTCGACCGATACACCGGGTTTCCTCGCGAAGACTGGATCGGGAAACCGTACCTGGCGCTTCTGCACCCCGAGGACGCGGACCTGTCTCGGCGGCGTTTTCAACAGATTCTGACCGGGCAATCGCTCGCGCCCATCGAGATGCGCGTCCGCACGCAATCGGGCGAATATATCACCGGCGAGTTCACAATCACTCCGCAGATGCAGGACGGCCGCGTGGTGGAGGTGCTGGGGATTGCGCGGGACGTGACAGAACGGAAGCAGGCGGAAGCCGCCTTGCGGGACAGCGAGCGGCGGTTCCGTGACCTGTTCGAAAATACCACGGACCTCATCCATCTGGCGACCCCGGACGGGCGGATCGTCTACGCGAATCCGCCCTGGCGTCGCGCACTGGGGTATGACGACACCGATCTGGCCCGCCACTCGGTCATGGATGTGATTCACCCGGACAGCCGGGACAAATTCCGGGCGGTCCTGGATGGCCTGTTCCGGGGGGTGAACGCCGAGCGGTTCGAAACCGCGTTCATTACGAAAACCGGCGAGAAGGTATTCGTAGAGGGCAGCGCAACCGGCCGGTACGACGACCAGGGCGGGCTCATGCTCGCACGCGGCGTCTTTCGGGACGTCACTGAACGAAAGCGGGCGGAAGAGGCCTTGCGCGGCAGCGAAGTGCGGTACCGGCAGCTGGTGGACCTTGCGACGGATATCATCTATCGTACCGATCCCGTCGGGCGGTTTGTATTCGTGAACCCGACGGCCTCCCGCATCATGCAGTATTCGGAGCAAGAGCTCATCGGGCGGCGGTTCATCGATTTGATCCGGTCGGACACCCGCGCGGCCGCCGAGCGGTTCTACGGCCGGCAGTTCATCCGGAAGATCCCCAGCACGTATTATGAGTTTCCCGCAGTACGCAAGGACGGGACCGAAATCTGGATCGGACAGAACGTGCAAATTCTGAAAGAGGCGGGACAGGTAATTGGGTTCCAGGCGGCGGCGCGCGATATCACCGAGCGCAAGCAGGCGGAAGCCGCGCTGCACAAGGCCAAAGAGGCGGCCGAGTCGGCCAACCGGGCCAAAAGCGAGTTCCTGGCCAGCATGAGCCACGAGATCCGCACACCCATGAATGCGATCATCGGCATCGCCGACCTGCTCCTGGAAACGCCGCTGACCCGGGAGCAGGCGGAATATGTCAGGATTTTCCAGCGCGCGGGGGGGCAATCTTCTGGAATTGATCAACGACATCCTCGATCTGTCCAAGGTAGAAGCCGGGCATCTGGAGATGGAGCGGGTCGGCTTCGACCTCCGCGAGTTGGTTGAGAAAACCGTCGAGATGGTGGCGATCCGCGCGCAAGAAAAAGGATTGGCGTTGACATGGCAGATCAGCCCCCGCATTCCGTCCGCGCTCGAAGGCGACCCGCGCCGTCTGCGGCAGGTGCTGCTCAACCTGATGGGAAACGCGATTAAATTTACGGACCGAGGCACCGTCAAATTGTTGGTCGAACCCGACGTGGATGCGCAGGCGCCGGGCCGGTTGACGTTCTCGGTGTCGGACACGGGGATCGGCATCGACGCGGACAAAGTAGGCGTAATTTTCGAGCGGTTCACCCAGGCGGATACCTCGACCACCAGGCAATATGGGGGAACAGGACTGGGGCTGGCCATTGCCAAGCGCTTGGTGGAGTTAATGGGGGGGCGCATCTGGGTCGACAGCGAGGTCGGCCGAGGCAGCACATTTTATTTCACGGCCGGCTTCGGGGTGCAGGCCAGGCCGAGCCAGCCTGCGTCGGCGGCGCCGGTGGAGTTGAACGGGCTTCGAATCCTGTTGATGGACGACCGGGACACCGATCGGATGATCATGAAGGAAAGTTGCTCCGCGTGGGGGGCATCGGTCACGGAAGCAGCCAGCGGGGAGGCCGGACTGCGCGAGTTTGAACGGGCCAGAGCCGAGGGCCTGCCGTACCAACTGGTCCTGTTGGATCGTTGCCTAGGGAGCCAAGACAGGTTTCAAGTGGCGGAGCGCCTTCAGCAGGTCGGCGGCACCATGGTGCTCATGCTCAGTTCGGACAATCGTAGCGGGGACATCACCCGTGCTCGGCAGGTCGGCCTCGCCGGCTATCTGGTCAAGCCGATCAAACGGGCCGATCTGATGCACGCCATTTCCGCCGTGTTGAGTCAGAGCAAGGCGGCGCCGGGGGGCCAGTCCGAAGAGGTGCCGCCGCTGCGCATTCTGCTGGTCGAAGACTCGCCGGACAATCGTCTGCTCATTCTGTCGTATTTGAAGACATTCCCCTATGCCATTGATATCGCCGAACACGGCCAGGCCGCCGTGGACAAGTTTCAGCGGAGTCGCTACGATCTGGTCCTCATGGATGTCCAGATGCCGGTGATGGACGGCCATACCGCCACGAGGGCGATCCGGCGGTGGGAGCAGAAACATGGCCGGACGGCCACCCCCATTGTCGCCTTGACGGCGAATGCGCTTCCGGAAGAGATTCGGAAAAGCATGGAGGCGGGCTGCACGGCCCACCTCATCAAGCCCATCAAGAAAGCGACGCTGCTGACGGCGATCAACGAACACACCGGGAGTGTGACAAGATGACGTCTGGGGCGAACGGAGCACCGCGGGGCAAAATCATCATTCACGGGGATCCGGACTTGCAGGAGTTGATTCCCGGCTTTCTGGAGAATCGGCGAAAGGATGTGGCCACGCTCATCGCCGCCGTCGAACAGGGAGATTTCAAAACGATTCAAACGTTGGGCCATCGGATGAAAGGGGACGGCGGCGGGTACGGTTTCGACGGCCTGAGCGCCATCGGATTGGCGTTGGAGCAGGCGGCCCACGAGCGAAACCATGCGGCCGTTCGAATCCGGATCGATGAGCTGTCCTCCTACTTGAGTCGCGTGGAAGTCGTTTACGAGGCTTCGTAACCCCGGTCCGGCAAATGCAGGCTTGAGGGACAGTATGCACGTATTGCTGGTCGATGATGACGAAGATTTACGGCGGCTGTTCGAAAAGTTGCTCGGTGCGCGCGGGCATGACGTCACGGCTTGTTGCGACGCCGAATCCGCCTGGGTGGCCTACCAGCGGGACCGGCACCCGCTGGTGTTGCTGGACTGGCAGTTGCCCGGGATAGACGGACTGGAACTCTGCCGGCGGATCCGAGCCATGCCCGAGGGGGCGCACAGCGTGATTGTCATGATCACGGCGCGGGATCAACCGGACGATGTGCACGCCGTTTTGCAGGCCGGGGCCAACGATTACGTGGCGAAGCCGGTACCTCCGGCTTTGCTGAAAGTCCGGTTGACCATCGCCGAGGAACTGGTCCGGGATCGGGCGCAACGGCGGCTGGCGGAGGCCGGGAGGCCGAGCGAGGCGAGGCCGGAAGCCCCGCGGACCGTCCGGTTCGCCGGCGAGGCGTCCTTCGAAGACCTGGTGGGGGCGAGCCCGGCGATCAACCTGGTCTACCAGAAGATTCGCGATGTCGCGAAGGCGGACGTCACCGTGCTGATCGAGGGCGAGACCGGGACCGGGAAAGAGCTGGTGGCGCGCGCCATTCACGCATGCAGCCGGCGGGCCGACCACCCCTTCATCGCGGTGAATTGTGCGGGGTTGACCGAGTCGTTGTTGGGCAGCCAGCTCTTTGGCCACCGGCGAGGGGCGTTTACCGGAGCCTCCGAGTCCCAGCAGGGGTTTTTTGAGGCGGCGTCGGGCGGGACGATCTTTCTGGATGAGATCGGCGACATTCCCGGTCCGGTGCAGACCGCCTTGTTGCGGGTGCTGCAGGAAAAAGAGGTGACCCGGATCGGGGAGACCAGCCCCCGCAAGGTCGATGTGCGTGTTCTGGCGGCGACCCATCACAATTTGAGCCAGGACGTCGTCGCCGGCCGGTTCCGCGCGGACCTCCTGTACCGCTTGCGGGTCGCGCGGATTCAGCTCCCCCCGCTGCGAGAGCGGCGGGAGGACATTCCGCTGCTGGTGGCGTCGTTTCTCGTGCCGTGCCGCGGGGCGACCGGGCAGGGGGTGCGGGATGTGAGCAATCAGGCCATGCATCGTCTCACGGAGTACCAATGGCCCGGTAACGTGCGCGAGTTGAAAAGCGCGATAGAGAGCGCGGCAGTATATTGCCGGGGGGGAGTCCTCGAGACGGCCGATCTTCCCCCGGAGATCGCCCAAGCTGACGGCCCGCCTTCCCTCTCAGGGACCTCTTCCGGGGACGAACGGGAACGGATCATTGCCGCGTTGGCCGAAGCCAATGGAAATCGGACGGTGGCGGCCCGTCTCCTGGGCGTCAGTCGGGCCACCTTTTACCGCCGCCTGGCCGACTTCGATATTCTTTCGAATCTGTAACGGCAAGCGACTGCGCCGATTCTAGTGGCGCGCGACCGGCCTTGATCGGGTCAAAGGAGGAACAGCATGCTCAAAGAGTTCAAAGCCTTCGCCATGCGCGGTAATGTCCTCGATATGGCCATCGGAATCGTCGTCGGCGGGGCCTTCAGCAAGATCGTCTCCTCCATGGTGAGCGATATCCTGATGCCGCCCCTCGGCCTGCTAGTGGGCAAAGTGGACTTCTCGAGCCTGTTCATCAACCTCTCGGGCCAGCCGCAGCCCTCTCTGGCCGCGGCCAAGGCAGCCGGGGCGCCCACCATCAACTACGGGGTATTTTTGCAAACGGTCCTGGACTTCATTATCGTGGCCTTTACGATCTTTCTCCTGGTTCGCCAGGTGAACCGGTTGAAGGCTCAACCGGAGGCGCCGCCCGCGCCGGCGACGAAGGAGTGTCTCTATTGCCTGTCGGCTATTCCTTCGAGGGCGACGCGATGCGCCCATTGCACGGCCGAGCAGAAGTAGTGCGCGAGGCCGCGATCCCCTAACCGAGAAAGGAGCAAGGCATGCGAACGACGAAGGCCTTCCTGGCGGTCATGATGATCGGTGTTGGTTTGCTGCTCTGGGGCTGGCTCCCTGTCCCGACGGCGGCTGAGACGGGAGTCCAGAAGGGAATGGAGAGTATGCAGAAAGGGGTCGATGCGGCTCAGCAGAAGACGCAGGCGGCAGCGGAAGCGCCTGGCAAGGCCGCGGCGAAGATTCAGGAGAAGAAGTCCAAGGTCAAAGCCAAAGTCGAGGACACACAGGCGCAAGCGGCGACCAAGGTGCAAGCCGGTAAGGATGCGGTGAAGGCTAAGGCCGATGCGGTCCAGGCAAGCAAGGACAACGTGCAGGCGGCGGCGCAAGAAAAAGTCGAAGCCGCCAAAGCGGCGAAGGAGAAGACCGGGGCGGCCGCAGACGCGGTCAAGAAAGAAGGCGAGGCGCTGAAGGAAGGGGCCGATGCCCTGAAGAAAGGCTTGTCCGGATTCTAGCATGCTGTTGAAAAACTATTTGGCACCACTTGGACACCACTGGCTCGATAGATTGAGATGGCATGAGACTTCCCGCAGGATGGTCAAAAAGGCCGTCCAGCGAGGCCGCAGCGAGCGAAGAGGCGATGCGAGAGCGAGGCTGGCGGACTGTTTCAACAGCCTGCTAGAAGCGTCCGAGCGATGACCGCCGGCGACCGGCAGGCGCGCCTCCCGGTCGCCGATTTTTTGTGTCCGTCCGTTCGATTGAGGTATGATGCGCCTCCATGAGCGACGCCGAAGAGCTGTTGAAAACCAAAATCGAGGAAGTCACCCGCGCGAACCAGGAATTTTATGAGGCGTTCGAAAGCCTGGACGTAGCGCGGATGGACCGGATTTGGGCCCAGCAGGAGTACGTCACCTGCATTCATCCCGGTTGGACCCTGCGGGCCGGCTGGCCCGCGGTGCGGGACTCCTGGGTGCTGATCTTCAACAACACCTTCGCCATGACCTTCGAACTGACCGAGATCCAGATTCAGGTGGCGGGGGACGTGGCCTGGGTGGTCTGCACCGAGCAGATCACGAGCCGGCAGGGAGAGCAGTCGCAGGGCAGCCGGGTGCTTGCGACCAATTTGTATGAGAAGACTGGAGACCGGTGGCAGATCATCCACCACCACGGATCTCCCGTGATGGAATGACCTTACTCGGCCGTGAGCGTGGTGCTCCATTCGGCCAGCACGGCATCGCGCTCGTCCATGGTCATGGCCGCGTACTTATGAAACATGGCGGGGCCTTTTCTGCGCCGCCAGGTGACGAAGCTGAGAAAGTGCTCCTTGCAGAGGCCTCCGGTTCCCGCCGGCGCATAGACCCGGAACGTGCAATTGCCAACCGAACAAGTTTCGTTATTCATCACTGGGTTCCCATCGGATACAGCCAACAGATGCGGTGCAGTATGCCGAACCCATCGTGGAGAATGCAACCGCTCGGTGGGGCCGCGCGTAACGGCGTCCTGCGCGTTCGTGAGGGAATCCCATGATAACGTCGGTCTCGGGCAGATGTCGGGTCGCGATCGGGCTCATCCTGCTGTCGGTTGGTCAGGGCTGTGTGTCGGACTCTCGCCCGGGGCTGCCTCCGTCCGGTCCCTTTTCCGAACAGCCAATGCCGACCGAGGCCCCGTTACCTCAAGGAGTGGCGGTCGGCGACGTCACCGACCGCTCCGCGGTGATCTGGGTCAGGACCGATGGACCCGCTCGCGTACAGGTGGTCTGGTCGCCGGATCGACAACCTGAGATTTTGAGCCAGTCTGCTGTCGCCACGACCGTCGGTGAACGGGATTTTACGCTCGCCGTCCCGGCGGGCGGACTGGCGCCGACCACTGCCTACCGGTATCGGGTCTTGGTCGCCCGCATCGACGGCCGTTCGTTCCAGGAGTCGGCTCGCGAGGCAGGGCAGGGACGCTTCAGGACCGCCGCGGCGCCGGACGTCGCGGAGCCGGTCACCTTTCTCTGGAGCGGCGATCTAGGGGGGCAGCAGCGTTGTCGTCGGGAGCGGTTTGGGTACCCTATTTTCGATGCCATGCTCGGCAGGAACCCCTCGTTTTTTATATTCCTCGGAGACACCATATACGGAGACGATCGCTGCCCTGCGCCGCCGAACGAACCGGGCGGGGATTTCCTCGCTGCGACGTTGGATGACTATCGGGGCAAGCACCGGTATCAGCGGGGGGATTGGTTCCTCCAGCGCTTCCTCGCCTCGGTGCCGGTCTACGTGATCTGGGATGACCACGAGGTGCGCAATAACTTTTCGGGACCCTCGGAGCCTCTGATGCCCACCGGCCGCCAGGCCTTGCTCGAGTATTGGCCCATCGGCACGCCTCCGGAAGACCCGACTCGCCTCTATCGTAAAGTTCGTCACGGGGCGGATCTGGAACTGTTCATCCTGGACACCCGGCAATATCGCAGCAAAAACTCAGAGCCCGATGGGCCGGGCAAGACGATGCTCGGAGCGGCCCAGCGGGAATGGCTGATAAAGGGATTATCGGAATCCACGGCTACCTGGAAAATCATTGCAACCAGCGTCCCGCTTTCCAATCCCAAGGGCGGCAGCAAGCAGGCGCCGGGCAACGACAGCTGGGCCAGAGGGGCGGATGGCACTGGGTTCCAGACGGAACTCCAGGCGATCGTCCAGGCCATCCTGGACCGACGCGTCACGAACCTCGTCTGGCTGGCCGGGGACGTACATTTCGCCCAAGCCAATGTCTATGACCCTAACGGGGATGGGAAGCCGGACTTTCATGAATTTATCTGTGGGCCGCTCTCGGCGGCGCCCGGAAAGCCGACCCAACCCAATCGGGACTTGAGCCCCTCCACGCTGTTTACCGAAGGCGACTTCCAGAATTTCTGCCACGTGACCGTCAACGGATCAACGCTCCTCCTCGAAGTGTTCGATCAGACGGGACGGTCCCATTTTTCTCATCGTCTACAGGCAGTCGGTCCCTGAGCCCTTGCAATAGCCGGCTCACTCCGGGTACCGTAACCGGTAGCCGGCTTATCGGTAGCGGCGGTGCAGGTCGGCCTGAGTGACAACGGGGCCTCTGGTTAAGGAAGGAGATTGGTTGTATGAGCAGTGTGACGACGGCGGCAGGAGTCTTTGAGGCGGTGCAACAGGCGGCAGTGGACGCGACGGGTCCGGATGAAAAGGCGTTGCAGCTCGATTACGATGCCCTCAAGAAAAACATCCAGGCGGCGCTGGGCGACCGCAAGGTGGCCCTCCTGCACATCAACAAGTATCTGCCGGAAGGCTACGAGGAACAGGGGCGCTTCAACCTCGCGGTCCTGACGGCGGGAAACGTCCTCTACGACATGGTCATCGGCGACTCCTACTTCCGCTACGACGTCGTCTCGGCCCGCGACCTGGACAAGGTGCAGTTGATCGATGCGGTCTGGGATAACCGGGAGAAGCGGCAGGAGGAGCCGTTCCTGAGCCTCCGGCTCATGCACGGGGAAGAAGCCCATCTGCTGCTGGCGCTGGACGACGAGGCGCGCAAGAGCCTGCTGGCCTTTGCCTCGGCGGTCTCGGCGGCGCGTAATCCGGAGCGGTAACGATCCGAATCTCAGGACGCTTGGCGATGCGGTATTCCCGATGGTCGACTACTCTGCGAGCAGTGACCTGGCTTGCCGTGGCGGTGACGCTCGGCCTTTCCGCCGATCTGGTTGAGGATACCCTCTTCGAGATCGATGAAGCATCCGCCGCCGAAGGGGCGATACAGGACGAAGCCGCCGCAGATGTAGCCGTTCCGGCTCCGCGCCTCCTCGGATCGACGTCGCCGGACCATCCCCTCCTGCCGCTTAGCCATGAGACGGCCTTCCTGGGCCCGATCGGACTTCCACTGGATAACCTCTTGCTCGGGTTGGCCCTGATCCATGGCCCTCCCTGGGCGTCTCCCCGTCGATCGGTTTCAATCTCTCTGCCGCTCCGCATCTGAGACGATCCTCCCGTTTCAACGCTATCCGTCCGCCATTGTGAACCATCCAATGCGCTCTCGCCATGAAGGCCGGGAGCGGGAGCCGTCTATGCGGGAAATGTCCTGTGCCTTACGCTGTCTTGCTGCGGTTGCCTGTCTGTGGCTCGGGGGCAGCCTCCAGCAGGCAGAGGCCCAGACGACCGAGGGGCACTTCATTGTCCGGAGCGACGTGACGGGAGTCCTCCACACCAAGCCCAAGACGATTCTGGAGCTGTTGCCTCGGCATGTACCGGACCATTTCAGCGACGAGGACATCCAGGAGTTCGAGCGGCGCGTGCGGAACCTGGCCATCTTCGATGCGGTGCAAGTCTCGGTTATCGATCAAGTATTGGTCGTGGTCGTTCGAGAAAAGTTCACGTTGGCCCCGATCGTGAACTTCTCTACCGGGAAAACCAATCAGGACGTCGATGTGACGGCGGGCGCCGGTGAATACAACATCGGCGGGGACGCCACCAAACTGGCGGCCATCTTCCGGTACAACCAGCGGCGTCCGAACTTCGAGCTGGCGATGGCGCAGCACAGTTTCCATCCGACCCGCTGGGCGAAGGAAGCCAACCTCTTTCTCGCCAGCTCCGCGTTTCGTTTTCAAGACTCATCGGCCGGGTGGCACCGTGATCGGCTCGGCGGCGAAGTCGAATGGAAGAGCCCCTATCAGTACGGCTCTCCATTGCGCTATGAAATGGTGCTCCGAGTCTACCGCGAGTACCTCACGGATGCCTCCGCTCAGGCACCGCCCAGCGGGTATTTCATCGGCGTCGCTCCCGAGCTGATTTGGGATCGGTATCATTGGCATGACTTGGTGCCCAGCGGCTATCGTCTGACCCTGGAACTCAGGCCCGGGTATTTCCTCGGACCGAATCAGAATCGCCACGAAGGGCGGCTCCGGTATCTCCAGGGGGTGCCGCTCGGTCGGCAGACGGTCTTGATGCTCAATGGCGTGGCAGAGGCCGTCAATTCCGGAAACGTCAATCATAGTCTCCTCATCGGCAGCCAGGCCGGCGTCAGGGGCTTGGCCGATAATTTGTATCGCAACCGCGCCCAGAGTTACCTCAACACGGAACTGCGCCACGCCGTGCCGATCGGACCGCGCTGGGCCGTCCAAGGCGTCGTCTTTTCCGATCTCGGCCTGTTTCAGGGGATGAATCAGGATGGGAACGTTCGTGGCTGGACCGGCGCGGCCAATATCGGCGGCGGGATCAGGATCATCCCCACCTGGTTGACGACCACCTTGCTCCGGGTGGACGTGGCCCGGCTACTCGCTCCGACCGACGCCTGGTTGGTGCAGACCGCCATTGCACAATATTTCTAGACGGTCGGCATCGAAAATCGGTGTCGCAAAAGAAGCCGGATGGCTAGGCGCGAGAATAAAAGGGCAGGGGGTGAATCGTGGCCTCGTGCCGCTGGCCGTCGAATTCGACGGCCAGGGCCGTGCCTGGTTGGGTGAAGTCCCGCAAGGGGAAGCCCAGCGCGATCGGAAGGCCGAGCGTCGGCGACAGGGATGCGCTGGAGACCCAGCCCACTTCCCGGTCGCCGCTAAAGAGTTTGGCCCCGTGGGGCGGGACAGCAGAGCCGGTAAGGGCCAGGCCGACCAGGCGGCGGCGGACGCTGCCGTAGGTGTCCATCCGGGCCACGACTTCCTGTCCGGGATAGCAGCCTTTGCTGAGGCTGAACGCGATCCCTTCCAGGTTGGCTTCCGGCGGGACGATCTCTTCCGTAAGGTCCTTGCCAACCCTGGCCAGGCCGGCTTCCAGGCGCAAGGATTCGCGGGCCTGGGTGCCGAACAAGCTGAGGCCCATCGGCGCGCCGGCTTTCATAAGACTGTTCCAGGCTGGGGCCAGACCGTCAACCGGCAGCAGCACTTCGATGTCCATCTCTCCCGTCTCTTCGGTCCGAATCAGCAGGGCCTGGCGGCCGTCAATCTCGTGTCCGATGAAATCCAGGGACTTCAGGCCGGACACATCCAGGCCGAAGGCCGCCTTGATGAGGTCGGCGGCGCGTGGGCCGCTGACGAGCAGATGTCCCCAGGGCTCCGCACAGTTCTCCATCTTGGCCTTGGTGCCGTAGAGGAGAAACTTTCTGAAAGCTTGGAAGGTCGCGTCGCCGATCTCGCCGACATCTTCCAGCATGAGCGCATCGGCCATGGCATAGACGCGGAAATAGGTCAGCATCTTGCCTTTATGGTTCAGAAAACTGGAGTAGAGGCCGTGGCCTTGCGTGAGAGGGAGGATGTCGTTGCTGATGACGCTTTGCAGCCATTTGACCCGGTCGTCTCCGGTCACCCGCAGCTTGCCGCGCTGCGACAGGTCGGCCAGGCCGACTCCTTGGCGGACCGATCGGTGCTCGGCTTCCGGGTTGCCGTAATGGGCGGGCATCTCCCAGCCGGCGGCTTCGGCCATGACGGCGCCGGCGGCGAGGTGCTGGTCATGCAGACGGGAGTGTTTCATGCTTCAAGACGAGAGTTTTCAGTAGTCAGTTTTCCGTTTGGGTCACAGCCTTCATGTACCGATAACAGATGACTGATTACTGGCCGCGATCACTTCTTCCACCAACTCTCTCGTGCGTGCCGAAAACTCGTTCCGCGAGACGACTTTGGTCGCGCCCAATTCTTTTGCGCGCCGCCAGGTGTCCACCTCTTCATGGTTGGCGAAGGCAAGGATCGGGAGGGGAGACTGAGTTGAGCGGTGTTTCAGTCCTTCCAAGGCGCGGAAGGCATCCAGCCGATCGTCGTTCATATTGATGACCAGCGCCGCCGCCGTGTCGGCTTTCGCGGCGACATCCTCCTCTGTCCGCGCTCGCTCCAACGTATACTCGCCGCCACGCAGCGCGTCCCGCAGCTTCGCATAAAAGAAGATATCGTTAACCGCCACCAGCACTGTCTTGCCGTTGCGCTCCGCCGTCTGATCCATGTCGGGGATTCTTTCCTGCTGATGGCCGTGGCCGGTTGCCTCGAGCTGTCCGTTCAATTCAGCATGCCAATGAGCCGGCCCAGCGCCCGCTTGGCCAGCGCATAGTCGGGATTGAGGGTCAGCGCCTGCTTGTAGGCATCGATCGCCTTGTCCCACAAGCCCTTCCGTTCAAAGACGCGCCCCAGGTTCAGGTGGGGGAAGGCCGGGCTTTCGTAGCGTCTGGCCTGCAAGGCCCGTTCGAACCAGGGGATGGCCTCGTCGAACTGGCCTTTTTCGATCAAATAGGCCCCGATGTCGTTGTAGGGGTTGCCGAACTCCGGGTCCATCTCGATGGCCCGGTGACATTCGGCGATCGCCTCGTCCAGCTTGCCCATGAAGCTGTAGGTCCAACCGAGGAACGTATAGGCTTCGGCGGTCGGGTGGCGGTCGAGGGACCGTTTGTAGAGGCGGACGGCTTCCTCCAACTCGCCTTTCATCTGGTGCTCATAGGCTTGCTGGAAATAATGCCAGGCGTCTTTCTTGTCTTCCTCGCGCCCTTCGCCTTGCAATAGAAAGTCTTGCAGATCCATAGCTTTCAACAAAGAGCTGATGGCCTATGGCAGATAGCCAATGGCGAGGACCAGGAGTCGATCCCGCCGGCATTTTCTCGCCATATGCTACCAGCTATAAGCTCCCTCTACTCCTGCTTCAGTTTCTTTTTGATCAACTCGGCCCCGTAGCGGCCCGACAACAACATGGACCCGAAGGCCGGGCCCATGCGGGGCGTGCCGTAGACGGCGGCCACGGCCAGCCCGATCACGAAACAGTTCGGGTAAACCTCGCCGGTCCGGTCCATGACTTCCTGCTCGGAGCGGGAGACCCACATGGCGCCGTTTCCCGGCACCGGCTTGTACAAGCCCCGCTTGTGCAACAGGTCCACCACGATGGCATCATGTCCGGTCGCGTCCACAACGATCTTGCTCTCCAGGGCGATGGGGTCCACATGGACCACGTCGTGGCCCGCCGTTTCGGCCGTCGTATTGTTCACGACCACGCCTTCCAGGATGCCGTCGCGGCGCAGGATCAGGTCCACGACTCGGGTCAGGTTCAGGACCTTGGCGCCGGCCTTGTAGGCGGAGGCGATCAAGGCGCCCGTGGCGTGCGGCGGGTCCACCAGATACATGCCCTCGCATTCGTTGACCGGTTTGCAAGGCACGCCGATCTCTTCCAGGATGTCCTGGGCCGGCGCGCAGATCGTGGCCTTGTTCATGAGGTAGCCGCCGGACCAGAAGCCGCCGCCGAGCGACAGGCTCTGCTCGACGATCAACGTGCGGAACCCCATGGCGGCCAGGTCTTTCGCGCAAATCAACCCGGACGGCCCGGCGCCGACGATGATCACGTCGCTCTCGATGAGCTGATCGAACTCTTTATAGTAGGCCCGCGCGATCTGGCGGGTGATGTCTCTTTCCCTCAGTGGCGCTGGTTTGGGCTTATTCATAGTCGCTGCCTTTTAGTTGATATTCAATGCGAACGCGTAGCTCTTGTCCACGATGATGATCGGCTTCCTCAATTCACCACTCTCAATTCTCCATTCTCCACTCGATCAACGATATATTTCCGCGCCTGTTTTTTTGAACTCGTCCGCTTTTTCTTTCATGCCGAACTGAATGGCCTGCTGCTCGTCCAACTGCTTCTTGGCTGCATAGTCCCGGACATCCTGCGTGATCTTCATTGAGCAGAAGTGCGGGCCGCACATCGAGCAGAAATGCGAGACTTTCGCCGCGTTGTCCGGCAGCGTGGCGTCGTGAAACGCGATGGCCGTGTCCGGGTCGAGCGACAGGTGGAACTGGTCTTCCCAACGGAACTCGAACCGGGCCTTGGAGAGGGCGTTGTCGCGCACCTGGGCGCCCGGATGCCCCTTGGCCAGGTCGGCGGCGTGGGCGGCGATCTTGTAGGTGATCACCCCGGCCTTGACGTCCTCCTTGGTCGGAAGGCCCAAGTGTTCTTTGGGCGTGACGTAGCAAAGCATGGCACAGCCGTACCAGCCGATCATCGCGGCGCCGATGCCCGAGGTGATGTGGTCGTAGCCGGGGGCGATGTCCGTCGTCAGCGGGCCCAGCGTATAGAAGGGGGCTTCCTGGCAGGCGGCCAACTGCTTCTCCATGTTGACCTGGATCATGTGCATCGGCACGTGGCCCGGGCCTTCGATCATGACCTGGACGTCGTGGTTCCAGGCGATCTTGGTCAGTTCGCCCAGCGTCTCCAGTTCGGCGAACTGGGCCTCGTCGTTGGCGTCGGCGATGGAGC
Source organism: Nitrospira sp. (assembly GCA_016873495.1). Lineage (GTDB taxonomy): Bacteria > Nitrospirota > Nitrospiria > Nitrospirales > Nitrospiraceae > SYGV01. The sequence continues at coordinate 57,545 of VGXC01000001.1, read as the reverse complement.
CGGGCCGCAAGCCGTCGCCCAGGCTGAAGGCCACGTCGTAGGCCTTCATGATCTCGCAGATCTCCTCGAAGTGGGTGTAGGCGAAGTTTTCTTCGTGGTGGGAGAGGCACCACTTGGCGTGGATGGACCCGCCCCGCGAGACGATGCCCGTCATCCGGTTGGCCGTCAGCGGCACGTATTGAAGTCGGACGCCGGCGTGGATCGTGAAATAATCCACTCCCTGCTCGGCCTGCTCGATCAGCGTGTCCCGGTAGATCTCCCAGGTCAGATCCTCGGCCTTGCCGCCCACCTTCTCCAGCGCCTGGTAGATCGGCACGGTGCCGATCGGCACCGGCGAATTGCGGAGAATCCATTCGCGGGTTTCGTGGATGTTTTTGCCGGTGGAGAGGTCCATGACCGTGTCGGCGCCCCAACGGATCGACCAGACCATCTTCTCGACTTCCTCCTCGATCGAGGAGGCCACCGCCGAGTTGCCGATGTTGGCGTTGATCTTCACTAGGAAGTTCCGGCCGATGATCATCGGCTCGCTCTCCGGATGATTGATGTTGTTGGGGATGATCGCGCGGCCGCGCGCCACTTCGTCGCGGACGAATTCCGGGGTAATGCGGGAGGGGATGCTGGCGCCCCAGGCCTGGCCAGGATGCTGAAGCGCTCCGCCGCCGTGGCCGTTCCTGTGTCCGTTCCCGTTCCCCTGGACCTGCGCTTGCTCGATCGCAGCCTCCCGCAGCTGGTTTTCCCGGATAGCGATGAATTCCATTTCTGGCGTGATGCTGCCCTGGCGCGCATAGTGCATCTGGGTCACGTTCCGGCCCGGCTTGGCCCGCAGGGGCTTACGAATGTGTTGGAAGCGCAGCTCCGCCAGCCTGGGGTCGGCAGCCCGGAGGCGGCCGTACTCCGAGGACACGTGGGGCAGTTCCTGGACGTCGTTCCGGCCCAGGATCCAGTCCCGGCGCAGGGGAGCGAGGCCGGCGCGGACGTCGATCGTCACGGTCGGGTCGGTGTAGGGGCCGGAGGTGTCGTAGACAGTTACGGGCCGGTTGGGCGTCGGCGCCCCGCCGTTGGCCGCCTTGGTGGGCGTCAGGCTGATCTCGCGCATGGGCACGCGAACCCCCTTCGTTCCCTCCACGTAGACTTTCCGCGAGCCGGGGAAGGATTGGGTGCTGAACAGCGGGTTCTGCCCATTCCCCGAACCGTTACCGGAACCCTGTGAGCTGGTCTTGGGGCTGCTCATATCGCGTCCTTTCTCCGGAGGTCTCGTCCAACAAAAAAGCCGCACCGGGAGAGGGTGCGGCTAGATAGGCCGTAATCGACCGACTGTTGCCGCTTCCCTACGCTGGTATTATCCAGGTCAGGTTCTGAGGGTCGTCCGCTGGGTCGGACTCTCAGCCTCGGAGCCGTTCGTCTGGCTCCTGATGCTCCCCTAGCTGTGGCGAGATCGTACACCTCGGTTTTCGAGCTTGTCAATCGGCCGTTAGGCCTAGTGCTGCCGAGTCGGATCGGCCCGTTGTTGCTCCGTGGAAGGCGTTGATTGTCCTCGATGGCCTAGCGTAGAATGTACAACTTGTCGTGAGGGGCAGTCCCATGTGCGCGCCGATGCAGCGCCCGCGACAGGAGAGCAGGGGAAAACAGTGAAAGCTGTCGAAACCGTTATTCGGCCGATCACCGACTATCAGGCGTTGACGCCGGACGAGCTGTTTGCGCGCACAGCAGCGGCTAAACGGGCGTTGGGCGACCAGGTCATGATCCTGGGCCATAACTATCAACGCGACGAAGTCATCGAACATGCCGACTTCCGTGGGGACTCCTTGCTGCTGGCCAAGCTGGCTGCGGAGCGCTCGGAGCGGCCCTATATTGTCTTTTGCGGCGTCCACTTCATGGCGGAGACGGCGGATATCCTCAGCCGTTCGAAGCAGACCGTGATCCTGCCCGATCTCGCCGCCGGCTGTTCCATGGCCGACATGGCGGCCATCGAGCAAGTGGATCAATGTTGGGAATCGCTCGGCCGGCTGCTGCCCGTGGAGGAATCGGTCACGCCGGTCGTCTACGTGAACTCCGCGGCGGTGCTCAAGGCCTTCTGCGGCGAGCACGGCGGCATTACCTGCACCTCCTCCAACGCCTGGGCCGTCATGCAGTGGGCCTGGGCCAGGCGCGAGAAAATTCTGTTTTTCCCCGATGAACACCTGGGGCGCAACACGGCGAACAAGATGGGCATGCCGCGGGAGGAGATGATCGTCTGGGACCCGTTCCAGCCGAGAGGCGGGAACAGCGTCGAGGCGATCCGCAAGGCCAGGCTGATCCTCTGGAAAGGCCACTGCAGCGTGCACCAGATGTTCCAGCCGGCCCACGTGGATTATTTTCGCAAACAGTATCCCGGTATCAAGGTTATCGTGCATCCGGAATGCCACGAAACCGTCGTGGATAAGGCCGACTTGGTGGGTTCCACGGAGTTCATCATCAAGACCGTCAGCGCTGCCCCCGCCGGCACCGCCTGGGCGGTCGGGACCGAGCTGAATCTGGTCAACCGGTTGAAGCGGAAACAGCAGGACAAGCGGGTGTTTTTCCTTTCTTCCACGGTCTGCCAGTGCGCCACCATGTTTCGCATCGATGCTCCCCACCTCTGCTGGGCCATGGAGAACTTGGCCGACGGGCACGTTGTGAACCAGATCGTCGTGCCGGAGGACGACAAGGCCTGGGCCAAGGTCGCGCTGGACCGGATGATGGCGGTAAGTTAGATAGTAGGTTAAGGTTGAGGTTTAGGTTGAGTTTGAGTTTGGCTAAGAGAGACTGAACCTTATCTTAACCTCAGCCTCAGCCTGAACCTCCCCAAAACTACATGGACTATAAAGCCACACTCAACCTGCCCCAGACCGACTTTCCGATGAAGGCGAACCTGCCGCAGCGGGAGCCGGAGCTGTTGGCGCAGTGGGAGCAGGAGCGCCTCTACGAGCGGATTCAGGAGGCAGGCAAAGACCGGCCGCTCTATGTGCTGCACGACGGCCCGCCTTACGCGAACGGCCGCATCCACATCGGCCACGCGCTGAACAAGATCCTCAAGGACCTCATCGTCAAGTCCAAGACCATGGCCGGGTTCCGCGTGCCCTATGTGCCGGGATGGGATTGCCACGGATTGCCGATCGAACATCAGGTGCTCAAGGAGCTGGGCGACAAGAAAAAGGGCCTCGATGTGCCCGTCATCCGCAAACTGTGCCGCGAGTATGCAGAGAAATACGTCAACCTCCAGCGAGAGGAGTTCCGACGTCTGGGCGTGCTGGGGGACTGGGACCATCCCTACCTCACGATGACTCCGGCCTATGAGGCGACCATCCTGCGCGAGTTCGGGAAGTTCGTCGCCAAGGGCGGCGTCTATAAAGGCCTCAAGCCAGTCCTCTGGTGCACCGTGGATCAAACCGCGCTGGCCGAGGCGGAGGTCGAGTACGAGGACCATACCTCGCCATCCGTTTATGTGAAGTTTCCGTTGGCGGCGTCCCCCAACGTACTGGGCAAGAAAAACCAGCTGGGCGTTGCGTTGCCTGCGGACATTAAAACGGTTTCCGTCGTGATCTGGACGACGACGCCCTGGACATTGCCGGCGAACCAGGCCGTCTGTCTGCATCCGGACATCGACTATGCGTTCGTGAAAGTCGGGGATGAAGTGCTGGTCATCGCCGAAAAACTGGTGGATGGCGTCGCGAAAGCCTGCGCTTTTCCCCCGTACTCGGTCCTTTGGACACGGAAAGGGAGGCAGGGCTTCGAGGGATTGGAAACGCAACGGCCCCTGACCGACGGACTCTCGCCGATGTTGCTCGGGGACTTTGTGACACTGGAGCAGGGAACCGGTTGTGTGCATATCGCACCGGGCCATGGCATGGAAGACTACCTGCTGGTGCTGGAACATAATCAGCACGCGACGCCCGGTGAGCGGCTGGAGATTCTGGCGCCGGTGGACGACGCGGGGCGATTCAAGGAGTCGGTCAAGGAATTTGCCGGGCAACAGGTGCTGAAGGCCAATCCGGCGATCGTCGAGCGGTTGAAGACCAACGGCAAGTTGCTTGGCGCGGGGAGCCTCGCTCATTCGTATCCCCATTGCTGGCGTTGCAAGACCCCGGTGATCTTCCGCGCGACCGAACAGTGGTTCGTCTCGATGGAGACCCATGCGCTGCGTCAGCGGGCGCTCGAGCAGATCAGAGACAAGGTCCGATGGATTCCCGCTTGGGGGAAGGATCGCATCAACGGGATGATCGAGAACCGGCCGGACTGGTGCCTGTCGCGCCAGCGGGTCTGGGGCGTGCCGATCCCCGGTTTCACCTGTGCCGCGTGCAAAAAGGTGCTGGCCGATCCCAACGTGATCGAACATGTGGCTTCGTTGGTCGAGCGGCAGGGAGCGGACTGCTGGTTTGAAAAATCCGCGGCTGAGCTGATGCCTGTTGGAACGGCCTGCCGATGCGGCGGGACGGTCTTCGAGAAAGAGAAAGACATTCTAGACGTCTGGTTCGAGTCGGGCGTCAGCTATGCGGCGGTTCTCAAGCCGCGGCACTGGTGGCCCGCCGCCCTGTATTTGGAGGGCTCCGACCAACACCGGGGCTGGTTTCACAGTGCGCTGCTGGCCGGAGTGACCACGGACGGACGGGCTCCGTACGACGCAGTGTTGACGCATGGCTTTGTCCTCGACGGGGCGGGGAGAAAGATGTCCAAGTCGGCCGGCAACGTCGTGGCGCCGCAGGACGTGATCAAACAGTCGGGCGCGGAAATTCTCCGTCTCTGGGTGGCCGCCCAGGACTATCGCGAAGACCTGCGGATTTCGCCGGAAATTTTGAACCATCTCGTCGAGGCCTACCGGAAGATTCGCAACACCTGCCGATTCCTCTTGAGCAATTTGTATGATTTTGACCCGGCGGTGCACCGTGTGTCCTACGATCGGCTGCCTGAATTGGACCGCTGGGCACTGATGCGGCTGGGCGAGTTGATCCCGCGAGTCACCAAGGGCTATGAAGAGTTCGAGTTCCACACGATCTTCCATGCGGTGAACAACTTTTGCTCGGTGGACCTGAGCGCGGTCTACCTGGATATCCTGAAGGATCGGCTGTACACCCTTCACAAAGATTCTCCCTTGCGTCGTGGTTCCCAGACTGTCCTGTTTGAGATACTGACGGCGCTGACGAAGCTGATGGCGCCGGTGCTGAGTTTTACGGCGGAAGAGATTTGGCGGATGCTGCCGGCGAGCGCACAGAAAAGCGTCGGAGGTTCGAGTGTCCACCTGACGTCGTTTCCAACGGCCGATCCTCGCTGGGCCAATGAAGCGCTGGCTCAACGGTGGGAGCGGCTACTGGAGGTCAGGGTTGCCGCGCAATCAGCCTTGGAAGCGCAACGTCGCGACAAAGTCATCGGCTCGTCGCTTGAGGCGAAGGTGGTAATCAAAGCCAACCAGGAACGATACAACTTCCTGAAGCCATACGAGCAGGCTTTGCCCGGCCTCTTGATCGTGTCGCAGGTGGAACTGGAAGAGGCGCACAATCTGCCCCAGACACCGGACTTCCTCGTCGTCGTGCAGAAGGCCGAGGGCAAGAAGTGCGCGCGTTGCTGGAACTATCGGGCCTCGGTGGGGTCGATGGCCGAGCATCCGACGATCTGCGACCGTTGTGTCGAGGCGATCCGATGACGGGCGGCGCGACCCGCTATGTGATCCTGGCGATCGTGGGGCTTGGCACCATCATCGTGGACCAGCTCACGAAGATCCACATCATGCAGACCATGCGGCTGCACGAATCCATTCCGATCATCCCGAACCTTTTCAGCCTGACCTACATCCGCAATCCGGGGGCCGCCTTCGGGATTCTCGCCTCCAGCGGGATACTGTTCCGCATGGTCTTCTTCGGTGTCATGTCCCTGTTTGCCCTGGGGCTGCTCCTGACGATCTTCTTCCGGCTGCCGCAGGGGGATCGGCTGGGGCAGGTCTTTATCTCGGGGATACTCGGGGGGGCGGTGGGCAACCTGCTGGACCGGCTGCGCTTCGGCGAAGTGATCGACTTCCTGGATTTTTACATTGACGTCTACCACTGGCCGGCCTTCAACGTTGCGGATGCGGCGATCAGCGTCGGCGTCTGCTTCTTGATCGTGCACTTCGCGTTCGAGAAAAAAGAACCGAATACCGCTCTACAGCAAGATCCGTCCTGATCCCGCCGGCTAGGCCGGCAGCTCGAGAATAAAGCCCCCCTGCTCGATGAACTGCCGCTGCTGTTCCGCCGAGAACATGACGAGGGGCTCGCTGTGGCAGAATCGGCACTCGCGGGTCGTGATCGTGGCCTCGGCTTCACCGATCTTGGCGAGATACTCCCTGGCCAGCCTCAGGGCCGTTTCCTCATCGGTCGTCATCACGTCGAAGTGCAGCCTGCCTTGCTGCCCGTTCACCCAGGTATCGAATACCTGCACCGTGTCGATTGTCGATTTCGCCATGTGCGCCTCCCGTTTGTCCTCGACCCGGGTCATCCCAGGACCAACAGCACCACGATGCCCAACACCACCCGATAGTAAGCGAAGACGCGCAGGCTGTGTTGCTTGACGAAGGCCAGAAATGCGGCGATCACGCCCCAGGCGACAAAGAACGCGACCAGCAGCCCCAGGACCAGGGCCAGGGTATCCTGGCCGTTCAGCAGATCGCGGGACTTGAACATCTTGTAGCCGGTGGCGGCGATCATGGTCGGCAGGGCGAGGAAAAACGAATATTCGGTGGCCACCTTCCTGTCCATTCCGGTCAGCAGACCGCCGACGATGGTGGCGCCGGATCGGGATACGCCGGGAATCAGCGAGACGCATTGCGCCAGGCCGACCCAGAGGGCCGCTCTCGCGCCGACATGTTCCAAACGGTTGATCTGCGGTCGCGTTTTGAAGGCTTCAACCGCCAGAATGACAAGTCCCCCGACGATCAGCGAAGCGGCCACGGTATAGGGGGAAAACAGATAGGTTTCAATCCAGTGGTGGGCCAGGAGTCCGAGGGCGGCAGCCGGGAGAAAGGCCAGGCTGAGCCCCGTGAGGAACCAGAGGTTCGGGTGGGTGTCGGCCGATCGCCACAGGATATAGCCCCATCCCTCTTCCATATTCCGGTCCGACGAATCGCGGGAGGCTCGGACCAGATCACGGAACGAGGCTTGCTCTTCGAATGCACAGGCGATCATGTGGGCGAGCTTGCGCCGTTCGTAGGCGATGATGGCCAGGATCGAGCCGAGCTGGATGGAAATCTCCACGCTGATGGCGACGGCGCCGGTAAAGCCGAGTCCGTATCCGACCAGGATCAAATGACCGGTGGATGAGACCGGCAGAAACTCGGTCAAGCCCTCCACCACGCCCAATGCTACCGCCAACCCAGGTCCCCATTCCGTCATGTGTGGCATTCCCTTAGGGTGATCCGATTGAGGACGGCGCATGATCACAGACTGGGTCCGGGGAGTCAAGAGCGGATGAGGCGAGGGGCCGGTTGTGGCAGGGGCTGCGGGATGTGGCCAACCCCTCGGACCTATTGACAAACCGGGCCTGATGGACTACACATCACAAGCGCCATTGTCGCGAGGGAACCCCAAAGAAATCGAGTGTTCTGGAGAGACCGGCGCGGAACGCCTGGCGCTCAGGAGAGGGAGGACGGAATGAGGAAGTCGCTCATGCTTGGTGCGGCCCTTATGGTCGCGGTCGGATCAGGCGGCTGTGTGTCCAGCGGTAAGTACCAGCAGGCGGTTGCGGAAACGGAAACCGCCAGAGCTGAACTAGAGCGGGTCCGGCAGCAAAAGAACGCGCTGGAGCAGCAGGTCAAGACCCTCAAGGACAGCAACGGCAAGATCATCGCGGAGGCCGAATTGGCCCAGGCGGAATTGCAACGGATCAAAGACAGCCGGGACAAGGAGCGGGAAGGCGTCGAAGGCCGCGTCCGGGACCAGGAGCAAAAAATCAAAGAGCTGTTGACCCAGCACAAGACGTTGCGTCAGGACTACGACGAGGCCAAGCAGCGTAACGAAACTCTGACCGCTGCGGTGAATCGATACCAGAAAGAGCTCAAGGACCGGCAGATCGGCACGCCAGGCGCCCTGGCTCTTCCCAAGGCCCCCATGATGCCGGTTCCCCCGGCTCCCCCGACCGCCGCGCCGAAGATGCCGGCTCCGCCGGCCAGGGCTCCGGTGGCTGCGACGCCGACACCCGCGCCGGCTCCACAATCGGCGGCGCTGGCTCCGGTGAACGTCAATACGGCCTCGTCTAACGACATGGTCCTGTTCCTGGGTTTGACCAAGGAAGTCGCCGAGCGGATCGTCTCCAATCGTCCCTATAAAGTCCGCGGCGAACTGGTAGCCAAGAATGTCTTGCCGAAGGCCACGTACGACGTGATCAAGGACCGGATCACGGTCGCGCCCTGAACGAGTGGTCCTGCCACGACCGATGACCATGCCGGCGGTAACCTTTTGCCTCCTTGCGGCGACTGCCTTCGTGTAAAGAACCCCGACTCTCCTGCTGATATTTTGATGGTGTGACAGGCCATTCGCGCAGGTTGGGCGGATGGCCTGTTGTGTTTCTGCCTGTGGCCCCCTAGAATAAACCAGGCTGTCCCTCGTTGCGTCGGCCGAAAGAGGAACGTCGTGCGGAACACCGTCTGGATTCTCAGCGTGCTGCTGGTGGGCCTGGCCGTCGGGGGCTACGTCTTTTTCAGCGGGGAGCGCAAGGTGCCGATCCGGTACCGGACCGCTCCGCTGGAACGGGGCACGGTGGTGTCGGCGGTCTCCGCCACCGGCACGATCAATCCGGTCGTGTCGGTCCAGGTCGGCAGTCAGGTGTCGGGCATGATCCTGAGCCTGCACGCAGATTACAATTCGATCGTCAAGGCGGGAGATGTCGTGGCCCGCATCGATCCCTCGCCGTTCAAGGCCCGGCGGGACCAGGCTGCGGCGAACCTGGAGATCACGAAAGCCAGCGCCGCCAAGGCCAGGACGGATCTCGCGCAGCGGAAGCGCGAGCTGGACCGTCTGAAAACGTTGATCGACCGGCAGTTCGTTTCGCAAAACGACGTTGATGTGGCAGTGACGGCCTATCAAGGCGCCCAGGCGCAATTGGATGTCGCCGATGCGCAGGTGAAGCAGGCCGAGGCGACCTTGAGCTCGGCCGACTTGGACCTCAAGTACACGGTCATCCGCTCGCCGGTCAACGGCATTGTCATCGCCCGCAACGTGGAAGTGGGGCAGACGGTGGCCGCCAGCTTCGCGACCCCGAACTTGTTTTTAATCGCCCTCGATTTGACCCAGATGCAAGTGGACACCAACGTCAGCGAATCGGACATCGGTGGTATCGCCGAAGGCAAGGAGGCGACGTTCACGGTGGATGCCTATCCGGGCGAGCGGTTCCGCGGCCAGGTGCGTCAGGTCCGGAATGCGCCCATCAGCGTGCAGAACGTGGTGACCTACAACGTCGTGATCGGGGTGGACAACAAAGATCTGCGGCTCAAGCCGGGCATGACGGCAAACGTCTCGATCGTCGTGGCCCGGAAGGACAATGTGTTGACCGCGCCCAATGCGGCGCTGCGGTTCACTCCGCCCAGGGCCGAGCGAGGCGAGGGCAAGCCTGCCGGGGGCGGCGAGCCAGGCGCAGCCCCGGCCCGTGCGGCTTCCGCCAAGGGACGCGGGCCGGCGGAGAAAAAAATATGGAGGATCGGGGCGACCGGCGATCCGGAAGCCCTGGCCATCCAATCCGGCATTTCCGACGGCAACGTGACCGAGATCGTCGACAGCGAGCTGAAGGACGGGGATCAGGTGATCATCGGCATCGAAACGCCCCGCGGGGCCAAGAGGCAGGACTCCCTCCCGCCGGGCTTCGGTTCGGGACAGCCACGTCGGCCGGGCGGGCGCGATAGGGGATTGTAGGGGAGACCGGGGCGGCCTCTGTGCTCGCGCATCGCGCACGATGAAGCGGTGCTCGCTGGACGCGCGCAGTTGAGGCCAGCCCCGGCCTCCCCTTTGTATTGTTAGAGAGCAGACAGACGCTGAGGATGAGATGGGCGCGCTGATTCATTGCCAAGACCTGTGGAAGGTGTACCGCCTGGGCGATATCGGGGTGCAGGCGCTCCGCGGGGTGAGTCTCTCGATCGAGCGGGGCGGATTCGTGGCGATCATGGGCGCCTCTGGATCCGGCAAGTCCACGCTCATGAACATCCTCGGCTGTCTGGACCAGCCCACGCGCGGAACCTATCTGTTGGATGGGCTCGACATCGGCAAAGCCGGACGGGATGAACTGGCCGAGATCCGCAATCTGAAGATCGGGTTCGTCTTCCAGAGTTTCAATCTCATTCCCAGAACCAGCGCCTTGGAAAACGCCCAGCTGCCGCTGTTTTACCGCGGGGTGCCCCTGCGCCAGCAGCGGGAACGGGCGGCGGCCGCGTTGGCCCGTGTGGGGCTGAGCGGGCGCGAGCACCATGCCCCGGCCCAACTGTCCGGCGGCCAGCAGCAGCGGGTGGCCATCGCGCGGGCGCTGGTCTCGCAACCGTCGATCCTGCTCGCGGACGAGCCGACCGGGAACCTCGATACGGAATCCAGCCGCGAGATCATGGGTATTTTGGACTCCCTCAACCGGGACGACGGGATCACGATCATTTTGGTCACGCACGAACAGGACATTGCGCACTATGCGGCGCGGCAAATCGTGGTCAAGGACGGGCAGATCCAGAGCGACCGGAGCGGCGAGCCGGCCCCCATAGGAGGCCATTGAGCGATGGGGGCCTTTATCTGGCTGACCGTCTTGACCGCCTTTCGCATCCTGTTTCGGAACCGGATGCGAGCCGGGCTGACGATGCTGGGGATCATTATCGGGGTCGGGGCGGTGATCGCCATGGTGAGCATCGGGCATGGGGCGAAGGCCGTGGTGCAGGCGCAGGTGGCCAGCATGGGGACCAACGTCATCATCGTGCTGCCGGGCGCCACCACGGTCGGCGGGGTGCGGGGTAGTCAGGGAAGCGGTGTGACCCTGACCCTCTCGGATGCGCTGGAATTGAAGAAGCGTGTCCCGCTCCTGAGCGAAACGGGCTGGTCCAAGCGAGACGTGATGCAGATCGTCTATGGAAACAAGAACTGGAACACCCCCGTCAACGGCATTTCCCCGAGTTATCTGACGATCCGGGACTGGTCCTATTCCAGCGGAGGCCCCTTTACCCAGGCCGATATGGAGGCAGGGGCCCGCGTGGCCCTGATCGGTCAGACCGTGGTCGAAAATCTGTACGACGTGGGCGAGGAGCCGGTGGGCTCCGTCATCAGGATCAAGAACGTGCCCTTCCGGGTGATCGGCGTGCTGGCGCCCAAGGGGCAGTCGGCCCAGGGGTCGGACCAGGACGATATCATTTTCATCCCCTTCAGCACGGCGGAGCGCAAGGTTCTCGGCACCCAGTTTCTCGGCTCGGTCGGCGCCCTGTTCGCCTCCACCGACCATCCGGATGACTTACCGGCGGCGGTGGAAGGTATTCGCGAGGTCCTGCGAGCGCGACACCGTCTTCAGCCGGAGCAGCAGGACGATTTTACGATCCGCACCCAGGTGGATATCGGTCTGGTGCAGGAAGGGACCAGCCAGACCCTCACGCTCATGATGTTTTCCGTGGCTTCGATTTCGCTGCTGGTGGGCGGGATCGGGATCATGAACATCCTGCTGGTGTCGGTGACCGAGCGGACGAGGGAAATCGGCGTGCGGATGGCGGTGGGCGCCAAGCGGCGGCACATCCTGATGCAGTTTCTGATCGAGGCCATGACCCTGAGCCTGGTCGGGGGCCTGCTCGGCATCGTGTTCGGCGTGATCGGCGCGCAGATCACGACGGTGGTGGCCGGCTGGCCGACGATCATTTCGGCCGAATCCATCCTGGTCGCGTTCTTCTTCTCCCTGGCCGTCGGCCTCTTCTTCGGCCTCTATCCCGCCAATAAGGCCTCCCGGCTGAATCCGATCGAAGCGTTGAGATACGAATAATCGGTGGCTGACGAAGGGCGAATTGCTCCGAGAGGTGCGGAAGCGAACGGGCATGCTATGAAGCAAGATTCAGCGAGACAGGACGCGGAGTGACACGTCCATGCGGGGATTGGTGGAGTCTTGTTCCTTGTAAAGGTGAATCTCCACGATTCGGTTGTCGTTGAGGCCGAGGGCTTCGCAGAGAGCATCCTGGGCGATCTTAAGCCCTCCGTCCACGTCGCGACGGAGCGGGGAGACGAAATGGAAGCGGATGGAGAGGGCCAGAGGGCCGGATCCGAGGCTTTGGCGCAATGAAGCTTTGTGGGGGGATTGGGCCAGGGCTAGGAGGACAAGCTGGGCCACCTGGCCCTTGTAGCCTCGTCCCATGGCCGAGAGGACGCGCCGACCGTTGACCGTGGCATATTGATGGTTGATGCTCGGAGGAACGGGCAGGGTGACCGAGAGACTGGACTCTGAAACGGTGGCTTGGCCGAGCGGTTGGGCGACGCGCAGCAGGACCGGCCTCGATCTGCGTCTCGATGTCGGGAACGAGGCCGACAGGATGGCGTATGCCAGTTGGGACGGATCAGCGGAGCTGGATTGTGTTTGCCGATAGGAGGTGAGGCGCAACGGAACGGCGGTTCGGCGGGATGCAGGTTTTCGTGACGCGCGTGGCACCTTAGTTCGATGACAGCAAATCGTAAATCTTATTAAGGTTCTGCTCGTTCTTGTCTTCCGTCTGGCTCAGATACCGGCGCCAAGTGGAGGGATTCCACGCTTCCATGTGGTTGTAGAGTCCCACCAGGGTGATTTCCAGATCGTCTTCCACCGGCACGAGTTTGCGGAAGCGGCCGGGGATCAGCACGCGGCCTGCCTTGTCCACGTCGGACGTGCCGATCTCCGAGACGACGAAGTGCATGAACAGCCGTTGCTGGTCGTCGTCCAGCTTGTCCTTGGTCTTGTCCAGGAGTTTGGCCCACTCGGCCGAGGAATAAATCAGCACCGAGTGCTCGCCCTTGAGAAAGACCACTCCGTTCCCCTGGGCCTGTACCAGCTCCCTGATAGGAGAGGGGATGATAAAGCGGCCTTTTTCATCCAGCTTGCAGAGGTACTCACCCGCAAACATCTGTGCGCTCCCTTGTCGACATGTGATTAAGCCCTGCCGGTCCGTCGAGGCGCCGATGTGGCACGTCCTTGCAGCCACTGTTCCAGATCGGTGCGCGCAAACCGCCATTCCTTGCCGAGCTTGAAGGCCGGCATGTGGCGGTCTTGGATGTACCGATACAGAGTCCTGGGCGTGATCTTAAGGTACCGGCAGGTTTCTTCCGCCGTAAGCAGTTCGTTCTTGGCCGGTTTGGATGATGGTGCCATGGCGCCTTGTGCCGATCCAGCATGGGAGTCAACGGTCTCACAAGGTGCCAGTATAGACAAGGTCGGAAAATTGTCAAGCAATCGGCCAAGTCAGTACATGTCAGTCTATGTCAGTGGTTGACGATGCCTCCCCCTCCGCCCCTGCCTCGTCCAGTGCCGCCTCCACATCGTCGCCGACGTCTTCGCCCATCTCCTCACCCATTTTCTTCATGAAGCGGGCCATGCTTTTGGGGTCGTTATCGTCCAGGCCGCCGAGGTGGCTTGGGTCCGCCAAAGATTCCAGCCTGGCCTCCTCCGACTTGGGCGAGGCGAACCGGGACAGGACCCGTTCCAGTTTGGCGCTGTGACAGTAGTTGCAGGCGAGGGGCGGGGGGTGGCTGATGCTCAGAACCAGCAGGCTGCTCCGCTTGTCACAGTCCTGGCATCGGTATTCATAGATCGGCATGATTCTCCTCACACGCGGGGAGCTTATAGCTAATGGCCGATGGCGAATTGTCCCGAATTGGCGCTGCCTGTTGGTTTATAGCATCAGCCAACAGCTATACGCCATAGGCTCTTGGAGTCAGATCGTCCGTGCCAGAGTGCAGACGTAGACATCGGCTGCGCCGGCCTTCCTCAAGGCCTTGGCACATTCGTTGACGGTCGTGCCGGTGGTGAAGACGTCGTCGATCAGGAGAATCCGTTTCTCGCGCACGTCGTTGGGCCGCTGCACGGCGAAAGCCCGGCGGAGGTTTTTCAGTCGCGCCGACCGGCTCAGGTCCGTTTGGGGGACGGTCGGGCGCAACCGGATCAGATTGTCGAACGACAGAGGGCGCCGGAGGGTCCGGTTCAGCCGGTCGGCCAGCAGGAGGGCTTGGTTGAATTCGCGCTCGCGCAAGCGGGAGGGATGGATCGGCACCGGTATCACGAGATCGAGATGTTCCGGCATGGACGAGGTGTGCCAAAGGTTGCCTAATGCCTCAGCCAGCGCTACCTTGCCGCGATACTTGAAGAGACGGAGCGCGTCCCGGAGCGGCGGGGTATAGGGATAGAGGGACCAGGCTTTGGTGTATGCCGGTGGCTTCTTTCGGCACGAACCGCAGATGTGGTCAGGGCTGAAGGTCAGCGCCATGGGGGAGGCGAAGGGGCGGCCGCAGCGGGGGCACACAGGCCCGTCGATCGGACTGATGTCGGCCCAGCAGGATCGGCAAAAGAAGGGGACCGGGTCACCAGAGAGAGCGGCGCCACAGCCTGCGCACTCCACCGGCAGCACGATGTTCAGGAGACGCCTGAAAGCTTCGGTCAGGCCTTGCATCGAGTCTCCACCAAGAGAAGATTCGTCCGCGGTGCAGGCAACCCTCTCGATCGCCTCGTCTTCTTGTAGGCATTGACGCCGGCGCTGTCAAGTCCGAGGGCCACGTCCTTGTGAGCCACGGCGGGTTGTGGTATACGAGTGACGCATTGGTGCCGATGCCATATGCCGATGAAACCAGTAGGGGCGTGGTCAAGCTCGACCATATTTATAAGCAGTATGCGCAAGGGCGTGCGATTGTGACGGCGCTTCGGGACGTATGTCTGGAGGTCGGTCCCGGTGAGTTTTGTGCACTCATGGGCCCTAGCGGCTGCGGCAAGAGCACGTTGCTCAATCTGATCGGCGGGCTGGATCACCCGACGGAGGGGACTCTGGCGCTCGACGGACGCTCCACCGCTGATTTCTCGGACGCGGACTGGACCAAGCTGAGACGGGAATGCATCGGCTTGGTGTTTCAGGCGTTTCATTTACTGCCCGGTCTCAGCGCCGCGGAGAATGTGGCGCTCCCCTTGTTGTTAAGCGGCCATGGCGGACGTCGAACGGGCCAGCGGGTTGTCGACTGTCTCGATGCCGTGGGCATGCGCAGGCGGGCGCATCATCGGCCCGGCGAGCTGTCCGGAGGCGAGCAGCAGCGGGTCGCGATCGCGAGGGCGCTGGTCCATCAGCCGAAACTGTTGCTGGCGGACGAGCCGACTGGCAACTTGGACTCCACGCAGGGCGCCGAGATCATCGCCCTCCTCCGTTCCCTGCCCCGGCGATTCGGCACGACTGTGATCGTGGCGACGCACAGCCGAGAGGCGGCGCAGCAGGCGGATACCGTGCATGGTCTTCGGGACGGTTGTCTTGAGTCGGGAGCGGGGAGCGCAACGCTGTGACGAAGGCCTATCAGGCGGACCTGTCGACGACCATCGCGGGCGTGCGGTTTGCCGGCTGCATCATGAACGCGGCTGGGGCGCGCTGCGTGACGCAGAACGAGCTGGAATCCTTGGGCCGCTCGCGGGCCTGCGCCATCGTAACCAAGTCCATGACGCTGGAGCCTCGCCAAGGGAACCCCGAACCTCGGTATTATGGATTTCCGAGCGGCTCCATCAATTCGATGGGCCTGCCCAATCTGGGGTACCGCGCCTATGCGAAGCTGATTCCCGATCTCAAGCGGTTCGGGAAACCGGTGATCGCGAGCGTGGCGGGCCTGTGCGAAGAAGATTTTGTCTCGATCGCCACGCTCATCAACGAGAGCCGGCCGGACCTGGTCGAAGTAAACCTCTCCTGCCCGAACATTCCTGGAAAGCCTCAGATAGGCTATGACGCGGAAGCCTCGGAACGGGTGCTGGCTCGGGTGCGGAAGATCCTGACCGTGCCTATGGGCGTCAAGTTGCCCCCCTATTTCGATCCGGTCCACCAGGAACAGATGCTGCCGGTGTTGGAACGCACCGGGGTGCAATTTCTCTCACTGATCAATTCGGTCGGGAACGGGTTGGTAGTGGACCCGGTCAGTGAGGCAGTCGTGATCAAACCGAAGGGGGGATTCGGAGGGCTGGGCGGGCCGCTGATCAAGCCGGTGGCCCTGGCCAACGTCCGGGCCTTTTGGAAACTGTTCGGCGGTCGGCTGCCCATTATTGGGACCGGCGGTGTCGTCACCGGCACGGATATTTTCGAACATGTCCTGTGCGGGGCGTCTGCCGTTCAGGTCGGGACGGTGCTGATGGAGGAAGGGCTCGGAGCCTTCGAACGGCTGGAGCAGGAACTGGCTGCTGTCCTGAAGCAGAAAGGCTATGGGTCTCTGGAAGTGTGCCGGGGGAAGTTGAAGGAACTCTAGGGCTAGCGAGAGCCGAAGCTCTTCGGCAACAAGCCCTGAATCAGCGCTTGTCGCAACAGCTGCGCGACATTGCGGACCTTCAAGCGGCGCATCAGATTGAACCGGTGGACCTCGACGGTCCTCACGCTGATCCCTAGGTGCTCGGCCACTTCGCGGTTGGTCAGGCCCTGCGCAACCAAGCGAAGAATTTCTTTTTGACGCGGTGTCAACGTCCGACCGGCTTTGGCTGAGGATCGGACTTTCGGCTTGCTCGTCTTTTTCGCTGCCCTGCGCATGACACCCTCGTTTCTTAAGTAAGAATTTTCCTACAGACGCAACGATTTCAATTTAGCAAATCTGTTGGGCTCATGCAAGAGCCGAGAATGAATTAAATAGGACACTCCGAGCCGGGAATCATATAGCAACCAATGTCTTCATGCGTTTTCATCAATTGCGTACAAGCCCCATATGGTTACAGTAATCTCCGTTTCTCCATGGGCTCCTTCGTAGCTTCACCAGGTTCTTCATGGGAACCCAACCTAAAGATGCTGGCAGCATGTTGAGGGCGGTGTGCTGGATCGCGAGTCGACAGGCGTTCGAGCGGCCGGTTCGATCGATCCTGACGGTCGCAGGCATCGCGCTCGGGGTCTCGGTGGCGATTGCGATCCCGACGGCCAACGAGGAAGTTCTGAAATCGTTTCAGGACACGGTCACTGCCGTCGCCGGGCGGGCCACCCTCCAAGTGTCCGGGGGGGAGTTAGGTCTGGACGAAGGCGTAATCCCGATTCTCCTCGCTCATCCGGCCGTCACGTCGGCCAGCCCGGTCCTGTCGCAGGGGGGAAGGCTTGTGGCCGGCGCCCATCGCGGACAACCACTGATGGTGATGGGCCTGGACTTGCTGGATGCGCCCGATCTGAAGGGGATCACGGTGCGGACCGACTCAGAGTTGGGGGAAGCGGCCGAACGGATCGACGCGCTGCTGGCTCCGGACGCGATCTTTATCGGGCGGCGGCTGGCCGACGACTGGGCGTTGCACACCGGTTCGCCCCTCGATCTGCTGGTGGGAACCCGGGTCCATCACCTTGTGGTCAGGGGGGTGGTCGAATCGTCGAGCGGCGGTGTTTCGGCCTGGAGCCAAATGGCGGTCATGGACATTGCCTCGGCACAGGTCCAGTTCGGACTCGTCGGCCGGTTGGACCGCATCGATCTGGTCACCGATCCGGGCAAGCCGGTGGCGGAGGTGGCCCGAAACATCCAAGCGATGTTGCCTCCGTCCCTGACGGTGAGCCGTCCTGCCAGGCGGAACGAGCAAGTGGAACGGATGGTCCGGGCGTTTCAGCTCAATTTGGCGACGTTGAGCGCGGTGGGGCTGCTCGTCGGGCTCCTCATTGTCTACAACACCGTGTCCTTTACGGTGGTTCGTAAACGGCGAGAGATCGGCATTCTGCGCGCCGTCGGGATGTCGAGGCAAGGAGTGGTGGGGTTGTTCCTGGTCCAGGCGGCGTTGATGGGGCTGATGGGCGGTGTGTTGGGAAGCGGATTGGGTGTGGTGCTGGCGCGTGGGCTGGTGGCGATCCTGTCGAGGACGGTCACGGACCTTTACGCACCGGTGTCGGGGGCGGGCGATGCCCTGTTGATTGTGTCGCCTGCGCGATTATGTCAGGGGCTGCTGGTGGGTTTGCTGGTTTCAATGGCGGGAGCCTTCTTGCCGAGCCTGGAGGCGGGGCGGACGGTTCCCTCCAGGGCCTTGGCCCCAGGTTCGTATGAAGTCGAGCAGCATCTCCGCGCGGGCCGGCTGGCGTGGGTTGGGGTGGGGGGGCTCTTGCTGGCTTTGTTGCTGGGGCTTCCTGGCCCGATCGACGGACTTCCGCTGTTCGGTTATGCCTCCGCCTTCTGCCTCCTGCTCAGCCTCTCCTGTTTTTCCCCGGGGATCGTCGGCCTGATCGGATGGCTGCTGATGCGTCGGGTCATTAATGGCGGTGCGGCTCAAGTCCGGAGCGGATGGATCGCGCGGATCGGGGCGATCGGCCGACTCGCGATCGGGCAGGTGGCGCAGGCTCCGGGACGCAGTGCGGTGACGATCTCGGCCCTCATGGTGGCGATTGCCATCATGGTGGGAGTCGGGACCATGGTCCGGAGTTTCCGCTCGACGGTCGAAATCTGGATCAACCAAACGGTGATGGCCGATCTGATCGTGGCGCCTGCCTCCTGGCTGGACGCCGATGAGGCAGGGATGCCGGCCAAACGTCTGCCCTTGTCATGGGCCGAGAGATTGGCGGCGGTGCCTGGTGTGGTCGCCGTGGATCCCTATCGGCAGGTACGAATGGAAATCCAAGGCCGACCGGCTTCGTTGGTGGCCCGTGACTTGCGGCTGCATGGGGAGCGGAGCCGCTATCTTTTCCTGGCCGGCGACCCGGTGGAAACGCTCAACCGAACTGTGTCCGGTCAGGGCGTGATCTTGTCGGAAGTGCTGGCCCGCACCTTGACGGTTGGAACCGGCGATGTACTCCGAATGATGACACCGACGGGCGAGCGATCCTTCCCTATCCTGGGGGTCTTCTATGACTATGCCACGGATGGCGGCAAGGTGGTGATGGACGGAGCCCTCTATCGGCGGTTCTGGCCGGACGACACGGCGACGGTCTTCGCCCTGTATCTCGATCGGCGGCAGGATGCTGCGCTTGTTCGCCAACGGGTGCAGAACCAGGCGGCAGGGCTTGCGGAGGAAGACAGCGCGATCGCCGTGATTCCGAACGCCGAGCTGAAGGCGGACATTCTGGCGATCTTCGATCGGACGTTCCGGGTCACCTATGCGCTGGAGCTCATCGTCGTGATCATCGCGTTGCTGGGCATTGTCAATACACTGCTGACATCGGTGCTGGAACGGCAGAAAGAACTGGCGACGCTGCGGGCGATCGGCGCAGGCAGACGGCAGGTCGAAGGGCTGATTCTCGGGGAGTCCTGCTATCTGGCGCTGCTGGGCGCTCTGCTCGGGCTGATTGGAGGCGGGCTCCTCTCGGTGTTGCTGATCAACGTGATTAATACCCAGTCGTTCGGATGGACGATTCAATGGACCCTTCCGGTCGGTCTCCTCGTGGAAGCGGTCGGATTGGCCCTGGTCGTGGCGTTGTTGGCCGGCTATGCGCCGGCCCGTTGGGCCGGCCGACAATCGCTGGTCGAGGGGTTGCGGTATGAGTAGTCAGACAGGGATGGCCTGGAAATCCTCACCGGGCCAGGAACATGGGAAGCGGGGTTGCCGGCGGTGTGCGCTGTGCTAAGGCAGGCGGCTGGTCCCCGACGGGCGTCAGGTAGTTCGTTTCAACTTCGAACCCCAGATCGGAGATCATGCGCCAGGCTTCCGGGGCAGGCTGTCCCGGCGTCGTGAGATAGCCGCCGACGAAGAGGGAGTCGGCCGGGTAGAGGGCGAGCGGTTGGAGCGTCCGCAAGTTGAACTCTCGCCCGCCCGCGACGCGGATCTCCGTTTTCGGGTGGAGGAACCGGAACAGGCACAGCACTTTCAGACAGCGCTGGGGGGTGAGAGTCTGAGTCCCGGCCAGGGGCGTGCCGGGGACCGGGTGCAACGTATTGAGAGGAATGGAGTCCGGCTTCACCTCGCGCAGCGCGAACGCCAGATCCACGATGTCCTCGTCCCGTTCCCCCATGCCGATAATTCCGCCCGAACAGATTTCTAGCCCCGCGTGCCGGGCGGCATCGATAGTCGTCAACCGATCCCGATAGCTGTGCGTCGTGCAGATGGCCTCGTGGTAGGCCTCGCTCGTATTCAGGTTGTGATTGATCCGGTCGACGCCGGCGGTTTTGAGAGTCTGGGCCTGTTCCTTGTTCAGGAGCCCCAGGGAGCAGCAGACCTGGATGGGAATTTCACGCTTGATGTCCCGCACGGCGTCGGCGATCGCGGCGATTTCGCGATCCAACGGGCTTCGCCCGCTGATGACCACGCAATACCGCTGGGCCTTGGCCTGGGCGGCCCGCCTGGCGCCCTCCACCATTTCCTGTTTGGGGAGGAGGCCGTACTGTTCGATGTCGGCTGTGGAGACGGCGGACTGGGAGCAATAGTGGCAGTCTTCCTGGCAGGCGCCGCTTTTGGCGTTCAGCAGCATCTGCAACCGGACTTTTCGGCCGAAGTACCGTTCGCGCACGAGGAAAGCCGCATCCAGCAGGTCCAGTAGACGTTCGTCCGGGGTAGCCAGTACGGCCAAGCATTCGTCACGGGTGAGGGCTTCGTCGCGCAACGCTTTCTCGGCCAGTAGATGAAAGTCAGACATGGTTCCTCTCCGCATGGTCAACGCCGGACCCGTCTCGGTCGTCGGTTCCGGGCAAGAATTCGATCGGAATGCGCCGGCTACACGGTCTCAAACGGCGACGTGAGGCCTCGGTAGGACATGGCGCGGGATTCTATCTCATGGCCCTCGCGGGGAAACGCCGTCGCGGACGCGTCCACCCAAGGCAGCGCTGTATAGGTATTCCATTGGCCGCAGCGGCTGCAGCGTCCGGACCAGTCGGATGATTCGTGACGGCAGGAGCTGCAGAGATAGGGGACCACCACGCGTTTCTTGAATCCCAGGGCTTTTTTCAATTCCTCGACCGCGTGGTCCATCTGTTGCTTCCGCAGGTAGAGGTTCGCCATGATCTTGTGAAAGTCGGCCATTTGATCCTGGGGTCCCTCCAGGGTCGAGAGGAGGTCGAACGCCTCATCGATCATCTCCAGCCGATAATATAATTTCCCGAGATAAAACCGCAAAGCCGGATTCTGGGGATCGCGCTGGCAGGCTTCCTGATAGACCCGAATGATCTCGCCCGGTTCGCCGATCTCCAGATACAGCTCTTCCAGTCGGTGCAGGATGATGAGGTTTCCGGTTTTCACGTACACTTTCTCCAGGATTTCGGCGGCATTCCTGGTCTTGCCCTCACGGACGAGAATTTCGCCGAGGCCGATGTAAGCCGGCAGGAAGGTCTTGTCCCGTTTGATGGCGGCGCGAAACGAGTGGCGGGCCTTCTCGGGGTGGCCGCGCTCCAGCCATTGCCGGCCTACCTCGTAGGTCATGCCGACCAAAAGTCTGGTTTCGGCCCGCTGATCCTGTTCCGAGAGATGGGCTTTCACCAGCTGCTGTTGAATCTCCAGCGCGTCGCTCCACTGTTCGAGGCGAATGTAGAGGTCCCGCTTGCGCATGAGCGCGCTGAGGTGTCCCGGGTCGAGCTTGAGGATGTCGTGCAGAACCTGCAGGGCTTCCTCGAATCGCTTGGCCCCTTCCATGTCCATGGCGAGTGCGAGGAGGACCTCCGCGTTGCGTTCGTCGATGCTGCGCGCCTTGCGATGCAGGCGGATGGCCTCCGGATAGTTACGTTCTGTCCGGTAGAGGTTGCCCAGCCAGAGCAGGGAGTCGGCGTGGTTGGGGTCGAGCGCCAGCGTTTTTTCAAACAGGCCGATGGCTTCGGCGGTGCGTTTCGACAGGAAGGCGTGCATGCCTTCCCGATGCAGGGCGTCCACTTTCTCCTCGCGTCGGCGCAGGCGCGAGGTTTTCCAGCTCAGAATCAAATGTTTGGTCTCCCGGACCCCGACCATCAGGGTGACGATCAGGGAGCCGGCCGCCATGGACAGGAGCATCAGGGTGATCGGATTGAGGTCCAGGGCCTCCGTCGGACTGATCCTAATGGTGACGAAGCCGGGATTGAGCTCTTGGAAGTACCCGTAGATCAGGGCGGCGCTGATGATGAAGAAGACTGTCAAGAGGAGCCGGAACATGCGCTATCCTTGTTTGCGCACGCGGCGCGTGCGTGGCTTAGCCGTCGGCAGGGGGCTGACCGCCGGCGTCTGGAGCGTGGCAGGCAGTCGAACCTGCCTGGCGTCAGCCCACAAATGCTCCAGTCCGTAGTGCGCGCGGATGTCGGAGCGAAAGATGTGGGCCACGACATCCCCGAAATCGATCAGAATCCACTGTGACGTCGACGCGCCTTCCATGCTGAGCGGAGGGTGGCGTCGGTCGGACAAGGACTGGTCAATGTGATCCGCGATGGCTCGTACGTGGCGCTCCGTCTCCCCTGAGCAGAGAATCAAGTAGTCGGCCACGGAAGTCAGCTTGGCGACATCAAGGACAAGGACGTCGTCGGCCTTCTTCTCGAGGGCGGCTTGAGCAATGGCGAGAGCGTTAGCCTTCGACTCTGGTGCGATCTGATGCCTCCTGATACAGTCGGTGTTGAATTATATAGGATTCCACCGAGGCGGGCAACAGGTTTGACAGGGGCAGGCGCGCTCGAAGCCGGCGCCGAATGTCCGTGGCGGAGGCCTCGCAGGGTGGCAGGGCGAGGAGGATGAGGCTGGTTCCCCCAGTCAGGGGAAAATCGAGACGGTCCTGGCCTTGGGAATCGATGTGTGCGAGGGCGATAGGGTCGAGGGGGGGGAGTACCGGCAGGGTCCGCAGCGCGGCAAAACGGCAGAGGGGACGCGACACGACGACGAAATGGCAGAGGCTCAGCAGGCTCGGGGCATCTTTCCAGGTGTGGAGTTCGAGAAACGCATCGAGCCCGATTAGGAAGAAGAGCTCGGCTCCGGGGCCGTACTGTTCCTTCAGGGTGCGGACGGTTTCGATGCTGTAGGACTTGGCGGGACGCCGGATCTCCAGCTCTGACGCCTCCAGAAAAGACTCGCCGGCGATGGCCAGTCGGACCATCTCGAGACGGTGGACGGCCGGCGCCAGGGTGCCCAGGGGTTTATGCGGCGGATCGCCCGAGGGAATGAGCAGCACGCGGTCCAGGTCCAGCCGGTCCCGCACCTGCGTGGCCACGGCGACATGGCAGCGGTGAACCGGATCGAACGTTCCGCCGAACAAACCGATCTTCATAGGGCGTGAAGCGTGAACCGTGAACCGGGAAACGCAAGCGGATATCTAGCCAAAGTTACGTCAAGCGCAAATTGCCCAATCACTCGATCACCACTCACAATATTACGAGATTGTCCCTGTGAATCACTTCGCCATACTCCTGCCGGCCGAGCGTCTTTTGTATCTCGGCGGTTTTCAGGCCCTTGATCTGGTCCAGCGTCTCGGCGGAAAAATTCACCAACCCCTTGGCAAACTCTTTGCCGTGACGGGTGAGACACGTAACCGCGTCGCCCTGGCCGAACTCGCCTGCCACAGCGAGGATGCCCGACGCCAGGAGGCTTTTCCCTCGGCGCACGAGGGCCTCTTCAGCCCCCTCGTCCACCGTGATCTGGCCTTTGCCCCGCAGGGTGAAGGCGATCCAGTGCTTCCGGTTGGTCAGACGGCGATGCCGGGGCAGGAAAAAGGTCCCGCCGGGCCCGCCTCGCAAGGTCGTGCCGAGCAACCCTGGCTTGTCCCCGTTGAGGATCAGCGTCGGTACGCCGTATTCCGCCACCTTCTTGGCCGCCTGGATCTTGGTGGCCATGCCGCCGGTCCCTTCGAAGCTGCTGGAAACCCCGGCGCGACGTTCCACTTCCTTGGTGATGTCCGTCACGAGGGGAATCAGGGTCGCGGAGGCGTTCCGACGCGGGTCTTCCGAGAACAGTCCATCCACATCGGACAGAATGACCAGAAGATCGGCGTCCACGAGGTGCGCCACCTGGGCCGCCAGGGAGTCGTTGTCGCCGAAGCGGATCTCGTCCACAGCCACCGTGTCGTTCTCGTTGATGATCGGAATCACCTCGAAGTCAATCAGAGTGGTCAGGGTGTGTCGGGCGTTCAGGAACCGTCGCCGGTCCGTCAGGTCCTGGTGCGTGAGCAACACCTGGGCGACCCGCTGCTGCAACGGTTCAAAGGCCTTTTCATAGGCCCACATCAGCCGGCTTTGGCCCACGGCGGCGGCGGCCTGTTTCACGGGCAAACTCTTGGGGCGGGTGGTCAGCCCCAACTTTTGGAGTCCCGACACGATGGCGCCCGACGAAACCAGGAGCGCCTCGCGTCCGTCCGCCTTGATCGCCGCGATCTCGCCGGCCAGGCGTTCGATGCGCTCCGGCCGCAGCCCGACGCCCTGGGACGCGACGAGGCTGCTCCCGATCTTGACGACAATGCGTTTGGCCCGCTTTAGGAGATGGTCGCGCATGGTGCTCTCAGAGATTCGACCTGCTGCCCGACATACGTGATCAAGGCTTCGAGACCCTCCCGGGTTGCCGCCGAAATCGCAAAGAAGGGGATCTTGCGCCGTTTGCAGGAGGTCTGGAGCCGACGCAGGTGCTGCTCATTGCCTTTGATGTCGAGTTTCGTGCCGACGACCGCGAAGGGTTTGGAGGGCAACCGCTCGTCGTAGGCCGCAAGTTCCTTGCGGAGGATCGCCAGGCTGGCGACGGGATCCTCCGTGGCCCATTCGGAGACGTCGATCAAGTGGAGCAGAAACGTGGTGCGCTCGATGTGCCGCAGGAACTGGAGCCCCAACCCCTTGCCTGCATGGGCCCCTTCGATGAGGCCGGGAATGTCGGCCACCACGAAGCTGCGGTCGTCCTTCCAGGCCACGACGCCGAGGTTGGGGGTCAGCGTGGTAAAGGGATAATCCGCGATCTTGGGGTGTGCCGCCGTAATCGAGGCGATCAGGGTGGACTTGCCGGCGTTAGGAAACCCCACTAGCCCGACATCGGCCAGAAGCTTCAGTTCAAGCGAGAGCCAGCGTTCCTCGCCGGGGGTCCCCAGGTCAAATCGGGTGGGAACCCGGTTGGTAGAGGTCGCGAAGTGTTGGTTGCCACGGCCGCCCCTGCCCCCGCGGGCGATGACCTGTCTCTGGCCGTCGGCCGTTAAATCGGCCAGGATCTCGCCGGTGGCCTCGTCCGCGACGATGGTCCCGATCGGGACGGTGATTGTCACGTCGTCCGCCGTGCGGCCGTGGCAGTTTGACCCTCCCCCCGGCCCGCCGGCCTTGGCCTCATACAGTTGCTGATAGCGGAGGTCCAACAGTGTAGTCAGGCGCTGCGAGGCGATCATGACGATGCTGCCTCCGTTGCCCCCGTCTCCTCCGTCCGGTCCGCCTTGGGGGACATACTTCTCCCGCCGGAAACTACAAACCCCGTTCCCGCCGCGGCCGGCTTTGACGAAAATCCTGACTTGATCGACGAACAACATGGTGTTCCAGTCCTTCGCAATGGCAATGCATGAGGCGCGGGCACCGCGACAGTGTTCGTTCCCGGTCTGCCGGCGCACCCGCGTGCCTGGATGATCAAACTGGAAAAAAAGAAGGGGACGAGAGCGGAGTGGTCAGATGAGGCGTCGCGAGCGAACCCGCGGCTTAGGTGGGCGGGTAGACGCTGACCTTCTGACGGGCGCGACCGCCTTCGAACTTGACGACGCCGGTGACTTTGGCGAACAGGGTATGGTCCCGACCCAGGCCGACATTGAAGCCGGGAAAGAACTTGGTGCCTCGCTGCCGGATGATGATGCTCCCGGCCTTGATCAGTTCCCCGCCGTAAGCCTTGACCCCAAGATACTGGGGGTTGCTGTCACGACCGTTCCTGGATGATCCGCCGCCTTTATTTGTTGCCATGGCTTCTTCCCCGTGCCTTCCCTTATGCCGTCTCGATTCCGGTGATGCGGACCTCGGTGAAACATTGCCGGTGGCCCTTGGTGCGCCGATAGTTCTTGCGCCGCTTCTTCTTGAACACCATCATGGAACGGGTCCGGCCCTGTGCGATAATCTTGGCTGTGACGCGGCCCCGCTCGACCCACGGCTTACCGACCAACAAGCCCGTGTCGCCCTGGATCAAGCGCACCTGCGTGAGTTCGACGGTGCCCCCGACGTCGCCGGCGAGTTTTTCGACCTTCAAGATTTCGCCGGGTTGGACCCGATACTGCTTCCCCCCGGTCTCCACGATTGCGTACATGACTCGTCTCCTTACGTGTACAAGACCTTGCTTTGTAACATAGAGGTTTTGGAGGTGTCAAGCGATGATCGTGCCGCACGACCGTCGAAGGCGATTGAAGCGCACCTAAGCTGCAATTCGGCCTGGCCTGGCTTCGTT
This sequence comes from Nitrospira sp., assembly GCA_016873495.1. GTDB lineage: Bacteria > Nitrospirota > Nitrospiria > Nitrospirales > Nitrospiraceae > SYGV01. The sequence goes on along the minus strand of VGXC01000001.1, from coordinate 31,169 downwards.
GACAGGCCCAGGACCCGCTGCTATAGTGCGCCGACGACGTGCCGAAGCCGCAAAATGCCATCTGAACGCTGAACGGGGTGGGCGGTCGTGCTGCAACCGAGCGAAAAAATCTGGATGGACGGGGCCTTCGTGAACTGGGCGGACGCCTCCATCCACGTGTTGACCCACTCGCTCCATTATGGACTTGCGGCGTTCGAAGGGATCCGCTGCTACAAAGGACGGCAGGGGTCGTCGATCTTCCGCCTCAAAGAGCACGTGGACCGGCTGTACGAGTCGGCTCATATCGCGATGATGAAGATTCCCTACGACAACAAGCAGCTATTCGACGCGATCGTGGAAACAGTGCGGATCAATCGGCTTGACGCCTGCTACATCCGTCCCTTGGTCTTCATCGGGTATGGAGCGATGGGAGTCTATCCCGGCGACAACCCGATCCGCGTGGCGATCGCTGCCTGGCGCTGGGGTTCGTATCTGGGTGAGGACGCGCTGGCCAAGGGCATCAGGGCCAAGGTGTCCTCGTTCACGCGCCATCACGTCAACGTCACCATGACCAGGGCCAAGGTTTCCGGCTACTATGTCAATTCCATCCTCGCCAAGCAGGAAGCCAAGACGGACGGGTATGACGAAGCCGTCCTGCTCGATCCGGACGGGTATGTGGCGGAAGGCACGGGCGAAAACATTTTCCTGGTCCGCAACGGGGTGCTGAAGACGACGCCGCTCACGTCGATCCTGGAGGGTGTGACGCGCAATTCGATCATGCAGTTGGCTCGCGAACGAAACATCCCCGTGGTCGAGGAACGCTTTACCCGCGACGCCATGTACGTGGCCGATGAGATTTTCCTGACCGGCACGGCGGCGGAAGTCACGCCGGTCCGGGAAATGGATGGGCGCCGGATCGGAGCCGGTGTGCCTGGCCCGATTACCAAAGACTTGCAGAAAACCTTCTTCGAAATCGTCCGCGGCGAAGAAACCGCCCACGCCTCCTGGCGGACGCCCGTCTAAATTCGTTTTCAAACGTCAGCATTCAGCTGTCAGCAATCGGAAGCGAGGGGTGGACTTCGTCCGCTCCCCCGAACTTGCTCCTGGCCGACTGCTGAAAGTTGAGGGCTGTTTTACGGCGCGGTCGGAGCGGCGGGTGCGGCTTCGCCGCCTGTCGGAGCCTGCGACGAATCCTTGGGCTTGGCGTCCTGCGCGGGGGCGGCAGTCGTGGTGTTTTTCTTGTTGAGGTCGATGACGGTGGAGGAGAAGGTTCGTTCCTTCGACAGCACAGCGAGGCTGAGCGAGGTCAGCATGAAGATGATCGCGGCGGCGACGGTTACTTTGCTGAGGAACGTCCCCGGCCCGCGACTGCCGAACACCGTCTGGCTCGATCCGCCGAACGCGGCCCCGATCTCGGCCCCCTTCCCGGCTTGCAGCAGGATGGCGCCGATCATCAGGAAGCAGACGATCACATGCAGGATCACGGCCAGGGTGTACATAGGACTCCTTTTTTCCCCATCGCAGCGCGGTGCTAGCCTTGTCGGGCCCGCGCGGAGGTGATGATTGTAGCAAACGACTGAGGGTCCAGACAAGCCCCTCCCACCAGAGCCCCGTCGATTTCAGGCGCAGCCAGGAACTGCCCGGCATTCTCCGGCGTCACGCTGCCGCCGTAGAGAATGCGAACCGGCTCGGCGTCCCGGGCGTTCCATCGTTCGGCCAAGACCTTGCGCAGCGTGCGATGGACGGCCGTCGCCTGGTCGGCGGACGCAGCCTGTCCGGTGCCGATCGCCCAGACCGGCTCGTAGGCGATGGCGACGGCGGCCAGGCTTTCGCCTGCCACCCCCTCCAGTCCCCGAAGAAGCTGATGGGTCACGATCCGGTCGGTTTGTCCCGCCTCCCGCTCCGTCAGCGTCTCCCCTATGCATAGGATTGGGCGCAACACGTGCCTGAGCGCGGCCTGCACCTTCTTGTTGATCCCCTCGTCCTGCTCGCCGAAGATGCGCCGGCGCTCGGAATGGCCCAGGATCACGTAACGACAGCCGAGTTCCTTCAACATCGGCGCCGAGACCTCGCCGGTGAAGGCGCCCTTGTCTTCCCAGAACAGGTTTTGCGCGCCCAGCGCGAAGGGAAAGGCGGGTAACTCGGCTTGCGCCGCTGCCTGGAGAGCCGTAAAGGGAGGGGCCAACACGACTTCCACATCGTCGGTGGCCTGGGCCAGCGCGGATAAGCGATACACGAAGGCCACCGCTTCGGAGGCGGTCTTGTGCAGCTTCCAGTTGCCCACGATCAGGCGTTTGCGCACGATCTCCTCGTGGAAGGGCGTAGGTGTGTCGGATGCCAGAGCGGCGGGCTAGTCGGCACGCTCCGGCAATGCGGTGAGGCCCGGCAACTCTTTGCCTTCCAACAACTGCAGCGCCGCGCCGCCGCCGGTGGAGATGAACGACATGCTCTCGGATTCGCCGGCCCGGTGGACCGCCAGGGCCGTGTCGCCGCCGCCCACAATCGTCAAGGCATAGGCGTTGGCCACGGCGTGCGCCATCGACAGAGTGCCGCGGGCGAAGGCATCGGTTTCGAACATGCCCATCGGGCCGTTCCAGAGAATCGTCTTCGCGTTCTGGACCGCTTCGCTGAACAGTTTCACCGAGGCGGGGCCGATGTCCAGCCCGCACCAGTTCTTGGGGATCTCTTGCACGGGGACCAGCTTGGTCTCGGCGCCCGGCTCCAGGCTGGCCGCCACGACGCAGTCTACCGGAAGGTAGAACTTGACGCCCCGCGAGAAGGCATGTTCCTGTACGCCGCGGGCGAAGTCCAGCATGTCGTTCTCGACCAGCGAGTTGCCGATCTCGTAGCCCATGGCCTTGATGAAGGTGAAGGCCATGCCGCCGCCGATGATGACCTTGTCCACGCGCTTGCCGAGGTTCTCGATCACGCCGATCTTGCCGGACACTTTGGCTCCGCCCAGGATCGCCACAAAGGGCCGCATCGGATTGGCCACCGCGCCTTCCAGGTATTCGATTTCCTTTTTCAGGAGGTAGCCGGCCGCAGATTCCTTGATGAACTTCGTAATGCCGACCGTCGACGCATGGGCGCGATGAGCGGCGCCGAAGGCGTCGTTGATGAAGACGTCGCCCAGCGAAGACAAGGCTTTGGAAAACGCCACGTCGTTGGTTTCTTCCCCCGGGTTGAACCGCAGGTTTTCCAGGAGCAGGACATCCCCCGGCTTCATCTTGGCGACCATCTTCTCGACCTCCGGACCGATGCAATCCGGAGCGAAGAGGACGTCCTTGCCGAGGAGCCGCTGCAACCGCTTGACGACCGGGGCCAAGCTGTAGCGAGGGTCCGGTTTGGCTTTGGGCCGGCCCAAGTGAGAGCAGAGGATCACTTTAGCGCCTTCGTCTACGGCATGGTTGATCGTCGGTAGGGTGGAGCGGATGCGCGTGTCGTCGGTGATCTGGTGCGAGTCGTCGAGCGGGACGTTGAAGTCGGCGCGGATGATCACCCGCTTGTTGTGCAGAACCAGGTCGTCGATCGTCTGTTTGTGCAGGTTCATGGCGTGCGGTGCATCCTTGCGTGGGGCGCGGCCCCTCAGCCCTTTGCGGCCACGAATTTGATGAGATCCCGCACGCGGCAGGAATAGGCCCATTCGTTGTCGTACCAGGCGATCACCTTCACCATGCGATGGTCCATGATGGTGGTCAAGGGCGCGTCGAAGGTGGCCGAGTGGGGATCGCCGTTCTGGTCCGTGGATACGATCGGCGCCTCGGAATATTTCAAGATGCCCTTCAAGGGCCCTCCCGCCGCCGTCCGGAACGCGGCGTTCACCGAGGCCAGGTCGCAGTCCTTCTCGGTCTCCACGGTCAGGTCCACGACCGACACGTTGGGCGTGGGGACGCGGATCGCCATGCCGTCCAGCTTGCCCTTGAGTTGCGGCAGGACCAGGTGCAGTGCCTTGGCCGCGCCGGTGCTGGTCGGGATCATCGAGAGCGCCGCGGCCCGCGCGCGCCGCAGGTCCTTGTGGGGCAGGTCCAGGAGCTGCTGATCGTTGGTATAGGAATGGATCGTGGTCATGATCCCGTGTTTGATGCCGAAGTTCTCCAGCAGCACCTTCGCCACGGGGGCGAGGCAATTGGTCGTGCAGGAGGCATTCGAGATGACCTGGTGTTTGGCCGGATCGTAGGTGGTCTCGTTCACCCCCAGCACCACGGTCACGTCCGCGTCCTTGGCGGGCGCCGAGATGATCACCCGCTTGGCGCCGGCGGACAGGTGCTTGCCCGCGCCCTCGCGGTCCGTGAAACGGCCGGTGGACTCCACGACCAGGTCCACGTTCAAGGCTTTCCAGGGCAGTTCCTTCGGATCCTTGACCGCCAGAATCTTGATCGGCTTGCCGTTCACCACCAGTTCGCCGTCGTTGGCTTGGACGTCCGCATCCAGCGTGCCGTGCACCGAATCGTATTTGAGCAGGTAGGCGAGAGTCTTGGCGTCCGTCAGGTCGTTGATCGCGACGAATTCCAATTGCGGGTCGCCCAGCGAGGCGCGAAACACGTTCCGCCCGATCCGGCCGAACCCGTTGATTCCAATGCGAATAGCCATGGTGTGTTCCGCTGCTCCTTGAAAGAAAAATGCCGGCCGAATTCCGACCGGCAGGAGGGGTGAATGTTACTCAGGCGGGCAGCCGAAGTCAAGCCGTTTCAGGCTGCTGAAAATGTCCCCCAACTTTGTTCTCGGGCGCTCGAACCCCTCAACAAATAGCAAAGCTGGAGGCAAAGTACCTATCCGCTCGCATGTGATCGAAGCGAGCGGATCAAGCGAAGCTTGGTATGTACCTCCTCGGGGTCCTCGTGCCCTGCGGCCTCGCCATGGGTAGAAAGGCACGTCTTGGCGTGCCTGGGGTTGGGTGGGTGTGAAGGGGCCATTTTGAGCAGCCTGTAGGGCGATGAACTTGGGGCGCGGCCTGCGGCAAGTTGTGCCCTGCCCCTCCAGTGATCGACGGCTCAGGCTCCTGCCCAGTCTTCGCGGGGGAGGAGGGGAGAGAAAATGCAATGAGAAAGAGAGCTAGATGGTTAAGATTTCCCGTGGACGCATGACCGTCACGCCTAACTTGTCTGAAATGATTTTTCTTTTTCGCAATAATTCCGAGTCATTGGTCAAAAAACATCGCGTTTATTGAGTTTGTGCGCCATCAGATGGCAGGCATCCCCTCGCTTGCTTTCATAGCTGTGTCCAAGTAGCTGCGCGTTTGGCCAAATCGTTTCCACTAGATCGTCGATGTCTTTATCCTCAACACGATGCAAGCCTGGGTTGCCAGGGATAAAGTCCAGTCCAGTGCCTACGTTGGGATCTTCTTGAATTAAGCCCTCGCCCTCCAATTTTATTACTAGCCGCATTACTTCCCCTGTCTTATCTTCAAAATCAGTGGTGCCTGCATAGTAGAGCTTGAAATATCCCAATTTTGTCAGATCGATGAGCCGATTAAAAAGGTCTGCGCCTGTGCGATTTGTAGCTTTATCGAGTAGGAGGTTTGTGTCGAGCGTGAGGGTTCTCGGTGAGCTAGGCATGTCCATCAAGAAAAATAAGAGAAATGAAATGTCGAGGGCGGCCTGATACGGATCAAATTTTCATGGCTTCTTTCACTTCATCCAGCGTCTTCTGAGCGACCTTGGCGGCGCGGTGACTGCCTTCCTGCGCGATCTCTTCTACTTGATCCGGCTTGGCGGTCAGCTTGGCCCGGTTCTCCCAGATCGGCACGAGCCGTTCCACCATTGCGTCGGCGACAAGTTTCTTGCAGTCGATGCAGCCGATGGCCGCCGTGCGGCATTCGGTATTGATGCGGTCCTGCACCGCTTTGGCCGAATAGATTTTGTGGAAGTCGTAGACGGGGCAGATGTCGGGATTGCCCTTGTCCGTGCGCTTGACCCGCGCCGGGTCCGTCACCATGGTCTTGAGCTTCTGACGGACCACCGGCTCCGCGTCGGAGAGGTTGATGGTGTTCCCGTAGCTCTTGCTCATTTTTCGCCCGTCGGTGCCGAGGACTTTGGGAAACTTGGTCAGGTGTTCCATCGGCTCCGGAAACACCGGCTTGTAGAGGCTGTTGAAGCGTCGCGCGATCTCGCGGGTCAGCTCCAGGTGCGGGAGCTGGTCTTTGCCCACGGGAACGAAGTCCGGCTTGTAGATCAGGATATCCGCGGCCTGGAGCACCGGATAGCCGAGGAAGCCGTAGGTGGAGAGGTCCTTCTCCTTGATCTCGTCCTGCTTCTCCTTGTAGGTGGGGTTCCGTTCCAGCCAGGGAATCGGCACCATCATCGAGAACAGCAGGTGCAGGATCGCGTGCTCGGGGATGCGCGACTGGATGAAGACGGTGGCGCGCTGTGGATCGATGCCGGCGGCGAGCCAGTCGATGAGCAGCTCGCGCGAGAATTCCTTGATGCGGCTGGTGTCGGCATAGTTGGTGGAGAGGGCGTGCCAGTCGGCGACGAAAAAGAAGCAGTCGTACTGCTCTTGCAGCGTCTTCCAGTTGTCCAATGCGCCGAGCCAATTGCCCAGGTGGAGGAGCCCGCTGGGCTGCATGCCGCTCAACACTCGTTTTTTTGCGTGGTGGGTCGTCATCGTGCTCCTGTTATTCGAGCTGGATCAGTTTGCCCTGCTTGACCTGAATGACAAAAATCCGCCGCTCCAGCGTGCCGCCGGGACCGAAGGACGCCAGCCCGCCCAGCGACGGCAGGTCCTGGCCTTTCAAGAGTTGCTCGCGCAGGCCTTTCCCGTTCGTGGCCCCTCTGCGGATGGCCTCCAGGGCCAGCCGCGCCGCGTCATAGGCCTGGGCGGCGAACAGGGTCGGATTGTTCTGGTACTTCCGCCGGTACTGCTCCACGAAGTCACGCATCCCCTGGTCCTGGCTCTCTTGAAACCAGCCGTCCACGAAGACGCTGCCGTCGATCGAGCGGTCCGCCAGGCGCAGCAAGTCCGGCGTATTCCAGGCATTGCTGCCCAGCAGCGGGACCTTGATGTCGTAGAAGCGCAGTTGCGGGGCCAGCAGGGACGCCTGACCGGCGCTGCCCGGCAGGAAGAGGGCGTCGAAGCCGGCCGTGTAGGTGATTTTGGTGGCGCCTTTGCTCGTCTGGCTCGTCGTGGCGGTCCCGTGTCGTTTTAGGTCTTCGGCTTTCAGATGCTTGATCTGCGGGCCGAAGTCCGTGGCGTTTTCCGGATAGGATTCGACGGCGATGATCTCGCCGCCGCGCTGACGGACTTCCTGGCCGAACAGGCGGGCCAATTCCTGTCCGTACGCGGTCTCCGGGTGGAGGATGCAAATGCGTTTGTATCCCAGTCGTCCGACCGCATAGTCCGCCAGGCGGCGGGCTTGCTGCGGGTAGGTAAGTGCGGTTGTGAACAGATAGGTCCCGAGGCGACGTACGTCGGACGTCGTCGCCGCGGGGGTCAGAAAGGGCGTGTCGGTTTCTTCGGCCACGGCGGCGGCCGTCGGCAGGTGGCGCGAGAGGAGGGGGCCGATCACCGCTTGCGGGCGATATTCCGAGACCAACTCGAGCAGTTCCGCGCGGAGCGTCGCCTTTTCCAGACCGGCGGTGTCCTTGACGACGAGCCCGACGGAGGTCACCCCCGCCTCCTTGGCTTTCTCGATAGCCAGCCGGATGCCGTTCAACGCCTCGGTTCCAAAGGGACTCAGGCGGCCCGAAGTCGGGACTGCCGCCGCCAGTATGTATTGGCTGGTCTTGAGCTTCGTCTTGTGCGCGCGCAATTGCTCCGCGGCGGACTGCGCATACTCGTGGGAAGGAAAATGCGTGAGGAAGAGGCGTAGGTTACGCTCGGCCAAGTGCTCTTCCCCCCGCGCCTGGTGCATCTCGACCAGGCGAATCAACACGAGGTCGCCGGGAAATGTCGTCGGATACGCGTCACGCAGAAGCACTAGCGCCGTGCGATCGGCTTGTTCTTGTACGAGGCGCCTGATGCGTTCGCGCGCCTCGGCTGGGCGTTCGGAGGGGCCGATGGACATCTCCTCCAACCAGGTTTGAATGGCCCGAACGTAATCCCTCTTGAGGGCCTGAACTTCCCCGATCGCCTTGAGGACGTCGCGCTTGGTCTCGATGTCCTCGGCCTGCGCGCGCACGTCGGACAGGAGGGAGAGCGCTTGGTCCGTCTTGCCCAGGCGGGCCTGCACGGTGCCGAACAGCATGCGGCTTCGGACGGCCACCGCGGCATTCGGGAATTCGGTCAGGAGGCGGTCTAAGTAATCGGCCGCCGCGGCATAGTCTTTCTTGTCGTTGAGCGCGCTGGCCATGAAGAAATAGACCTGAGCCAGCGAGTCGCCCTTGGCCGAGGCCAGGAGCGGTTTGAGGGTTTCGATGGCCTCGTCGTCTTGTTGGGCGTCGAGCAGGGCTTTGGTTTTTGCTAGGGGCCCGTCATCCGGCTTCTGCGGAGGAGCGTTCTTGATCTGGGGGGGCGGCGGAGCGTCGGCGTCGGCGCCGTAAAGGGTCGGGGGGTGGCTCAGCGAGGCGAGCATCAGAATGGACAGCGACAGGCCGGCGGCCAGACCACGCACAGCGTGGGCACGGACCAAGGGGCACTTGGAGGAAAAGGAGGGCTGCTGTGAAGAGATTGAAACGACCATCGGCTCCCGACATTGCGCATGCTCGTACCTAAGGACTTTTGTACTATAGGGGTCGGGTGCGGGGCTGTCAAGGCGCGACGAAGCGTATCATGTTGTTTTCACTGCTGTTCGTGCGTATAGTCTGAAAATGTCTAAAAGGGTGGTCTAATGGAAAGACTGGATGGATTAGTCGATCGCTACCTCGCCGATTTGCGGGTCGAAGCGGGATTGGCCGGCAACACCCTCGAAGCCTACCGGCGCGATCTGCAAAAGCTGCAAGATTTTTTAGCCGCCCGTGCGATCCGTGATCCGGCTGGCGCGACCCGTCCGGTCATGTCCGAATTCCTCGCGCATTTGCGGCGCACGAATCTCTCGCCTGCGTCCACCGCCAGATGTATGGCCGCGTTGCGGGGTTTCTTCCGGTTCCTGTGCCGCGAGCGGTTGGTCCACGAGAATCCCCTGCTGAACCTCAAAACTCCACGCCCCTGGGCGAGGCTGCCCAAGGTGCTCTCGCAAGCCGAAGTCTCCAAGTTGCTGGAGCTCCCGGCGGAGACGCAGCCGGAGGGCAAGCGCGATGCGGCGATGGTGGAATTATTGTACGCGACGGGATTGCGGGTTTCGGAATTGGTGAATCTGGAAGTGGCCCATCTGAATATGGGCGTCGGGTATGTGCTGGCGTCAGGCAAGGGGGCGAAGCAAAGGGTTGTGCCGATCGGCGAAGTAGCCAGGCAGAGGCTGGAGGCCTATTTGGAGCAGGCCCGTTCGGCCTTGGTCAAGGGCCGTCCGGCGCGGCACCTGTTCGTGACCCGGCGCGGCGGCAAACTCACGCGCCAGGGGTTTTGGAAAGCCCTCCGGGCGCGGGCGCGCCGCGCCGGGATTGCCAAGCCTATCTCACCGCACATGCTCCGGCACTCCTTCGCGACCCACTTGTTGGATCGCGGGGCCGATCTGCGCTCGGTCCAGACGATGCTGGGCCACGCCCGGATCACTACGACCCAGATTTATACGCACGTCGAGCGCGAGCGTTTGAAGCGTGTGCACACGAATTTGTTTCCGCGAAAACAACGGCGCGGCGCCAAGACACAACGCTGAATGCGAAATTCTGAATGATGAACGGATGACGGGACATTCAGCGCAACTCCGCGGCCAGGTCGTTCATCATTTATACTTCATCGTTGCTTATGGCGCGGTTGACAACCAGCGGCAGACTTGATAACATCCGAAAACTCTCGCGCAACTGCTCGGCAAGCTTGAGAATTCGGGCGGATAGCTCAGTTGGGAGAGCGCTGCCCTTACAAGGCAGAGGTCACAGGTTCGATCCCTGTTCCGCCTACCAAACCTGTGACGCGGTCAGAGAGTGGGCATCTCACGGAGTCGAATGGTAGTATCGAGGTGCCTGGACGCATAATTTTATCTGCACATCATCTTTCCGAACTATGGGGCCGTCGTTCAGCCTGGTTTAGGACGCCAGATTGTCAATCTGGAGGTCGCGGGTTCAAATCCCGTCGGCCCCGCCATGTTCTCAGTGTGCTGTCGTGGGATTATGAAACCGCGACCGGGGGTTCCGAAGGGGGCGCGACCCCTTCGTGGGGAGCCTACGAGGGGGCTGGCCCCCTCTGTAAGAGCCGGCGAAGCGGGGCTGCCTGAGCCGGCGAGGGAGCGCGGTTCAAATCCCGTCGGCCCCGCCAATTTTCCCCAATGGGTTGAGTGGTATCGGTGATTGTAAGCCCTGCATGATGCGGGAGGAGATGTACTAGCCTGATGATGTCTCAGACCGGTCCTCTTGGGCTCGTCGGTTCGCTTGGGACGGTATCGAAAGTCGTTCTGCTGGTGCTCTTCCTCTTCTCCGTCGTTTCCTGGACCATTATCCTGCTCAAATCGCGGACCTTCCGCGCCGGAGACCGGGACGACCGGCGCTTCATGAACGCCTTCGCCAAGACGAAGGACCAGGAGGAGCTGCGCCGGCAGGCGCACCGGTTGCCGGCCAGTCCGACCGCCATGCTCTTTCTGGGCGCCACGGATCGACTGCAAGAGGAGGCCCGGGATGGCCGAGGAGGACTGACGGCAGGCTCCGCCGAGCCGATCGAGGCGCCGTCGCCTGCGGATCGCCAATATATGGATCGAGTCGTGGCGCATCTGGTGCAAGACCAGATTGCCAAGCAGGAGACGTACCTGCCGTTCCTGGCCACGACCGGTAACATCACGCCGTTCATCGGGTTGTTGGGCACCGTGATGGGGATTATCGACGCCTTCGGAGAAATCGGCAAGCAGGGGACCGCCAGCATCTCGGCGGTGGCTCCCGGCGTGGCGGAAGCCTTGGTCGCCACCGCCGCCGGTCTTTTTACGGCGATTCCGGCGGTCATCGCCTACAATTACTTCCTGAATCGGATCCGCAAGTCCGCCTTCCGGGCGGAAGCGTTCAGCATCGAATTGGTGCACCAGCTGCAGACCAAGCTCAAGGCTGCGGGGGTGCGCGGGTGATCTTCGAGAGCCGGCGCCGCCGGTTCATGGCGGAGATCAACGTGGTCCCGCTCGTGGACGTGGTGCTCGTGCTGCTGATCATTTTCATGGTCACGGCGCCGATGCTCTACCGCGGCATGGACATCAAGCTCCCGACCTCCGCCAGCAATACGATCAAGCCAGAGGAACGGCTCGTGCTCACGATCGAACGGGATCAGAAGCTCTATCTCGACAAGGACCGGGTCTCTCCGGCTCAGCTGGAGTCCCGTCTGCGGGCGGCGAAGCAGCGGAACCGCGAAGTGTCGGTGTTCCTGCGGGCCGACAGCGAGGTGCCTTACGGCATCGTCGTGCAAGTGATGGATGGGGTCAAGCAGGCGGGGATCGACAAACTGGGCATGGTCACGGACCCGGTCGGGCCGGAGCGTGTGACGGATGGACTCGTGAAGGAGTCGGGCAGGCCGTGAGCGTCGAGGAGGGCGCGCGCGCATCCGAGGGTGCGCGACGACGGACATGACGGCGGACGCCTGTTCAGATTCGGCGCTCTGGTGGCAAGGGACGGCGCCGCAGCCGTCGCGTCTGGGCGCGATGCTGGCCCTGTCGCTGCTGCTGCATCTGGCGGTGCTGATTGTTGCCGGCGGACTCAGGTTGCCGACTAAAATGGACCGGCCGATGGCTTCGTACCAGGTTTCGCTGGTCACCTTGCCTCCAGCGCCGGTGCTGTCCCCGGTGCAACGGACTGTGGAGGCGGAGGTTCCGGTTGCCCCGCCGCCGGCGCCCGCCGCGCCGCCGCCGGCTCCGGTGCCCCAAGTGGTCAAACCGACGGTCACGCCGTCCGTCGCGGTGCCCACACCGCCGCCGGCGCCTGCGCCCTCCAAGTCGGAGGCACAGCTCAAGGATCTCTTGCGCGGGATCAAGTTGCCGCCGCAGGCGCCCGCATTGGGAGATGTAGCGCCTGCGCCGAAATCGGCGCCCGTTCAGCGGGTGCAACCGGCCAAGACCGACGCGTCGCAGCAGAAGTTCAAGCGGGAGATCGACGACCTACTGAAAAACGTTGCGGTACCCGAGTCCCAGCCGCCGGCCGTCGGGCCCGTCATGCCCAAGGAGAACCAGGCCAAGCAGACCTTAACGCAGCAGGTGCAAAATCTGGAGCCGCAGACGTTAAAACCCGCTCCGGAAGAAGCGATTCTGAAGCGGCCGGCGCCGATACCGCAGGCCAAGGCGGCGGCAAAGATTCCCGCCACCAAGATGCAGGTGCTCGGTGTCGCAACGGGATTCAACTGGTATCTCGCGCAAGTTCAGCGGTTGATCAGCGCGCAGTGGGTCGCGCCGCCCGTGGACCTGGCCGGTAAGACCTACAAGGTCGTGATCAAGTTCCGGCTGGACCAGTCCGGGGGCGTGAGCGCCGTGGCGGTCGAAACGTCGTCCGGCAACGGCTACTTCGACGATGCGGCCACCCGCGCGGTGCTGAAGGCCGACCCGTTGCCGCCGTTCCCGAAGGATTTGGCCGAGTCGTCTTTGGACGCGCATTTCAGTTTCGTGGTGGGCGAGGAGGTTGGGTAGGCGGATGCGATACCTGCTGATAACGATGCTGTTCCTGGGGGCCGGGTTCTGGGCGATCCTGGAATCCGGCGCGGCGGATGTGTTTCTGGAGGCGACGCGGCCGGACTTTCAGAAAATTCCGATCGCCGTGCTCGGGTTCCGCGACGGACAGCTGCCGGACAATCCCGGGTCGAGGCTGACGCAAGTGCTCAAGGACGACCTCCGCCGCTCGCTGATTTTTTCGGTGACGGATCAGGCGAAGCTGGGTCTGACGCTGGACGGGGCCTACGGGGCCCAAAACGTGCTGTTCAAGCAGGCGGCGGACAATGGGATTGCAGTGTTGGTGTGGGGGCAGGTTGCGGCCCGCCAACCGGATTTGGTGCTGGATGGGCTGATCTACGACGGCGTCAAGCAGGAAGCCATCGCCAGCAAACGCTATGTCGGAGCGCCGCCGGTGTTGCGCCAGATGGCGCACCGGCTGGCCGATGAACTGGTCTACCGCTATACGGGAGAGCCGGGGATTGCCAAGACCAAGATCGCGTTCGTGTCGGAGCAGGGGGGCAGCCGCGAACTCTACGTCATGGACTACGACGGATACGGTCCGCGTCAGGTGACGGCCGATGGGTTCCTGAGCCTCATGCCGCGCTGGTCGCCGGATCGGCGGCACCTCGTCTTTACCACCTACCGGAGCCGGACCAAACAGGATATCGACGCGATCGAACTGGCTACGGGGAAACGGGCGACCCTGGTGTCCATGCCCGGGCTGAACATCACCCCGGCCTTCTCGCCGGACGGGACGGATCTGGTCTTTGCCTCCAGCAACGAAGGAAATGCCGAGATCTACAAGATGAGTTTGGGCACTAAGACACTGACCCGGTTGACGGTCAACAACGGCGGAGACTTATCGCCAGCCTGGGCGCCGTCCGGCCGTGAACTGGCCTTTGTATCCGACCGAGGCGGCAGCCCGCAGATCTATTTGATGAGCGCCGACGGCTCCAACGTGCGCCGTCTGACCTTCGAAGGGGACCACAATGCCGCCCCGGCCTGGTCCCCGCGCGGCAATTGGATCGCCTACGTTTGCCGCGGCCAGGACCGGCAGTATAAGCTGTGCCTGATCAGTCCGGACGGGCAGAAGCGGATTCAGATCACGTCCGGCCAGGGAGTGGACGACTCGCCTTCCTGGTCGCCGGACGGACGGCACCTAGTGTTCAGCTCAACCGCGGAAGGGAAGAGCCACATCTACATGATCAACAGCGACGGAACCGATCTCGAGCGGCTGACGTCCGGCGGCGTCCACCACAGCGCGCCGGCCTGGTCGCCGGCGTAGAGGATGGGGGATCGGCTCATGCCAAAGAAGCAGAGACGGTGTTAACCTCAGGAGGAGACAGACATATGCATACATGCATGCGAACCGTGACGGTGGTGGGTTGGCTGGGGCTGGTGGCATTGGTCGGTGCCGGCTGCAGCAAGTCCATCCAAGCGGATGCCGGTTCCAAATCGTTCGAGCCGGCGCCCAGCCAGGCGAAGCCGGGTGGGGCCGGTTCCGGTGCCGGACAGGAGGCGCCCGTCAGTCAGTTCGGCTCGCTGCCCGGCGACAACAATGGAAAGCCTGCAGGGAAGGGATCCGGGGAAGAACGGGTGTCGGAAGGGGTTGCCGTCGCCAAGGCGGAGCCTTCCGGATCGTCCAGGCAACAGGAGATGCAGCAGGAGCAGGTGGCGACGGCCGCGGCAGGACTTGACGACGTGTACTTTGCCTACGATTCGTGGAAACTGAGCGAGGACGGCCAGCGCGCGCTGTCCAAGGCCGCGGAGTGGCTCAAGGCCAACGGTTCGCAGAAGCTGGCCGTCGAAGGTCATTGCGACGAGCGCGGCACCCAGGCGTACAATCTGGTCCTGGGACAGAAGCGGGCCAAAGCGGTCCGTAATTACTTGGTCGAACTCGGCGTGGCCGGCAATCGCATCACGGTCGTGTCGTATGGCAAGGACCGGCCATTCTGCAGGGAGTCCAATGAGTCTTGTTATCAGCAAAACCGGCGCGGCCATTTGGTCGTCAGCGACAAGTAATCGGCGCGCCCAGTCCGCGCCACGCGCGGCTGGGGTCCGGCGGTGAGGAAACCGGTCCAGAGCAGACGGTTCCGGTCTGGTCGGGCGGGCAGGGCCGCTGTGGCCTGCGCCGGCCTGTGCTTGTTGCTGACCGGCTGCCTCGCGCAGAAGGCCGAGCTGCTCCAGGTCAGCCAGGACTTGGACAAGAAGATTTCTCGGCTGGATCAGCGAGAAAAAGACATCGAGGCGGCGATCAAGAAGCTCGACGAGCAGATCGCCCAGGCTGGCACCCTTATCAATGAGGCCCGGGCGAGGGCCCTCAGCGCGATCCGTGAAATCCGCGAGGAGGATCAGCCGAAAATCCAGGGCAAGATCGACGAGAACGATCACAAAGTCAAAGCTCTGGAAGCGCGGGTAGAAGACCGGGCCGCCAAGATCGAGCAATTGATCGCCAAACGAACCGCCGAATTGGAAAAACGCGACGCCGAATCGGAGAATCGCGCCGCTGCGTTGGAAAAGACCGTGCACGATCAAACGGTGGCGCTGGCTGCCATGGCCAAGACGGTCGATGGGCGGCTGGAAGAGCACGACAAGGCGGCAGCGCAGGCGCAGGCGCAGGCCCGCGCGCTGAGCGAGCAGATCACTCAGTTGAACCGGGCCTTGACCGATTTTCGACAGGCACTGTCAGGATTGGGCGACAAGCTGGTCCACCAGGAGCAACGGACCAACGACCTGTCGGCCAGGCTCCAAGCCGATGCCAAGGCCACGAACGACCATTTGGACAAGGTGACCAAGAGCGTGGGCACCGTGGCCAAAACGCTGGAGGCGGTCGGCGCCAAATTCGTGGCGCAGGAAGAGGCGCAGGATCGCCGCTTGAACGACATGGCCAAGTCGCTTGCCAGACTCCAAGGGAAAAGCGTCAAGGCGAAACCGGACGGCAAGGCAAGTCACCCGGCGACCGGCCAGGCTCCCGTTGGTGCGGAACCCAAATCCGAGCCTCAGCCGGCCCCGGTGATGTCCGAGGCGGACGCAGGGGCATCGCAACCCGCGCAAGTTGCATCGGCTGACGAACCGGCCAATGCCGGGGCGGCGGCAACTTCGGCTGCAGCCGAAGACAGCGCTGAATCGGTCGCCGGATCGCCGTCCGGCGAGGCGTCTCCGACAAGTGACGGAGACCGGACCGGCGGTGCCAAAGCGGCCTATGACCGGTCGTTCCAGCGGTTCAAGCAAAAAGATTTTGACGGGGCACTGGAACAGTTTTCGGAATTTCTGACCCAGTACCCGACGAACAAGTTGGCGCCGAACGCCCAATACTGGATCGGAGAATGTTACTTCGGCAAGAATGAATACGTCCGGGCCATTGCCGCCTATGAACAAGTGAAAGCCATCGATCCGGCCAGCGAGAAAGTGCCCGCCGCGCTGTTCAAGAAGGGGTTGGCCTACCTCGCGCTCAAGGATCGCAAGAAAGCGTCGGTGGCATTGACGCAAGTGGTCGAGGTGTTTCCCAAGAGTCCTGAAGCGGGCAAGGCCCGCGAACGGTTAGTCCAACTCAACCAAGGCCGATAACATTATGCGAATGTGTCATGTGCCGTCCGGACAAGCCATGAGATTTCTGGCCGTCATGGCCTGGGGCGGAATCCTCCTCGCCGGCTGTGCCAGCCATGCCGACTTCGTGAAGACCCAGGAGCAGGTCCGGGCCGTCGCCAAATTGCAAGAGCAGGACCGGCAACGCGACGAAGAGATCCAGAAACGGCTCCAGGCTCTGGAGGCGAAAGGCGGCAAGACTCCATCGGCGGACCAGGCGGTCAAGGGGCTGCCGAAGGACGTAGAGGCGCTCCGGCAGCAGCTGGAAGAACTGACGGACCGGTTGAACGACCTGGACCGCCGGGTCGCCCGGCTGCAAGACGGCCAGTACGCCGCACCGGCCCCGGCCAAGCCGGATGTCATGCCCGCTGCGCCGTCCGGCGAACCGTCCAGACAGTCCAAGCCGGCCAAGTTGCCGGAGGCGCCGGCGGTTTTGCCGGGCACCCCGGACATATCACCCACCAGCGCGTTCAATTTGGCGCAGAACGACTATCTCAACGGGCGGTATGAGTTGGCCATCCGGGGCTTCGAGCGGTTCTTGAAAGATTTTCCCTCGACATCGAAAACACCCGATGCCCATTATTTCATCGGTGAATCGTACTACAGCCTGAAAGACTACCCGCGTGCGATGCAAGCCTTCGACCTAGTCGTCCAGGAATATCCGAAGAGCGAAAAAGTGCCTCCCGCGCTGTTCAAGCTGGGGCTCTCGTCGGCGGAGACCGGCGATCCTTTGAAGGCGCGCAGTTACCTGAAGCGGGTGCTGGAAGAATTTTCAACCTCCAACGAAGCCAAGCTGGCCAAGAACAAACTGGCCGAAATCCGATGATTCGCCCCCTACAGTCCATCCCGCCGCCGCGGTGCCGTCCGGCTCGCGCTGCAAGCCGTGCGTCCGCCGACTGCCGCGATTTTGGCAGTCAGAGGAGGCGGAACCGGTGAATCTCGCGAGCCGCACCGGCAAGATCCAGGTGCTGCCCGGCGACGTGGTCAGCAAGATCGCTGCCGGCGAAGTGGTGGAACGGCCGGCCTCCGTCGTGCGGGAGTTGGTGGATAATAGCCTGGATGCCGGCGCGACGAAAATTACGGTGGAGGTGCGGGACGGCGGGCGTGCGCTGATCAAGGTGACCGACGACGGGGAGGGAATGGGCCAGGAGGACGCTCCGCTGGCTCTTGAACGCCATGCGACCAGCAAGGTTCGCTCGGAGCAAGATCTCTGGTCCATCCACACCCTGGGGTTTCGGGGAGAGGCCTTGCCCAGCATCGCCTCCGTGTCCCGGCTGACGTTGATCACGGCTCGGCGGGATGAGCCGGTCGGCACCAGATTGGTCCTCACGGGCGGGGTAACGGAGCAGCGGGAAGAGGTGGCCGCGTCCCCCGGCACCCAAATCGAGGCGGCAGATCTGTTTTTCAACACGCCGGCAAGAAAAAAGTTCTTGAAGGCTACGCCGACGGAGTTCTCGCACATCTGCCAGGTGATACAACAAGCGGCGTTGGCCTGGCCGAAGGTTCGATTCCGGTTACTCCACAACGGGCAGGAGGTGCTGGACTATCCGGCCGCTTCCTCCCTGCGCGACAGGCTGCTGCAACTCTACGGTCAGCGCTGGCTGGAGCAGGTGGTGGACGTGCGGGGCGAGGGGCCCGGCCTGCGCCTGACCGGCGTGACCGTGCACGGAGCTCAGGCGCGCGCCGGACGCACCCCGCAGGAGCTGTTCGTCAATCGGCGCGCCGTCAAGAGTCCGACCATGGCCCATGCGATTGCCGAGGGGTATGGCTCCTTCCTGGCCAAGGGCCGATATCCTCAATATGTCTTGTTCCTGGAGGTGGAGCCGGCGCGGGTGGATGTGAACGTGCATCCGGCAAAGCGCGAGGTGCGGTTTGCCGATCAAGACCTGGTCCATCAAACAGTTCGGCGTGCGGTCCGGACGGCTCTAGGCGGCAGTCCGCAGGGCATCCAGCTTGACGGGCAGTCCCAGCAGACGACCGACCGGGCCGCGGGCGGATATGCCGGCTGGCCTGGAACGTCCGCCGGGTGGCAGACTCAGCCGTCCCTGTTCAGGCGAAGGGATGGTCTGCAGACGGAGGCAGGCCGGGCGAACCCAGCCGGACAGAATGTCGCCCCTTTCTTGTCGGGAGCCGAGCAACTGGCTGTCCCGGGCATCGGGGAGGCCTCGCCCGGCTATCGGCTCGAGGCGGCGAGCGAGGTCATTCCGCTGGGCCAGGTCGGCCGAACTTATTTGGTCGCCCAGGTCGGCACGGAGCTGCAGGTGATCGATCAGCATACGGCGCATGAGCGGGTATTATTCGAACGTTTGTGGCGCGCCTGGCTGGAACAGCGCGTGCCGTCCCAGCCCTTGCTCATTTCGGAGCCGATCGAGGTGCCGCTTCAGGGCGCCACGCTGCTCACGCGCCACCTGCCGGATTTGGACAAGTTAGGGCTTTCCATCGAGCCCTTCGGGGCCGGAGCCTTCGTGGTGCGATCGGTCCCGGCCCAGCTGGCGCATTTGGACTACGTAGCGCTCGTGCAGGACTTGGTCGAGGACCTGTCGGAATGGAACGCCGCCTTGTCGCTGGAGGCCAAAGTGCGGCCCATCCTGGCGACGCTGGCCTGTCACAGCGCGGTGCGGGCCGGCCGGGCGATGGCATTGTCCGAGAGCAAACAGCTGATCGAAGACTGGGTGCGCGAGGGGTTGCCGATGACCTGCCCGCACGGGCGACGGGTGGCGCTCCGGTTACCTGCAGAGGAGTTGGGTAAAATCTTTGGCCGCGCCTAACGAGACAATTCTCAATGTTGAATTGTTAATTTTCAATTGAAAACAGGCTATGACTTCCATTCAACATCCACCATTGAACATTGAGTCTTCTCTGAAGGCAAAGCCTCTCGTCGCCCTGGTCGGGCCGACCGCTGTGGGCAAGAGCCGGGTCGGAATTCTGTTGGCCAAGGCATTGGACACCGAGGTCCTCACGGCCGATTCGCGCCAGGTCTTTCGCGGTATGGATATCGGGATGGACAAACCGACGGTGGCGGAGCGGCAGGGGGTGCCGCACCGGCTGATCGATTTGGTCGAGCCGGACCAGCCGTTCAACGTGGGTCTCTATCGCCGGCACGCGCTGGAGGAAATCAGGCGTCTGCATAGTGTGGGGAAGCTCCCTTTGCTCGTCGGTGGCACCGGTCTCTATGTGCGCGCGCTGCTGCGGGGTCTGTGGGACGGACCGGCGGCCGATTGGGCTTTGCGGGGCAGGCTGGATGCCGAGGCGCTCGATCGGGGGATCGGGGCGCTCTACGAGGAACTGTCCCGCGTGGACCCGGCCTCGGCGAAGCGGCTGCATCCGCACGATCAGGTGAAGATCATCCGGGCGCTGGAGGTCTACCGGTTGTCCGGACGTCCGCTCTCCGAGGCCATTCACGAGCATGCTTTCGGCGAGTCGCCGTTCTCGACGCTTGTGATCGGCCTGATGCGGGACCGAGAAGCGCTCTATCGAAGGATTGACGCCAGGGTGGATGAGCAATTGGCCAAGGGGCTGCTGGAGGAAACACGTGGCCTCCTGGCTAAGGGGTATGACCGGCAGCTCGGGTCTATGAAGGGCCTGGGGTACCGGCAGATGGCCGGAAATCTGGCCGGCGAATATCCCTATGACGAGGCGGTGCGCCTGCTCAAGCGGGACACACGCCATTTCGCCAAACGGCAACTGACCTGGTTCCGCAAAGAGCCGGGGCTGATCTGGTTGAGGATCGACGAACGGGATACGTTCGAAGACGTGACGGCCCGCATCGTCGAGTTGGTCCACCGGTTCCTGGCCGACCCGCCCGCGGTCACGAGCAAAGAGGCCCACAATACGGTCGCGGCAACCTAGGAGGAGAGCACAGAGTGGCACGCAAGCAGGCAGCACAAGCGAGAGCGAGCATCGGCATTATCGGCGGCAGCGGGCTGTACGAAATGGACGGGTTGGAGCAAGTACGCGAGGTGAAGGTCAAAACGCCGTTCGGCAAGCCCTCCGACGCCATCATCATCGGCCGGATCGACGGGCGCTCCGTGGCCTTTCTCTCCCGCCATGGACGGGGGCACCGTATCAGCCCGAGCGAGATCAACTACCGTGCCAACATCTATGCCATGAAGTCGCTGGGGGTCACCCGGGTGATCGCTGTCAGCGCGGTGGGGAGCATGAAGGAATCGGTGCGGCCGGGCGACGTGCTGCTGCCGGATCAGTTCATCGACTTCACGAAACGCCGCATCGGCACCTTTTTCGATCGGGGCATCGTGGCCCACGTGGCCTTCGCCGATCCGATCTGCCTGCATCTCTCGGGCGCGCTGGCCGAGGCCGCCCACGGGGCCGGCGCCGCCGTGCACCGCGGGGGGACCTATCTCTGCATCGAAGGGCCCCAGTTTTCCACGCGAGGCGAGTCCTTCCTCTACCGGCAGTGGGGCGTGGACGTGATCGGGATGACCAACTTGCCCGAAGCCAAGCTGGCCCGGGAAGCCGAGATCTGCTACGCCACGCTGGCGCTGCCGACCGACTATGATTGCTGGCATTCCAGCGAGGAATCCGTGACGGTCGAGGCGATCCTGGCGACCCTCCACAAGAACGTGGCGATGGCCAAGCGCATCCTGCGCGCCACGCTGCCGGTTGCCGAGGAGCCGCGTACCTGCGCTTGCGGGACGGCCTTGGAATACGCCGTGTTGACGGCGCCGGACAAGATCACCAAGGAGGCGCGCAAGCGCCTGCGCGTATTGCTGGCCCGGCGCTATGCGCCGGCGAAAGGAGGCCGCTGAGATGGGCAAGCTGTTGGTCGTCGGATCGGTCGCGCTGGATACGGTCCGGACTCCGTTCGGCGAAGGCACCGAGGTGTTGGGCGGGTCGGCGACCTATTTTGCGACTGCGGCCAGTTATTTCACCGGCGTGGATCTCATCGCCGTGGTGGGGGAGGATTTTCCGGAGGCCCACCTGAAGTTCCTCAAGAGCCGCGGCATCGACCTGGCGGGATTGGAACGGCGGCCGGGCCAGACCTTTCGCTGGAAGGGCGAGTACACGCATCAGCTGAACGAAGCCCATACGCTGGACACCAAGCTGAACGTCTTCGAAACGTTCCGGCCCAAGATTCCTGAGGCGTACCGGTCGCCGGACTTGCTATTTCTCGGCAATATCGACCCGGAACTCCAGTTGGACGTCCTGCAACAGGTCACGCGGCCCAAACTGGTGGCCTGCGATACGATGAATTTTTGGATCAACGGCAAGCGGGAGGCGCTCTGGCGCACGTTGGCCCAGGTGGACGTGCTGGTGATCAACGACGGCGAGGCCAGGGCGTTGGGCGAGTCGCCGAATTTGGTCCAAGTGGCGCAAAAGATTCTGGCCAAGGGGCCCAAACACCTGATCATCAAGCGGGGGGAGTATGGGGTCCTGTGCTTCAACCAAAAGCAGATGTTCGGAGCCCCCGCCTATCCGCTCGAACAGGTCCGCGATCCGACCGGGGCAGGGGACACGTTTGCGGGAGGCTTCATGGGGTACCTGGCCGCGACGGGCAACTTGTCCGAGGACGCCATCCGGCAGGCGATTATCTTCGGCAGCGTGATGGCTTCCTTTACGGTCGAGGCCTTCAGCCTTGACCGATTGCGCGCGCTGGATTACAAAGAGATCGAGGCCCGGTTCCGGGAATTCAAGCGGCTCACCCATTTTGACGATCTGCCGTGAGGGCGCCATTGTTTCAGCGTGTATGCAGAACCCTTCTGACCTGCCTCCTCTGCTGGATGAGCGGATGGCTGGGTTGCGGCTCGGAGGAAGCGGTCAAGCGGGCCGACGGCTATTACAAAGAAGGGATAGCCAATCTGGAGAGCGATCGCCAGAAGGCGTTTGTCTCGTTCCAAAAGGCGATCCAGGAAAATCCCCTGCACCGGGACGCACATTACTCCATCGGGCATATCTACGCCGAACAGCGGAAATATCCGCAGGCCGAGGAGGAGTTCCGGACGGTGCTGCGGATCACGCCGGAGAACTCGGAGGCCTATACCTACCTAGGCACGGTCCTGGCCAGCCAGGACCGCTGGCAGGAGGCGATCAGCGCCTATCGCCGCGCGTTGAGCAATCCCTTGTACGCGACGCCGGACGTGGCCTGGTACAATCTGGGACTGGCCCTGGCCCATGAAGGCGATATGCCGGGGGCGGCGCAGGCCTTCGAAGACGCCCTGCTGGTGACGCCTCCGAACGTCCCCACGGCGCAGGTGCATTTGGAATTGGGGCGGGCATACTATCGTCTCGGCTATGATATGAAGGCCCGCGAGTCGTTGCTACGCGTGGCCACGTTGGATAAGGGCGGACGGTTCGCCGCCGAAGCGAACCAATTACTGGAGCGGCTCAGGCCATAGCCGACGACGGAGTCATATGGAATCGATCGGGGATTTTTTCAGACAAGTTCGCGAAACCAAGGGGTTGACGCTCGACGATGTCGCCTCGAAGACCCGCATTCATCCTGAATTCCTGATGGCGCTCGAAGAGGGCAATTATGCCCGGTTGCCGGATCAGGTCTTTGCCAAGGGGTTCGTCCGATCCTATGCCCGGTCCCTGGGACTGGACGAGGAGGAGGCCATGCGGCGGTTCGCCGATTCCGCGGGATCCTTCTACAGCAAGCAGTCGGAGCTCGAGCTGCTGCGGGTGCGGCAGGTGGCGGATGAGCGTCAGCGGCAGGCGAACCGCAAGGTGATCTTTGCCGCCGCCGCCGTGGCGGTGCTGGCGCTGATCCTGTTGCTCGGACGCGAGCAGTCCACCATGACCAGGCACCGACCGGCCGTCGAGGCTGAACCGCCTGCCGCCCCCGCGGGCCCTGCGGGGCCGGCGACGGGCGCGCTCCGCGGCCAATCCGAGCGCAAGCCCTCCGACAGCGCACCGGTTCGCCGGGGGCCGGAGCGGACCGAGGCCGGGCCCCCTGCCGCGACCGAGCCGAAGCCCCAGGAGGCGGCGCCCGTGCTCGGCGCGCCGACCGTGTCCCAGGAGGCGTCGTTGTCCCTACCGACGGTGCCGACCTCGCCCCTGGCCGGATTGCCGGGCCAGACTGAGCCGGCACGATCGGGGGCGCTGGTCCTGGATTTGGAGGCGCTGGAGCTCAGTTGGGTCGTGGTGCAAATAGACGGGGCTAGCCCCCACGAGGCCTTGATGCGCCCCGGCGACCGGGTGCAATGGAAGGCGTCCGACCGGTTTACCCTGACTCTGGGCAACGCCGGCGGCGTCCGCGGCTCACTCAACGGCAAACCACTGGATCCCTTCGGCCCTCGCGGCCGCGTGGCCCGGGATATCGTGCTCAAACGACCGTGAAGCGTGAAGCGCGAGATGATTCGACGCGGCATGCACGACGGTTCTCATGACGGTTGACGATCCTGTCTCCTCTCCCGTTCGGCAGGCGGTCGAGTTCCTCCATGCCCGCTTATCCGGTCGGCCCTCCGTCGGCATCATCCTCGGGTCCGGATTGGGGGCCTATGCCGACCAGGCGAAGGTCTTGGCCGCAATTCCGTATCAGGAGATACCTGGCTTCCCTCGTTGTGCGGTCGAAGGCCATGCGGGTCGTCTGGTCCTCACGGAGCGCGGCGGAATCTGCGTCGTCATTCTGCAAGGCCGGGCCCATCGCTACGAGGGCTATGCGCTCGATGCGGTCACCTGCCCCGTACGGGTACTGGCAGCTTTGGGTGTGCAGACGCTGATCGTAACCTGCGCAGCCGGGGCGTTGGACGATGCGCCTCCCGGCACATGCATGTTGATCGAGGACCATCTTAATCTCATGGGCGATAATCCTCTGCAGGGGGCGGCTCCCGGCGGGGGAGGGTTCGGCGGGTTTGTCGAAATGGCGGGGGCCTATGACCGGGCCTTGCTGGCCATGGCCGAGCGTGTCGCCCTGGCTTCCGGCTTGTCGATCAGGCGGGGCGTGTTGGCGGCGGTGACCGGGCCGACCTACGAAACGGCAGCGGAGGCGGCGATGCTCGGGCGGTTGGGGGCTCAGGCGGTCAGCATGTCCACCGTCCCCGAAGTCATCGTCGCGCGAGCGTTGGGCCTGCGGGTCCTGGGGCTGGCGCTGATTACCAACCGGGCCGGAGCCCCGTTGGACCGCCAGATTGGGCACCGTCAGGTGGTGGCCATGGCGACCAGGAAGGCAGCGGCCGTCGGAACCTGGCTGGATGGGGTCCTGGACGGGTTGTAGCACGGTCCTCATCAGACTGCTATCGCTTGACAACCAGGGGACGCATTGCTATATTTCGCCCGTTTTGCCGGGGGCCACAGTCTTCATTCGGACTTGTGGGTGATTCAACAAAAGGAGGAGTCGAGATGCGGTATGTGTCGAAGTCTCTGGGTCTGTTGACTGCTCTGATGTTTGTCGCCGCCACGGCGGCTGTGGCCGAGGAGCGGGATCCGCTGAAGCCTCGGGTACCGGCGGATCAAATCGCCGAAGCGAAGGGCTTGAAGAATCCGGTGGCGAACACGCCGGAAAATATCGCCAAGGGGAAGGCACTGTTCGAGGGCAAGGGCACTTGCTTCAACTGCCATGGCAAGGAGGGCAAGGGCGATGGCCCGGCCGGCGCGATCCTGAACCCGAGCCCGCGGAACTTCACGAACTGCAAGTTCCACAAGAAGCGGAAAGACGGGGAGCTCTTCTGGGTGATCAAGAATGGGAGCGCGGGAACCGGCATGGTGCCTTTGATCCCGGCCGCGATCAACGAAGAAGAAGCCTGGACGATCATCAATTACGAGCGGAGCTTCTGCAAGAAAGACGCTGAATAAGTTTTTCGGCGGGGCGTGAGTAGAAGGGCGGAGGGGATCCCCTCCGCCCTTTTTTATTCAGGACGCTGAAAAATACCGCCAGCTTTGTTCTCGCTCGCTCGGCCTCTCATCGTTTTGCTTCAATATGCCTCAAGGCCTCGCTCGCTGCGGCCGAACCTGTGGAAGGGGCGCGCCTTGGCGCGCCTGGGGTGGGCGGGTGAGATGGTGGTCTTTTTGAGCATCCTGTTGGGCGGATACTATCGTGGTCCCCAAGGGCGTTAGGGACGAGCGGCGGTTCTGGCCAATGGCAGCGATGCAGCCTTGCTGGTCGGCGTCAGGGTGGGGAAGACGGACGGACGTTGATCCTGCTTGAATTGGGACTTGGCTGTGGATGGAACCGTCTGGCGCACGAAGGCCGCCAATTCGCCCAGCGTGACCTCGCCGTCATGGTTGGCATCGGCGTCGCCTTTCAGCCCACGCAGCAAATAATAGGTGAACAGGCCGTGCTTGATCTGGTCCGGTTCGAGGCCGGACTGCAGGCCGGTGGTGCCGATCAGGCGTACTAACGTCCCGCCTCCGACATCCCATTGGGGCGCCTTGGCGTCCTTGCCGAGCCGCAACAGAGCCCCGTCGAAAATCAATACCACCTGCTGGGCGTTCAGCTTGGCCAGGGCGGCCTGCAGATCCTTGAGCGGATAGAGTCTGGCGCGGGATGTCGTACTGCCTTCATAGGGGAGCAGGAAGGTCTCGCCGGTGGGCGACACGAGGGCCTGGCCGGCAAAGTAGACGATCACGATGGAGTCCGGCGTCAGCCGAGGCGGCAGCCAATCCAGAATGGCTTCCTCGATATCCGGCCGCAGGGCCTTGCGGTCTTGTAAGACCCGAACATTGGCGGCCGGCACCCCGCCGATCGTCTTGAAATACGAGGCGACCAGCTCGGCGTCCTGCGCGGCGAATTTTCTGGTCGGGACCAGCGGATCCCGGTAATCGCTGATTCCGACCGCGAGCAGGTGGGTCTGGGGCCGTTGGAAGCCTGCTACCGCGCCGGGCACCTGGTCCACATTGGTAAAAATCACTCCGGCGCCGGCGGTCGCGGCGGCTCCTGCTGCGACGCCCGCGCCTCCCGAGCGCAAGGTGGTCGTGAAGGACTGGGGCGGGGGGCCGACGCCGGTTGCGTCCGCGACTAAAACCTGCAACTGGGCCTGCTGCGCCGGCAGCGAGGGAGGAATCGTCGCCACGAATTCGATCGAGCGGGACTCGCCCGGCTGAAGGGGGCCGGCCGGCAGGGTTGTGGCCGGAAACTGTCCGAGTAAGACCGGAGTTCCGGTCAAGGTGACCGCCACGTCTCGCGTCGGCACCCGTCCCGCATTAACCAGGTCCACCCGCACCTTCACCCGCTCTCCGCCTTCCAGGACGGCGTTGCTGTTCTCGTCCAGGACCGTGGCTTTAAAAGACAGGCCTGTGGGCATCGCTGGAGGGGCGCCCGGCGCAGCCGGAGCAGAAGCCGGCATCGCTTCCGGCGCGGCTATCGGTTGCGCGTCCGGCGCAGCCGCAACGGAGTACTGACCGTCCGGGTCCAGAATGGTCCGCGCATGCTTGATGAACTGGATCGCGAGAGACACGGAGGCGTCGTGAACCAGGGAATCGGAGTTGACGTAGAGGCAGCGGTGCTGGGTCGGCTCCAGGAAAAGTCTTTCTTGCCGGCGGATCGGGAAGTTCTTCTCCGACACAACTTTGCCGGTCGCATCGCGGAAGACCGTGCCCAATTCCAAGGTCAAATCGGCCGGCAAGCGGTCATACACCCCATCGGTTTGAATTTCCAAGCCGGACTGCAACAGCCCGATGCGTACCTCCAAATCCGGCTTGGTTCCGGCTGGAGTGGTTTTGGCGTCGAAGTACACCGCTTTGAAGGTCTGATGGGCGGCCTGGAGGAAGGTGGACTCCAAATCTTCCCCCACCCGCAATTCCTGGGGCGAGTTGCAGGCATTGGTGTATTGCAGCCGGCTTTTTGTCAAGACCGGGTCGAACTCCAACTTGACCGTATAGGGCAAGGGGGGGCCCAGGCTGGGAATGGTGGAGCGGGTGAAGGCTTTGGTGATTTTTTCGCATCCGGCGGCGGCCAGGGCCAGGCAGGGAAGCAGGGCCAACACAACCCACGAGGCGATAGGGCAAAGCCGGTCGGACTGCTGGGACGTAGGCATCGGGTCACCGTACCGAAACCTAGGCCGAAATGCAACAGGAGATCATGAAGGTGGAGACGCTTGCCAGTCCCCTCCGTCTCGTCTATTCTAGCGGCGACTCATCTAGGCGTACTGGCGGGAAGGTACTTATCCGCCTGCATCTGATCGAAGCCAGCGCTCAAGCAGGGCTTGGTATGTTGGTCCTGGGCCTGTTGAATTTGCGGGATGCGGCGGCGGCGCTGCTCCAGGATGGAACCATTCTGGCGGCGGCCGAGGAAGAACGGTTCGTCCGCACCAAGCATGTGACGGCGCTGCCCCTCCGGGCCATCCGCTACTGTTTGCAGGAAGCCGGCGCCGGGCTGAATGATATCGACGCAATCGCCGTGCCCTGGAAGTACTGGGTCGTGGGGCGCCGCGCCTCGCTGGCCCTCGGTTCCATGGTCCGTTCGCCTGCGTTGTTTCGGGTCAAAGGCCGACGGAGCGCTGAACGACTCAGTCAGGAATGGACGGAGCAGCTCTTCCTCACATCCAAGCTCCAAACTGCATTCGGACCCTTCCGGACGAAGCCGGTTTTCCTGGACCATCATCTCTGCCATGCAGCCAGCACGTTTCTTGTCTCGCCCTTCGAACGGGCGGCGATCCTGGTCGTGGACGGGGCGTCCGAAGCCCATACCTCGATGCTGGGATTGGGCGAGGGGCGGGAGATCACCGTCCTGAAGCGCACCAACCTGCCCCACTCGCTCGGCCAGTTCTATGCCGCGATCACGGCCTATCTCGGATTCACGCCGGACCAGGACGAATACATCGTCATGGGCCTGGCCGCTTACGGGGAGCCTCGCTATGCCGAGCCGCTGCGCCGGAAGATTCTCACGCTCGCGCCGGAGGGAGAGTTCCACCTAAATACGAAACTGCTGGATTTTCACTTGGCTCGGGTCGGACTCTTTGTGCCCGAGCTGCTCAATCTTCTGGGGCCGAACCGGAAGTCCGACGAAGAGATGATCCAGCGTCATCGCGATATCGCCGCTAGCGCCCAACTGGTGCTGGAGGAAACCTTGCTGCACCTGGCCCGGCACCTCAAACAGGCGACCGGAGCGGAGAACTTGTGTCTGGCCGGGGGCGTGGCCTTCAACTGCGTGGCCAACAGCCGCCTCCGGCAGGAGGCCGGCTTCCGGCAGGTCTATGTGCAGCCGGCGGCAGGCGATGCAGGCGCGGCGCTTGGCTCCGCCCTCTGGCTTGCGACCCGCCGCGGCGACCTGCGGCAGCGGGAGGTCATGACCAGTTCCTACCTTGGCCCTCAGTTCGACGAGGTGGCCTGTCGGCAGGCGGTGGAACGAGCCGGGTTGTCCGCTCAAGTCTTGGCCGAGGAGGCCCTCTGCGAGAAGGTGGCGGCGGAACTGGCCCATGGCCGGCTGGTCTTCTGGTTCCAGGGTCGAATGGAATGGGGGCCTCGGGCCCTGGGCAATCGCAGCCTCCTGGCCGATCCCCGCCGGGAAGACATACGTGAACTCATCAACAGCAAGGTGAAGCTCAGGCAGCCCTTCCGGCCCTTCGCCCCCTCGGTGCTGGAAGAACGGGCGGCAGACTATTTTGAATTGACCGAGCCTTCTCCCTTCATGCTGTTCACCCACAAGGCCAGACCTTCGGCGAAGGGCGTGATCCCAGCTGTGATCCATGTGGACGGGACGTCACGTATCCAGACCGTGGATCGTGAGGCCAACCCCTGCTTTCGCAGGTTGATCGAGGCCTTTGCCAAAAAAACTGGCGTGCCGGTGCTCCTAAACACCTCCTTCAATGTGAACGAACCCATCGTCTGCACCCCGGACGAGGCGGTGCAGTGCTTTCTCCGGACCGAGGTAGACTGGCTGGTAATGGGGAACCTTCTCGTGAAGCGTGAAGCGTGAAGCGTGAAGCGCAGGACGAGGCGCGCGATGTGCGTCGCCCCTCATGCCTTACCCCTCACGTCACCTCTTCTGCCCTCGATGCCCTCCTAGCGTTTTTCCTCCTGAACCTGGCGCTGCAACCGTTGGTCGAGCCGGATTTCGGCTGGCACCTGCGGACCGGTCTCGATCTCTTGCAGAACGGCTGGCGGATGCCGGCCACCGATCCCTATTCCCATACGATGCCCGACTGGCCCTGGGTGGACCATGCCTGGCTGACGGACGGGATGCTCGGGTTGCTCTATCGGGGGCTGGGTCCTGTCGGCCCGCTGGCCGTGATTGCTCTGTTTGCGGCGGTGACACTGGGGGCCTTCTGGATGATCGCCGGTCAGGCGCAGGCAGGCCGGACGTGCAAGCTGCTGGCCCTCTCCGGCTCCCTCTGGGTGGCGTTGCCGTTCCTGGGCGCGAGAACCCAACTGGTCTCGCTGATGGGGCTGGCCCTGCTGCTCCGCTGGTTCGGTCTGTATCGGGCAGGGAGGCTGGCCCATCTCTGGCTGGTGCCGGTGCTGTTCCTCCTCTGGGCCAACCTGCACGGAGGGTTCACAGCCGGGCTGTTCGTCCTGGGGTTGCTGCTCGCGACCTCAACACTAGTGCGTTTGGCCAAAGATCGCCGGCTGCCCTTCACCGATCGTCTGGATGAGCCGGCGCTGACCTGGCAACAGATCGGCCATGTGGGGCTGGTGCTGCTGCTGGCTGTCTGCGCCACGATCCTGAATCCCTATGGCTGGCATCTCTATGGGGAAATCATCGCCTCGCTGAACGATACCTTTATGATCCAGACCCTGGACGAGTGGCATCCGGTCTCGCTGGAGAAGCAAGCGGGCCTGACGTATGTGGTCTACCTGGGTGCGTTGGGGCTGGCGGTCCTGGACGGTTATCGCCGGCGTGAGCCGGTCCGCTGGACGATCCTGTTCGTCTTTCTGGTCCTGTCCTTGCGCCACTGGCGCAACGTCCTGTTCTTTCTCTTGCTGAGCGTGCCCCTCTGGGCCGAACTGTTGGATGGGGCTTGGGGGAAACTTTGTGCGCGGCTTCGGTTGAGCCTGGCTTGGCAGAAGCGGTGGCTGTTTACAGCGACCCTGGTCATGGCTCTATGGGTCGGGTCGCTCGGAGCCGACCATCTCCGGCACGTCGTCCAGTCAGGCTTGGCGCCACAGGAGTATTTTCGACATACCGAATATCCGATTGAGGCGGTCGAGTGGATCAAGGGACATCGAACACAGCTCGGCCAGCGCATGTACAACGACTACGGATTCGGCGGGTTTCTCCTCTGGTGGCTACCGGGGGAGAAGATTTTCATCGACGGGCGCATGCCGGCCTTCCGGATCGGCGACCGCTGGATCTTCAAAGATTACATGGCACTGGCGAATGGGAGCCAGTCTGATCTGTCGGTGCTGGAGAAATATCGTGTGGACTGGGCCATCGTGTCGGTCGGCACGCCGCTTAGCCAGACGCTGGCGAAACAGCTTACCTGGCGCGAGGTCTATCTGGACGCCAAGGTGGCGATTTATGTGAAGCAGCAGGAGTGAGAGTTTTGGCTGCCTCAGGTGCAAGGATAGGCTTCGCCCTGAGGGGAGGAGAGAAGTGGGCGGGACAGGTCGTTGAGGGACCTGTCCCGCTTAAATTTCGACAACGAATTGGGAGTATCAAAGATTGGCTGGGATTGTAGTGGCGACTATTCTTAACTTATGCCGCCCGATGGAACGAAGCCCATGTTCATCCGTTGCCCTAAAGCTGAGATAGCCAGACCATGGCTGCTTAGCCCATGCTTTTATCGCGAAGTATCTACATTCATTGGTAGACATTACGCTACCGTTGGGATATCTAGCATCTAGTCCGCCGTGTTCATCTCTCCTCATGTCGGAAAGATTCTCGTAGGCACCTTGCAAATCCGTGAGCACTATCACGTCTAGTGAGACATTGGAATTGTCACTGTTTACACATCTAACGTTGACATTGGAAATTTTAAAGGAGCTAGTCTAGTTTTGGACGAGCCCTTTTCAAGATTCGCTCGATCAGACGCGGCAAATCCTCGCGTCGATGGTTGAACCGAAATTCCATCTCCTTCAGGTAGAGGACAAAATGACTCCGTCGGATGCCGTAGTACCGCCGCAGTTTGGTCTT